>CAYRTE010000043.1:0-40430 GCA_964427205.1 uncultured Caulobacter sp.
GAAGCCGGTGATCCAGCCGGGCGGTTCGGATAGCGCGAGCCTGGACAACCCCTTCGAGGTGCTGGTCCGCGCCGGCCGCGACGCGCCGATGGCCAAGGCCCTGCTGGTGCCCGAAGCCGCCAACGAGCACATGCAGGACGCCCACAAGGCGCTCTATTCCTACTGCAACGCCGTGATGGAGCCGTGGGACGGTCCGGCCGCCCTGTGCGCCACCGACGGCCGCTGGGTCGTGGCCGGCAAGGACCGCTCGGGCCTGCGTCCGCTGCGCGTGGCCTATACCGACGATGGCCTGGTGATCATGGGTTCGGAAGCGGGCATGTGCGGCGTCGCCGAGAGCCGCATCACCCGCAAGCTGGCCATCGCGCCGGGCCGGATGATCGCCATCGACCTGGCCGAAGGCCGCCTCTATGGCGAGGACGAGATCATCGACGAACTGGCCACCCGCCATCCCTATACGGAATGGCTGGGCAACATGGTCGATCTCGAAAAGGAGATCGCGCCCGGTCCCGAACCGCGCAGCTATGGCCGCGAGGAGCTGACCCGCCGCCAGGCCGCCGCCGGCTTCAGCCTTGAAGACCTGGAGATGATCCTCGCCCCCATGGTCGAGGACGGCAAGGAAGCGATCGGCTCGATGGGCGATGACAGTCCCCTGGCCGTGCTGTCGGAGAAGTACCGTCCGCTCAGCCACTTCTTCCGCCAGAACTTCAGCCAGGTGACCAACCCGCCGATCGATCCGCTGCGGGAAACCAACGTCATGAGCCTGAAGACGCGGTTCAAGAACCTGGGCAACATCCTGGCCCAGGACGCGGCCCAGGCCGACGTCTATGTGCTGCAGAGCCCGGTCCTGACCACCGGCATGTATGTGCGCATCCACGAACTGCTGGGTGAAAAGAACGTCGCGGTCATCGACTGCACCATGCCCCTCCCCGCCCCCGAGGCGCGTCCCGGCGACGCCCTGCGCGCCAATCTCGACCGCATCCGGGCCGAGGCCGAGGACGCCGTGCTGCGCGGTTGCGGCGCCATCGTGCTGACCGACGAGGCCAGCCAGCAGGACCGCGTCGCCCTGCCGATGATCCTGGCCACCGGCGGCGTTCACGCCCACCTGGTGGGCAAGGGCCTGCGCAGCTACGTCTCGATCATCGTCCGCTCGGCCGAGTGCCTCGACACCCACTATTTCGCGGTGCTGGTCGGCGTGGGGGCCACGGCGGTCAACGCCTATCTGGCCCAGGAGACCTTCCAGGATCGCCTTGAGCGCGGCCTGATCGGCGACAAGACGCTGCGCGACGTCTGCCTGAACTTCAAGGGCGCCATCGAGGCGGGCCTGCTGAAGATCATCTCCAAGATGGGCATCAGCGTCATCTCGTCCTATCGCGGCGGCCACAATTTCGAAGCCGTCGGCCTGTCGCGGGCCCTGGCCGCCGAGTTCTTCCCCGGCATGCCCTCGCGCATCTCGGGCATCGGTCTGGCCGGCATCGAGAGCAAGGCCGTCGAGCTGCACCGCAAGGCCTGGGACAGCGCCGCCGTCACCCTGCCGGTCGGCGGTCTCTACAAGCTGCGCAAGTCGGGTGAGGCCCACGCCTTCGAGGCGCGGCTGATCCACACCCTGCAAAGCGCCTGCGACACCGGCGACTATGAGCTCTATCGCCGCTGGTCCAACGGCCTGCGCACCCAAAAGCCGATCCAGCTGCGCGACCTCTTGGACTGGCGCTCGGACCGCAACCCGATCTCGACCGACGACGTCGAGAGCGTCAACGAGATCCGCAAGCGCTTCGTCACGCCCGGCATGAGCCTCGGCGCCCTGGGCCCTGAAGCCCACGGCATGCTGAACATCGCCATGAACCGCATTGGGGCCAAGTCGGTCTCCGGCGAGGGCGGCGAGGACTCGGCGCGCTACAAGCCCCTGCCGAACGGCGACAATCCCAACAGCGCCATCAAGCAGGTGGCCTCGGGGCGGTTCGGCGTCACCGCCGAATATCTCAACCAGTGCGTCGAGCTGGAGATCAAGGTCGCCCAGGGCGCCAAACCCGGCGAGGGCGGCCAGCTGCCCGGCTTCAAGGTCACCGAGATGATCGCCCGGCTGCGTCACGCCACGCCCGGCGTCATGCTGATCAGCCCGCCGCCGCACCACGACATCTATTCGATCGAGGACCTGGCCCAGCTCATCTATGACCTCAAGCAGATCAACCCGGTCGCCCGGGTGACGGTGAAGCTGGTCGCGATGACCGGCATCGGCGCCATCGCGGCCGGCGTCGCCAAGGCCAAGGCCGACGTGATCCTGGTCGCCGGCGGCGTCGGCGGAACGGGCGCCTCGCCCCAGACCTCGGTGAAATATGCCGGCGGTCCGTGGGAGATGGGCCTGTCGGAAGCCAACCAGGTTCTGACCCTGAACAACCTGCGCCACTCCGTCGTCCTGCGGGCCGACGGCGGCATGCGCACGGGTCGCGACATCGTCATCGCCGCCATGCTGGGGGCCGAGGAGTTCGGCATCGGCACCGCATCCTTGGTGGCCATGGGCTGCATCATGGTGCGCCAGTGCCACTCCAACACCTGCCCGGTCGGCGTCTGCACCCAGGACGAGGCTCTGCGCGCCAAGTTCACCGGCAAGCCGGAAAAGGTCATCAACCTGTTCAGCTTCATCGCCGAGGAAGTGCGCGAGATCCTGGCCGGACTGGGCTTCAAGAGCCTGCAGGACATCGTCGGCCGCACCGACCTCTTGGCCCAGGTCAGCCGCGGCGGCGAGCACCTCGACGACCTTGACCTGAACCCCCTGCTGGTTCGCGCCGATCCCGGCCAGAACAAGCCCTACAATACCGTGGTCGGCCGCAACGAAGTGCCCGACACTCTCGACGCCCAGATCGTCCGCGACGCCGCGCCTCTGCTGGAACGCGGCGAGAAGATGCAGCTGACCTATACGGTCCGCAGCACCGCCCGTTCGATCGGGTCGCGGACGTCCAGCCACATCGTGCGCAAGTTCGGCATGAAGGGCCTGCCCGCCGGCCACCTGACCGTCCAGCTCAAGGGCTCGGCCGGCCAGAGCCTGGGGGCCTTCGCGGTCCAGGGCCTGCGCATCGAGCTGACCGGCGAGGCCAATGACTATGTCGGCAAGGGCCTGTCGGGCGCGACGATCGTCATCAAGCCTTCGCGCACCCTGGCGGCGCCGGAAAGCAACGCGCTGCTGGGCAACACCGTGCTGTTTGGCGCCACCTCGGGCCGACTGTTCGCGGCGGGCCAGGCGGGCGAGCGCTTCGCGGTCCGCAACTCCGGCGCCACCACGGTGGTCGAGGGCTGCGGGGCCAATGGCTGCGAATACATGACCGGCGGCCAGGTGGTGATCCTGGGTCCGACGGGCGGCAACTTCGGGGCCGGCATGACCGGCGGCATGGCCTTTGTCCTCGACCAGCACGGCCGGTTCGGGACGCGGTTCAATCCCGAAAGCCTCGTCGTCCAGCGCCTGTCCTCGCCCTATTGGGAGGGCGTGCTGCGCTCCCTGGTGGCCGAACACGCCCGCGAGACGGATTCGGCCTTCGCCGAGAGCCTGCTGCGCGACTGGGACCGGGTGCGGGACCTGTTCTGGCAGGTCTGCCCCAAGGAGATGGTCAGCCGTCTGCCACAGCCGCTGGCGGAGGAAGAGGTCGCGGCCTAGGCGTTTCCGGGGCGCGAGGACTGGCCCCCTCCTGACCGCTATCGCGGTCGTCCTCCCCCGTAGGGGGAAGACGGCTGCGCAGCAGCCCGTAGGGGCAAGTCTGGCGGACACGGCCTGACGACCTCGCGCTTTCGCTGCGATGGTGATGGGAAGGGTCGCGGAGCGTCCGGGCCTCGCCCGGATGATGGGATAGTTGAATACCGTTTCGACGAAGACAGACGCTCCGCGTGACCTTCAGACGGAAGCCTTCGAGGCGCGGGGTTTTAACCCGCTCCCGACATTCGGCCTCCGGCGGGCGGAGGAGCTGGCAAGCTCGGTCCGGACCGCATGGGCGATTTCAGCCCGTGCCTGTTGCTCGCTCGACCCTCGCGGTCACGTCGTTTCTGTGTTCCAGGGCCGACCGCCGCCAGAGACCACGAGGTTGGCGGTTTTCACCCGCCATCGATTGAGCTGCCCGCTCGATCACCCCTGACAGCCGTCGCTGGTCGCCGGCCGGACGCCCTTCCCGTGCTGTCAGGTGAGATCAGTATGCGGGCGGTTTGAGCTCCGGGGATTGGCGCGATCAACTATTTTGCAAGCCGTTGATCGGGCTGGGGTTTGTTCTGGAAAGGACGGGGATTGAGCGCGGTCTATCCCCTAAAGTCCTCCCCCTAGCGGGGGAGGTGTCGGCCCTTTCGGGCCGACGGAGGGGGAAGTGACGGCCGACGCGGTGCGGCCTCCAAGAGATTTAAGGATGAGCGGGACGCAGGGCGTCCGCTTTCGGCAGGAAAGGCAAAGCGTGCTTTCGACCCGTGGCGGACCTTCGGGCGCTCAGCTAGGCTGCAACCCAGGCGAGGGCGCGCGGACATGCACGAAGGCTTTGGCACGATCAGCGAGCGCGAGAAGGAGACACTTCGGCTGCTCCTCAACGGTCATGACGCGAAGTCGATCGCGCTGACGCTCGGACTGTCGGTCCACACTGTAAACGAACGCCTGCGCGAGGCGCGACGAAAGCTCGGCGTCAGCAGCAGCCGTGAGGCCGCGAGACTTCTGGCCCAAGTCGAGAGCCAAGGCCCAAATTCCTTGCGGTACAAGCAAATTGGGGTGGCCGAGACAAAGGCGCGGGGCAGAAAACGTGACCCGGCCGATACCGGCCGAAGCGCGGGAAGCGCCTTCGCATGGCTCTCTGGAGGTATGGTGATCATGTTTGCGATAATAGCGGCAGTCGCGATTGCAATGACATTGCGCGGCGAAGGCCAGACGCCGCCATCGATGACGCCGATGGCTGTTTCCGCCGCATCAGGCGTGTCGGACAAGGCGAGCGTGGACGCGGCGCAGGAATGGGCGAAAATGCTCGACGGGGAACGTTGGGGCGAAAGCTGGAAAGCGTCTGGAAGTCTGTTTAGAGCGCAACTTACGGAGGCCGCGTGGACCGCGACAGTTCAGCCCCTCCGACAGCAATTCGGCGTCGTGACCTCGCGGTCGCTCAAGAGTGTGTCGAGCTCGAATTCGCTCCCGGGAGCGCCGGCGGGAGAATACAAGATCGTCCAGTTCGCAACGGTCTTTGCGAACAAGCCTGACGCCGTGGAAACAGTCGTCTTGGCCCATGAAGGCTCAGCCTGGCGGGTAAACGGCTACTTCGTTCGCTGAGGCCTCAAAACCCCAGGGAGCTTCCGTGCTTGAGGCGGAGGTCCGCTGACCACCCTTCTCAGGCCTTCGGACCGCCCGCTTCCCACGCCGACAGCCTGCACAACCGCCGTCGCCTTCACTCCCGCCCTGAACCGCCGGGGTCTGCAACCAACGCCTCGCCCACATACCGCGCCCTTGGCCGGATCAACCGCCCCGTCTGGATCTGCTCGATCGCATGGGCCAGCCATCCCGCCGTGCGCGCCACGGCGAACAGGATGAACGGCGCGTCGGTCGGCAGGGCCAGGGCTCGCGCCAGACCCACCAGGGCGAAGTCGATATTGGGCAGCTGCCCCGTGGCGGCCTCCGTCTCCCGCCGCAGGTCCGCCAGCAGGGCGGGCGGCTCGAACGCCGCCAGCAAGGCCCGCGCCCGAGGGTCGCCATCCGGATAGAGCGGATGTCCAAAGCCCGGCGTCGATGATCCCTGCGCCAGGCGGGCGCTCACGGCCCTGGCGGCGCCCATCCGGTCCGCCTCGGCGACAAAGGCCTCAACCCGCGCCGCCATGCCGCCGTGCAGCGGCCCCGACAGGGCGCTGAGCCCGGCCAGGGCGGCGGCCGACAGCGACGCTCCCGTCGAGGCCGCGACCCGGGCCGCGAAGGTCGAGGCGTTCAGTTCGTGGTCGGCCAGCAGCACGAGCGCCGTCCGTAGCAGGTCGGCGCCCGCCGCATCGACGCCCCAGGCGCGGGCCAGACGCTGATGCGCCGGACCTTCGGTCACCTCGCCCGCCGCCGCGTCGACCACGGCGTCGAGCAGGCTGGCGGCCTCCATGGCCAGGGCCAGCGGGGCCCGTCCGCGCGCCGGGGCCTCCGCCCCCGCCCGCAACGCCAGGGCGCTGAACAGCCTGGCTCGGGCGGCTTCGCCAGCCACGACCTCCCCCGTCCGCGCCGCCTTCAGCGCCGCGCCATGGCCGCCACGCAGCAGCCGCGCCGTCTGTTCCAGGGTGTGGTCGCGGGACAGCACCGCCGCGTCGCGGCCGCGATACCAGAGCCGGCCGCCCGCCACCGTGGTGATCGCCGAGGCCAGCACCGGCTCGCCCCAGGCGATGGCCTCGGCCGCCACGTCGGCGGCGCGACGCCCGCGGGCCTTGCGGGCGTGCAGAACCGCCACGTCGGAGGCCCGATACAGGCTGCGACGGGGATCATCCGGATGGGCGGCGGCCTCGATCCGGCCCCGGCTGACATAGGCGTAGAGGGTCTGCGGCCGGATCCCTAGCCGTTCCAGCACCTGTTCCGCGTCCAGCCAGTCATTTGCCATATAGATTGATTATATTGATCAAGATTGACGA
Source organism: uncultured Caulobacter sp. (assembly GCA_964427205.1). Taxonomy (GTDB): domain Bacteria; phylum Pseudomonadota; class Alphaproteobacteria; order Caulobacterales; family Caulobacteraceae; genus Caulobacter. The sequence goes on from CAYRTE010000043.1 coordinate 6,595, forward strand.
TCAAGCGCGCCGAGCGCGAATTGCGCGGCGAAAGGAGACCTCAAATGTCGCAAGGTCTTGCCCACGGGCTCGAAGGCGTGATCGCCGCCCACACCGTTCTGTCCGACGTCGACGGCGCCCACGGCCGCCTGGTCATTCGCGGCTACGCCGTCGAGGACCTCGCCGGCCACACCCCGTTCGAGCAGGCGGCGCACCTGCTGTTCGACGGCTTTTTCGACGACATGCCGGCCGATCTGACCCCGGCCCTCGGCGCTGCCCGGGTCAAGGCGTTCGCCGAGGTGGGCGCGCTCGACGAAGGCCTGGCAAAGCGCGATCCCGTCGAGGCCATGCGCGCCCTGTTGGCCCGCCTGCCCGACGGCGACGATCTCGCCACCGCCCTGCTACTGCTGGCCGCGCCGGCTGTCTTCACCCCCGCAGTGCTGCGCGTCGCGGCCGGCAAGGCGCCGGTCGCGCCCGACCCAGCCCTGTCGCACGCCGCCGACATCCTGCGGATGACCCGGGGGCAGCCGGCCAGCGACGCGGAGACCCGGGCGCTGGACGCCTATCTGGTCACCGTCTGCGACCACGGCCTGAACGCCTCGACCTTCGCGGCGCGGGTGATCGCCTCGACCCGCGCGGGCCTGACCTCGGCGGTGCTGGGTGGGATCTCGGCCCTGAAGGGCCCGCTGCACGGCGGCGCCCCGGGGCCGGTGATCGACATGCTGGACGCCATCGGAACGCCCGAGAACGCCCGGCCCTGGCTGGAAAAGGCCCTGGCGCGCGGCGATCGGCTGATGGGTTTCGGTCACCGCATCTATCGCGTCCGCGATCCCCGCGCCGACGCCTTGAAGGCTGCCGTGCGCGAGCTCTCGGACGCGTCCAGGACCTTGCCCGGCCGCGTCGCCTTCGCCGAGGCCGTCGAGCAGGCGGCCCTGCGGATCCTGCGCGAGCGCAAGCCCGACCGGCCGCTGGACACCAATGTCGAGTTCTATACGGCCCTGCTGCTGGAGGCCCTGGGCCTGCCGCCGTCCAGCTTCACCTGCGTGTTCGCCATGGGCCGCACGGCCGGCTGGATCGCCCACGCCCGCGAACAGCTGGCGGGCGGCAAGCTGATCCGGCCGCAGTCGGTCTATGTGGGGCCCGGCGTGCGGCAGGCCGCCTGACGCGGAAGCGAGAACGACTCGCGCGAGTCGTTCTCGCTGGGGCGGGGCCGCGTCGCTTGTTAAGGAGGCGGCATGACCCTGTCCGCCCTCTCCCCCGAAACCCAGGCCCTGACCCGCCGCGTCACCGCCCTGTCGGTGGTGGTGGCGGCGGTGCTGATCGTGGTCAAGACCGCCGCCTGGCTGGCCAGCGGCTCGGTGGCGATGCTGGCCTCGCTGTCGGACTCGGGCCTGGACCTGGTCGCCTCGCTGATCACCTTCTTCGCCGTGCGCTACGCCGCCGAGCCGCCGGACGCCGAGCACCGCTTCGGTCACGGCAAGGCCGAGGCCTTTTCCAGCCTGATGCAGGGAGGCCTGGTCTTCGCCTCCGGCGCCCTGATCGGCCAGGAAGCCATCCGGGCCATGTTCAATCCTCGCCCGGTCGAGCAGGGACTGCTCGCCATGGCGGTGATGGGGATCTCGATCGTCCTGACCCTGGCCCTGATCGTCGCGCAGTCGAAAGTGCTGAAGGCGACCGGCTCGATCGCCGTCTCGGGCGACCGCGCCCACTACGCCGCCGATCTGGGCTCCAACACCGTCGCCCTGGTCGGGATCGGCGCGGCCGCCTTCCTGGGGCTCGGCTGGATCGACGCCGTCGCCGGCCTGATCGTGGCCCTGTGGCTGATCTGGGGCGCGATCGGCGTGTTCCGCGAAGCCTCGCACCAGCTGATGGACCGCGAACTGCCCGACGAAGACCGCCGGCGCATCGTCGCCCTGGTCACCGAGGATCCGCGCCTGCTGGGGGTTCACCAGCTGCGCACCCGCGCCTCGGGCCCCTATGTCCACATGCAGATGCACGCCGATCTTGAGGCCGGCATCTCGCTGGCCGAGGCCCACACCATCATGGTCAATGCCGAGAACCGGCTGCTGGAAGCCTTTCCGGCCGCCGACATCATCATCCACCCCGACCCCCGGGGAAAGGCCGAGACCCACGGCGGGCTGTTCGCGGAAGCCCATCACGGCTAGTAAGCGCGGGATCCTGTTCGAGACGAGCCGACCCCGCATGGACGACACCCTGGCCCAACTGCCCCACGCCTTCGCCGGCAAGACCGTGCTGGTGCTGGGCGACGTGATGCTGGACCGCTTCATCTACGGCGCCGTCGACCGCATCTCGCCCGAGGCTCCCGTGCCGGTGATCGCCGTCGAGCGCGAGACGGCCATGCTGGGCGGGGCCGGCAATGTGGCGCGCAATGTCGCGGCCCTGGGCGGCAAGGCCGTGCTGATCGGCCTGATCGGCGCCGATGACGCCGGCAGGGCGCTGACCGCCATGCTGGGCGACGAGGCGGGGGTCGAGGCCCATCTGGTCACCGACGCCGGGCGTCGCACGACGGAAAAGGTCCGCTACATCTCCGGCTCGCACCAGATGCTGCGGGTCGACCGCGAGGATCGCGGGCCCGCCGAACCCGCCGCCCTGCTGGCCGCCTTCAGCCAGCGCTTGGCCGCCGCCGACGTGGTGGTGCTGTCGGACTACGCCAAGGGCGTGCTGACCGACGCGGTGACCCGCGCCGCCATCGACGCGGCCCGCGCCGCCGGCAAGCCGGTGATCGTCGACCCCAAGAGCCGCAACCTGGCCCGCTATGACGGCGCGACCCTGGTCAAGCCCAACCGCAAGGAAGCGGCCGAGGCCACTGGCGTCACCGACGACAGCGACGAAGCCTCCGAAGACGCCGGCGCAGCGATCCTGGCCATGGCGCCGGGCTTGGACGCGGCCCTGATCACCCGCGGCGGGGCGGGCATGACCCTCAGCGTGCGCGGCCAGCCTCCGGTGCACCTGCCGGCCACCGCCGTGGAAGTGTTCGACGTTTCCGGCGCGGGCGACACCGTGGCCGCCACCCTGGCCCTTGCCGTCGCGGCGGGCGCCAGCCTGGCCGACGCCGCTCGCCTGGCCAATCTCGCCGCTGGCCTGGTGGTGGCCAAGCTGGGCACCGACGTGGTCACGGCCGCTGAACTGACCGCCCTGGCCCGTTCGGAAGCGGGCGCGCCGGCCGAGGTCAAGATCGCCGACCTGCCCCACGCCCTGGAGATCGTCGCCGGCTGGCGGGCGCGCGGCCAGACCGTGGGCTTCACCAATGGCTGTTTCGACCTGCTGCACCCCGGACATGTGTCGCTGCTGGACCAGTCCCGGGCAGCGTGTGACCGCCTGATCGTGGGCCTCAATACCGACGCCTCGGTCTCCAAGCTGAAAGGCCCGACCCGGCCGGTTCAGAAGGAGCATGCCCGCGCCGTCGTGCTGGCCTCGCTGTCGTCGGTGGATCTGGTGGTGCTGTTCGACGAGGACACGCCGCTGAACCTCATCCAGGCCTTCCGACCCGACGTGCTGGTCAAGGGCGCCGACTATACGGTCGAGACCGTCGTCGGCTCCGACGTGGTGCTGGGCTATGGCGGCAGGGTGCTGCTGGCCGACCTCAAGCAGGGCCAGAGCACCACCGCCCTGATCGGCCGAATGAACGCCAAGACCTAAGCTTCGCCGGTCGAAAACAGCGCATAAATGCCTGCTTTTCTTGGGTTAACGGCGTTCAGCAACAGGTTGTTAAGCAAACCGGCGCATCGCTCTTTTGATGCAGCCTGAGCGTAGATGGGCATGAGCGTCGATCGCACCCTTCATCATTTCCCCCTGGACCCCGCCTCCCGGCAGGTGCGTCTGGCCCTGGGTGAAAAGCGCCTGGCCTTCGCCGAGGTCCAGGTCCGCTACTGGGAAGGCGCGCCCGATTTCCTGGCCCTGAACCCGTCGGGCGTGACCCCGGTGCTGATCGAGACCCGCCACGAACGCAGGACCGTGGTCTGCGAGGTTCGCGCCATCCTCGAGCACATCGAGGAACAGGATCCCGAGCCGGCCCTGCTGGGCCGCGACGCCGGCGAGCGCGCCGAGGCCCGCCGCCTGCTGCAATGGTTCGACCGCAAGTTCGACAACGAGGTCAACGGCTTCCTGCTGCACGAAAAGATGGAAAAGCGGCTTCTGCGGCTGGGCGCGCCGGACCTGTCGTCGCTGCGTCGGGGTCGCGAGGCCCTGCGCCAGCACCTGGGCTATGTGGACGGCCTGCTGCAGACCCGCGACTGGCTGGCCGGCCGCCGCATGAGCCTGGCCGATTTCGCCGCCGCCGCCCATCTGTCGGTGATCGACTATTTCGGCGATGTGCCCTGGCAGGACTTCCCGACCGCCAAGACCTGGTACATGAAGCTCAAATCGAGGCCCTGCTTCAGGCCCATCCTGGCCGATCGCTGGCCCGGCCTCGCGCCGGCCGCGCATTATGACGACCTCGACTTCTAGTCACCCGAACCAGAGCCTGAAGGACGAGATCCGCGCCGAGGCTGTGCGGCTGGGCTTCGACGCCTGCGGCTTCGCCGACGCGGCGGCGGCATGGCCCAATGGCCAATGGCTGGCCGATTTCGTCGCCCAGGGCTTCCACGGCGACATGGGCTGGATGGAAGAGACCCTGGAGCGTCGCAGCCATCCCACCGCCATGTGGACCGACGCCCGCAGCGCCGTGGTGCTGGGCATGAACTATGGCCCCGAGCACGATCCGCTGACGGCGCTCGACCATCCCGATCGCGGCGCGATCTCGGTCTATGCCCAGGGCGACGACTATCATGAGGTGGTCAAGAAGCGGCTGAAACTGCTGGCCGGCTGGATGCACCGGCGGTTTGGCGAAGAGGTGAAGGTCTTTGTCGACACCGCGCCGCTGATGGAAAAACCCCTGGCCCAGCGGGCCGGGCTGGGCTGGCAGGGCAAGCACACCAACCTGGTCTCGCGGCCGTTCGGCTCGTGGCTGTTCCTGGGCTCGGTGCTGACCACGCTGAACCTGCCGCCCGACGCCGCCGAGGTGGATCACTGCGGCTCGTGCCGGGCCTGTCTGGACATCTGTCCGACCAACGCCTTTCCCGAACCCCATCGCCTGGATGCGCGGCGCTGCATCTCGTACCTGACGATCGAGCTGGCCGGCCCGATCCCGGCCGAGTTCCGCGCCGCCATGGGCAACCGAATCTATGGCTGCGACGACTGCCTGGCGGTCTGCCCGTGGAACAAGTTCGCCCAGGTTTCCAGCGAGGCGAAGTTCCGCGCCCGCGAAAGCCTGAAGGGGCCTTCGCTGGCGCAGCTGGCGGGCCTGGACGATCCGTCGTTCCGCGCGCTGTTTTCCAAGAGCCCGGTCAAGCGGATCGGCCGCGACCGGTTCGTCCGCAACGTGCTCTACGCCATCGGCAACAGCGGCGACGCGGCGCTGATGGCCGTGGTCGAGCCGCTGCTGACCGATCCGGCCCCGGTGGTGCGTGGCGCGGCCGTCTGGGCGGCCCGGAGGTTGGCGCCGGAGCGGGCGGGCCTGTTGCTTTCAGGCATTTTCGAAGACGACCCCTGTGTCCTGGCCGAGCGAGACCCTGCCCCGTCGGAGCCGCTTCGCGCCCTCCCTTCCCCGTAGCCGTCCCCGTGGCCGAACAACGCAACACGGTGTAGCTTACCGCGTCCGCGTGACTGGCGATCAGAGGGAGAACCCTCGGGGAGCGCGGACCACAGCAGAGCCGTTCGCCTGGGCGCCCCACCTTTTGATGCGGAGCCGCGCCCATGCCTCAAGCCCATACCTGGATCGTCTTTTGCCTGATCTGCCTGGGCATGGCCCTGACCCCCGGCCCCAACATGCTGTATCTGGTCAGCCGCGCGATCTCGCAGGGGCCGATGGCCGGGATCGTGTCGCTGGCCGGCACGGCGGCGGGCTTTGTCGTCTATCTGCTGTGCGCGACCCTGGGCATTACCGCCCTCCTGATGGCCGCGCCCATCGCCTATGACGTGCTGCGGTTCGGCGGGGCGCTCTATCTGGGCTGGCTGGCCTGGCAGGCGATCCGACCGGGCGGCGCCGCGCCGTTCCAGGTGCGCGAGCTGCCCCGGGATTCGTCGACCCGGCTGATGACCATGGGCCTCCTGACCAACCTGCTGAACCCCAAGGCGGCGATGCTCTATCTGTCGCTGCTGCCGCAGTTCATCAAGCCCGAGCAGGGCGCGGTGCTGGGCCAGTCGCTGGTGCTGGGCGGCAGCCAGATCGTCATCAGCCTGACCATCAACGGCCTGATCTGCCTGGCGGCGGGGTCTATCGCGACGTTCCTGGCGGGGCGGCCGGTCTGGGTGCTGGTCCAGCGCTGGCTGATGGCGACCGTGCTGGGCGGTCTGGCGGTGCGGATGGCGACCGAGGCGCGGCGGTAGCACCTCCACCTACCACCACCGTCATTCCCGCCCGCGCCTTGACCGAGACCGACAGAGCGCCAGCCGGAAAGCCCATTATGGCCTCCCGCCGTTGACCTCCTTGGTCATCGGCCCAAGCCAGAATGGTCTCCAGATCGCCGTACAGGGTTGCCAGAACCTCGCCTCGCTTGGGTCCTGGCTCTAGCACGATCCTGTCGATCAGCGCCCGCAAAGCCTGGGCCGCCTCATCGCGTTCATCGGGCTGGTCCAGCGCCAAGGATAGCCGCTCGACCTTGCGCCGATAGAGTTCCGCGACATTGGGGTGAACGTCGGGCACGTCGCGCGGGGCCTCGGCCAGCTTGGCCTCGATCTCCTCGACGTTGGCCTCCAGGCCCCTCAAGCGCTCCATGAGCGGCCGGCTGTAACCGCCATCCTCGATGGCCGTCACGATGCCAGCGATGGCCTTGCGCGCCTTCTCCAGGCGCTCGACGTCGGCGCCATGGTTGGCGCGGCGGATATGATTGAGCCGGTTGGTCTCTTCGATAAACGACCGCATTGCCTCGGCGAAGGCCTCGGGCTCCATGAGCCGATCTTGAAGACCGGCGAGAACGCGGGTCTCAAGCACGTCCCTCAAGATGGTCCGGCTATTGGTGCAGCCCTTGCCCATGACGTGGCTGACGCAGCCGAACCGGTTGTTTCCACGCTTGGCGACGGCGCCGCCGCAGACACCGCAGACCAACAGGCCCGAAAGCAGCGTCCTCGGCCGCACGGTGGCGACCGCCCCGGCCTGACGGCTCTTGGCCATGTTGGCCTCAAAGATGTGGATCAGGCTATTCTGGCGCGCCCTGGCCGCGTTCCAAAGCTCGTCGCTGATGATCCGAAGATGCGGGGCCTTCACATGCACCCACTCGCTCTCAGGATTGAATCTGGGCTCGCATCGGCCGGTGTCGGGGTTCTTCATCCGCCGCCGCCGGTTCCAGATCATCTCACCGATATAGAACTCGTTGTTGATGATCCCGGACCCCAGCGCCCGGTTGCCCCGGATCGAAGTGTCGCCCCACTTGGCGCCCCACGGCGCGGCCACGCCCTCGCGGTTCAGCTCGATGGCAATGCGGCGCGGGCTCTTGCCGGCGGCATAGTCGCGGAAAATGCGTCGGACGACCTCGGCCTGCTCGGGGATAATCTCACGCTCACCGGTCGTGACCTTGCCGCACGCGTCGATGGTTCGGACGACTTGATAGCCATAGGCGTTGCCACCGCCGACCTTGCCGGCCTCCACGCGGCCCCGCAGGCCGCGATGGGTCTTGGCGCCGAGATCCTTCAGGAAGAGCGCGTTCATTGTCCCCTTGAGGCCGACATGAAGCTCGGAGACCTCGCCCTCGGACAGGGTGACGATCGGCACGCCCGCAAACCGCAGGCGCTTGAAGAGTCCGGCGATGTCCTCCTGATCGCGACTGAGCCGGTCCAAGGCCTCGGCCAGGACCAGATCGAACTTCCCCGCCAAGGCGTCGCGCAGCAGCGCCTTGACGCCTGGGCGAAGGATGACCGTCGCCCCGGAGATGCCGGCGTCCGAATAGGTGTCCACGACCCGCCAATCGACCTTGTCGGCGTGCATCCGGCAGATGCGAAACTGGTCCTCGATCGAGTGCGGGCTTTGCTTGTCGTCGGAATAGCGGGCGTAGATGGCCACGCGGGTCATGACGATCTCCTGGTTAGCCCGGATCGGTCTCTGATCGCAGGGCGTGGTCGTTGGCGGCGTTCAAACTGCGCTGGAACTCCTCGCGTGCGATCTGGCGGCCGATCAAGCGGGCCAGGGCCAGAACTGCATCTCGCTGCGGCGAAACCGTACCTACAGCGTAGAGAGCGGTGTCTTCGTTAGCGGGGCGGAAGCGTTGGAGCGCGGGGCGCGTGTCGTCGGTCATGGCGGGCGATTCCTGACGAGCGGAACGCCAAGCCTCGATCCAGACCCGCAAGGCCTCAACGACGGTTAGAGCGCGGTTCACCCGTTTCCACCCTGTGCGACGCGTGTTGACCAATCGATCCAGTCTTCCGTCACGAGCGGCTGGTGGCAGCCAGGGCAGCGCATGGCGGCCAGATCACGGGTCGCCCCGGTGAGTAGGTGATGAACCTCCTCGTGGTCTTCAGGGTCGATCGCTTTGGCCGCTACGGCGATCTTGGCGGCGACGCCGGTCACGTCATTTGCCGCAGACCGGGGAAGCGCTTTCAGCAGCTTTTCGCGTTCGCGGAATAGGCCAGGAAGCACCTTGTCGATCTCGGCCATCTCTCGGCCCTGGGGCAGCTCCAACTGCTCCTTCCGGGACAGCTTGAACCAGTTGCGGTTCCTGGCCGCGTCGCTTTCCAGATCGCTCCATCGGCTGAGCAGGCGCCGGATTCTGATGTCGGTCGCTACGAACGTACCGCAGCGGTCGGTCAGACTGTCCATCTTCGCTACGCCGCCGGCATTCGCCAGGACGGGCGCGGCGGTCGCCGCGCCGATCACCGTGCGGCGGGAAACTCTGGTTCTGTTTGCCTTGTCTTCGGACATGCGGGGGCTCCTGGCGCAGGCGCTCGGCCCGGCCATTCATGAGCGGTGGAGTTTTGGTACTGTGTACGTAATACTTCGCACAGAGACTCTATGGAGTCAATACGTGGTGTGAAGTTTTTCCTACGAGGTGTGAATTGCTTACGCCGATGCAGATCCGGCTAGCTCGCACCGCGCTCGGTTTGGGAGTGCGAGAGCTAGGTGCAGCCGCTGGAGTTTCGCCTTCGACGGTTCAACGGTTTGAATCCGAGATCGGCGGAATGCAGACGCGCACGCTGGAGCGCTTACAAGCGGTATTGGAAGAGGGCGGGATCATCTTTATCCCGGCCGACGCCAACGGCGGCCCAGGCGTTCGGCTAAAGGCCTAGCGGAACATGAGCGACGGGCCGGCTGGTTACATTCTGCGTTTGACCGACGAGCGACGACGCGGTCGGGTCCTGCACGATCTTGAAATGAAGGGGGTGGGATCGCAGTCCGTTGATCCCTTTAGGCACGCCAGACGCTACCCTCTCGTCGGCTTTGTTAGCTTCGAACACGGCCAGATCAATGCCCTTGCTGAAGCTAAGCTTGGACAAACTTCTCAATCGGGAGAACGGCGCCTCTCCATCACTCTAGTTCGAAGGCTGAGAGCGCCTATTACGACGGAGGCCATCCTTGGCGAGCTTTCCGCTGCCATTCGCACCGGCGCGGCACGAGCACTGGAGCACGGCGGATATCTCGGACCCGCTACCTACATCGCCGTCGCGACAGCGGTTGCCGGGCTCTCCGAGGAGGCGGAGCAATGGCTTGAGAGCTTCGACCCTTCTTGGCGACTTGCCGAGCTTTCCGCCGGCCGTCGCACGGTCTTGGCCTTGCAGAAGGAAGCCATCGCTGGGGCGCTGACCATTGCCGGGATTGATCGGAAGGTCTTGCGTGGTTGGCGAGCCCCAAGGGGACCCGTCCGAAACTACCTGTCCGGCGTGACGCAGAAAAGGCCCTATGAGGATCGAGTCATTCGCTCCGATCTCTACAAGTTGCCGGGTCACGAGATGCTTGAGAGACTCGACGGTCTTGAAGGCGCTGTTTTTGAGCAGGGCGACCGCCGACTAACTGTGTTGCTGGCGGACCGTAACGACATAGAGACCCAGACCGGTGCCGATCTTCTCTATTTCAATGAGACATTCGGGTCTTGGGTACTCGTCCAGTACAAGATGATGGATCGCCGTGGGACTGGGCGTCCGTCATACAGTCCCGACGCTAGGACAGCGCGACAAATCGCTCGAATGGAAGCGCTTCTGGCCGCGCTTCGCGACGGCGAGCCCAACGCCAGTTGCGAGGGCTATCGGCTTTCTGAAAACCCTCTCTATTTCAAGTTATGTGATCGCCTGCTGTTTGATCCGCGCGACGAAGGCCTGTCACGCGGCATGTATCTGCCATTGGACTACTGGCGTCTCTTGGTGACCGACGACCGGACAGCGTCGCGCGGCGCGACCAGGGTATTGAGGTACGACAATGTTGGCCGTCATTTGAGCAATACGGAGTTCGTGACACTCGTTTCTGGCGGCTGGATTGGTACCTCTATCGTCCAATCGGACCTGTTGGGTGCCGCGCTTCACGAGGTGCTTACGGCTGACGAGCCGCAATCTTTAATTGTCGCGATCGACAATTTGAGGGAGCGCATCCCTGCTACAGGGCGAAGCTGGCAGGAGGATCAAGCCACCGATGAAGAAGCGGACGAAGATATTCAAATCGGACTTATGATCGCGGACGAGGACATGTAATGGCGGAGGCAGCTGAGCCCGAACGCCACCTAGATGGAACCGCGTTCCCATTGCGGCTTAAGCCGCACGCCGAGCCACCGCCGGGCGGCCAGCGGTCGGTCAAGGGGGGCCGCAGGCCATCGCCGAAGGCGACGGCGAAGCCGCCCTTGAGGGGCCGCTGGACGGCTGGCCTCTCCCCAAGAGGCCAACATGATTGCCCGCGCCCACCAAGCCAGGAGGCACCACAAAAAGCTAATCAAAGCCGTTGGTTAGCGGGATATGGCGCCACTTTAGTGCCATTTCCAAGGGCATGGCGCCAAGGCGCAAAGCCAAAACACGATGTGCAGACAATGACTTAGGGCAAGCCATCCGTCAGGATGGTGCCGTCCCTTTATCTTGCCCTCATTCGAAACACCCACGAACGATCTCTCGCCCTTCTTTCGTTCTCACCAAACGTCTTGCGCCATCGGGGAAAACGGCTGCCGCCCGAGCCTCTCACTAAGCACTAGTGTTAGAGGCGCGGCGCGGTCGGCTGGCCTCCACAGGCGCGGAGATTAGAGGCCTTATTCTCCGCAATTTATGCGGATATTTGACTTGCACTTCGCGTGGCCCAACGCCAAACTCCGGCCGAAAGGCGAGGACCATGGCGCGCTACATATACGATCGCAGCGGCTGGCCAGACCTCCAATGGAGTAAAGCCGAACTAGCTGACCAGCTCGCCCATGTGCGCCATCGCCAGGGTCGTTTGCTCGGACGGATGGACGCGCTGGGCTTCCCCCTGCGGGAGGAAGCCGCGCTTAGGACCCTGACCGAAGACGTTCTGAAGTCGAGCGAAATCGAGGGTGAAGTCCTCGACAAGGCTCAAGTTCGCTCGTCGATTGCGCGCCGTCTAGGGATCGATATAGGGGCGCTCACGCCCGCTGATCGCCATGTCGAAGGCATCGTTGAGATGATGCTCGACGCCACCCAAAGGTTCGATCAACCGTTGACCGACGATCGTCTTTTCGGCTGGCACGCCTCGCTATTTCCGACCGGCTACAGCGGCCTGAGCAAGATCGTCATCGGCGCCTGGCGCGACGAAACGGCGGGGCCGATGCACGTGGTTTCGGGGCCGATCGGGCGTGAGAAAGTCCACTACGAAGCCCCCGCCGCCGATCGTATGGCCGGCGAAATGCGGGCCTTCTTGGACTGGTTTAACCGCGAAACCGGCGATGATCCGGTGATCAAGGCGGCGCTGGCTCACCTCTGGTTCGTCACCATCCACCCGTTCGAAGATGGCAACGGCCGGATCGCGAGAGCCATCGCCGACATGGCGTTGGCGCGCTCAGATGGAAGCTCTCAGCGCTTCTACAGCATGTCGTCGCAGATCCGGCTGGAGCGGAAAGACTACTACGACGCCCTGGAGGCGACGCAGAAAGGCGACACGGACATTACCCGGTGGGTCGCCTGGTTCTTGGGTTGCCTGGACCGCGCTTTCGATGGCGCCGAGGCCACTTTGGCGACGGTGTTGGCCGCCGCGCGCTTCTGGGAAGGTCATGCTGGCGAGGCCTTCAATGAGCGCCAGCGCATGATGCTTCAGCGCCTGCTCTCTGGGTTCGAGGGCAAGCTCACCTCATCGAAATGGGCGCTGATCGCTAAGTGTTCTCAAGACACCGCCGGTCGCGACATCGACGATCTCATCAATCGTGACGTGCTGGTGAGGGATGCTGCCGGGGGGCGGAGCACGAGTTACTCACTGCGTTCATAGCCGTCAAAACGGTATTTCGTCATCCAAAGCGAGCCAGCTCAGAGGAAGCTCCGGCTCGGGTTCAGGAGTTGCCGGCGCCTGAGGATGGAGTTCGTTTTGCACACGATCGACTAGGGCCTTCATCCGATCAGCCGTTTGCTGGACGTACTGCGGCGTAAACACGGTCAGCCGGTTACCGTCCTGATCCATGCCGTTACGGTGAACGCAGTGGTGCCGCTGCTGAATGGCTTGGAGCAGGTGGGCATTCTCATCTTTGGAGCCCAAGATTCTGATGCTGAAGGCGGTCCGGTAGAGGAAATCGACCTTTTGGAGATTGTGGTAGAGGACTCCACGTAGGTGGCTTTTCACGCGGTCCTTCAGCAGGTCAGGGTTCTTGGCGATCTCGGCCAACGTGACTTTCTCGGCCAACAATTCCTTGTCGGTCTCGATCAGGCGCTGCAGGGCGTCCTTGTTGGCTTCCACGCCGCGCATCAGTGTGTCGCCTAGATAGGCCTCCAGCGCGCTGACCTGCTGGGCGAATACCATGCGGTTAACGAGATGAGCTCCTGCATCACCGCCATGCTCGGCGAGTACCTGGGCGGCCTGTCGATGGGACTCGTTGAAGAAGGCGTATGGATCGCCCTTGGTTTCGAGCTCTAGCCAGTCCTCTTCTTCGGGTGAGAAGAAGGCCATGTCGCAGGAGAGATAGACGTCCGGGTGGTCGTCGAGCACAACGTCGCAGGACCCTGCCGAATTGGTGACAGAGGCCGGGAAATCGGTCTTGCACTTGTTGCAGACGACCTCGGTTGCGCCTTCGGAATTCAGATCCGAGAAGCGCTCGGCGCCAGTCCAGTCTGGCTCCGGCACCTCGACGGCGGTATTAGCGATCTCGCCGCACTTCGGACATTCGAAGCTAACATTGGTCTCAAACCGCTGCACGGCGACTCCTGGATCATGGTCTCGGCAGCATAGGGTCAGCACCGACCTCGGCACCAGTCCACGACCTACTCCCGGCCAGTTCGCCAAGACCATGGCCCGCCGAGTGGGCCGGAAAAATCCAGTGTGCAGACAACCGCATCGCGCCGATTTGGGCCGGATACTTCAATCTTGCCGTCGCACAAGCAACGCTGGTGAACGTTCCCAGCGAAGCCGCCCCTCCGTTTGCACCCCTGGTTTCGCCGACGGGCAGCGCCTGGCGATGGCGCGCGAACTGTGAGGAACCCACCGCGCGCTGGGCTAACCCCGTTCCTCCGATCGTCCTGAAGGGTACCGGTGAAGACGCTCGGTTAAGCTGTAAAGAATGGCGTATCGCTGGAAACTTGCGGACCATCGAAATCGCCGAGTAAGCTTGACGCTATCGATAAAAACAGACGGTCGAGCTGGGGACGAAACGCGGTGCACATTTCCCGACTTCAGCTCGTCAATTACCGAAACTTCGCGCGCGCTGACGCCCTCTTCAACAAGGGGGTCAACACGATCATTGGCGAAAACGCGTCCGGCAAGACGAACCTCTTCCGTGCGTTGCGCCTGCTTCTCGACCCCGATCAGATGCGTTGGGCCTATCGGCTTGACGAGACCGATTTTCATCGCGGCCTCGGCAATTGGCGCGGTCACTGGATCATCATCAGCATCGAGTTCAGCGACGTATCCCAGGACGAGGCGATCCAAGCCCTGTTCCTACACGGCGCCGGGGTTGTTGAAGACGGCGCTGTGGGCCGCGCGACCTACAACCTCATTTTCCGCCCAAACGCTGCGACCCGCTCGAAGCTTGGTGAGCTGGAGGAAGGAGATGCGGCGGGCCTCGCCGAAATTCTGAAGGGCTTGACGACCAACGACTACGAAACGGTGATGACCGGTAAGAGCACGGCCAACTTCACCGATCCCGACGTCTACAAGGCGCTCGTCGGAGATTTCGAGGATGTACGGTTTCCAACCGAGCTGAACCCGCCCGAAATCGGCGGTTCGATCCCGCGAGTGCTCTCCGTCGCGAAGGAAATTTGCTTCACCTTCGTCCAAGCGTTGCGCGACGTCATCGGCGAATTCCAAGGTCAGCGAACCAATCCGCTGCTGACGCTTCTGCGCAGCAAGAGCGGCGAGATCGACGCTGCGGAACTGGAGCCGATCACGGAGAAGGTGAAAGACCTCAACGCCGCGATCGAGGGCCTGCCAGATGTCGGCGACATCAGAACCGACATCCGCGACACCATCCGCGAGGCCGCGGGCGAAACCTACTCGCCGTCCACCTTGGCGGTTCGCTCGTCAGTCCCGGCCGAGGCCGAGCGCCTGTTCCAGTCCCTGCGCCTCTTCGTGGGCGAGACCGATGACGACTACGAGGGCGCGATCCACGAGCTGAGCCTTGGCGGTGCCAATCTGATATATCTGACGCTCAAGCTCTTGGAATTCAAATACCAGAAGGCCAAGCAGGCCTGCGCCAACTTCCTGGTGATCGAGGAACCTGAAGCTCACATCCACACCCATATCCAAAAGACGCTTTTCGACCGCCTGACCTATGCGGATACCCAGGTCATCTACTCGACCCACTCGACGCACATCTCCGAGGTGAGCAATGTCGAGAACGTCAACATCCTCAGCCGCAACGGCACACGGTGCGAAATCTATCGGCCGTCTACCGGCCTCGATGCGGGCCAGATCCGGAGCGTGCAGCGCTACCTCGACGCTGTTCGGAGCAACCTGCTGTTTGCCAAGAGCATCATCCTTGTCGAAGGGGACTCAGAGGAAATCTTGGTCCCGGCACTTGTGAAGGAAGTGCTCGGCGTCAGCCTCGACGAGCTAGGCATCAGCCTCATCAATGTGCGGAGCACGGGCTTCGAGAACGTTGGCTTGCTCTTCCACGATGATCGCATCCGCAAGCGCTGCGCGATCATCACGGACCTCGACGCCTGCTTCTTCGACACGACGCCCAACGCCGCCGACTCCGAGGCGCTGGCCGGCCAGAAGAAGAAGGCGCTCGGATCGGCCGCTTCAGGGGTTGCACGGCAGGCTCGCCTGCACGCCTTCGCCGGGGGCAATCCGTGGATATCGACCCATTTCGCACCGTGCACCTTCGAGGTGGAGTTCGTCCGCAGCGGCAACGCCGAAACAGTCGTTAACAGCATCGGTGCCGTCTACATCGACCCGCCAACCATCCAGACGGCGACCGACGAATTACGCTCGACCGACCCGGCGCTCTTTGGTCGGCGAGTGCTCGCAATGGCGAGCTATGAAGGTAAGGGCTGGTTCGCGATCCAACTTGCCAAGCGGGTTAATTCAAAGTCCCGCATCCCTCCGTATGTCTTGGAAGCGATCTTCACAGCCCATCGCCCCATTAGCCGGGCCGTGCTGGCCAATATGATCGACTACCGCCTGAAGGCGCACGGCGATCCCGCGTTGTTGCCGCCGAACGTCGCCGCCGATGTTCGGTTGCACGCCGCCTCCTATCAACGGGGCGAGATCGACTCTGCCGCACTCCTCGCGGTCCTGGCGCCGGCCCTGCCTGGCGACGTCATCGTCGAGGTGGTGGGGTATGCCTGATGGTGTTCGTTTGGGAGAAGGATGACCTGAACGACGAACAGGTTGGCGCCATCGAACACGATGGCAGCGTCTTCCTCATTGCTTGTCCAGGCAGCGGCAAGACGCGCGCCCTGACTTACAAGATCGCCCTGGAGCTATCGCGTCTGGAATCCGACCGACATTGGGTCGTGGCGATCACCTACACGCACCGCGCCGCCGAGGAGATCGAAGAGCGCATCGAAAGGCTCGGCGTTGACACCGAGCGATTGTGGATCGGCACGATCCACTCCTTCTGTCTCGATTGGATCATCCGCCCGTATGCGCTCTACCATGACAAGCTCAAGTTTGGGTTCCGGGTCGCAGATCAGCACGAGACGGAACGGCGGCTGACGGCGCTTTGCCAGGGCCGACAACCACGCATCCGGCCCTTCGACTGCAATTACTATTTCACGCCCGACGGTTGCCGGCTTGAAGCGCCGAACCCGGCGCGTCGCGCCCAAATTCGGGCTGTCCTTGACGACTATTGGGAGGGCCTGGACGCCGAGCGCCTGATCGATTTCGAAATGATCCTGGGGTGCGCCCACGACCTGATCATCAATGAACCCTCGATCGCGACCCTGCTTGGATCGCTGTTCAAGTTCATCCTCATCGATGAGTTTCAAGACACCAAGGAAATCCAATACGCCATCGTGGCCGCGATCCTGAAAGCCGGGAACGGCCAGGCCAAGACCTTCCTTGTTGGCGATCCGAACCAGGCGATCTACGGCTCACTTGGGGGCTACGCCATGACGCGGGAAGATTTCGCCGCGCTTTGCGGCCTTGAGCTCGCCGAGAAGAGCCTGTCGATCAACTACCGCTCGTCCAGTCGGATCGTCGACTATTTCTCCAACTACCACGTCGTACCGGCGGCGATCGTCGCCGAAGGTCGAGATCGCGCCTACGCCAGCCTCGTCTCGTTCGACGAGGAGACTAGTCACCAGGATGTCGACGACGAGATCGTCCGTCTGATCCGCTACAACATCGAACAGCTCGGCATCGCGCCGCACGAGATCTGCGTCGTCGGCCCGCGCTGGATTCAGCTCGCAGCCCTGACGCGGCGCCTGATGAGCGCCTTGCCCGACTACAGCTTCGATGGACCGGGTATGGCCCCGTTCGCCCGCGACCAGGACAATTTCTGGTTCAAGGTGGCGCGTCTCGCCCTGACCGAGCCGTCGCCGCAATTATTCGTTCGCCGAACACGCTGGGCGGGAGAAATCCTCGCCGAGCTACGCAATGCCGACGTGCCGGTTGCGAGTTTGTCGCCTCGCGAGCTGCTTCGCCGCTGCAACAGCATCGCGATCGACCATGATGACGGCCTTGAGTTCCTGCGGCTGTTTTTCGCTGATTTCTGCCTGGCGGTCGGGTTTGAGTTGGAAGAAATTCCCGCGCTCGCCGAGCACCACGAGACCTTCTTCGCCCGTTCGGAAACGCAGATTCAAAGGCTCGAAGAAGCCGGCGTTCAGGGCGTTTCGGCAATAAGAATGTTTCGCCGAGTGTTCGCGAGCCGCACAGGCATCACCATTTCGACGATCCATGGCGTCAAGGGTGCCGAGTTTGACACCGTGATCGCCTTCGCACTCCTAGAGGGCATGGTCCCGCATTTTGCGGACGACGACGGTGAGGTCAGCGCCAAGAAGTTGCTCTACGTCGTCTCGTCGCGGCCTCGAAAGAACCTCCACCTCATCGCCGAAACCGGCAGGCTGGACGGTCGGCACATGCCGTTATCGACCACTGAAATTCTGACAGCCTGCGTGTTCGCCTACGATCAGGTTCCGGATGTAGTCTAGTCAGCGCTGACGACTTGGCCAGGTGCTGGCTTCCTTAGGCGATTCACGACCCGATGCGATACTCTGGCGCCACCCAGGGGCTTCTCCAGTCCAGAGGCTCGGAGAACGCCATGATCTGCCCGTATTCGCGGGCGTAGGCATTGGCTACCTCTGGGCTGTCGATCATGACGGCGTTTTCCCAGGAGGCCGCCGCGTTGGCGCTGATGTTGTAGCTTCCGGTCCAGACCTTGCGTGGCACGACATCTTCGAGGCCGTCGCCATCGGGTCTCTGATCGCAGAAGATCAGGAACTTGTTGTGCATCCTCGGCCAGGCCGAGCGCTTCTCACTGTTGTGGTTGCCGACGCAGCGGACGGCGGCGATACTGGGATCGCCCGCGTAGTTCAACGAGGACACGCCGCCCGGCAGGGCATATCGCAACAGCGGCGACGGCAGCGCGTCGTAAAGACGCCGCAAGCTCTGCGCTCTCGTCTGTCCAAGGTCGGGGCGTAGGAAGTCTTCCTTTTGCACAACGATGCTAACGTGGCGGCACTTGGCCAGCACTTCCAGAACGACGGTGTCGGTCAGCCAAGCAACACAGCCCAGTACGACAGGGAATCGCGTGATCTCCGCCACCAGGCGAGCCCGGTGGTTGCGGAAAATGACGTCGATCGGGGCGACAGCGGACATGCCGTTGTCGGACTGAGGCTCCTTGTCGTGATCGACCGGGACGCCCAGCTCGTTGAGATTGGCACCGAACATCGTTGTGTGGCTCTCAAGCTGTTTCGTTCAGGTTTAGCATTGAAGCATGGAGAATCGGACTGAAGCGGTCGGTCAGGGGCATTTTTTGGCATGAGCGGCCAACTGCGACGCCTCATGGCCATGCCGACCGTCGAGCGCCGGGCGTCCGACTACGAGTCTGTGTTCGACGACTACGTCGCCTGGGCCGGAGGGTGCCGTGTCGTGGAGTTGGTCGAGCCGCCACCGGGCGCCAACAACGCCGACTACGTGTTCGAGGGTGACGACTGGCGCTTGGTGGTCGAGCTCAAGCAGGTTGACAAATACGATGCGGCCAAGAGCACGTCCGCCTACTTTGGCGACCTCCACGCCAAGGGCATGATCCGGACTTGGGAGGACAAGGGGCCGGGGAAGATCACCATTGGTCCCGAAAGCCTGACGACCAAACAGTGGCATCGCTTCTACGACAAGTCCTGGCCCCAGATTCCGGCCGCCCTGACCAAAGCTAATCGGCAGATTCGCGAGACCGCAGCGCTCTTGCCGACCACGGGGAAGCGTCAACTCGGTGCCGCGTTTCTAGTGAACACCGGCGACTACAACCTGCCGACCGACCTGCTGTATCGGTTCGTGGAGCGCAAGGTGAAGAAGGAATGGAAAGGAGGAGCTTTCCGCAGCCTCGACTTCGTCGCCTGCCAGTCGCTCGACCTCTACCACCCCGAGCAGCATCCACTTCACGCCAGGCACATCACCCACGACGCCAAGGACGTCGTGGCGCGCCAAGTGGCCACTTGGACCTTCGAGCGATGGGTCGCCTACGCGAATGCCGAGCTAGGCACGGAGGCCACGATCAATCGGGATGCGGCGGGCCATCTGCTTGACCTGCGACTCGACCGAAACTTCCGAGGGAAGATGCAGTTTATCGCACAAGCGGACTAAGGCTAGTCCGGGAACATCTCGGGATGCGGCAGGGTACTGACCATGCCGTAGAGGTCGCGGGTGCCGTATTCGGGCATCGCCGGATCACCCGCCAGCAGCACCCCGCCGAACAGCCGCAACCACCAGGCGCTGATGTAGGGCGGCTCGAACGAACGCAGCGCGGCGTAGCTGAACAGGCCGCCGCCGATGTCGCCGCGCAACCGAATGCCGCTCATGTGCATCAGCTTGTGGTGGAACTCGACGCCAGCCGGCGCGAGTTGGCCGGCGCCAACCCATGTACCTTTTGGGATTGGCCCCCAATGGTGGGCGTGGAGGCCCTGGATGGCTCTCCGAGCAAACCGGGTAATCCGCTCCGCCTCGATCGGCAGGGCCATGGCCTCCGCGATCTCGCCGCCTTCGTTGAGACGGATGCGGCCTTGGCCCTCTGCGAGCGCCCGATGGAGCTTCTGGTTCTTCTCCAGCCGACGCGGGACGTCACGTTCCAGCATCGCCGACGAGTCGGAGTGGTTGCCGCCGAACGGCAGCACCGTCGCCAGATAGTGCTCGTCGATCGACTTGGCGTTGTTGCAGGGCGCGCAGGCCGGTACCTGAGGAAGATCGCCGCGCAGATGCTTCGGAATGAACTGGCGGGGGATGACATGATCGCCGGTCGAGCTGATGCCGGGTTCGCCGCAATAGGCGCATGTCAGCTCCTTGAACCGCTTGCTCAATTGTATCTCCGGCACCGTCTGACGCGCAGTCTATCCATCCTTTGTGGACACCGCTAAGGCTGGCTCAAATCACCCTCAGCAGTTGTCTGTTCTGGTGGACTCTGGCCCCGAAATTGGGGAATGCACCGATATAGACAAACCCGGTCGCGCGGACCTTCCCATCGTCTGTTCAGGGTGGGTAGCGGACATCAGAAACGCCGAAGCGCGGGTTCCTCGAAACAGATAACTTCGACGCAGTGATCCGGCGTCCTGACAAGGCAGGAGAAAGTATCCTCAGGCTCTTGGGCGCGGGCATTGGCGCGATAGTCGAGCAGATAGGGGGCGTCGATACTTAGCTCGACTCCGCATCCGGCGTCCGCCGTATAGACCAGCGGTCTGCCCTTGAACGCATTCAGATAGTGCCAGTAGTCACTCTCTGCGTAGGTCCGGAACGCGCGGGGCGGCGAGAACGAGACCTCGATTAGGGGCCGGTCCGCCCCGTCTCCAAGAAGCAGCGTCAAGCAGTTGAGATCGTACGTGACGCTCAGCAGGTAGAAGGTGAGGAGCGGTTCAGCCATTTCGCGACCATGTGACGGTCAGCCAATGTCCGCAACGGGTGGGAACCCGCACAACGACCATTTCCCATTGCAACTCCACGACGTCTTGCAAGCCAATCATACGCCACCCAACCTCTGCCGTTGCGCCTGCTCTGGGCGCAACGTACGGTTAGATGGCTTTGTTGGGACGTCGCACAAAGTGCGAGTTGTGGGAGGAAAAAAACGGCGAACTCCCCAAGCTACAATTCGGATCGGCTGGTCTCGTTTGGCCCTGATTGCGCTGCCATTCCCGAGCGATTGCTCCTCGCACATGCGCGTGGCCAGGTGCTGTTTATTACCGGCGCAGGCACCTCGGCCGCATCGAATCTGCCGGATTTTCGCGGCCTCGTCGTCCAAACTTACGAACGTATCGACACTGCGACGCACGCGGTGCTCGCTGCGGTTCCAAGGGGCGTATCCAATCAATTTCAGGCCGATTGCACCAACCTGACGGCCCAGCAGAGCGCCGAAGTACAGCGCTTCATAGCCGGCGACTATGACGTTGCCCTTGGGATGCTAGAGCGCCGAATGGACGGTGTCGGCGCCCGTACCTCGACCGTTCGAAGCGCGATAGATCAGCTTCTTCGCGAAGCCGGTGGTACGCCCGCGGCTCTCCATAAGTCGCTCATGCGCCTAGCCGACCGCGGCGGCGCGACCACGATCGTTACGACAAATTTCGACTTGCTGCTGGAAGCTGCGACCCGACCTCGGGTCAAAACATACGCTCTGGACGCCATCCCACGACCAACCCACCGGCTAGAATTCTCCGGCGTTTTTCACATCCATGGCGCGCTTGATCCAGACCCAGCGCGGCTGGCGGACTTCATCGTCTCGGACCAGGACTTCGGAGAATTTTATCTCCGCCGTCGCGCGATTCCCGACTTCATCTATGACGCCGCCCGGCTTTTTCACATCGTTCTGGTCGGTTACAGCGCCAACGATCCGCCGATGCGCTACCTACTCAATGCGGTCGCGGCGGACGGCTCGCGCTTCGACGATCTAAAGGAGCGCTTCACCTTCATAGGCGGCCCTCACCCTCCTGAATCAGTGACGATTGAGGATTGGAAGGGCAGAGGCATAACTCCGATTTGCTACGATCGAGCAGACGGACATGCCGCCCTGGGGCGTTCGCTGGAACGGTGGGCCGACCTGTCGGCCGTCAATGGCAAGAGATCCATCGTCGATGCGGAGATCCGCCGGATAGTTCGAACGTTGCGCCAGGAGAGCCCGGACCGAGATCGTGACCTATTCGACCACCTGTTTAGGCGCAGCGACTCAAATGAACGCCAGCGGCTGGCCACCCTCTCCTCGAACTCAGGCGCCGATCTCGGGTGGCTGGACGCCATCACGGTGATCGCCAAGGAGACCCTATGACCTGGCGTAGCCAGATCAGTTTGAGCGATGCAGATAGAGCTGCGTTTTCAGTTTCCGCCGCCTTTATTGAGGGCCGGTTGGAAAGCCGCGCGACCGTTCAGTGGGCGTTGCGATTGCCCTCCCACGACACCGTTCAACGCCTGGCTTTGCTCGCCGTACTTGATCGGACGTCCGAAAAGCTGGCTGAGCCATGGCGTGACGTATGGCGATTGATAGAGGAATTTTGGGACCAGCCGCTTAAACAACGGTCGAGCACGGAGGCCTACCGCCTCAAGCGACGATTAGCGGAAGGGGAGCGATCGGGTGCCTTAGTCGCCAAAGCAGTGGAGCTGCTGGCACCGCGTCTAAACCTCGGGGCATGGACCGAGGATGACCTAAGTCGGCGGAAAATCCCGAAGCGCCCACGACTGGTTTCTCATGTTTTATCCGCAAGCCTGACCAGCAATGAACTCGTGGCTCCTGCCACCTGGGGCATAGCTGCGATCACTGAGACGGCATTTTTAGCTGGATTTGCGCGGTCCCTGGAGGGCGCGCTTGCGAGCGCCCTGGACACCGCTAAGCGTCTTGGTTGGGACGGCGCGACCCAGCTTTGGGCGTTTGGGCAAGTGCGGTGCGTGTACCATGCCGACCGTCCCGGAGAAGAGCGAAGCGATCCTGATCAACACGGCAGGGGCATCGCTGGCTGCACGAAAATGCTCCATGCCGTCGTCACCAGGCTGGCGGAGGTTTCCCCCCCTGAAGGTCTCGCATTTCTGAGTCGATGGCGTGGTGATCGGTCTCCGATCTTCAAGCGCCTCTGGGCTGCCCTGGCGTTCAGTGAACAGTTGGCGTCGGCCGACGATGTTGGGGCGTTTCTGACCGATCTCGATCAGACCCAGTTTTGGGATTTACATAAATATCCGGAGATTGCCGAGCTGCGCGCTCGGCGCTTTGGGGGGCTTAGCAATGATCGGCAGGCCGTCCTTATTACCCGGCTCATCAAGGGGCCGCCTAGAAGCCAGTGGGGGCGTGAATCAGACGACGAAAGGGTGGAACGAGCACTCAGGTACTGGAGCGTTCGTGAACTTCGCCGCATCGAAGTCAGCGGCTCGGAACTGCCTCCGAAAGGGGCGACTTGGCTAGCGGCGAACGTCGGAGAGTTCGAAGATCTCGCGGCTCCGATCGCAATCAACGAGGGCTTCCTCGCCGGCGTGGAGGTCCGGTCTCATCACGCCGTTTCTGATGACCGATATAATGAAATGAGCGGTGAGGCCCGTCTTCGGGCATTGCAGGCCGCCCTTACTGCGGCGCCCGCCCGGTGGGACGATGACCCTGCCGACGGCGCGCGCGCCTGGACTCGGGAGCACGAAAATACGTTGCTTGTGCTGAGCGATCTTGAAACCTCGGCGGAGAGCGGCAGTGCGTTCCCCGCAGTGTGGGAGACATTTGGCTGGAGTCATTCACCTAAGAACCCGCCGATTAAAGTGCTCCCTCGCATCGATCGCGACGTCCCTGCGGAAGCAAGCAGGGTGCTAGTGTTGCTGGCGGGCCTGACCGACCAGGCTATTGCAGATGCCGTAAGCGGCATCTGCAATTGGCTTTCGGTATGGGAGGACGAGGTTGTAGCCGACTCTCAAGGCCTGCAAGTTTGGTCGAAAATCTGGCCGATCGCTGTCGAAGCAACCAATGCCGAGGCCCCGCAAGAGGACGAACTCGATCTGGGAGTCGTCGCACGTGGGGGCGATGACCGCGAACCCATGGATCTCGACACGCTCAACACCTCGGCCGGCAAATTGGTCGGTGTCTTCCTAGCGGCCTGGAGAGCTACCGAGAAGGGCGCAGAGCCCTTTGCCGAAGGTGCCAAGGCGCGGGTTATGCGCGACGTGATCATCGATACTCCGGGTCGCTCAGGCCTGATTGCCAAGCATCGAATGATCGAGTTTCTCAGCGTTTTTCAGAATGCGGACCCGGCCTGGACCGACGCCCATCTGTTACCCGCACTCACCCCAGGCGCACCGGAATCGGCTCCGCTTTGGCGTTCGGTGGCGCGACGCCGCGTTCCGGCCTCCACAATAAAATTGCTCGGCGAAAACCTTCTGAAGCAGGCGCTAGAGCCGTCATTGGGGCGTGAAACCCGCAAGTCTCTCGTCTTTTCAATCGTGGTTGAAAGCTTGCACGCGATCTATGCCAAGCGCGACCAGCCAGTTCCATTCCCCCGCCTTCAGCAGCTCCTTCGCGCGCTTGACGACGAGGTGCGCGCGCATGCCGCCGAAGCAGTACAGCGCTTTGTCCGGGACAATACGAAAGACCCTCATGAGCGATACTTCCGTGAAGCGGCCGGACCGTTCATGCGTGAGATCTGGCCGCAGGAGAGGTCTCTTTCAACTCCTGGCATCAGCAGCGCCCTTGCCGATCTTCCTGCCGCATCTGGCGAGGCCTTTGCTGAAGCGGTCGGTGTTATCGAACGGTTCCTAGTGCCATTCGACTGCTGGTCCCTCTTGGAATACGGGCTTTACGGAGAAGATGAGGCCGGGGCGGCAAAACTCTCCAGCATCAATTCCCCAGAGAAAGCACAGGCGCTACTGACCCTCTTGGACAGAACGGTCGGTGTCACAGATGGCTCAGTGATCCCCCACGGGTTGGCGGACGCTTTGGCCCAAATTCTAGCGATTGGCCCAGCCCTAGAAGCGACGCAGGCGTTCCGGCGCCTTTCAACCGCGGCCCGTTAAGTCCATTCGACCGCACCCACTGCAAATATTTCAGCGAGCGCTTGCTCCTCAGGCTGGCCACGGTCCCTGGTGCCAGTATGCAAGCAGCTGTTGCGCAAAGGCCTCAGTCATGTACCCTGTAGCGCTACACGATACAGGTGCGCGATGACTGATGCCATTCATCCTGGATTACATATCCGCCAAGCCGTGCTCCCGAAGGGGCTGACCGTGAGCACTGCCGCAAAGATGCTGAACGTGGGGCGGCCGGCGCTATCGAACTTGCTGAACGGTAATTCGGCCCTGTCGTCCGAAATGGCCCTCAGGATCGAAAAGGCTTTCGGCGCCAACAGCGAAGATTTGCTGAAACTCCAGGCGGAATATGATCGCAGTCTGGCGCAGACCAAGGCCCCCGCCATTGCCGTCAGGGCTTATGCACCGAGTTTCCTGAACATCACCGCGATGCAAATCGAGGCATGGTCTGATCACCTCGACGCCCGCGCTCAATTGCCAGCCTTGCTGAGGAAGCTGGCGACAACGACAGGCGCAAAGATCACGAAATCCAACTTTCCGGCGTTCGATAACTCGCAGCGGCCTGGATGGGATGGAGAGGTCGAAGCCACGGACGCCAACCCTTGGGTGCCGCTCGGGCGTTCCGGCTGGGAATTTGGGTGCAACAAGGACGCAGCCGACAAGGCGCGGGAGGACTATGCGGCTCGGACCAAATCAATTCCGCTCAAAACGCGGAAGGCGATGACATTCGTTTTCGTCACGCCGCGGAACTGGGGTGGGAAGGATGAATGGGCATCTGCCAGGAGGGCGCTTTCCGAGTGGAAGGACGTCAGGGCCTATGACGCCAGCGATCTTGAGCAGTGGGTTGAGCAATCCGTTCCAGCACAAACCTGGCTTGGCGAATTTCTACCGCTAGGGCTAAGCCAGATCCAATCCATTGAAACGGCTTGGAAAAAATGGGCGGAAGTCACAGACCCCATTCTGGATGAGAAGCTTTTCGCCGACGCCGTCGCCGATGGCGATACGCTGCTCGCCAAATGGCTTTCCCAAGAGCCTGAGAGGCCGTTCACAGTAGTGGGAGATTCCATCGAGGAGGCTGTCGCCTATCTGTGCTGCGCTTTCAAATTTGGGAAGGTCTCCGAACTCAACCTTGCAGACAAAGCCGTTGTTCTGAAATCCGCCGATGCTTTGGAGCGTGCGACCAAGGCGTCTTCAGGTTTCATCGCTATCGTCGCATCGGTGGATGCCGAGCTAGAATCGGCAGGAATCCATCGTCGACAACATACTGTCGTGGTCACACGCCGAAATGCGATTGAGGGCGACCCCGATATCAGGCTGGATTTGCTCAGCGACGAGACGTTCAGGGCCGGCCTTGAAGCAATGGGTCTTGCGGATGATCGCGTCGAGCGACTGAAACATGAATCCGGGCACTCAATTACCGTCCTCCGCCGTCGCCTCTCATCCATCCCCGCGATCAAGACGCCCATTTGGGCTGCCGATGCGCCAACGGCGAAGGCGCTGATCCCTCTCGTCCTCGTCGGCGCCTGGGATAGCCGCGCATCTGCGGATCAGGCGATCTTGGAAGAATTGGCCGCAGGAACCCACGACGACATTGAGGGGTCGGTCGCCGAACTACTGCTGAAAGAGCAAGCGCCTGTATGGTCGGCGGGAAGCTTTCGTGGCGTGGTGTCGAAACTGGATGCGCTCTACGCCATCCACCATTTCATCACACGGGCCGAGCTTGAGCGCTTTTTCGAGGTCTCGCGCTTAGTCCTGGCGGAAGCTGATCCTGCGCTTGATTTGCCCTTGGACGACCGCTGGATGGCGGGCATCCATGGGAAAACGAGAAAACACTCAGGCGTCTTGCGCCAAGGACTGTGCGAAACTCTCGTCCTCCTTGCGGTTCACGGGAATAGCCTTTTCCGAGAGAGAACCGGCCTCGACATTGAGGCCAAGGTGGCTTGGATAATTCGAGACCTTCTAACGCCAATTGACGCACTGACTTGGCAATCACAGCAAGATGACCTGCCCAGCTATGCTGAGGCAGCGCCGAATACGTTTCTTGACGTTCTCGAAACCGACCTGTCTTCTGAAGACCCTAAAATACTAGCTCTAATGCAATCCGCCGGTACTGGGGTGTTTTCTTCTTGTCCGCGAACAGGTTTGTTGTGGGCGCTCGAAAATTTGGCCTGGAGCCCTCAGCTACTAACGAGGGTGATCGCGGTAACGAGCAAACTCGCGAAGATCAAAGTCGAAGACAATTGGGTTAATAGACCAGATAATACATTGGCTTCGATTTTCAGATGTTGGATGCCTCAAACCGCCGCCACGATTGAACAGCGTATTGCCGCGCTCGATTTCCTTGTGAAACGGAATCCGGAAATCGGCTGGAAGATTTGCCATGCTCAGTTCGATGACGGCTCACGCATCGGTCACTACAACCATCGTCCGCGGTGGCGGAATGATGCGGCCGGCGCAGGAAGGCCCGTCAACGGCTCCGAGATCTACGCGATGGCGCGTCACGCGCTCGATCTTGCCTTGGGCTGGCCAGCGCACAACGAAAGAACGCTCGGCGATCTAATCGATGGTCTCGGCGCCATGACGGCGAAGGATCGGCAGAAGGTTTGGGCGCTCGTAAAACAGTGGGCCAAATCCACCGCCGATGACGATGCAAAGGCGACGCTGCGGGAGAGAATTCGCCGCAGCACGATGACAAGGCGCGGAATGCGCAATGGTAGCGAAACGGCGATGCGAGCCGACGCGAAAGCGGCATTCGAGCTTCTATGCCCTGCTGACCTCGTCGTTCAGAATCAGTGGCTATTTGCGACCCAATGGGTTGAAGAGTCCGCAGACGAACTCGACGATGACGACCTCGATTGGCGTGAGCGCGATGAGCGGATCGCCAATCTTCGCCGTGACGTCCTCCGACAGATATGGGCGCAATCCGGCATAGAAGGCGTTGCGAGGCTGCTGCTCTCTGGAGACGCCGCTGGTACGATCGGATGGCTTCTTGCCGACGTTCTGGATGATCTCTCTGATCGCGAGAAATTCCTTGAGGCCATGATCTCCAAAGTCGGCGACCCGCAAGAAGTAAAGTTCAATGGCTGCGTAGCAGGCTTCTTGGGAAGGCTTGAGGCAGCAGATCGGCGCGCATTGTTGTTGAAATTCGTCGATAAATTTCAAAACAATGCCGATATCCAATCTGCAAAATATTCGCGAATCCTCGAATACGCGCCATTTACCGCTGAAACTTGGGAGTTGATCGATTCTCTTCCCGAAGAGGTCAGAAAATCCTACTGGCGCGACGTGGTTCCTCGATGGGGGCGACAAGAGCCGGAGGAAATCAATCGCATCGTTGATGAGTTTCTGGAAATTGATCGGCCCAGAGCGGCTTTCCGTGCGGTCCATATGGACTTTGAACATGTGACGACGGCGAACTTGAAGCGGTTGATCTTCGAAGCCGGCACCAATCCAGCCGAACCGAACGATCACTACCGGTTATCCTCTCATGAAATCTCCGATGCGCTGGATGAATTGGGCAAGAGGCCAGATGCCACCGTTGATGATCTCGCGCGCCTGGAATTCCTCTTCCTGAGCGCACTGGATCACGCGCGTCATGGCATCCCAAATCTGGAACGACGCCTTAGCGAGTCGCCTCAGTTGTTTCTTGAAGCACTGGTTATGGCCTTCAAGCGCAGCGACGGCGGCGAAGATCCGCCTCAATGGCAAAAGAAAAACTCTGATCAAGCTCAGGCATTGGCAACGGCGGCCTATTCACTCCTAACCCATGCGAAGCGCACACCGGGGATGCAAGACGACGGCAGCGTGGACCAGGCCAAGTTGCGCGAATGGCTGCTCGATGTGCGCGCCTCGGCGAAGGAGGTTTCGCGCGAGGCGGTGGCCGATAGCTTGATTGGTCAGTTGCTAGCGAAGTCTCCAAAAGGAGCCGACGACGTCTGGCCGTGTGAGGCTGTCCGCGAGGTTCTGGAAGACATCGGCACGGCGGAGATAGCAGAAGGCCTGAGAGTCGGCGTCTTCAACAAGCGCGGTGCTGTATGGCGCGGCGTCGGTGGCGGTCAGGAGCGCACTTTGGAAGCCCAGTATCGCGATTGGGCTATGGCCGTGTCTGGCGACTATCTGTTTATGGGAAAGGTGCTTCATCGGATCGCCGACATGTACGCCGCCGACGCCGGCAGGGAGGACACGGAGGCGCGTATCCGACGGCGCCTCCATCCCTAAACTGTCCGCGCCGAGGCTTACACGTGGATGCGTCGCTACGGGCGATGATCGTTCTCCATACCCGCGCGCCGCCTCAAAACCTCATCGGCCCGACCGATATAGACTGCTGGCAAGAGCTTCCCGTCAGGATCTGCGCCCACCTTCCAGCCCATGCGCCCAGCATACCGATGGGAAATTTCGTCGGGCATGCGTGAGAGCCCAAACCTCTCAGCCCGAAGACGGCCGTCAATCGTCGCCACTGGCGTACAGATCTCAGAAAACTGGACACATGCTCGCTCAAGGCGCTTGAGGTGATAGAGAAAAGGCCCGATGACCCGATGGCCCAGCCATTGTTTGACGCTGGTCTGGATGTCGGCCCAAACGTAGAGCGCTGGTCCATAGATATTGACCGGCTCGCCCGTCCCGATCGGACGCACCGTCGCCAAGGTGATCTCTGTTTCGGGATAGCTGACTGGTGACGAACCAGCGTCCGCTTCCCACCCTCACCGGACTTTCAGCGGTCAAGGCGGAATGGTCCTCCGATGGTCACGGACCGCCTCGACCGTGGCGGCCGCCCGAGCGCCGGTTGTCCAGAAGATCGAGTCGAGTGCATCGCCAACCGCATCGAGCGTCGCCCGACTGATCGAGACGGCGCCGACCGAGCCGTCCAGGCGCGTCGAGCACAGCAAATCCGGCTCGAAGATCGAACTCGAGATCAGGCCCTGATCCGCGCGAGCCACGACGCGATCTTCGACGTGCTCGGCGGTGTTTCGCACTTGGCGATCCACGACCTTCTTGATCGCGTTCAGCGCGGTGCTCGCCCGGGTCTTCAGTTCAGCTTTTAGACCAGGAAGCGTCGAGAGCTTGGCGACACAATTTTCAACGACGACGAGGTTGGACACAAAGGCCTGGGCACCAAGCAGGCCTCGGGCGGTCAGCGGTCCGCCGACGGAGAGCTCCATGCGCCGGCCGTCGATGACCAGCCCCTTCGCCTCGCCTTGATCGATGATCTCGGGCCGTCGCTCTTCGAACAGCGCCAGGGCGTCTCGGCTAAGGTCCAGGGCCGAGCGGGCCGCCGCCAGCAGCCCGTAGACCTCCGCCTCGGGATTGGGCGCGACTTGTCGACGGCGCCAGGCGAAAGCCTTGTCGAGGCGTCCGTCGATCCATTCGCCGAGCTGGTCGATCTCGTCGATGGCGGCAAACAGCGCTTCGCGCGTGATGTGGACGGCGGGCATAAGGAACGAGAGGTCCCCGCCGCCGCTCTCTTGCCAGGCCCGCCACTCCGCCTTGCTGGCGAATAGCGGTTCGGGATGTCGGCGCAACGAGCGGGCGTCGTGAGGGACTCGGAATGAGGTCAGGTCGCCGCCGTGCTGGCTGAGGTTTCGGGCCAGCACGACCTGCTCGATGATATCGAACCTGACCGGGCAATCGGACCAATCGGTTTCCAGGATCTCGCCGAGCGCGGCTTGGTAGGCCCGCACGAAGCTCTTTTTGGCGAGCGCCTTCTCCCGCTTGTCGAAGATGAACCGAATCTCCTTCCGCAGTGTGTTGAAGTAGAGCTTCAGGGTATCGGACAGGAGCGATACGCAGGCCTGGGCGACCAACTCCGCGCCAGTGCCGGCGTCGATCCACTCGGCCAAGTAGGCCGGTTCAGGGTCTTCACTGTAGGGCGGGTTGTCGAATGGCGGCTCGGCTTGATCGATCCGGCGCTGTGTCTCCAGAAATCCCACGATCGCCGCGTCGAAGAAGCCGCGAATGAAGGCCGTCCGCTGGTTCAGGAAGAAATTCACGTCCATGGGCGCTCTTGCCTTCGGTCCGGCGATCAAGACGTGGGCTCGAAGCGCCCGCCGATCCCTGTTTCGATAACAGTACACTTGAAGATAACACTAGTGATGTTAAGTTCGTAGGCGATGTTACGGATGTGGAAGAGCAAGTGGGAGCACCGGCTCGCGGAGAAGGCTGAGGCCTACCTCCGGGAGAGCTTCGGCGCGGCTACCCAGGTCACCCCAGACGCGCCCGCTGGCTTACCCTATTTCATAGCCGATCAATACGCCCTTTGGCGCGCCGAGATCTTCGAACGCCCCTGTGTGCTGATGGCGCTACGCGCGGCTTCGAAGGCCTCGGCCGAGGAATTGGCGCGCCATGTCCAGGCGGTCAAGGACCGCTCGAGCACACAGACGGTCGTGCTGGTTTTCGAAACCCTGTCGCCATCGCGACGGCTGGGCCTGCTCAAGCGGCGGTTGGCGTTTATGGTGCCTGGGGCCCAGCTCTATGTCCCCGACGCGCTGCTGGACTTACGCGAGCGAGCGCCACGAGCGCCGGTGCATGAGGTGGAAAAGTTTTCGCCGACCAGCCAGCTTGTCATCCTGGGCGCGCTGCTTATGCGTGAGACCGAAGCGCCGAGCGCGACTGCGCTGGCGAGCCGCTACGGCGTGGCCACCATGAGCATGAGCCGCGCGTTCGACGAGCTGGAGGCGGCCGGCGTCGCCGAAGCCCCACGCATGGGCAAGCAGAGAGTGCTGACCTTCCTAAGCCATGGGCTGGACCTTTGGCAGGTCGCCGCACCCCGGCTGCAGTCGCCCGTCCGCAAGGTGAGGACCGTCGGCATACCCTTTCCAGAGACCTTCCCCGGCAAGGTGGCAGGAGAGAGCGCCCTGGCGCTGTACACCCCGCTGGCCCATTCGCGCGTCCAGCGTCTCGCCGTCGCCGCGGCCAATTGGCCCCAACTGGTCCGCGACCACGGCTTGATCGCGCGAGACCCCGGCGATCCTGCTGGCGACGAGATCGAGACCTGGAGCTACGATCCGGCGGCGCTGAGCACCAGCAATGTCGTCGACGAGCTCTCCCTTTACCTGAGTACGCGCGATCATCCCGACGAACGTGTCGCGCAGGCTGCCGATCAGCTCTTGGAGAATATGTCGTGGTCGTAGGCCTGGACCGTTGGCGAGCCCACTTCGCCGACTATGCCGATCGGTATGTGCTGGTCGGCGGCGTGGCCTGCGAACAGCTGATGGAGGAGGCCGGTCTGGGCTTCCGTCTGACCAAGGACTTCGACGTGGTGCTGCTGGTCGAACTTCTCGACGCCGGCTTCGTCGAGACCTTCTGGGCCTTCATCGAGGCGGGCGGCTACGAGCGTCGCGAGAGGGCCGATGGCGGAAAGCTCTATCGGTTCCAGCGCCCGACGGCGGCCGACTATCCGCAGATGATCGAACTCTTCTCGCGGGCGCCCGAAGGGATCGACCTGGCGCCCGGCAGCCAACTGACGCCGCTGCCGATCGACGAAGCGGCCGCCAGCCTGTCGGCGATCCTGCTCGACAGCGGCTACTACGATTTCCTGCGCGGGAATTCGCGCCTGGTTGACGGCCTGCCGCTGTTGGGCGAGGCGGCGATCATTCCGTTCAAGGCGCGCGCCTATCTCGACCTTGCGGCGCGCAAGGCGGAGGGCGAGGTTATCGACAGCAAGGACGTCAGGAAGCATCGAAACGACGTCTTCCGCGTCCTTCAGCTGCTGCCGGAGGGTGAAGTCCAGGCTCTGCCTGAAGCGATCCATGCCGACATGAGCGCCTTCTTGGACGCCGTGGCCAAGGACGACGCCTTCAAGCCGTCCGACTTCAACGTCAAGCTGGCGCCGGGCGAAGCCATATCGCGCCTGGCCAGCGCCTTTGGTCTGTGATCCGGACTAGGCGAAGCGCCAGCCATCCACCCGCGTTCATTCCCTAGGCGGACGAAGCCCTGCGACACCGATCCAGAAAGGCCTTCGAGAAGGCGATCTTCGGTGCCTTATCCGAACCGCCAACCGCGTAGGTGTAGACCTCGATCGGGACGGTCGCGAGCGCGGCGGCCAGACGCGGCCGAAGGGACGGCTTATCGGGCACCAACAAGGCAGGCCTGAGCCCGGCTTTCAGGCCAATGATCGACGGATAGAGCATCAGCTGGCCCACGGCCTCGTAGACGTCCTTGGCCGACACGCCCGTCTTAATCTCGATCAGCAGATTGGCAGTCTCAACCACCCCGTCGACCTCGAAGCCGTTTCGCTTGGGCTTAGTGAAGCTCTCACCGAGAGCCGCCTTCAGGGCCTGCCAGACAAACCCCTGCAGCGCGCAGATTTCCGCGCTTCCGCCCTGCCGCTCGACGGTGATGATGCGGCCCTGCTCGTCTCTGCCCAAGGCGGGGGACTGATCGGGTTCGGGCTCGGGATCCGCCTTGCCGCCACCCGCTCTTGAACGGGCCAACGTACAGGCCACAGCGAAGCTCGCGGTCTGGGCGAGGATGTCATCTGGGGTGTCGCTCAGATCGGCGACAACGTACCAAGAGCGCGCGGAGGAGACACCGCCCACCTTTAGATCCACGGGTTCAAGACCAGACAGGGCCTGAAAGTCCGCGCGGATCGCGCGGGAAAGGCTGTTCTTCTGCAAACGCCCCTCGCGCAATAACAGCAGCCGCCCGTCTCCAACGCGACCGATAACGGTCAGCCTGCCCTTATCGCGTTGAGACACGTTGGGCAGCACGACCTTGACGACACCGCTTTCAAACTTTTGGTCGGTGCCAAGCATGACCTGATCGACGATCTTTCCCGGCACGCCTTGACCGTAGCGGCTGAAAAACACTCCTGATCCCTCGATGATCCAGCCATAGCCGGAAGGAACGCCGCTCTCGACCAGCACCTCGGCCCATCGCCGAAACGCGCGGTCGCTTTCAGCCTGGCTCGTCACCAATTCGATCATTGTGTTAGCGGCCAGCTGCTCGAAACGGCTTCTCTTCCAAGACAGATCACGGGAACGCGCCGTGCGCCAACGGTCGTTGTTCGCCGTCGGGCGCCATCTCTAAAGTCGTGTGTGTGGACGCCCCAGCGGATGCAAGAAGATTCTGAGAGCGGTTGAGCGCGTCGTCGAGGTGCTGACGTGTGTCCGGCCTCTTGATGCGG
>CAYRTE010000044.1:0-36806 GCA_964427205.1 uncultured Caulobacter sp.
CTGCGGGCCGCCGCGGAGCGGCCGGTCGAAGACCGGTGTCGGCGGACCAACCTGGACAGACCGGCACGCTGCAGCCTCCAAGAGATTTAAAGATGAGCGGGTCGCGGGACGCGTCCGCTTGTTGGCAATGAGCCAAAGACCGCTTTAGCCCACCACTCATTGCGGACGATCACGATGTCCGCCGCCGGCGCCGGCGGCCGACAATTGCTGGCGGTGAAGAGCTAAACGGACGCTTGAAAGCCGTTGGTTTGAGGTTCTGCGAACGGTAGAGAGCAGATTGCCCGGTCGAGCTGGGCGGATGATGGCTTTGCGAATGATCAATGCAGTCTTTGCGAAGATCCCCATGTTGCGGCGCTACACATCTCATTTCGAAACTCGGACAAATTCGAGGTTTTCGCGCCGCAACGGAGGCAGGCTAGATGGCCATAGGGACGACACAGCTGCATCGCGGCCGGCTCATCGACCACCTCCAACTGGTCGTCCGTGATCTCAAGGTCAGTCGGGAATTCTACACGGCTGTTCTGAACGTGCTGGAGATTCCCGTCATCGATACGGCCGACGGCTATTTCTGGGCTGATGAACTCGTTGTGTCCTCGCCAGAAAGCGCGGCGAGCCAGGGCGCCCCGACAGGCCGGCACCACCTGGCCTTTCAGGTCAAGGACCGCGCGACAGTCGACGCTTTCTATCGGGCGGCGCTGGCCCACGGCGCACGCGACAATGGCGCGCCGGGCGAGCGGACCTATCATCCAGGCTACTACGCCGCTTTCGTGCTCGATCCCGACGGCAACAATATCGAAGCTGTGCACCATGGGGAGGCGCGGCGTAGCGCGCCGTCAGTGGTGATCGATTTCTAAGGCCCCTGTGGAGGCCCACTGGTCCGCTTCGACCTGTTGCCGTCATTGGCGTCCGACAAGATGAATGGCTCGATTCAGCCCGTTCCCGTCATTGCGGTAACTGAGATGATTCAGCGATCAGGAGGAAAGCAGCTTGGAACACTCCCCCCGGGTCGGAGACCGCCTCAAGGACAAATCCGCGCCGCCGGATGACGCGATGATCCGCGACTGGATCGGGCAGGAGGCGTTCGAGCACTGGAGCGCGCTGCGAGACTGGATCGATGCTTCATACCCTGGCGTATTCGTCCCAGACTGGATTTATGGCGGAAAGAAACACGGCTGGTCGCTGCGCTACAAGAAATCCAAAGCTCTCTGCACGTTTCTGCCTGAATACCGGGCGTTCTCGGTCGTGGTCGTGTTGGGAGCGGCAGAGAGGGAAAAGGCCGAGGCGCGGCGCGACACACTGAGCCCTCGCCTCATGGCGCTCTATGACGAGGCCGAGACGTATCGCGATGGCAAATGGCTGAAGATCGGGATTTCTTCCGCAGCGGAACGACGAGACGTGACAGAACTCTTGGGGCTCAAACGCCCGCGCCGCGCGATTCCCTGAGGCCCTGACAGCTGTTTGGTCCGCAATTGGGCAGTTCCGCGCGCCAAACTTGGACGACCGTTCGCCACCCACCGCAGACACCTACCGCGTCAGCTCACCCACGCCGCCCTGCAACGCCCGCTCCACCGCCGCCAGGGCGTGCAGCTCGGTAGTGTCAAACACCGGCACGGCGCTGTCGGCCTGGCCGACCAGCAGCATGATCTCCGTACAGCCCAGGATCACCGCCTGGGCGCCGCGCTCGACCAGCCGGGCGATCACGGCGCGATAGATCTCGCGCGAGGCGTCCAGCACCTGTCCGGCCACCAGTTCGCGATAGATGATGTCGTGCACCGCCGCCCGGTCGTCGGCGTCGGGGACCAGCACCTCCAGGCCGTGGCGCGTCTCCAGCCGGCCGCGATAGAAGTCGTGCTCCATCGTGAAGGCGGTGCCCAGCAGGCCCACCCGGGTCAGGCCGGCGGTCTTGATCGCCTGGGCGGTGGGGTCGGCGATGTGCAGCAGGGGGATGTGGACCGCCGCCTCGATGGTGTCGGCCTCGCGGTGCATGGTGTTGGTGCACAGCACCAGGAAGTCGGCCCCGCCGGCCTCCAGCGCCCGGGCGGCGTCGGCCAGGCGGCGGGCCAGTTCGGGCCAGCGGCCGGCGTGCTGCAGGGTCTCGATCTCCGCGAAGTCGAACGACCACATCAGGGTGCGGGCCGAGGCCACGCCGCCCAGCCGCTCGCGCGCCGCCTCGTTGATCAGCCGATAGTATTGGGCCGAGCTTTCCCAGCTCAGGCCGCCGATCAGGCCGATCAGGGCTTGTTCGCTCACGGCGGGGTCAGTCCTTCAGCGGCCGCAGGCGGTTCACATGGCCCATCTTGCGACCGGGGCGGGCCTCGCCCTTGCCGTAGAGATGAACCCGGGTCTCGGGCTCGCCGGCCAGCTTTTTCCAGGCCTCGACATCGGCGCCCAGCAGGTTGGTCATTTCCACATGGGCCAGGGGCTGGGTCGGGCCCAGGGGCCAGCCGGCGACGGCGCGGATGTGCTGCTCGAACTGGTCGACCTCGCAGCCGTCCTGGGTCCAGTGGCCGGTATTGTGGACGCGGGGCGCGAACTCGTTGACCAGCAGCTTGCCGCCGGCCAGTTCGAACAGTTCCACCCCGATGACGCCCACATAGTCGAGGGCCGTCAGTATACGGATGGCGATGGTTTCGGCCTGGTCGCGGGTGGCCGGCGTCACCCTGGCGGGGGCGGAGGTGCGCTTCAGCACGCCGCCCTCGTGGTGGTTTTCCGACAGCGGATAGCAGGCGATCTCGCCGTCGCGGCCGCGCGCGGCGATCACCGACAGCTCGCGCCCGAAATCGGCGGGAGCTTCGAGGATGGCGGCCTGCTGGCCGATCTTCTCGAACGAGGCCTCGGCGTCGCCGGCCCGCTGGATCCAGGCCTGGCCCTTGCCGTCATAGCCCTCGCGGCGGGTCTTCAGCAGGGACGGGGCGCCGATCCGGGCGACGGCGGCGGTCAGGGTTTCGCTGTCATGGACGGCGGCGAAGGCCACGGTGGGCACGCCGATCTCGGCCAGGAAGCTCTTTTCCACGACCCGGTCCTGGGCGGCGGCCAGGGCCTTGGCGCCGGGCGCGACCACGCAGCCCAGGGCGGTCAGCTCGGCGACGGTGTCGGCGGGGACGTTCTCGAACTCGTAGGTGACGACGTCGCAGGCCTCGGCCAGGCGCTTGAGGGCCCAGCGGTCGTCATAGGCGGCGACGATCTGGCGGGCGGCGACGCGGCCGGCGGGGCTGTTTTCCTCGGGGTCCAGGATCACCACGTCGAAGCCCAGCCGCGCGGCGGCCAGGGCCAGCATGCGGCCAAGCTGTCCGCCGCCCAGAATGCCGATGGTCGAGCCGGGGACGAGGGGGAAAGACGCGTCAGTCATGTGCGGTTTAGTCCTCGACGCTTTCGGCGACGCTGTCGGTTTGCGCCTGGCGCAAGGCGGCCAGACGGTCAGCCAGAGCCGGATCGGACAGGGCCAGGATCTGGGCGGCCAGAAGGCCGGCGTTCTTGGCCCCCGCCTCGCCGATCGCCAGGGTGGCCACGGGGACGCCGCCCGGCATCTGGACGATGGAGAGCAGGGAATCCAGGCCGCTGAGGGCCTTGGACTGCACCGGCACGCCCAGCACCGGAAGATTGGTCATCGAGGCGGCCATGCCCGGCAGGTGGGCCGCGCCGCCGGCCCCGGCGATGACCACCTTGAAGCCAGCGCCTTGGGCGCCCTTGGCGAAGTCGAACAGGCGCTGCGGCGTGCGGTGGGCCGAGATCACCTTCGCCTCGAAGGCGACGCCCAGGCTGGTCAGCGCGTCGGCGGCGCCCTTCATGGTCGGCCAGTCGGAGCGGCTGCCCATGATGATGGCGACGGGCGGTGAGACGAGCGGCGGCGTGGTGCTGCTTGGCATCTGTGTCGAGGTCCCCTTGGCGGCGGCGGCGGGCCTGAAAGCCGCCCCGTATGCGCGACACTTGCATTTGCGCAAGCCCAAAACGCCACGCGCGCCTTGGAAACGGGCGCCCCCGGGCCTGAAGCGGGCGCGCGACCCTAAGTCCCTGCGACCAAAACGCGTCACGATTGCGCGCGACGCGGTTCCCGTTAACACTTGGCGAAGCTCTGCAAGAAGCGATTCCCTAGCCCATGAAGATTTCCGGCGCCCGGACCGAACCCTTCGCCGCCATCCGCAAGCGGGCCCTGGCCCGTGCGGGGGCCCAGGTTTCCGTGCGGGAGGCGCAGGCGCCTGACAGCGCCGCCTTCCTGGGATTGAGCGAGACCGACCTGACGCCCCAGGTGCAGGAGGCGCTCTCGACCCTGATGACCGAGATCGACGACCTGCGGGCCGAGGTCTCGCGCCTGAAGCTGCGGCTGAACGAAGCCCAGTTCCAGGCCGACCAGGACGTGCTGACCCCGGTGCTGAACCGCCGCGCCTTCCTGCGCGAGATGAAGCGGGTGGCCGCCTTCGCCCAGCGCTATGGCTCGCCGGCCAGCGTGGTGTTCTTCGACCTGGACGGCTTCAAGAACGTCAATGACCGCTTTGGCCACGCGGCCGGCGACGCGGCCCTGCAGGCGGTCGCCCGCCGTCTGCTGGCCAATGTGCGCGAAAGCGACGTGGTGGGGCG
This sequence comes from uncultured Caulobacter sp., assembly GCA_964427205.1. Classification (GTDB taxonomy): domain Bacteria; phylum Pseudomonadota; class Alphaproteobacteria; order Caulobacterales; family Caulobacteraceae; genus Caulobacter. Next base: position 4,576 of record CAYRTE010000044.1, read on the forward strand.
CATGGGCGGCGACGAATTCGCCGTGCTCCTGGCCCAGGCCGACAAGGAGACCGCCCTCTCGAAGGCCGCCAGCCTGGCCGCCGCCGTGCAGGATACGCCGGTGGAGTTCGGCGAATGGTCGGCCCCGCTGCACATCTCGTGGGGCGTGCGCGAGATCGCGCCGGGTTCCGATCCGGAAGTCGCCCTGGCCGAGGCCGACGCCGCGATGTTCGTTCGCAAGCGCAGGCAGGTCTAGGGTTTCAGTTTTCAGGGGGCTCGCCCCAGGGTCTTGCGACGTTTTGCCCGGGGACTCGCCGCGCCGCCCCGCGCTACCAATTTAACGGTTGGTTAAGCAAAGATGTCCTGACTGGTGTCAGGCGTGTGGGGCGCGACAATGCAGCGAATTTTGATCGCCGAGGACGATCCGGTCCTGGCGATGATCTACGAGATCACGCTGGGCGAGGCCGGCTTTGATGTTCTGGTATGCCGCGACGGCGTGGAAGCGCTGGCCGCGCTGGACGCGTTCGCCCCCGATCTGGTGATCACCGACTTCTACATGCCGCGCATGACCGGCGGCGAACTGATCCGCGCCGTCCGCAAGCGTCGGGGCAAGCTGACCTGCACCCTGCTGGCCTCGGCCATCGATCCCCTACGCCTGCACAAGGACGATTGGGCCGACGCCCGCCTCGAAAAGCCGATCACCCCGGCCCGCCTGCTCAGCGGCGTCCGGGCGCTGGAGGCCTGTCAGACTCACTGACAGGGCGCGCTGACGGGTGCCCACTGACAAACCCGGCGAATTGGGCGATGAACGGCGTTCGTCACAGGGGTCCCGCATGACACACGAGTGCGCCAAGTCGATCGTTCGTCGGATGCACGACCCCAAGTTCGCCAGCCACTATTTCGTGGGGCAGGGGCTGGATGTCGGCGGCGCGCCCGATCCGCTGTCCAGCTTCAAGCCGTTCTTTCCGCTGATGACGGGTTGCGACACCTGGGACCTGCCGCAGGGCGACGGCCAGGTCCTGGAAACGGTGGCCGACGAAACCTACGACTTCGTCCATTCCAGCCACTGTCTGGAGCATCTGGTCGATCCGATGGTCAGCCTGCGCAACTGGCTGCGCGTGCTCAAGCCCGGCGGGCACATGGTGGTGATGGTCCCCGACGAGGACCTTTACGAGCAGGGCGTGTTTCCCAGCACCTTCAACGACGACCACAAGTGGACCTTCACCGTCTTCAAGCCCCAGTCGTGGAGCCAGCGGTCGCTCAATGTGCTGGATCTGCTGCGCCACCTGGGGCCGCAAGCCGAGGTTCAGAAGGTGGAGTGCCTCAACAGCACCTTCTATCACGGGGTCGCGCGCTTTGATCAGACGCGCCTGCCGACCACCGAATGCGCCATCGAGTTCGTGGTGCGCAAGCGGCCGGAGGCCGAGGTGACCGCCAAGGGGCGTCTGCCGGCCTAGCTCGAAGCTAGGCGATGATGTCCGGCATCAGCATGTCTTCCAGCCGGCCGATCTTGTCGCGCAGGGCCAGCTTCTTTTTCTTCAGTCGGGCGATCTGCAGCATGTCGGGCTGGGGGCGCTCTTCCAGGGCCTGGACGGCGGCGTCCAGATCCTGGTGCTCCTCGCGCAGGATCGACAGGCGGCGCTCGATCGCGTGATCGGATTCGTCCGACGGATCGTCGTCGTTCGTCGACGGTTCATCGGTCATGGATGGTGTTCCCCTTGGCCGGCCCGCCAAACCCGATAGATAGCCCCGATAGATAGCAAAGGCTGCTGGCGCGTAAAGGGCCTCACGCCAAAGCCTTCGCCAGGCGTTCCAGAGCCGAGCGTCGCGGCGGATCGCCGGACGCGGCGGCGGCGGCCAGCAGGGCCTCCAGAACGTCCAGCGGCGCGCTGGCGGGGCCGCTCATCGCCTCCAGGCTCTCCAGCAGCACCCGCTCGCCCTGCAGCTCCACGCCCTTGAGCGCTTCGCGGAAGCTTTCGCGGGGCGCATCGGCGACAGCGGGGAAGGGCGCCTTCAGCGCCCGGCGCACGCCGCGCAGGGGCGCGCCCACCTCGGCGTCCCATTGCTTCATCAGCCGGGCGGCGGCCTTGGCGTCGGCGAGGCGGCCCTCGCCGGCGGCCCAGGCGGCCCAAAGCAGATAGGGCACGTTCTGGCCGTGGGCGTCCTGCAGGTTCAGGCAGGCGTCCGCGACATCCTGTCGCGCATAGACTTCAAGAGCCCAGTCCCAGAGCGTCATGGCGTTAACTTTCACTCTTTTCCGGTGATGGGCGCGATGTCCTCGCCCCAGCGTTTGACGGGCTTCCAGTTGAGGTCGAACAGGTCCAGCACCCGGCCCACCGACTGGTCGACCATCTGGGCGATCGAGGTCGGCTTGGCGTAGAAGGCCGGCAGGGGCGGGGCGATCACCGCGCCCATCTCCGACAGCTTGGTCAGGGTGCGCAGATGGCCCAGGTGCAGCGGCGTCTCGCGCACCATCAGAGCCAGGGTCTTGCGCTCCTTCAGCACCACGTCGGCGGCCCGCGTCAGCAGCGAAGACGTTACGCCGCTGGCGATTTCGCTCATGGTCCGCACCGAGCAGGGGGCGATGACCATGCCCAGGGTGCGGAAAGATCCAGACGCGATGGCGGCGCCTACATCCGAGGCGCGATGCACGATATCTGCCTTGGCGTTGAGCTCGCCGACCGAAAGATCGGTCTCCTGCGACAGGGTCAGGGCCGCCGATTTGGACAGGACCAGATGGCTCTCGACGCCCAGTTCGCGACAGGCGTCCAGGGCGCGAATGCCGTAGATAACGCCCGAAGCGCCAGAGATTCCGACGATCAGTCTGGGGCGATCGGCGGTCTTCGTAAGGTCCGGCATGGTGAATTTTCGTCCGACACGGGAGGAAACCCGGCCACGTCAAGCGGGGCCGCGTGCAACGATATGTGATCTGACAGCGGGGCGCACCGGGTGTTCACTCTCCTTCTCAACAGCAAGGAGCCGACAGCCATGGCGATCGAATCCCGTATCCGCGAACTTGGGTCCCGTCACGAGAACCTTGATCGCTCGATCCAGGAAGAGACCAAGCGTCCCGCCAGCGATGCGACCCGACTTCGAGAGCTCAAGCGACAAAAGCTCAGGCTGAAGGAAGAGATAGAGGGGTTGAGGTCAAGGCTCCACTGACGATCGCCCATTAGAAAAGGCCCATTCCGGTTTCCCGGAATGGGCCTTTTTCATTTCGGTCCTGAAACCGCTCAGTCTTCGTCGTCCTCGTCCTCGTCGTCGGCCACATAGGTCGACTTGCCGAACACGTCCTCGGCCTTGGGCTCGGCGCGCGACTTGCGGTAATCGGCTTCTTCGTCCTCCTCGGGCGTCTCGACGGCGCCGGTCTCGGAGGCGGGACGCAGGGTGGGATCTTCCGGCAGGATGCCCTTCTTCAGGTCGTCCTTCGCCTTCTTCTCGGCCGCCTTCTTGACCAGGGCGTCCAGCTCCAGCTGACCGATCAGGCCCAGGGTCACCGGATCGACCGGCTTGATGTTGGCCGCGTTCCAGTGCGTGCGCTGACGCACCTGGTCGATGGTCGACTTGGTGGTGCCCAGGATCTTTGAAATCTGGGCGTCGGTCACTTCGGGGTGGTGGCGCAGGAACCAGGCGATGGCGTCAGGGCGGTCCTGACGGCGCGACACGGGGGTGTAGCGCGGGGCCTTCTTCTGCGGCTTCAGCAGCTCGGCGTGCCGGCTGACCTGGGCCTTCATGCGATAGGCGTCGTTGGCCTGGGCCTTGTCCAGCTCTTCGCGGGTCAGCTGGCCATTGCCGATCGGGTCGGCGCCGCGGATGTCGCGCGCCACTTCGCCGTCGGCGATGCCGCGCACTTCCAGCGGGTGCAGATTACAGAAATCGGCGATCTGCTCGAAGCTCAGCGACGTATTGTCCACGAGCCAGACGGCCGTCGCCTTGGGCATCAGGATGTCGGACATGCGGTCCTCCAGAAATGACGGCGCCCGACCTTGCGGCCGGGCGGGATGTTCAACGGGGGAGCTATAATCCGGTTCTCGGCGAAAGGGAACGGGGCATGGTGAAGACCGGCCCTCACGCGATGTCGCGGCCCCGGTTCGGCGCCGTCATCGGATCGCCGGTCCGGCGTGTCAGGCCTGACGCTGGTCTTCCAGAAAGCGCGACAGCTGGTCCACCAGCGCGCGCGATCCGGCGTCGTCGGAGACCGCCGCCGCCAGCTCCAGGCCGGCGCCGAAGTCGGAGATGGCCTGGAAGCCAAAGCCCCCGCCTGAGCCTCGCATGTTGTGTCCCAGCAGGGTCACGGGCTGGAAGTCGGCCCGGTCCAGGGCGTCGCGCATCGTGATCACGTGCTCGCGGCAACTGTCCAGATAGCGGGGTATCAGCGCGGCCAGCCGGGCGCCGGGGCGCCACGATGCGATTTCCGATGCGATTTCCGGGCCGGACGCCGCCGGATCTGGCCGGGGCGCGGCGATCACCGAATAGTCGCGGATCGCCTGCAGCAGCACGTCCTGCTTGATGGGCTTGGTCAGATAGGCCGTGCAACCCGCCGCCAGACAGGTCTCGCGGTCGCCCTTCAGGGCCGAGGCGGTCAGGGCGATGATCGGGGTCGGCGAGCGGCCCTGCGATTTTTCCCACGCCCGGATAGTGCGGGTGGCGGTCAGGCCGTCCATCACCGGCATCTGCCGGTCCATCAGCACCAGGTCATAGTGACCGGCCTTGAACATCTCGCAGGCGATCAGGCCGGTCTCGGCCACGTCGATCAGGTAGGGGGTGTCTTCCAGATAGGCGAGCGCGATGGTGCAGTTGTCGGGCGAGTCCTCGGCCATCAGAATGCGCAGGCTGGGCAGGGGCGCGTCGGGGCCGTGGCCCACGGGGGCGCTGACCGGCCGGTTAGCCGCCGTCCACACCTCGAAGGGCACCGAGAACGCGAAGACACTGCCCTGACCCGGCGTGCTGGTCACGCCGATCTGACCGCCCATCAGCTCGACCAGCCGCTTGGAGATCGTCAGCCCCAGACCCGAGCCGCCGAAGCGGCGGGTCGTCGAGCTGTCGGCCTGGGTGAAGCGCTCGAACACCCGGCCGAGCTTGTCGCTGGCGATGCCGATGCCGGTGTCGGCCACCGAGAAGCGCAGGGCGGTGGGGGCGGTGCTGTCGGTGTCGCGGTCGACCTTCAGCGAGACCTCGCCTTCGGCGGTGAACTTGATCGCGTTGCCCAGCAGGTTCAGCAGCACCTGGCGCAGACGGGTAGGGTCGCCCACCAGATCGTTGCTGACGCCCGGCGAAATCTCGCAGATCAGGGTCAGGCCCTTTTCCTGGGCCTTGGGGGCGACCATCTCGATGGCCTTTTCCAGGTGGTCGCTCAGCGAGAAGCCGGTCTGCTCCAGGTCCAGTTGCGAGGCCTCGACCTTCGATAGATCCAGAATGTCATTGATCAGGTTGAGCAGATTGTCGCCCGAGCGGCGGAAGATCTGGACGTACTTGTCCTGCTCCGGTGTCAGCGCGGTCTTGGCCAACAGGTCGGCGATGCCCATCACCGCGTTCATCGGCGTGCGGATCTCGTGGCTCATGCTGGCCAGGAAGTCGGACTTGGTGCGGCTGGCGCTCTCGGCGTCGGCCTTGGCCTGCTGCAGCTCGGCCTCGACCCGCTTGCGCTCGGTGACGTCGCGGGCGGCGGCGAACACGCCCTGAAGCGTCCGCTTGCGATCATAGAAGGTGGTGGCGTTGAAGGAGACCACGGTCTGCTTGCCGTCGCGGCTGCGGACAGTCAGCTCGTAGTCGGTCAGCGACTTCTCCCCCAGCACCCGCTTGATGCCCGCCTCGGCCCCCTCGGGATCGGTGAAGCAGTCCTTGAACGGCGCGCCGATCAGCTCGTCGCGGGTCGAACCGGTCAGGGCCTCGGTCTGCTTGTTGACGTCGGTGATGATGCCGGCCGGATCGGTGGTGATCAGGGCGTCGATGTTGGATTCGATCAGCGAGCGGGTGTAAAACTGCTGGTCGCGCAGACGCTGGTCCGAGCGCTTCTGCTCTTCCTCGACCAGCTTTCGGGCAGTGTTGTCGGTGCCGATCAGCAGATAGCCGATGATGCCGTCCTGGTCGTCGCGCAGGGCCGTGACCGAGACCACGGCGGGGAACCGCGTGCCGTCCTTGCGGATATAGGTCAGCTCATAGATGTCCTCGATCCCGCGCGAGGCCTTGAAGACCAGGGCTTCGAAGCCCGGCGTGATGTTGGTGGCCAGCTCGGCGCTCAGGGTCCGCGCCCGGGCGATCAGTTCCTGGGGGTCGGAGATATCAGCCGGCGTGATGGTGTTCATCACCTCGCCCGCCGCATAGCCCAGCATGCGCTCGGCCCCGACATTGAAGATCTGGATCACGCCCTTGGCGTCGGTGGCGATGCTGGAAAAGTTGGCGCTGTTGAAGATGGCGCTCTGCAGGGCGCCGGCCTTGAGCAGGGCGGCCTCGGCCTCCTTGCGCGCGGTGTTGTCGGTGCCGATCAGCAGATAGCCGATGATGCCGTCCTGGGCGTCGCGCAGGGCCGTGACCGAGACCACGGCGGGGAACCGCGTGCCGTCCTTGCGGATATAGGTCAGCTCATAGATGTCCTCGATCCCGCGCGAGGCCTTGAAGACCAGGGCTTCGAAGCCCGGCGTGATGTTGGTGGCCAGCTCGGCGCTCAGGGTCCGCGCCCGGGCGATCAGTTCCTGGGGGTCGGAGATATCAGCCGGCGTGATGGTGTTCATCACCTCGCCCGCCGCATAGCCCAGCATGCGCTCGGCCCCGACATTGAAGATCTGGATCACGCCCTTGGCGTCGGTGGCGATGCTGGAAAAGTTGGCGCTGTTGAAGATGGCGCTCTGCAGGGCGCCGGCCTTGACGATGGATTCTTCAGTTTGACCGGGCGTCGGGGCCGTCGTCGAGCTGGTTATGGCGCTTCCCAATTCATGCGGCAGGCGTGGCGCTGGAGCCTCAGGCGCGCACGGAGTCTGGATCGAGGATCTAGTGCAGCAGCTTGCCGACCGAAGCTTCCAGTTGCTGTGGCGAATAGGGCTTCTGGAGGAATTGGCCGCCGACGACGAACTGCTCGGACATGTCGGCCGTCAGCGGACTTCCGGACGTGTAGAGAACGCGCAGGCCTGGTCGCAGGTCCCGGGCCTGATTGGCGACGTCGTAGCCGCCCAGGGGCAGGGCGCTGAGCCGGATATCGACGAACAGCATGTCGATGGCGCCGGGCGCGGCCAGATGCGTCAGCGCGCCGGCCAGGTCCTCGGCCATCAGCGGCGCATGTCCCAGATCCTCGATGGCCCATTCCGCCGCCTGACGGATGAACAGTTCATCTTCGACGACAAGAATAATGGCCATCAGGTCGACGCAAATCTCGGTTGCAAGATTAAATCTCATTCTCGTAATCGACATCAGTCGGCGATTTCGAGTCGTTCCAGGCGAGCATTTTCGCCATAGAATTATTTAATCTGGTTCAGAGTTGTCTCTCATAGCATCCGTGAAGGCGCCGCTTGGCATGTGAAATTATTATTTGTCTCCGGCCATACGTCTGAGCAGATCTTTCTATGCCACCAGCACCACCTTGCCGACATGCTCCCCCGCCTCCAGGTGCGCGTGCGCCTGGGCGGCCGCTTCCAGCGGGAAGGTCGCGTCGACGATCGGCTTCAGCTTGCCTGCCGCGATCCACGGCCAGACGACCCGTTCGATCTCGGACGCCAGCCGGGCCTTCTCGTCGGCCGAGCGCGGGCGCAGGGTCGAGCCGGTGATCGTGGCGCGCTTCTGCATGATCGCCATGACCGGAACCTCCAGCACCGGGCCGGCCAGGGCGGCGATATAGACGATGCGGCCGCCGACGTTCAGCGCCTGCAGGTTCTTGTCGAAATAACTGGCCCCGACCATGTCGAGCACCACGTCGACGCCGCCGGCCGCGCGGGCGATTTCGGCGAAGTCCTCGGCCTTGGTGTCGACGGCGATATCCGCGCCCAGCTCAAGGGCCCTGGCCTTCTTGTCGGCGCCGCGTCCGGTGGCGATCACCCGGGCGCCGGCGGCCTTGGCCATGGCGATGGCGGTTGTTCCGATTCCGGACGTTCCGCCGTGAACCAGCAGGGTCTCGCCAACCTTCAGCGCGCCATGCTCGAACACATTCGCGTAAACGGTGAAAACCGTCTCGGGCAGGGCGGCGGCGTGGATCATGTCGAAGCCGTCGGGGATGGGCAGGGCGTGACGGGCGTCGGCCACGGCATATTGTGCGTAGCCGCCGCCGCCCAGCAGGGCGCAGACCTTGTCGCCAACCTTCCAGCGGCCCGCCGCCACCATCACTTCGCCCGCGACCTCCAGGCCCAGGGTGGCCGGCGCGCCCGGCGGGGGCGGGTAATAGCCCAGGCGCTGGATGATGTCGGGGCGATTGACCCCGGCCGCGGCGACCTTGATCAGGATCTCTCCGGGACCGGGAACGGGACGCGCCAGCGTGGTCGGAACCAGCGCCTGCGCGGGGCCCTTGCCGCCCTCGATGGCGATCGCGGTCATCGTATCCGACATGGTCTGTGATCCCTCAAGCTTGCCTTGCGCCCTAGGTAGGCGTCAGATGAACGAACGAAAAGGACGTTCATAGGTCCTAGGGAGCCAGTCGATGTTCGAGGAACCCGTCGAGCCGCGCGCTTTCAATGGTCGCGCCCTGAACGAGACGACGCACGAAGACCTTGAGATCTATGGCGTCGCCGAGCTGGAGGAGCGTATCGAGGCCCTGCAGGCCGAGATCACGCGCACCCGGGCCCAGCTGGACAAGAAGCGCGCCGGGCGCGACGCGGCCAATGCGCTGTTTGGTCGCCTCGACTAGGAATTCATTTACCCTAATCAATGTCTAAAGGCGGTCAGCCGCCTTCGTTGCGTATGTGTCGAGGTTCGAGGGAGGGCGGGTCGCGAAACGGGACGGCGTCGGTTGGCACGGGGGTTGCAGTCCCTGCTTCAGGCGAGACGTTCTCGCGGCCTTTCGAAGGGGCATTGAGTACCTATGACCGATCTGAACGCATCCGCGTCGACACCCTGGCGCGCGGGGGTCATCCAGGACTTCGCGAAATCGGAGCTGTTTGACCGCACGTTCGAGGAAGGCATGATGCTGGTCGAAGAGACCGCCGGCTATCTCGACGGCGCGGGCCGCCATGACAGTAAGATCCTGTCGCGCAACGCCGCCCTGGCCTACGCCACCGAAAGCATGCGCCTGACCACCCGTCTGATGCAGGTGGCCTCGTGGCTGCTGGTGCAGCGCGCGGTCAAGGAAGGCGAGATGGCCGCCGAGGCCGCCTGCGCCGAAAGCTATCGCCTGGCCGAGGAAGTCGCCGTGGTCGGCGCGGCGGTCGAGGACCTGCCCTATGGCCTGGTCAACCTGCTGCAGCGCTCCGAGCGGCTGTACGAGCGGGTGCGCCATCTGGACAAGCGGATGTATGTCGAGGTCGCCCTCGAAGACGCGCCTCGCCCGGTTCAGGCCCAGTTCGACCGCTTGACGGCGGCGTTCGGCGGCTAGACAGGCCCGTCATCCCAACAAAAAAGCCCGCCATCTCCGAAGAGGTGGCGGGCTTTTTGACGCCTGGACGCCAGACACAGAAAAAGCCGGCCCGCGAACGCGGAGCCGGCTTTTCGTCGCCCTTGCGGCGAGAGTGCTTACTTCTTGGTGAAGCCCGCGAACTTGGCGTTGAAGCGCGAGACGCGGCCGCCACGGTCCAGCATGTGGGCGTTGCCGCCGGTCCAGGCCGGGTGAACGCGCGGATCGATATCCAGCGCGAGCACGGCGCCTTCCTTCCCGTAGGTCGAACGGGTCGGATAGCTGGTGCCATCGGTCATGGTGACGGTGATGAAGTGATAGTCGGGGTGAATGTCTTGTTTCATCGGGCGAGTCCAACCGACTGGCGGTGTGAAAGTTGGTGAGCGGACTCCCTTGCGGGTGGCCCTCGAAGAGGCGCGGCTATAAAGAACACGCGCGAATTTGGCAAGGGACAGTTGATGACCGACGTACAGGGCGGAGAGATTTCGGTCGAGGGACGCCCCGGCGCAGGTGCTGAACTGGCCCAGGGCATGGCCGAGGCGGCCGCCCGGCGACCGCGCCGCAAGGACATCCGCCCCCTGGCCCATCTGCTGCCCTTCGTGCGCGCCCATATCGGCGACGCCCTGGCCGCCGGCTTCTTCCTGCTGTTCTCCACCAGCGCCACCCTGGGCCTGACCGCGGCCTTCAAGACCGTTATTGACAAGGGATTCGCGACCGGCGCGGCCTCGGCCGTCAATGGCGCCTTCATCGGCCTGGGGGCCGTGGCCCTGGTGCTGGCCGTCGCCACCTCGCTGCGGTTCTTCTTCGTCACCCGGCTGGGCGAACGGGTCGTGGCCGACCTGCGCCGGGCGCTCTATGGCCACACCCTGACCCTGGATCCGGCCTATTTCCTGAAAACCCGCACCGGCGAGGTTTTGTCGCGCCTGACCACCGACGTCACCATCATCGAGCAGCTGGTTGGCACCTCGGCCTCGGTGGCGGTGCGCAACATTCTCAGCCTGGTGGGCGGGCTGGGCTACATGGCCGTGGTCAGTCCCAAGCTGGCCGGCTTCATCGTGCTGATGGTGCCGGTGATCCTGGCCCCGATGTTCCTGATGGGCCGCAAGGTGCGCAAGCTGTCGGTAACGGCCCAGGACCGCTTCGCCGACGCCGTGGGCTATGCCGGCGAGAGCCTGGACGCGCTGGACACCGTCCAGGCCTTCGGGCGCGAAAAGGCCTCGGACAGCCGCTTCGGCGAGGCGGTCGAAATGGCCTATCAGGCCTCGGTGCGGCGCATCACCGCCCGGGCCGGCATGACCGCCGTGGTTATCCTCCTGGCCTTTGGCGGCATCACCCTGCTGCTGTGGTCGGGCGCGCACCTGGTGCTGTCGGGCGAGATGACGCCGGGCACCCTGGCCCAGTTCGCCCTGCTGGCCATCATGGCCGCCGGTTCGATCGGCGCCCTGGGCGAGGTCTGGGGCGATGTCCAGAAGGCCGCCGGCGCCATGGAGCGCATCGCCGAACTGCTGAGCTCGCGGCCCGGCATCGCCGCGCCGGAGACGCCGAAGACCCTGCCGACCCCCGCCACGGGGGCCGTGGCCTTCGACAACGTCACCTTCGCCTATCCTGGCCGTCCGGACCTGCCGGCGCTACGAGGCTTTGATTTGACCGTCAGGCCCGGCGAGACCGTCGCCCTGGTCGGACCCTCGGGCGCGGGCAAGAGCACCGTCCTGCGCCTGCTCCTGCGCTTCTACGACCCTCAGGAGGGCGTGATCCGCCTCGACGGCGTGGATCTGCGCGACGCCGACCCCGCGGAGGTGCGCGAGCGGATGGCCCTGGTGGCCCAGGACTCGCCGCTGTTCTCGGGCTCGGCGCTGGACAACATCCGCTTTGGCCGCGAGGACGCCACCGAAGCGCAAGCCCGCGAAGCCGCCGCCGCCGCCCAGGCCACCGGCTTCCTGGAAGCCCTGCCGCAAGGCTTCGACACCCCGGTGGGCGAACGCGCCAAGACCCTGTCGGGCGGCCAGCGCCAGCGCCTGGCCATCGCCCGGGCCCTGGTCCGCCAGGCCCCGATCCTGCTGCTCGACGAGGCCACCAGCGCGCTGGACGCCGAAAACGAGCGCCTGGTCCAGCAGGCCCTGCACGCGGCCATGGCCGGCCGCACCACCCTGGTCATCGCCCACCGCCTGGCCACCGTGCTGAAGGCCGACCGCATCGTGGTCATGGAAGACGGCCGCGTCGTCGAGCAGGGCACCCACGCCGAACTCTCGGCGCGTGGCGGGCTGTATTCACGGCTGGCCAAGCTGCAGTTCGGGGTGGAGGCGGCTTAGACGCGGTTGAGGTTGACCCTGAGGTTGCGACTTGTGATCATTCAACCCTGATATCGGGGGAATCGTGTCCAAGCTCAGCGTACTGAATCCGTTCAAGCCCCTGCTCACCGAGCAGGAGGCCAGCATTGCAGCCCGCGCAGGAGCCGTCGGTGCGTTCCTGTCGGTCGCCTCGTCGGTGCAAGGCCTCGTCGAGGTCTACCTAACGCGGGACAAGATGTTCGCCGCCATGGCAGGGGTTCCCAAGCCATCGGCCAAGGCGGGCCAGGTGTCGGAAGCCATGATGGATACGATTCAGACCGGCGTGTTTGGTTTCGCGCTCGGCATGGTGGCCCTCATCGGGGCGGTTTATCTGGTCTTCGGCATAATCCAGTGGCGGCGCAGGACCATGCTGATCCCGCTGATCATGTTTCTATTCTCGGCTTACGGCGTCCTGATGAGCGTACTGGGCCTGTTCATGCCGCACGCGGCCATGGCGACGCCAGTCTGGCGAACCGTGTTGGCGCTGGCGCTTGAGATCGTCCTTCTAGCGCTTTTCTGGGCCGGCTATCGCGGTGGTCGCTATCTCCGGCGAGGCGCTCCGTCGCCCGCCTAGCGTTGTGGCCTCGGCAGCGACCCTAGTCATCGTTCCGAGCATAAGCGGCGGATGACCGGGTTCGAAGCTGTAGCCCGCTGATCGAAGTCCTACCTCACCAGATCAGCCGGCGTCGTCGGCTCGCTGATCACGGCTTCCATCGCCTTCCAGCGCGCGTCCTGGCTCGCGCCGGCCCGCTCAACATGCGCCCGGACCATGTCCTGGCCGAGGTTGTAGTTGATCACGTACGACCGATAGGTCTCGATGAAGCTCAGGCGCTTTTCGGCGCGGGCGACGGAGCTGAGACCGTACTTGGCGAGCGCCGCCACGGCGGTGGGCTTGTCCATCTTGCCCGACAGATAGGCGTCGGCGATCGTGTTCTCGCTGCTGGCCAGATCGGCCTTGGCGGTCATCAGGGCGTCATAGGCGTCGGCGGTGGCCGGATCCAGGCCGGCCAGCGGGTAGAGCTGTTCGCGCTCGAACTTCAGCTTCTCGGGCCCCGGGAAGGCCAGGCTGATGCCGTAATTGGCCGAGCCCTCGGCGATCAGGGATTGCGGCGAAAACAGCGGATAGACGCTGAACTCCACCCAGCCCTTGCCCTTGGTCAGCTTCTCTTCCAGCTGGGCGTTCAGCACATGGTGGCCCGGATAGCCTTCGTGGCAGCCCAGGTCGACGGCGCGGCTGATGGCGACGGGCAGGTCGGTGTTGATCTCGATCAGGCTGTGGGCGCCGCCCTTGTACCAGTTGTAACCGCTCCACGGCTTGCCGGTGACGAAGGCCAGGTCGAACTTCTCGGCCTTGGGCAGGGCGATGTGGGCCTCGGTGCGCGCCTTGCAGGCGGCGATGCCGGCCTTCATCACCGCGTCGAGCTTGTCGGCCGGGATGACGTACCGGCTCTGGAAGGCGTCGATGCGGGCGGCCAGGTCGCCCTCGCCGGGGACCAGTTTGTCGAGCCGGGCCAGGATCGGGTCGAAGCTCGCAAGCGGCTTCAGCGGCGGGCGAACGCCGAACAGGCCCTCGGCCTCGTCCTGGAAGCTGAACTTTTGGCCCTCCAGCATGGCCAGGCGGGTTTCGGCGGCCTTCAGCTGGCCCAGCATGAACGCCTTGCGGCGGCGCTCGTCGGGGGTGAGGGCGGCGTCATCGACGGCCCGGGTCGCGGCGGTCAGGCGGATGGCCTCAGCCTTCAGGGCGGGCACGGCGCGCGGATGGGCCTTGGCGGCGTCGGCCCATTCCTTGGGGCCGTAATAGGCGTCGACATAGCCGGGCTCACGCTCGCCGGCCTCCAGCGTCAGGGCCACGAAATCCCGGGCGATGACATCCAGCTTCGCCCCGCCGGCAGGCGCGGCTAGGGCGGGCGCCGAAGCGCCCAGCAGCAAGGCGGCGGCCAGGACGGCCAGACGGGTGTTCATGCAAAGCCTCAACGCGACAAGGCGCTCACGCTGCACCCGCCAGCGTCAGAGGGTCAAGCGCGCGCCGCGACCGCCAGGGCCGGGAAGTCGCTGAACACGCCATCCACGCCGGCCGCATAGAGGGCCTTGAGCAGCGGCTCGACATCGCCGTGCAGGGCCATGAAATCGGGCCGCGCGGCGTCCCCCCGGCGCAGGGCCGGCGGCAGGAAGTAGTTCTCGGCCCGCACGGTCCAGGGGTGCACCTGCAGGCCGGCGGCGTGGGCGTCCTTGACCAGCGTGGTGGCCGGCAGCAGACCCTCGGCGCGCGGGATCACCAGCGACTGCTGCGGCCCCAGGCCGTCGGCATAGGCCGCCACGCCTTTCAGGCCCTGGGCGGTCAGCAGGTCGGCATATTTGACGCCCGGCAGGTCGGGCGGGCCGCCCTCGGCGTCGGCCAGCAGCACCAGTTTGGCGCGGGTCTTGGCGCGCAGGGTCTTCAGGGGGGTGACCTCGAAGCACTGCACGAACACCGGGGCGTCGGCCGCGTTCAGGTCGTTGCGCTTCAGGGCGGCCAGCATCCGCTCTTCGACCGGCAGGCCGATCGAGGCGAAATAGCCGGGGTGCTTCATCTCGGGATAGACGCCGATGACGCGGCCGGTGCGCTTGCTGGCGGCCCGGGCGATGGCGACCACCTCGTCGAAGGTCAGGATCTGGGCCTGGCCGTCAAAGGCGGCGCTGGTCGGGCGCAGCTGCGGCAGGCGCTCGCGGGCCCGCAGGGTCTTGAGCTCGGCCAGGGTGAAGTCTTCGGTGAACCAGCCCTCGATCTTCTGGCCGTCGATGGTCTTGGCAGCCTTGCGGGCGGCGAATTCGGGACGGGCGGCGACGTCGGTCGTGCCGCCGATCTCGTTCTCGTGCCGGGCTACCAGATGGCCGTCCTTGGTGGGCACCAGGTCGGGCTCGATGAAGTCGCAGCCCTGCTCGATGGCCAGCTCATAGGCCAGGGCCGTGTGTTCCGGCCGCAGGCCCGAGGCGCCCCGGTGGGCGATGACGAGGGGTTTCCTGCCCTGGGCGCGGGCCAGGCCCGGCAGGAAGGTGCCGGCGAGGGCGGCGGTGGTCAGGGCGCGACGGGTCAGCAGGGTCATGGCGGCGATTTAGCGCGCGGATGTGACGGTTTGGCGAGACCTTTAAAGCTGTCATCCCGGCCAAGCGCGTAGCGCGCCGAGCCGGGACCGCAGGAAGCGCTGTCGCTCAGGCGTCGGTCCCGGATCTTCGCGCTATGCGCTCGTCCGGGATGACAACGTTTGTCGAACTAAGCCAGCCGCAGCTTTTCCAGCACCAGCGGGTGCAGCTCCTGGTTACAGGCCAGGATCGAGGCCCCTTCGGCCGGGTTGCCGTGCTCCTCGATGGTCGAGACCTTGCCGCCGGCTTCGGCGACCATCAGCACGCCGGCCGAGACGTCCCAGGCGCCCAGATTGCGCTCCCAATAGCCGTCGAAACGACCGGCCGCGACCCAGGCCAGGTCCAGCGACGCGGCGCCGAAGCGGCGGACGCCGGCGACCTTCTGGCTGATCTGATGCAGCTCCTTCAGGAACTGGGCATGGCCGGGCTTGCCCAGGAACGGCACGCCGGTGGCCAGCACGGCCTCGTCCAGATGGCGGCGGGCGGCGACGCGCAGGCGCTTTTCGGCGCCCAGGAAGGCGCCCTTGCCCTTTTCGACCCAGAACAGGTCGTGGGTGATGGGGTTATAGGTGACGCCGGCCACCACCTCGCCTTCGCGCTGCAGGGCGATATTGACCGCGAAGTGCGGGATGGCGTGCATGAAGTTGGTGGTGCCGTCCAGCGGGTCAACGATCCAGGTGTGGGTCTTGTCGGTGCCCTCGATCAGGCCGCGTTCCTCGCCCAGGAAGCTGTAGCCGGGGCGGGCCTTTTCCAGCAGTTCGAAGATCGTCTGCTC
Organism: uncultured Caulobacter sp.; assembly: GCA_964427205.1. Lineage (GTDB taxonomy): Bacteria > Pseudomonadota > Alphaproteobacteria > Caulobacterales > Caulobacteraceae > Caulobacter. The sequence goes on from CAYRTE010000044.1 coordinate 20,306, forward strand.
GGCCTTGAGGTCGGCGTTGGTGACGAAGTCGGCCGCGCCCTTCTTGGAAACCTGCAGTTCGGTGACTTCGCCAAAGTCGCGAGCCAGGCCACGCGCCGCTTTACGGGCAGCGTCGATCATCACGTTCAGAAGGGCGGAGGGAGTGGCCAAGGCGGGTTTTCCTCATAGGTCCCCCTGCGCGGCGTCCCCCTCTCTTCTTTTGAAAAGGAGCGGACGGCGGGGGATATGCGAGCGGCGGTAAGAAAGATCGGGAAATTGGGCGCGGAACCTAGTCGCGGACGCGCGCGAAAGCAAGGCGAGGCGGATGCTCCCCGCCGGACAGGGCCTGTTGCATATCAAGGTCGCCGCGAAAAAAGCTGTCATCCCGGACAAGCCCGGCAAAAGCCGGGCGCAGATCCGGGACCGCCGGAAGCGCAGAGCTCAGGCGTCGATCCCGGATCTTCGCGCTGCGCGCTCGTCCGGGATGACAACCGCTTGTGGTGATATGCGTTAGCCTCTCCCGGAAGGGGAGGCGCTTCCACTGTCAGGGCAGATCCACCTTGGGCAGGCTGTCGCGGGTCTCGCAGGCCAGCTTGCCGGCGCCGCCGACCGCCGCGCTGATGTCCTCGATCTTTTCCCCGTTGCGCCAGCCCCTGCCGACGCCCTGGTCGCCGGTGAAGTCCATGCCCAGGTCGATCCACTTGTTGGCGGCGCAGTCGAGGGCGAACAGCAGGATCGGACCGCGGCTGGCGGCCGGCCAGGTCTTGTAAGGGCCGTTGGGCTTGCCGTCGGCGATGCGCACCAGAACCATGCCGGACCTGGCGTCCACGCGCATGAAGTCTTCGTCGTAGAAGGTCTTGGATTCACCCGGCGAGGGCTTCCAGTTTTCGGCCCAGGCATAGGTCGCCCCCGAAATGGCCACTACGCTCAGCACACCCAGAATAAGTCGCTTGTTCATCGCGCTTCCCCCCGGAACCTGTCGTTGCGGGGACGCTATGCCTGTCGGGCCGGGCCCGCAATATCGCCGTTATCTTAAGGGCGAGCCGCCAGGCCCTGGGCGATGGCGGCGTTGAGGGCGGCGACCGCGGCGGCCGGCCCCTGCGGGTGCGCCCAGACCCCGGCCGAAACCGCCAGGAAGTCGGCGCCCGCCGTCGCCAGGCCGGCGGCGTTGTCGGCCGTGATGCCGCCGATGGCCACCGAGGGGGTCTCCATCACCTCCTGCCAGATCGACAGGATTTCCGGATCGGCGGTGGTGGGGGCGTCTTTCGTGGTGGTCGGGAAGAAGGCCCCGAAGGCCACATAGTCGGCCCCGGCCTCGGCGGCCTCCATGGCCAGGTGGCGGCTGTCATGGCAGGTGACCCCGACCATGCGGTCCTTGCCCATCAGCTTGCGGGCGGCGGCGTAGGGGGTGTCGCCCTGGCCCACATGCACGCCGTCGCAGTCGAGGCTGGCGGCGAGGTCGGGCCGGTCATTGAGGATCACCGCCACGTCATGGGCGCGGGCGATCGGCGCCAGGGCCGCCACGGCCTCGGCTATGGCCGCGTCGGAGACGTCCTTCAGCCGGATCTGCAGCGCGGCCACGTCGCCGCCCTCCAGGGCCTTTTTCAGGTCGAGGCCAAAGGCGGCCAGGTCGGTCAGGGCCGGCGGGGTGATCAGATAGAGGCGGCAATCGAGAGTCATGGGCGGGAATTACGCCAATTCGCGCCGGCGCCCAAGTCGTCCGCCGAAAGGGCCGCGACCTCGCGTCATCGCGAACCAGAGTGAGAGTCAGTTGCAAAAGGCCGCATCCTTCGCTACATGAGAATGACACTCATTCGGCAAGGGCGTTGCTTCCGTGTACGTTTGCAACTGTAACGGCATCCGCGAGCGCGAAGTGCGCGCCGCCATCGAGGCGGGCGCCAGCCGCCCGGCCGAGATCTTTCGCCACAAGGGCTGCCAGGCCCAGTGCGCCAAGTGCGTCTGCGAGATGCGCCAGATGATCGACGACAGCCGTCAGGCCCTGGCCTACGCGGCGGAGTAGCCGTCGCTCACCGATCCGATGTGGCCGTGAGCCCGGCCAATCCCGAAATGAAATCCTCGATCTGCCCGTCGAACCACGCGGCGGCGTCGTTGTGGATGTAGTGACCGCCGCGCGGAGCCGTGGCGTGAACGGCGCGGTAGCTTAGCGCGAGGTCGTCCTGCGCCTCGACCCATGTCCGGTCAAAAGGCGAGCTTCCAGCTTTGTGCGACAGCACGAGCACCGGGCCCGCATAGGGCTTCAACGCCTTGATTTCGGTTTCGAACCGCGTCGAAGCCTCATAGTCCTGGGCCATCGCCGGCGGAAACAGGGCCACCATCAGCGCGGGCGGCACGCACTTCGCGCGGGGCAGCACGGACAGGCATCGTGTCGTGAAATCCCCTGGGCGGGCGTCGTCCAGCACCAGGCCCGCGACACGCTCGGGATGGGCCCCTGCATAAAGCTCGGCCAATTGTCCGCCGACAGAATGACCGATCAGGATCACCGGTGCCGGCGCCTGGGCGTGGCTCAGCACGGCGTTCAGTTCGTCGATCGTGTGCCGACTGGTCCGGGCGCCCTTCAGGGGGGTGCTGTCGCCATACCCGGCCCGATCATAGATGATCACACGGTGGTTGACCGCCAGGCGCAGGGCGACATCACGCGCGGCGTCCAGGCCATCGCCCAGGCCGCTGATGAAGACAATCGTCGGGCCATGGTCGCCGAACACCGCATAGGCCACCGCGCGATCCCCGGTCTGGGCAAGCCGCACGTCCTTGCGCGGCTTGGCGGCGACGGGCTGAGCCGCCAGAACCACGAGCGATAGGCACAGGGTCGTCCAGAGGCGCATGGCGGTCGGTCCCGAGTTGGTGTTGAAGGCAGGGCGCGCGATCTTCATCGAACGGCGAGATCTGGCCGATTTAGGGCCAAGCGGGCGATCGTGATCCCGGCGCGCGTTTTCTTGAAAGCGAGAGACACTCGCGGACATACCGGTTGAAGCCCGTCGCCGCTTGCCGCACGGTCACGCCGACTCGATTTCATAGGAGGCGCGCCATGCAAGGCGATCCTGGCATTATCCGTCTGCTCAATGCGGTGCTCACCAACGAGCTGACCGCCGTGAACCAGTATTTCCTGCACGCGCGCATGTACGACAACTGGGGCTTCAAGCGCCTGGGCAAGATCACCTATGACGAGTCGATCGGCGAGATGAAACACGCCGACAAGCTCATCAACCGGATCCTGTTCCTGGAAGGCCTGCCCAACCTTCAGGACCTGCACAAGCTGAAGATCGGCGAGACCGTGCCCGAGTGCCTGGCCTCGGACCTGGCCGTCGAGGTCGGCGGTCGCGAGACCCTGATCCCCGGCATCGTCCAGTGCGAACAGGTCCGCGACTATGTCAGCCGCGAGCTGCTGCGCGAGATCCTCAGCGACACCGAGGAGCATATCGACTTCCTCGAAATGCAGCTGGGCTTGGTCAAGGCGCTGGGCGAACAGAACTACCTGCAGAGCGCCGTCGGCGAGCTGCCGGCCGGCTAGGCCGTCAGGCGGCGGCGCGCATCGCGCGCGTCGCCGGCTCCAGGTTGAACTGGCCGACCAGCTCGGCCAGTCGTCCCGACTCATTGCGCAGCGAGTGCGCCGCCGCCGTGGTCTGCTCCACCATGGCGGCGTTCTGCTGGGTCATCTGGTCCATCTGGTTGATGGCCGTGTTGACCTCGTTCAGGCCGGTCGACTGCTCCTGCGACGAAGCCGAGATCTCGGCCACCAGGGCGGCGATCTGGCCCACCCGTTCCAGGATGTCGCCCAGGGCCGCGCCGGTCTGGCCGACCAGGCCCACGCCTTCGCTGACCTTGGTCGAGGCCGCGCCGATCAGCACCTTGATCTCCTTGGCGGCGTTGGCCGAGCGCTGGGCCAGGGCCCGCACCTCCTGGGCGACGACCGCGAAGCCGCGACCGGCCTCCCCGGCCCGCGCCGCCTCGACCCCGGCATTGAGGGCCAGCAGGTTGGTCTGGAAGGCGATCTCGTCGATCACGCCGATGATCTGGCTGATCTGGTTCGAGGAGGTCTGGATTTCGCCCACCGCGCGCACGGCGGCGCCGACGGCGGTTTCGGTGGCCTGGGCCTGGCGGCGGGTGTCGGCGACGATCTCGTTGGCCTTGCGGGCGCCCTCGGCGGTCTGACGCACGGTCGAGGTGATCTGGTCCAGGGCGGCGGCGGTTTCTTCCAGGCTGGCCGCCTGCTGCTCGGTGCGGTGCGACAGGTCGTCGGCCGCCTGGGCGATCTCGGCCGCGCCCGATCCCACGCCGCCCGAGGACTGGCGGATCTGGCCCAGCGTCTGGGTCAGCTTTTCGGCGGCGGCGTTGAAGTCGCCCCGCAGGCGCTCGTATTCCGGCGCGAAGGCCGTCTCCAGGCGGTAGGCGACATCGCCCGCCGACAGGTGGTCCAGGCCCTGGGCCAGGCTGCGCATGGCGCTGTCGCGCTTCTGCTCGGCGGCGATGCGCTGATCCTCGTTGGACCGCCGCTCGGACTCGGACTTCAGGCGCTCATCGTCCTGCTCCTGGCGCAGCGCCCGGCGTTCCAGAACGCCTTCGCGGAACACCGCCACCGACTTGGCCATGTCGCCCAGCTCGTCCTGACGGCCGGCGAACGGCACGGAACGCTCATAGTCGCCCGCCGCCAGCTCGCCCATATAGTGGGTGATGGCCTCGACCGGGCGCACGACCCCGCGCCGCATCGCCCAGACGCCGCCGCCGATGATGACGCCCATCAGCAGGCAGAGACCTCCCATCAGGCTCAGCTCCTGGATCTGCTTGGTGTGGGATTCAGCCTCGACCCGGGCATTGTCGGCGACGATCAGGGGAACAATCTGTTCGACGGCGGCGCGGTGGGCCTCGAAGGCCTGGGTCAGTTGCGCCTCCTGGGCCGCGGCGCCCGCGGCGTCGCCGCTCGCCAGGGCCTTGAGCATGGCGTCCGCCGACGTCCAGACGATCTGGGCCTGGGTGTTGGACTCGCCCATCAGCACGGACTTCACCTGCGGATCGAAATCGAGGGCGCGCCAATAGGCCAGGCGCGTGTCGTATTCGGCGCGATGCTTGGCCAGTTCCTGGGCCGCCTTCTTCAGATCGGCCGATCCGGCGGCGGCGTAGGTCAGCTTGGCGTCGAGATAGCCGTCGATCACGTAGAGCGGCGGCGGCAGGATGTCGGCGATCAGATCCTTGCCCGCCACGATCTTGGCGTAGAGCGGCCCGCCCACGCGCACCGTCTCGATCGCGAACCAGGACACGGCGGCCAGAATCAGCAGCCCGCCCGCAAGGCTTGCGCCAAACAGGTTCATCGCTCCAGACAGACGCAATCGCATTACTCAGGGTCCCGTGATTTGTTGAGGCCTTGTGTCGTCGGGCGCGTGAACAAGGCCTTAAAAACCTGGGGATATCTGCTCATATTGAGCAGGTTGTTCGAAGTCAATCGTAAATAAAAACAGCTGCTTGTCTGATGATGAACCGCAAGAAAACGCCGTTTGTGAAACGTCACCATCTTAGCCTGGGCGCGGACTACGCCCTGCGGCTGATTCGGATCTTCACCGATCTGTTCGACGGCGACATGAACCGGGCCCTGGTGTTCATCGCCGCCGCCCAGGCCGGCACCGAGCACCTGCGCGAGCGAGGAGACTATGTTGAACTGGTCTCGGGAGAATTCTTTCCCGACGAGATGCGGCGGCCCGTCAGCGTCTCGGCCCTGGCGCGGTCGCTGGGAATTCCGGTGGAGACGACCCGTCGCCACGTGGTCAAGCTGGCCGAGACGGGGTTCGCGCGGCGCACCGGTTCGGGCGGCGTGATCGTGACCTCTGAGGTCTTGGCGCGCGAGGAGATCCGCGAGGCCGGCCTGCTCAATCACGGCGCCATGGAGACGCTGATCGACGGCCTGACGCGGGCGCCGCGCAATCGCTGATCACGCGGGCTGTCGGATCAGAGGGGGCGTCGCATGAAGGTGCGCTGGCTCTCGTCCAGTCCGCGCGCCAGATGCTCCTGGCGGATCTTCAGCAGCCCCGGTGTCAGGGCGGCGTCGGCGATATCGATGAAGCCCAGCCGCCGATACCAGGGCGCGTTCCAGGGCACGTCGCGGAAGGTCGACAGGGTCAGCGCCTTCAACCCGCCCGCCCGGGCCCTGTCGGCGACCGCGTCCAGCAGTCCAGCGCCGATCCGCCGGCCAGCGAAGGCCGGCAGGACGTCGATCTGCTCGATATACAGCCCGTCCTCGACCGGCCGGAACATCACGAAGGCCGCCAGGGTCTGGTCCAGGCTCGCCGTCAGCAGACCGCCAGCCGCGATGCGGGCCGCCAGCACGGGGGCCGGGGTGGGGTCGTCCTCGGCCAGATCGTCCATCAGGCCGATGAACCGCCGCGACGAGGCGCGCTCGATGGCGCGCACGGACTCTATGTCTTCGGGGCGGGCGTCGCGCAGCACAGGGATCATGATCGGCAGTCTGGCGAGGTCGGGCGGACCCGTCCAGTCGATGGGCGATGGCGGGTTTTCGACCGCGGCGCTGGCGCCCGGCTCAAAACGCCCCCATCATAAGAGCGTCGACCCCGGAGCGGGAACCAAGCCTGTCCCGATCGGTTAGACAGCCAGTTTAGCGAGGAGTCCGGGCATGAACATCCTGAATGGCAAAGAGCGCCGGACCCACGCCCGCGCGGGACGCGAGGCCTTCGAGGTCGAACCCCACGCCGAGAACCATCCCGCCGCCCAGATCGCTCTGGGCGCCCTGCTGGCCGGCGGCGCGATCCTGGCGGCCATGGCCATGGGCCGCCGTCACGAGGCGGTGCTGGATGATGCGATGTACGCCGTCGAGTTCGCCGAGATGCATGAACCGGTCGCCCATCAGCCCAAGCCGCTGACCAGCCTGATCCTGCCGCCGCTGTTCATCGCCATGACCCTGTCAGGCCTGCGCACCTGGAACGCCCCGGCCAGTCCGGCGCGCACCCGGGCCCTGACGCTGTGGAGCCTGACCCAGGGCTTCAACGCCCTGTGGCTGGGTCTGGGCGCCAAGCGCCTGGGCGGGCAGGCCACGGCGGCCACCGCGTCGCTGGCCGCCTCGACGGCCTATGCGATCGAGGCCCGCAAGGTGGGCGGCGGCACGGCCCCTGATCTGGGTTGGCTGGGCGTGGCCAACGCCCTGACCGCCCAGCTCTGGCGGCGGCCGCAAGGGCCAACCCTGCACTAGGGGCGCCGTTGCAGATCGCCGATTTGGTTCATTGACCATTCATGCGGCCAAGCTTTAGCTGCCAGGCACTGTCTGGTGGAGCTTTAGCATGCGTTCGTTCCCGTTGATTCCGGTCCTGGCCGCCGGCCTGCTGCTGGCCAACTGCGCGACGATCAGCGAGGAGGCCTGCCTGCGGGGCGACTGGGCCAGCATCGGCTTCAAGGACGGCGAGGCGGGGTATCCGCAAAGCCGTCTGGACGATCACGCCAAGGCCTGCGCCAAGACCGGCGTCGCGCCCGACCCAGCGCCCTATTTCGCGGCCCGCGACCAGGGACTGAAGCTCTATTGCACGCCGGAGCGCGGGTTTCACGAGGGCCGGCTGGGCCACGCCTATGCCGGGGTCTGCCCCGAGCGCGCGGCGCGCGGCTTCCTGCCGGCCTATGCCGACGGCCAGCTGATCCATGCGGCGGCGACGCGGCTGAGCCAGGCGGAATCCGATCGCTCCAGCGCCGACCGACGCGCCGAAAAGCGCGATCGCGAGGCGCGCGGCGTCGAGGACGAACTGCGCAACCCGGCGCTGAACGCCGAGCAGAAACGCGAACTTCACGACCGACTGAACCGCCTGCGTTCCGAGCGCCGCGCCGCCATCGAGGACGGCCGCCGCGCTGACTGGGCCGTGCGCGAGGCCGAGCGCGAGGTCAGCGACCTGGAACACCGGTTCAGGCCGATCTACCGCGGCTGGTGAGGGATCTTGCGCTGGCCGGGTGTGATCAGCTGGCGCGTTGGGCCACGTGCGCGGCGATCTGATCCAGTCCCTTGAGCAGTTCGGCGGCGCCGCGCGGATCGGGCTGGACCCGCAGGGCCCGCAGGGCGGCGATGTGCAGCCCGATCAGGTCAGGGTTGGCGGCGCCGCGCTCCTCGAAGAGACGCACGATGTCGCCCAGGCGCTTGGCCGCCTGACCCAGGGCGTCCAGCTGGAACATGCCCGCCAGGCCGCCGATGCTGTCGGACAGCCGGGCCAGGGAGTCATGGGGCGCCTGGCTTCCCGCGGCCGCCAGATCGGCGATGGCCGTGTCGATCACCTTCAGGGCGGCCTCGCGATGGGCTTCCAGGCTTTCGCCGGCCCGGGCCAGGGCTTGGCTGGCGGCGATGCCGTCGGGCAGGTCGATGAAACGGGTGAGGCGGCTGGGCTGGCTCATTGCAGCAGCGCCCGGGCGGCCTCGCGCAGCGGGTCGACCGCCTGGGGCTGGACGCCGGCGGCGCCGGGGTTTTCACCGCCGCGCGCGCGCGCCGTCGTCGGGGCTGCGCTCCACAGGATCCGGTCCAGCAGGGTGGTGGGTGAGAACGGCTTGGCCACCACATAGTCGGCGCCCACGGCCCGGGCCTGCTGGATCAGCTCGCGGGGCGTGTGGCCGGTCAGGACAATGACCACCAGCGGCGGGTCGGCGGGCTGTTGCCGCTGTCGCAGGTCGCGGATCAGGGCCAGGCCCTCGTCGGCCCGGGGGAACGGATCGACCAGGATCAGGTCGGCCTCGACGTCCTGGCTGAAGGCGTGGCTCTCGCCCAGGCTCTGGCAGCGGTGAAGCTTGCGGAAACCGAAACTGGACAGCATCAGGGTGGTGACGTCCATGAAGCCGGCGTTCTCATCCACGATCAGGACGCTGGCTTCATTGAAGTTGAAGGTCAGTTCCGATCCCGCCGTTGGATCCGCCATGTCGCCGCTCCACTTCGCCCAACCGTGTTACGTGACGATGGAGCGCGGCGGATAAAACAAGCTTAACGGGAATTAGTGATAGCGATAATACTCTGGGGCGTATTGTCGCACGATCGGCGCGCTGTTCACGCGATGCGCAAAAGGCGATCCAGGCTGAACCGACCGCCGCCCTTGGCGAGGATCAGCAGCAGCAGGGCCGCCCACGACAGGTGCGTGCTCCAGGCGTCGGGATAGACGAAGATCTCGATCACCAGCGTCATGCCCAGGAACGCCAGCGCGGAAAGCCGCGTGAACAGGCCCAGCACCAACAGGATCGAGAACAGGTGCTCGCTGTAAGTCGCCAGATGGGCGGCGATGTCGGACGGGATCAGCGGCAGGGCGTATTCGTCCGAGAACAGCGAATATGTGCTGTCGGTGATGTGCAGCACGCCGTCGATCTTGGTGCGGCCCGACAGCCAGAACACGCTGGCAATGCCCAGGCGGGCGACCAGGGTCAGGACGTCGTCGGGGAGCGCCTTGTTGGCGATGTCGGCGAGGCGCTCGAAGGGTTTTTGAAGGGCGCTGGTCATTTTCGGGGTCCGTGGTCGAGGCCGCTAAAGAGGCCGCTAAAGACCTTGGCGGCGATCAGGTCGGCGAACAGGGTTTGCAGGTCAGCGCCGGGATCGGCCTGCGCCGCCAGGCCAGCGGCCTCGGCAAGGGAGCGACCCATCCGGCACGCGGCCAGAAAGGCGCAGTCGGCGGGGCCGACGACGCGGTAAGCCACTGACGCCTCGGGGCGGCTCAGCAGCAGGCCCTCGGCGGTTTCGGAAAGCTCCAGATCGTCGCGGCCCGCGCGGGCCCCGGCCCACAGGCTGGGCAGGCCGGCCTCGAAGGCGGCGAAGCGGACGGACGGATGCAGCGTCACCTGGGCCTGGGCCAGGGCCTCGGGCGCAAGACAACTGAAGGCCTCGGCGGTCAGGGCCGGGGCTTCGGCGGCGAACAGAGCCTCGGTCCAAAGCCGGTCCAGATGGGCGATCCCGGCCAGATAGGGCAGGTCCCGGGCTGGTGGAAAGCGGTCCAGCCAGGTCGCGAAGTCCTCGCCATAGTTGAGCAGGGCGGCGCCCGTGGGCGGGGCCTCGCGGGCGAACAGGGCGGCGGCGGCGCGGAACCAGTCCTCGCCGACCAGAGCCAGGACGGTCGGGAAATTGGCGGCCAGGGCGTCGACGCAGCCCCGGGCGATGGTGTTGCGATAGACCGACAGCCCCATGGCTCCGGCGTTGGGTGAGGCCAGCCACGGCGACAGGGCCGTCGGCGCGCCGGCCAGGGCGGCGACAAAGGCGTCCTGGAAGTCCAGCAGCTCAGGCATGGGCCAGCTCCAGACGCTGGAGCTCGGTCTGGGCGCGGTCACGCTCGGCCATCAGTACGGCGAAGGCTGGCACGTCGTCGTCGCGCTCGATCAGGGTGGGGCGCGGGCCGATGCGGTCGATCAGGCGGCGGTAGAAGGCCCAGACGCCCTCGGCGACCGGCGCGCCATGGGTGTCGATCAACAGGGTCGAGCCGCCCTCGTCGGGGCCATGGCCGGCCAGGTGGATCTCGCCGATCGCGGCGGCGGGCAGGGCGTCGAGATAGGCGGCGGCGTCGTAGCCGAGGTTATGGGCGCTGACGAAGACGTTGTTGACGTCGACCAGCAGGCCGCAGCCGGTCCGGTTGACCAGGGCGGTCAGGAAGTCGGTCTCGTCCAGATCGTGGCCGGTCAGCGGCAGGTACAGCGAGGGGTTCTCGACCAGCACCGGGCGGCCCAGGGCGTCCTGCATGCGGCCGATATTGCCGGCGATGCGGGCCAGGACCGCGCGGGTGCGGGGAAAGGGCAGCAGATCGGGCTGGTGCATGCCGCGATGGGTCGACCAGGCCAGGTGCTCGGAGACCACGAACGGCTCGAAGCGGTCGACCAGGGTTCTGAGGGCGGCCAGGTGTTCGGGGTCCGGATCGGCGTCGGCGGCCAGCGACAGGCCCACCCCGTGCAGCGACAGCGGATGACTTTGACGGATGGCCGCCAGGGCCGACAGGCGGGGTCCGCCGGCCGACATATAGTTTTCCGGGTGGACCTCGAACCACAGGCCCGGCGCCGTCGCGGCGAGCGCGTCGTCATAGTGCTGGGGCTTCAGGCCAAGGCCGGCGGTCGGGGTCATGGGAGGGTCTCTTGAGGATGGACGATCACCTGCCCCCTCCCGGCGGCTGCGCGGAGGGGGCAGGTGGCCGGGGCCGAACTACATCGCCTTCGGCGTCAGCGAGCCCATGCCCTTGGGGGTCTTGATGGTCGTGCAGGTGCCCTTGGCCACGTGCTTCCAGGCGTCGCCCTGATAGTCGACCTTGGAGGTGCCGGCGCACGAGGTGCCCGCGCCCGCCTTGCAGTCGTTCTGGGCGGCCTTGGACACGCCGTAGCACTTTTCCATTTCGGGCTTCTTGTCGGCGGCCATGGCGGCGCCGGCCGACAGGGCGAAGACGGCGGCGAGGGCGGCGGCGGCGGCGGTGTTGTTGCGGTTCATGGGATGGGCTCCTTGGGATGATGTCCATGACCGGCCAAGCTTGGTCGGTCATGGGGGATTACGGCGGGGCCCGGTCAAAGGTTACACCGGTCGACGAACAAAACTTCCGCTCGCGATCGGCGGGTTCCGGCTCACGCGCGAGCCGTGTAACCATCTGGCCCGGACGCGCGAATAGGGGACTGCGTGACGGACACCGAGACCCGACTGAAGGCGCTGATGCTGCGCGGGCTGGAGGGCGACGCCCCGGCCTATCGCGAGTGTCTGGCCCTGCTCGGCGTTCGTCTGCGCGCCTATTTCGCGCGCCGGATGGCCGGCGCGCCGGCTGATGTGGAGGACATGGTGCAGGAGACGCTGCTGGCGGTGCATATCAAGCGGGCCACCTGGGACACGTCCCAGTCGTTCACCGCCTGGGCGCACGCCGTGGCGCGCTACAAGCTGATCGACCACTGGCGCCGGCGCAAGATCCGCCAGACCCTGCCGCTGGACGACCATTCCGAGTTCCTGGCCGCCGAAGAGCACGACCCCGGCGTCGGGCTGGAGCTGGATCGCGCCCTGGCCAGCCTGCCCGACCGGCAGCGCGTCCTGGTCAGCGACGTCAAGCTGGCCGGCCTGAGCCTGGCCGAGGCCGGGGCGAAGGCGGGCATTTCCGAAGGCGCCGCCAAGGTCGCCCTGCATCGGGCGCTGAAGGCCCTGGCCGAAAGGATGCGCCATGCGGACCGATGATCTGATCGAGGCCCTGGCCGCCGATGCCGGCCCCGCGCCCGGCGGCGCGCCCGCGCGGCGGCTGGGTCTGCTGGCGGGTCTGGGCGCGGTGGTGGCCCTGGTCGGGGTGCTGGTCTGGCTGAAGGCGCGGCCCGACCTGATGGACGTCATGCGGGGCGGCTTCTTCTGGCTGAAGGCGGCCTATACCGGCGCCCTGGGCGTGGCGGGCTATCTGGCGATCGAGCGTTTGGCGCGACCCACCGGTTCGCCCCGGCGGGGCCTGATTCTGGGCGGGATCGTGCTGGGCGGCTTTGTCCTGGCGGGGCTGATCCAGTTCGGGATGTCGGCTGATCCCATGACCCTGCTGCGCGGCCAGTCCTGGACCCGGTGTTCGCTGAACATCCTGGCCCTGGGCGCGCCGACCACCCTGCTGGGCCTGTGGGTGGTGCGCGGCCTGGCGCCGACCCGGCCGGTCCTGGCCGGCTTCGCCACCGGCGCCCTGGCCGGCGGCGTCGCGGCGACGGTCTATGGCCTGCATTGCGCCGAGAGCAGCTTTGTTTTCGTGGGCGTCTGGTACAGCCTGGGCGTCCTGGCCTGCGCGGCCCTCGGCGCGTTTGTTGGGCGCTGGGCGCTGCGCTGGTGAGCGCCACCGCGCGCCGGACGGTCGCGGCGATCACGTCTGGTTACGCTCCCATAACGCCGGTTGACAAGCGTTGGCCCAGCTCCTCAAGTGCCGGCGCCAAGATTGCGAGCGATACGCAAGCGCGGCGCCACATCCGGTTCTGACACCTTGTGGGGAGGGTCGCCCGTGACGATAGACGACGTCTTCGCCCTCCCCGGCGAGGCGCCGGCGGCCACACCCGCGTGGTCGACAGGTACGCTTCACACACGCTTGCTGGAGGTGGCCGCGGCCGGCGCCCTGGCGGCCGTGCTGCTGGTTCTGTTCTGGCTGAAACCGCGGCCCGATTTCTGGGTCGCGATCGGTCACCCGTTCTTCTGGATCAAGGGCCTCTACACGGTCACGCTGGCGGCCATCGCCCTGGGCGGGGCGACGGCCGCGGCCCGTCCCGGCGCGTCGCCGTGGCCGGCCCTGGCCACGGGCGGGGCCGTGGTGGTGGTGATGGCCGTCGCCGCCGCCTTCGAGGCGCCGGGCCTGGACGCGATCCTTATCGCCCGCATCTTCGATCCGAGGGGCGCCTTCGACTGCGTCTTCTATATCGCCGTGTTCTCGGTTCCGATGCTGCTGGTCGCGGGGGCGGGCCTGCGCGGCGCCGAGCTGGAGCGGCCGGGCCTGACGGGCCTGTTCGCGGGCCTGTTTAGCGGCGCGGTGGCCGCGACCATTCACAGCGCGCACTGCCAGGGCTCGACGTTCCTGTTCGTGGCCCTGTGGTACACCTTGGGCGTGGCCCTGTGCGGCGCGGCGGGCGCGGCCGGGCTGAAGCTGATCAGCCGTTGTCCACGGCCAGAGCCAACCCTTTCCGATCTTACGGGCGAATGAAAAAGGCCTCCCGGATCGCTCCGGGAGGCCCTGTTCCTGTCGGCGATCGACAGCCTACTCGGCCGCGACCTTGCCGGTCTCGGCGCCGAACTTGGCGTGCAGTTCGCCCGAGTGGTAGCGCTTGGCCATGGTCGCGGTCGACAGCGCCTTGATCTTGTCGGCGTGGCCGGCCGAGCCGAACTCGACGAAGCGGGCCTGGCAGACCTTGCGCATGGCTTCCTTGGCGGGCTTCAGATAGGCGCGCGGATCGAACTCGCCGGGCTTTTCCACCAGGATCTTGCGGATCGCGCCGGTGATGGCCATGCGGTTGTCGGTGTCGACATTGATCTTGCGGACGCCGTGCTTGATGCCGCGCTGGATCTCTTCGACTGGCACGCCCCAAGTCTGGGGCATCTGGCCGCCATACTGGTTGATGATGTCCTGCAGGTCCTGCGGAACGCTGGACGAGCCATGCATCACCAGGTGGGTGTTGGGCAGGCGGCGGTGGATTTCCTCGATCACGTTCATGGCCAGGACATCGCCGTCCGGCTTGCGCGTGAACTTGTAGGCGCCGTGGCTGGTGCCCATGGCGATGGCCAGGGCGTCGACGCCGGTCTGGGCGACGAAGTCGACCGCCTGGTCGGGATCGGTCAGCAGCTCGTCATGGCTCAGCACGCCCTCGAAGCCGTGGCCGTCCTCGGCTTCGCCCATGCCGCTCTCGAGCGACCCGAGCACGCCAAGTTCGCCTTCGACCGACACGCCGCAGGCATGGGCCATCTGGACCACCTTGCGGGTGATCTCGACATTGTATTCGTAGGAGGCCGGGGTCTTGGCGTCTTCCATCAGCGAGCCGTCCATCATCACCGAGGTGAAGCCGTACTGGATCGCCGTGGCGCAGGTGGCCGGGCCGTTGCCGTGGTCCTGGTGCATGCACACCGGAATGTGGGGGTAGATCTCGGCCAGGGCGTCGATCATGCGGGCCAGCATGATGTCGTTGGCGTAGGACCGCGCGCCGCGCGAGGCCTGGATGATGACCGGCGAATTGACGGCGTCGGCCGCCTCCATGATCGCCAGACCCTGTTCCATGTTGTTGATATTGAAGGCCGGCAGTCCGTACTCATGCTCCGCCGCATGGTCCAGCAACTGCCTAAGCGTGATCCTCGCCACGTGATGTCTCTCCTGCAAGCTTGAAAGGTTTGGGTCGTTTCTTGTTTTTGGGGCCGTGACGCTTTTGCGTTCTCTGCCCGGGCCGTCCGGTAGCTCACGCGGACCCCTCCCGGAGGTCCGCGCCTGAAAAATCTGGAACCCTAGGTGTTCAAAGCCGAGACACCGGGCAGGTCCTTGCCCTCCATCCACTCAAGAAACGCGCCGCCGGCGGTCGAGACGAAGGTCATATCGCCCACGACGCCCGCGTGATTGAGCGCCGACACCGTATCACCGCCGCCCGCCACGGCGACGATCTTACCCGATTTTGCCAGGTTGGCGGCATGTTTCGCCGCCGAAACGGTCGCTTCGTCGAACGGCGGGACTTCAAAAACGCCAAGCGGGCCGTTCCAGATCAGGGTCTTGCTGGCGTCCATGGCGGCCAGCAGGGTCTTCACCGTCTCGGGGCCGGCGTCGAGGATCAGGTCGTCGGGCTTGACGTCATAGACATTGCGGGTCTCGGCGTGGACGCCCGGCTTGACGCTCTTGGCCACCACCACGTCGGTCGGCAGCAGCAGCTTGCAGCCGGCCACGGCGGCCAGGTCGATGATCTCCAGGGCCGTCTCGGCCAGGTCGGGTTCGCACAGCGAGGCGCCGACATCGATCTTGGCCGCGTGCAGGAAGGTGTTGGCCATGCCGCCGCCGATCGCCAGATAGTCCAGCTTGGTGACCAGGTTGCGCAGCAGGTCCAGCTTGGTCGAGACCTTGGAGCCGCCGACGATGCCGATCACCGGCTTCTTGGGGTTGCCCAGGGCCGAGTCCAGGGCTTCCAGCTCGCGCTGCATCGCCAGGCCCGGATAGGACGGCAGGGCGCGGGCCAGGGCCTCGGTCGAGGCGTGGGCGCGGTGGGCGGCGCTGAAGGCGTCATTGACATAGAGGTCGCCCAGCTCGGCCAGCTGCGCGGCGAAGGCCGGATCGTTCTTTTCCTCGCCCGCGTGGAAGCGGACGTTCTCCAGCAGGGCGACGCCGCCGGCCGGCAGGGCCGCGATGGTCTTGGCGGCCTCGGGACCGACGCAGTCGCCGGCGAAGGCCACCGGCGCGCCCAGCAGGGCGGCCAGGGGCGCGGCCACGAAGGCCAGGCTCATCTCGGGAACCACCTTGCCCTTGGGCCGGTCGAAGTGGGCCAGCAGCGCCACCTTGGCGCCCTTGCCGGTCAGGTACTGGATGGTCGGCAGGGCCGAGCGCAGACGGGTGTCGTCAGTGATCTTGCCGCCCTCGACGGGCACGTTGAAGTCCACGCGGACCAGGGCGGCCTTGCCGGCGAGATCGGCGGTGTCG
The DNA here is from genome assembly GCA_964427205.1 of uncultured Caulobacter sp. GTDB lineage: Bacteria > Pseudomonadota > Alphaproteobacteria > Caulobacterales > Caulobacteraceae > Caulobacter. The sequence continues at coordinate 36,373 of CAYRTE010000044.1, forward strand.
AGGGTGCGGAAGGTCATGGGAAGTCCTGACGTCGAAAGGCGGTAACAGGCAGAGAAAACCCCCGCCTCTCTGGGAGCGGCGGGGGTCTGGCAGTCTTTAGAGGTACTTGGCCATCACGAGCGCGGTGTCGCTCATGCGGGTCGCGAAGCCCCATTCGTTGTCGTACCAGCTGAGCACGCGGCCCAGCTTGCCTTCGATGACCTGGGTCTGGGCCAGGGCCGCCGTCGAGCTGGCGGCGATGTGGTTGAAGTCGGTCGAGACCAGCGGCTCGTCGGTGACGGCCAGCACGCCCTTCAGCGGGCCTTCGGCGGCGGCGACCAGGGCGGCGTTCAGCTCGGCGGCGGTGGTGTCGCGCGTCGGCACGAACTTCAGGTCGACCACCGAGACGTTCGGGGTCGGGACGCGGATCGACGAGCCGTCCAGCTTGCCCTTCA
>CAYRTE010000045.1:0-34752 GCA_964427205.1 uncultured Caulobacter sp.
CCTCCACTTTGGCACATCGATGCCGTCAGGGGGCGTCCACCCCATCGTTTCTGGAACGGTGCTTGAGTCCGCTTCTGGCGCAACGCCGCCTAAGCCGGAATTTAAATCGCTGCAGATATCGTCTGTCGGTCCCGGTGGACACACGCCCTTGTGGCGGGAACCCCTGTTTCAGCTTGCACGAGAAGCGCCAGCGAAGTGCGCGCGCACTTCGCCCCATCCGCATCTGCGGCGGACAGAGGGGTTTCCGCCACAAGGGCGGGAATGACGAGAGTTATGGGGAACTGACACTCTCCCCGGCCAACACAGCGCCTTAAATCCTTGGAGGCGAGCTTGCTCTGGGGTCAGGCCGTGTCAAGGACCGGCCTCCGGCCGGCCGCAGCGCGGCGGCCCTCCGGGCCGTCCTTGACACGGCCTGACCCCAGAGCTCCAATTCCACCAAGGGTTTCAGGGCGGGGCATGCTTTCGCTTCCCGATCACGGGCGGCAGGCAAGATGAATTTGAGAAAAGTACCGAAGATTTTCTGGCCGCCAATCAGCATAGCAGTTGTGGCGAGCCTGATCGCGTTGGGCGCCCTATTTCTCGGTATGAGGAACACCCGCCCGATTTCTACTTCGATCGATCTTCGGGCAAATGCGACGACCCTGGTCGAATTCAAAGCTTCAAATGACGTCCAATACGTCGTCGAAATCGAGATGGACCAACAGACCGCGAAACGCCTGTTTCCCTGCGCCGTCGATCTCGGTGTGCGTACTTACGCTCAGGAAACGCCATGTCCCGGCATTCCGCTCGAGCTTGAATTCCAATGGAAAGAGGATGGAGTCGCAGGACCTCGTTCGACGTACTCGGCCATAGAGCAGCGCGGGGGCAGCTATGGCGGCCGAGAGACCTACAGCCTTTCCGTGGGCTATCGGACGCTGAAGGCGGGGGGTCGATATGCCCTTTCCGTGAAACCCACTGTCGACGCGACCTTTCTCCTGCAGGCGAACCCGCGTCTTGTGATCGGGGTTTCTAGCCTCGTGCTGAAAGAGGAAATGGTCTCCCGCTTCTTGGCGCTGACTCTAGCCGCCGTTCTCATCGTATTCGCTGCAATTTGGGCTGCCTTGGCCCAACTTGTGCGCTTTCTCCAAAGTCGGCAGCGCGAGGCAAAGGCGCCCTAACCCCTCAAACGCAAAACGGGCGGCCCCTTTTGGAGCCGCCCGCTGCATTCCGTTCGGAAGGACTGGACTGAAAAGGCTTACGCCTCTTCGGTCGCGCCTTCCTTCTTGGTCAGGTCTTCGCCCGTTTCCTGGTCGACAACCTTCATCGACAGCTTGGTCTTGCCGCGATCGTCGAAGCCGAGAAGCTTCACTTTGACGATCTGGCCTTCCTTCAGCACGTCCGACGGCTTGGCGACGCGTTCGTTGCTGATCTGGCTGACGTGGACGAGGCCGTCCTTGGCGCCGAAGAAGTTCACGAAGGCGCCGAAATCGACGACCTTGACGACCTTGCCGTCATAGATCGCGCCGACTTCAGCTTCTTGCGTGATCGACTTGATCCAGTCGATGGCGGCCTTGATCTTGGCGCCGTCCGAGGCCGAAACCTTGACCGTGCCTTCGTCGTTGATGTCGACCTTGGCGCCGGTGGTGGCGACGATCTCGCGGATCACCTTGCCGCCGGTGCCGATCACTTCCCGGATCTTGTCGGTCGGGATGGTGATGGTTTCGATCTTCGGCGCGTAGTCGCCGACTTCTTCGCGCGGCGCATCCATCGCCTTGTTCATCTCGCCGAGGATGTGCTCGCGACCGCCCTTAGCCTGGGCCAGCGCTTGCTTCATGATCTCTTCGGTGATGCCGGCGATCTTGATGTCCATCTGCAGCGAGGTCAGACCCTCGCTGGTGCCGGCCACCTTGAAGTCCATGTCGCCCAGGTGATCTTCGTCGCCCAGGATGTCGGACAGAACGGCGAAGCCGTCCTTTTCGAGGATCAGGCCCATGGCGATGCCCGAGACCGGACGGACCAGCGGAACGCCCGCGTCCATCATGGCCAGCGAGGCGCCGCAGACCGTGGCCATCGAGGACGAGCCGTTCGACTCGGTGATCTCGGAGACCAGGCGGATGGTGTAGGGGAAGTCTTCCTTGGCCGGCAGCATCGGGCGCAGGGCGCGCCAGGCCAGCTTGCCGTGGCCGATTTCGCGGCGGCCGGGGCTGCCCATCCGACCGGTTTCACCGACCGAGAAGGGAGGGAAGTTGTAGTGCAGCAGGAAGGCTTCCTTGTAGGTGCCTTCCAGGGCGTCGATGAACTGCTCGTCATCGCCGGTGCCCAGGGTGGCGACCACGATGGCTTGGGTTTCGCCGCGCGTGAACAGGGCCGAGCCGTGGGTGCGCGGCAGGATGCCGACTTCACCCAGGATCGGACGGACCTTGTCGACGGTGCGGCCGTCGATGCGGATGCCGGTGTCGAGGATGGAGCGACGGACGATGTCGGCTTCCAGTTCCTTGAACACCGAGATCAGCTTCAGCGGATCGATGCCAGCCGGGTTGGTGTCGCTCTTGGCGAAGGTGTCGACGGCCTTGGACTTGGCGGCCGACAGGGCCGCGACGCGGTCGCCCTTGGCGCGGATGGTGTAGGCTTCGGCCAGGTCCTTGCCGACGGCCTTCTTCACTTCGGCCTTCAGGGCGTCGGTGTCTTCCGGCTGGAAGTCGAAGGGCTCCTTGGCGGCGTGTTCGGCCAGTTCGATGATGCCGTTGATCACGGCCTGCATCGACTTGTGGGCGAAGCTGACGCCACCCAGGACGATCTCTTCCGAGAGCTCCTGGATTTCGGATTCAACCATCATCACGGCTTCGGCGGTGCCGGCCACGACGAGGTCCATCTTGCTTTCCTTCAGCTCGTCGAGCGTCGGGTTCAGCACATATTCGCCGTTGACGTAGCCCACGCGGCAGCCGCCGATCGGGCCCATGAACGGGGCGCCGGAGATCACCAGGGCGGCCGAGGCGGCGACCATGGCGACGATGTCGGGATCGTTCTCGAGGTCATGCTGCAGCACGGTGCAGACGACCTGGACTTCGTTCTTGAAGCCCTTGACGAACAGGGGGCGGATCGGACGGTCGATCAGGCGGGAAACCAGGGTTTCCTTTTCCGACGGACGACCTTCGCGCTTGAAGAAGCCGCCCGGGATCTTGCCCGCGGCGTAGGTCTTCTCGATGTAGTTGACGGTCAGGGGGAAGAAGTCCTGGCCGGGCTTGGCTTTCTTGGCGAACACGGCGGTGGCCAGGACGACGGTTTCGCCCATGGTGGCCAGAACGGCGCCGTCAGCCTGACGGGCGATGCGACCGGTTTCGAGGACCAGGCTCTTGCCGCCCCACTCGATCGTCTTGCGCATGATTTCGAACATTTTTGCTTCTTTCGGTTCCGAAGGACCCATTTCCTTCAGGACGGACAGGGGCGGGCGGCCGAATGGCGGTCCCGAGTATTCCTCATCCAGTTCGACAGGCGTCCGGGGATCGTGATCTCCGGCTTACATGTTCGGAGCCGCATGAGGCGGATCCGCAGCAACCCTGGTTTCGGCCTGTCTTGAAACCAAGGCCTTTAAACTGTGTCGCGTGACGGGCGTCGAAACCGGAATCCACTTTCGACTGTCACGCTCCAAAAAAGCGTTCGGCCGCCCTGCCGGAGCAGGGCGGCCGACTGCGCCAAACTAGCGGCGCAGACCCAGCTTTTCGATGAGGGTCGTGTAACGACCAGCATCGGACTTCTTCAGGTGGTCGAGGAGGCTGCGACGCTGGGAAACCATCATCAACAGACCACGACGGCTGTGGTTGTCCTTCTTGTGGGTCTTGAAGTGCTCGGTCAGGTTGGCGATGCGCTCGGAGAGGATCGCGACCTGGACTTCGGCGCTGCCGGTGTCACCCTCGGTGCGGGCGTGTTCGGCGATAAGAGCGGTCTTGCGCTCGGCAGTGATCGACATCGGTGTGTCTCCGCTCAGGTGAGTTGAAAGACCCGCACCGGATTGAGCCGTCCGGCGCGCATCTCGCACAAGGCCACCAGCTTCTGTCCCGACATGGCGGAAACGGTTCGATCGCCGGGCGTGAGCTCGGCTTTCAGCGTTTCAACCTGCCTTGGGAGCAGAACGATGGCGCGTCCCTGCGCAAGCCGGAAGGCGTCTTCATCGGTCACGGCCAGCGCCGGGATGTCGTCCAGCGCGGTCTCGACCGGAAGCAATGCCTCCGACAGGCGGGCCTCATAGCTCAAATTCTCAAGAGTTTCCAGCGATATCGCTGTCGCCTCGGTGAACTGGCCGACCCGCGTGCGGCGAAGCTGGTCGACATGACCGCAGGTTCCCAGCCTCGCGGCCAGGTCGCGGGTGACGGCGCGGACATAGGTGCCCTTGCCGCACTCCATCTCCAGCACGACGTGGTCGACGTCGGGGGCGTCCAGCACGCGCAGGCTGTGGATCGTCACCTTGCGCGTCGCCAGCTCGAACTCGACCCCGTCGCGGGCCAGGTCATAGGCGCGCTCGCCGTCGACCTTGATGGCCGAATAGTTGGGCGGGATCTGGTCGACCTCGCCGACGAACTCGGAAAGCACGGCCTCGACCGCCTCGCGGGTCGGGCGCACATCGGACGTTCCGGTCGTCTCGCCCTCACGGTCCAGGGTGGTGGTGTTGCGACCCCACTGGATGGTGAAGCGATAGGCCTTGTCGGCGTCGACCAGGAACGGCACCGTCTTGGTCGCCTCGCCCAGGGCGATCGGCAGAATGCCGGTGGCCAGCGGATCCAGCGTGCCGGCATGGCCGCCCTTCTGGGCGTTGAAGGCCCGGCGGACGCGGCTGACCGCGCTGGTCGAGGTCAGGTCATAGGGCTTGTCCAGGCACAGCCAGCCCGAGACGGGATCGCCCTTCTTGCGGCGGGCCACGACTAGCTATCCTCGTCCTCGACCACATCGGACAGGCGGCGCAGGTCCTGCTGGACGACCGGGTTATCGAACAGGCGGTTCATCTCGGCGGCCGAGTTGAAGCTCTCGTCGTGGATGAACTTCAGGTCCGGCGTGAACTTCATGTCGATGGTCTTGCCCAGACGTCCGCGCAGGAACTTGGCGACGCGGTTAAGGCCCGCGACCACCACCTCGGGGCTGCCCAGCTCGACGGCGATCCGCGACGGCGACGAGGCCTCGCGGTGGATCTTCGGCGCGATGCCGGCGCCCAGGGGCTCGACGAAACAGACAGCGTGGCGCAGGTCGGGCGTCATCCGCACCTCGGTGACGGTCACCGAGATATTGACCAGGGCCGGGTCCTGCAGGTCCTCCTCGCGAAGGATCTCGACCAGGGCGTGGCGGATCAGCTCGCCCGCGCGAAGCTGGCGCTGCGACGGACCGGTGGAGGCCGGCTTGGGAGTCTTGTCGGTATGGCGCTTCATGGCGCGATGTCCTTACAGCCCGGCCGGCGGATCGAACACCGGAGCGCGGGGGAAAATCAAGGCGCGGTGTCTAGGCGCGTGAGGCGGGAAAGTCCAGCGCCGGACGTTCTGAGCATCAGCTCACCCCTAAAAACCCCGCCCTCCCCGGCGACCCGAAGGGCGGCGAAAGCCATTGCCGGGGAGAGCGGAATAGAAAGCAACGTGACTAAGCCGTCCGCGCCTTGAAGAAGGCGATCACCCTGTCGCGGGTCTGCATGGTCGCGCCCAGCGGATCGGCGCGGTTCAGGTGCAGGGTCAGCACCGAATGGGGGGCCATCACCGCATTGGGGGCGGCGTCGGAATCAGCCAGCTCCACCGTCTCGACCCGGTCGCCAAACTCGCGCTTCAGAGTCTCGAAGCGCGCGTCGGGAACCAGCTTGTCGGACTTGAACCTCAGGGCCAGCAGCGACAGGTCCTCGGTCTCGAAACGGGTGCGGGCGCAGGCGATCTCGACGGCCGAACAGCCGATCGAGCCCCTGCCCTTCCTGCCGAAGGGCAGGGACGGCTGCGACAGCACCGGGGCCACCACCGAGGGCTCGGTCATCATCGCCAGGGCAAAGCCGCCGGTGAAGCACATGCCCACCGCGCCCACGCCCTTGCCGCCACACTCCTTGTGGACCTGCCGGGCCAGGGCCCGCAGCCAGTCGACGATGGGGCTGGAGCGGTCGGTGGCCCAGACGGTGAACTCGCGGCGCACGCACAGGGTCTTGGCGATCACACCCAGGGCGTAGCCGGTGCTGACGGGTTTGGCCGGCTCGCCGAACAGGCTGGGGCAGAAGACGGTCATGCCGGCGGCCGCCACCTCGCGGGCGAAGGCCAGGACCCCGGGGTGCAGGCCGGGAATCTCGTGGATGACGATGACGGCGGGACCGGTCCCGATCTTCCAGACCTCGCGGGTCCAGCGGCCATCATCGAACTCGAACCGCGTGAAGCCATCCAGCGCGCTGGTCATTGTCGTCCCGCCCCTTGTCGTTGGGCGAGAGCTTGGCCGTGATCCCGCCTGACGACAAGGCGTCTAGCGAACACCGTTCAGGTTGTCGGTCCAGTCTTCCATCGGGTCCGGCCGGTGGCGGTCCGGCAGCTTCCACTCGCCCCGCCAGGAAAAGTCCAGCGTGCCGCAGACCCGGGCCTGGCCCGGCGGCCCGCCCGCCTTCTGGGCGTCATCCCCGAAAGCCTGGATACGCAGGTCGCGGCGTACGGCGATGCGGCTGAAGCTCAGCCACAGGCGCGTCGCTCCCGGACAGAAGGCGCGGATATAGACCCGGCCCTGCTCGGCCTTGGGGTCGATCTCATAGAGCGCCGCGTCGGCGTCGACGCCCTCGAGACCGGCCAGCCCCTTCGGCCCCAGGTCACGATCCCTGCCCTTGATCAGCAGGCCCTGGGCCGGCACGCCGGTCGCCAGCACCTTGACGGGTTTGGCGCCCATCAGGCCCTGGTCGAACAGCACGGTCAGACCCGCCCCGGTCAGCCGCTTGGCGTCGGGCGAGATCGGGTCGTAGGAGAACATCCGCTTTTCAGCGTGGGCGGTCGTAGCCAGGGCGCAGGCCGCCAGAATGACCGATAGCGTCAGTCTCATCGCTTGAAGTGCAGGTTCGCCGCCTCGGGATCGAACCCGCTCAGCCGCCAGACCGAACCGTCGCGGGTGAAGGTCAGCAGACAGGGGCCGTCCTTCTTGGCCGCGCAGACCCGCCCGTCGCCGGCCGGACGCAGAGCGCCGGCGATGGCGATGCGGCCCGGCAGCGGCCGGTCGGGCGTGTAGCCGTAATAGTTGGCCGCCGCGCGGAAGGTCTCGGGCCGGATCAGGGCCTCGCCGGCGATGTCGGCGGCCGGGCCGGCCAGGGCGGCGGCGATGGCCATCAGGCTGTTGTCGGCCTTGCGCCGGCGGGCTTCGTCCAGCAACCGCGCCTCGATCTCGTATTTCAGCGCCTGGCGATCGACCCGGGCGTCGAACGCGGCCCGGTCGCGGTCGCGGATCGCCGTCAGCAGGGCATGGACGTCGCCGGCCGCGTCATAGCGGTCGGCCGTGGCGCAGGCGCTCAGCGAGAGGGCCGCGGCGGTCAGGACGAGGAGGGCTTTGATACGCATGCAGAAGGCGTAGCGCCGGAATTGGGCGAATTCCAGTCCGATGCGCCCAAACGAAAAAGGCGCGGACCTCGCGATCCGCGCCTTTCCGATAGGTTTGAAGCTCAAGTCCAGCCCTAGTCGAGCTGGCGCTTGATCTCCTCGACGGTGAAGCACTCGATGGTGTCGCCGACCTTGATGTCCTGGAAGCCGGCGAACATCATGCCGCACTCCTGGCCGGACGGAACCTCGGGGACCTCGTCCTTGAAGCGCTTGAGGGTCTGCAGCGTGCCCAGTTCCAGAACGACAATGTCGTTGCGGATGATCCGGACCTTGGCGCCCTTGCGCACGACACCTTCGGTGACGCGGCAACCGGCGACCTTGCCGACCTTGGAGATGTCGAAGGCTTGCAGCACTTCGGCGTTGCCCAGGAAGGTTTCGCGCTGGATCGGCGCCAGCATGCCCGAGAGCACGCCTTTGATGTCGTCCAGCAGGTCGTAGATGATCGCGTAGTAACGGATCTCGACACCTTCGCGCTCGGCCAGCGCCCGCGCCTGGGCCGAGGCCCGGACGTTGAAGCCGATGAGCGGCGCGCCGGCGCCCTTGGCCAGCATGACGTCGCTTTCGCTGATCGCGCCGGCGCCCGACAGGATGATCCGCGCGCGGACCTCGTCGGTCGACATGGCGTCCAGCGAACCGATGATCGCTTCGGCCGAGCCCTGCACGTCGGCTTTGATGACCAGCGGCAGTTCGCGGTACTTCTTGTCCTGCAGCTTCGCCATCATGTCGGCCATGCTGGTGGCGCCCGCGCCGACCGGGTGCAGCGATTTCTCGCGCTTCTGGCGGATACGGTACTCGGTCAGCTCGCGAGCGCGGGCTTCGTTTTCCACGACGGCGAAGGTGTCGCCGGGCGAGGGAACGCCGTCTAGGCCGAGAATCTCGACCGGGGTGGCGGGGCCAGCCTCGGTCAGTTGCTCATTACGCTCGTTCAACAGGGCGCGAACCCGGCCAAACTGGCTGCCAGCCACGACGATGTCGCCGCGCTTCAGCGTGCCGCGATTGACCAGCACGGTGGAGACCGCGCCGCGACCCTTGTCGAGCTTGGCCTCGATCACCACGCCGTCGGCGGTGCGATCGGGGTTGGCCTTCAGGTCCATGACCTCGGCCAGCAGCAGGATGCGTTCGATCAGCTCGTCCAGGCCCTGACCGGTCTTGGCCGAAACCTCGACGATCTGGGTTTCGCCGCCCAGGCTTTCGACAACGATCTCGTGCTGCAGCAGCTCGTTGACCACACGGGTCGAATCCGAGCCCGGCTTGTCCATCTTGTTGACGGCCACGATGATCGGCACCTCGGCGGCGCGGGCGTGTTTGATCGCCTCCACCGTCTGCGGCATGACGCCATCGTCGCCGGCCACCACCAGGATCACCAGGTCGGTGATGTTGGCGCCGCGCGCCCGCATTTGCGAGAAGGCCGCGTGACCGGGGGTGTCGAGGAAGGTGACCTTCTGGCCATTTTCCAGACGCACCTGATAGGCGCCGATATGCTGGGTGATGCCGCCATGTTCGCCACCGGCCACATCGGCCTTGCGCAGCGCGTCCAGCAGGCTGGTCTTGCCGTGGTCGACGTGACCCATGACCGTGACCACCGGGGGCCGCGACTCCAGGTGATCGTCGATGTCCTCGGCGCCGATGAAGCCTTCTTCGACGTCGGCTTCCGACACGCGGCGCACGGTGTGACCAAATTCGGTCGCCACCAGTTCGGCGGTGTCGTTGTCGATGACGTCGTTGATCTTCAGCATCACGCCCTGACGCATCAGGAACTTGATGATCTCGACACCGCGCACGGCCATCCGGTTGGACAGCTCCTGCACGGTGATGACGTCGGGAATAACCACTTCGCGGGCAACCTTGACCACCTCGGCGGGACCGCCGCGGCGCTTTTCCTTTTCGCGTTCACGGGCCCGGCGAACCGAGGCCAGCGAGCGCATGCGGTCGGCGGAATCTCCGTCGCCGGCCACGGTCTGGATGGTCAGGCGGCCTTCGCGGCGAACCGGCGCGCCCTTGGCGCGCGACACGGCCTTGCCGGGGGCGGCGGCCTTGCGGCGATCATCATCGTCCTCGGGCCTGCGGCTGACTTCACCGCCGGGACGCGGGGCCGAACGCATGGCGCGCTGGACTTCCGGGGTCGCCGGAGCGGCGGCCGGAACGCCAGGACGCGGACCGCGCTGCGGACCGCCGGGACCCGGACGGGCGCCGGGCGCCGGGCGCGGGGCCAGGGCCGAATAGCGGACGGTCTGGGTCGGGCGGTCGCCTTGCGGACGATCACCCTGGGGCCGGTCGCCCTGCGGACGATCGTTGCGGAAACCGCCTTCCGGACGCGGGCCGCGCGGCGCGGCGTCGGCGCGCGGCGCGGCGTCGGGGCGCGGCGCGCGCTGGTTATAGGGACCGTCCTGGCGCGGAGCGCGCTGGTTGAACGGCCGGTCGCCTTGCGGACGATCACCCTGCGGGGGGCGCTCGCCAGCCGGCGGACGATAGGTGGTGGTCGACGTGCGGTCGTCGCGACGTTCGCGACTGGGCTCGTAGGTCCGGGTCTGGCTGGGAGCCGCCGCCGGACGTGGCGCTTCGGCGCGCGGCGCGGCCGGGGCCGCGGCGACCGGAGCCGCCGGAGCGACGGGGGCCGGAGCTGCAGGAGCTGCAGGAGCCTGGGCTACAGGGGCTGGAGCCGCTGGCGCCGCCGGAGCAGCGGCGACGACCGGAGCCGCGACCGGAGCCGGCGCGGGCGCCGGAGCAGGCTCAGCGGCGGCCTTGGCGGCGGCAGCCGCCTTGGCGGCGGCCTCGCGAGCCGCGGCTTCAGCGGCGCGCGCCCTGGCTTCGTCGGCGGCGCGTTGCGTCGCCTGACGGTCCTGATTTTCGCGAGCGGCCTCGATGGCGCGTTGCCGGGCGCGCATCTCGTCTTGCGAGAGGCCGCCAGCCGAACCACCGCCGCCCGACGACTGCGACTGGCGCGGCTCGTTGGTGTGGCGGCGCTCCGCCGAAGACGGCGCGGCAAGGTTGCCAGCCGGGGCGGCATGCGGACGGGTCCGCTTGGTTTCCACCACTACCGTCTTGGTGCGGCCGTGGCTGAAGCTTTGCTTCACCACGCCGGCGCTCACCGAGCCCTGGCGGGGCTTCAGTGTGATGGGCGGACGCCCACCTGGGGTGCCGGGCCGACCGTTATCGTTCTCGTCGCTCATGCGCTCGCTTGTACTTCCGCCGGGAGGACCCAGCCAAAAACCGTTCGTTCCATGTGAGAAAGGGGCCTGGACGTACTCCCACGAAGGAAGCTCGTTTCCCGACCCTTCACTCACGGGCCCGACCCCGACGGGTCGCGCCACCTCAAATATCTAGAGCCTTGCGATCAGACCGGCCATGCCGGTTCAATCGAAAGGCCCTAGGGCTCCTCGCGCCAACTCGCCGACCAGGTCGGAGGGAGTAGCGGGCGAAAGCCTGATAACCGCTCGACGTCTAAAGTCCAGCGATCAGTGCCGCGCCCGGCAAGAAGCGCCGTGTGTATCACATTCTCGCCGCCTAAGGCCAAACCCAATTCGTCGGATGTGAACATCCCGAGGATTCGTGGGGTGTTGGGGGCCTTGTAGACGGCGGTCAGCATCTTTCGGCGACCGTCATCAGCGCCATCTGACGCCTCGATCAGCCAGGCCGTCTTGCCGGAATTGAGCGCGGCGACGACCTTTTCAAAGCCTGAGATAATATTTCCGGCCCGCCGCGCAAGGCCCAGGCCATCCAGAACCCGCTTGGCCAGCAGAGCCTCGACCTGATCGGCCAGATCGGTCGGCGCGGTCAGCTTGGTCTTGGCCGAGCGCGAAAACAGCCCCTTCTTGGCCGCCATCGTCACGGACTGGCGGTCGGCGCCGACCCAGATCCCCCGCCCTGGCAGCTTGCGCGCCAGGTCTGGAACCACGATTCCGCCAGGCCCCTCGACGAAACGGATCAGCCGCGCCTCGTCCGTCGCCTCGCCCAGGACGACGTCCTTGCGCAGGCGAGAGGCTTCAGCGTGGGTCTTGGGCGCGGCTTGGTCGGTCATGCGTCTCGCGAAAGCCCGACCCTTCCGGCGAACCGGAAAGGTCGGGACATCTGGCTTAGCCTTCCTGCGTCTCTTCGACGGCGGCGGGCTCTTCTTCGCCTTCGGCTTCGGCTTCGACTTCGGGTTCAGCCTCGACGGCCTCGCCTTCGAACTCGGCCTCGTCATAGACGGGCTCTTCGTATTCCGGCTCCGGCGGAGCCTCGACCCAACCCATGACGATCCGGGCGCGCATGATCAGCGCTTCGGCGTCTTCGGGCGACAGGTTGAAGCTTTCCAGGATACCCGGCTCGCGCACGCGCTCGCCGTTCTTGGTCTCGAACCAGCCGCGCATGTCGTCGGGCACCAGGCCGGCGAGATCCTCGACGGTCTTCACATCGCCTTCGCCCAGGGCCACGGCCATGGGCAGGGTCACGCCCTCGATCTCGAGCACCGCGTCTTCGACGCCGTACTCGACGCGCTTGGCGTCCAGGGCGGCGGCTTCCTTTTCGAGGAATTCGCGTGCGCGGGTCTGCAGCTCGTCGGCGGTCTCGTCGTCGAAGCCTTCGATGGCCGCGATCTCGTGCGGCTCGACATAGGCGACGTCTTCCACCGCGGCGAAGCCTTCGGTGACCAGCAGCTGGGCGATGACCTCGTCGACGTCCAGGGCTTCCTGGAACAGGGCCGTGGTCTCGGTGAACTGCTTCTGACGGCGCTCGCTCTCCTGGCTTTCCGTCATGATGTCGATCTGCCAGCCGGTCAGCTGCGAGGCCAGACGCACGTTCTGGCCGCGACGGCCGATGGCCAGCGACAGCTGCTCATCGGGCACCACGACTTCGACGCGCTCGTCTTCCTCGTCCATGACGACCTTGGAGACTTCAGCCGGGGCCAGGGCGTTGACGATGAAGGTCGCCTCGTCCTCGGACCACTGGATGATGTCGATCTTTTCGCCCTGCAGCTCGGCCACCACCGCCTGCACGCGCGAACCGCGCATGCCGACGCAGGCGCCGACGGGGTCGATCGAGCCGTCGTTGGAGATCACGGCCATCTTGGCGCGCGAACCCGGGTCGCGGGCCACGGCGCGGATCTCGATGACGCCGTCATAGACTTCCGGCACTTCCTGCGCGAACAGCTTGGCCATGAAGCCGCCGTGGGCGCGGCTGAGCATGATCTGCGGACCCTTGGTCTCGCGACGGACGTCGTAGATGTAGGCGCGGATGCGGTCGCCGACGTTGAAGTTCTCGCGCGGGATCGACTGGTCGCGGCGCATGATGCCTTCGCCGCGGCCCAGGTCGACGATGACATTGCCGTATTCGACGCGCTTGACGCTGCCGTTGATGATCTCGCCGGCGCGATCCTTGTATTCGTCGTACTGACGCTCGCGCTCGGCTTCGCGGACCTTATGCATGACGACCTGGCGGGCCATCTGGGTCTGGACGCGGCCGATCTCGAACGGCGGCAGGTCTTCTTCATAGACCTTGCCGATTTCCGCGTCGCGCCAGGTGCGCTTGGCGATCGACAGCTGGACCTGGCCGATTTCGCCTTCGACCTCCTGGTCGTCGCCGACCACGGTGATGATGCGCTTCTGCGAGGTCTCACCGGTCTTGGTGTCGATCTTCACCCGGATGTCGTGCTCGGCGCCGTAACGGGCGCGAGCCGCCTTCTGCAGGGCGTCCTCGATCGCCTCGATGACGACTTCCTTCTCGATGCCTTTTTCGCGCGCGACCGCGTCAGCGATCTGCAGCAGCTCGAGCCGGTTGGCGGAAATGCCGATGGCCATGGTCAGTCCTCTTCACTTTCGGACAGGTCAAAATCTTCGTCTTCGGCGTCGTCGCCGAGATCGTCTTCGTCAGCGTCGCCACCATCGGCCGCGACGCGGGCGGCGCGTTGGTCAGCGCCGCGTTTCATCAGGGCGTCGGTCAGCACCAGCTTGGCGTCGACCAGCCACTCGAACGGGAAATAGACGGTGGTGTCGTCCTCGCCCTCGATGTTCAGGCCGACCTGGCCGTCCTCGACCCCGGCCAACTCGCCCTTGAAGCGCTTGCGGCCCTCGGCGACGCGATCCAGCTCGATGCGCACCTCAAGACCGGCATAGTCGTCAAAATCCTTCAGTCGCGTCAGCGGGCGATCCACGCCCGGGCTGGAGACTTCCAGGGTGTATTCGCCGCTGATCGGGTCGGCGGCGTCCAGGATCTCGGACACGGCGCGCGACAGCTTGGCGCAGTCCTCGACATTCATGTCGCCGCCCGAACCGTCGGGCTGCATGGGACGCTCGGCCATGATCTGCAGACGGCGGGTCTCGGCCCCGCCCATCAGGCGCAGGCGGACGATCTCGAAGCCGACAGCCTCGGCCACGGGATCGAGAATTTCGATCAGATCACGGTCTTCCTGCGTCTTGCCGCGCAACGGATTTCTCAACTCAGAACAGGGCCAAAAGGCGTCGCCGCCAAACAGCCAAAGAAAAAGCGGCAGCCTTTCGGGCCGCCGCTCGAAAGCGCACTCAGCGCTGACGGACGATGTAGGAGCTATATAGCGCGATAGGCGAGCGGTTGGAAGCCCCAAAGGCCCAGGGGAGGGGCCGTCACGCACGGGCTCTTTCGCACCGCAACACTTGTAGCCTATACAGACGCCCGCGCAGGCCCGCCTCCCCGCGGAGCCCATTCCACAGAAGAGTCATAATGGACCTCTCCAAGATCGCCACGGGCGTGAACCCGCCCTACGACCTCAACGCCGTCATCGAGATCCCGCAGGGCGGCGAGCCGGTGAAGTACGAGATCGACAAGGCCAGCGGCGCCCTGATGGTCGACCGCTTCCTGCATACGGCGATGTTCTATCCGGCCAACTACGGCTTCATCCCGCACACCCTGGCCGATGACGGCGACCCCGCCGACATCATGGTCGTGGGTCCGACCCCGGTCGTGCCGGGCGCGATCATCCGCTGCCGTCCGATCGGCACCCTGATGATGGTCGATGAAGCGGGTTCGGACGAAAAGATCCTGGCCGTGCCAGTCGACAAACTGCACCCCTTCTATACGGGCGTGAACAGCTGGCGCGACCTGCCGGTGATCCTCACCGAGCAGATCGCCCACTTCTTCCAGCACTACAAGGATCTGGAAAAGGGCAAGTCGACCAAGATCACCGGCTGGGCCGATCTGGAAGAAACCGCCGACATCATCCGCGCGGCGATCAAGCGCCACGACGATAACTACTAGTCTAAGCTAGCCCGCGTGGCCGGCCATCAGGCCGGCCACGAGCAGGGCGACCAGCACGGCGTCGACCAGCACGGTCACGCCGGAAAAGCCCTTGATGAACCGGCCGCCCTTGGCGACCAACGATCCCAGATAGAAGACCTTGCTGATCACCGCGACGCCGACGGCCAGCTGCCGGGTTTCGGGATGAAACGCGGCCCAGACCAGCATGCCGCCGGTCAGGCCGATCAGCAGACCCCAGCCTCGCACCACCACATCGGCCAGCGCACCTTCCAGGGCCTCGCCATAGGTCGAGCGTTGCGAGCGCGTCGGGGCGAAGACAAATTGCAGCATGGTCAGGGTCAGCAGCCCGCTGACCACCAGAACGACCTGATAGTGTTCGACAATCCAGTCCACGGTCGCCTCCCCCGCCCGTCATGCGCGGGCCGGGGGCAAGCTTAACAGAAAACGCGGCGGATCAGACGCGCACGAAATCCAGGAACACCGGGGCGCAGTCGCCCAGCTTCTTTTCCTCGTAGCGCGTGGTCACGTGATCGACCGGCGGGGCGTTGCGGTCGGCCGTCTCGCTCTCGAAGCGGAAGGCCGGATCGGCCAGCACCCGCTCGATCGTCCACTCGGCATAGTCGGCCCAGTCGGTGGCGAAACGCAGACGGCCGCCGCTCTTTAGCACCCGCGCCAACTCGGTCACCACCGCCGGCTGGATCAGGCGGCGCTTGTTGTGCCGCGCCTTGTGCCAGGGATCGGGGAACATGATGAAGACCCGGGTCAGGCAGGCGTCGGGCAGCCAGCCGATCACGTCGCGGGCGTCGCCCTCGTGGATGCGGACGTTGCCGAGGGCCTGCTCCTCGATGTGACGCACGGCGCTGGCCACGCCGTTGACGAAGGGCTCGGCCCCGATGATCAGGGCGTGTGGATGGCGACCGGCCTGGGCGGCCATGTGCTCGCCGCCGCCAAAGCCGATCTCCAGCCAGGTTTCGGTCGCCTCGGGCATCAGGTCGCGCGGCTCGAACGGCGCCTCGGGCACGGCGATCTGCGGCAACAGGGTGTCGAGCAACGCCTGCTGGCGCGGCTTCACCGGCCGCGACTTGATGCGGCCGAACGAGCGCAAAGGCCCGTGGGGAATGGGAGGGGAGGTCATGGGGCGGCGTCTTAGCCGTCATATGGCCGCGAGACCAGTGGAACGACCCCAAACGAAAGCGGGCCCCGATCGCAAGATCGAGGCCCGCTTCGAACAATCAGGAGAGGCCGAGGCTTACGCCAGACCCTTCAGCTCGCTGGTCAGGTCGGTCTTCTCCCACGAGAAGCCGCCTTCATTGTCCGGCGTGCGGCCGAAGTGGCCGTAGGCGGCGGTGCGGGCGTAGATCGGCTTGTTCAGCTGCAGGTGCTCGCGGATCGAGCGCGGGGTGGCGCCGCCGATCAGCTCGGGCAGCAGCTTTTCCAGCACGGCCGGATCGACCTTGCCCGTGCCGTGCAGGTCGACGTGGAACGACACCGGCTTGGCCACGCCGATCGCATAGGCGATCTGGATGGTGCAGCGGTCGGCGAGGCCCGCGGCCACGACGTTCTTGGCCAGGTAGCGGCAGGCATAGGCGGCCGAGCGGTCGACCTTGGTCGGATCCTTGCCCGAGAACGCGCCGCCGCCGTGCGGGGCCGCGCCGCCGTAGGTGTCGACGATGATCTTGCGGCCGGTGACGCCGGCGTCGCCGTCGGGGCCGCCGATCTCGAAGCGGCCGGTCGGATTGACCAGCCACTGGGTCTTCTTGGTGATCAGGCCCTCGGGGAAGATCGGCAGGATGTGCGGACGGATCAGGTCCAGCACGCGCTTGGACGTGGCGGCCTTGCCGTCGATCTTCTTCTTGTGCTGGTGCGACACGACGATCGAGACGACGCGGGTCGGCTTGCCGTTGGCGTCATATTCCAGGGTCACCTGGCTCTTGGCGTCTGGCTCCAGCGCCGACAGCTCGCCGCTGTGACGCAGCTTGGCCAGGTGGCTGAGGATGTTGTGGCTGTATTGCAGGGTGGCCGGCATCAGCTCCGGGGTCTCGGTGCTGGCGTAGCCGAACATGATGCCCTGGTCGCCGGCGCCTTCGTCCTTCTTGTCGTTGGCGTCCACGCCCTGGGCGATGTGCGCCGACTGGCCGTGCAGATAGTTGGCGAACTTGGCCTTCTCCCAGTGGAAGCCCTTCTGCTCGTAGCCGATATCCCTGATCGCGGCCCGCACCTTGGGCTCCAGCGACTTGAGGATGTCCTTGGTCAGCTGCTTGTTGGCGGCCTTGTCGCCGTCGGGCTTTCCGGCCCGGACTTCGCCGGCCAGGATGATGCGGTTGGTGGTGACCAGGGTCTCGCAGGCGACGCGCGCCTCGGGGTCAGCGCTCAGGAAGGCGTCGACGACGGTGTCGCTGATCCGGTCGGCGACCTTGTCGGGGTGGCCTTCGGAGACGCTCTCGCTGGTGAAGATGTAGGACGAACGGCTCAAGGGACAGCTCCGGCCATGGAATTGGCAGGAATGGACAACAGGTCCACCCCACTGGCCGGCCAGCATATAAAGATATGTTTATGTCGGCAAGTCGCGCCGATCGTCGCGGGTCGTCTCGCTACGCGTCGCTTTCGGCCAGGTCTTCGTCGGCCATCGAGCGGACCAGATCCAGAATCCGGCGACGCACCTTGCCGCGGCTGATCTTGGGGAACAGGCTGGCCAGTTCCAGACCCTCGGGGGTCATCAGGAAATCGTGGACGAACTGCTCCGAGCCGGTCTCGGCCATGCCCTCGGCCTCAGTCGGATCGGCCAGGCCCTCGAAGAAATAGGCCACCGAAGACTGCAGGCTGCGGGCGATCTCGTACAGCTTGCTGGCGCTGACGCGATTGGCGCCGCGCTCGTATTTCTGCACCTGCTGGAAGGTCAGGCCCAGATCTTCGGCCAGTCGTTCCTGACTGACGCCCAGAATCTTGCGGCGCATTCGAATGCGCGCGCCGACGTGCAGGTCGATCGGATTGGGGTGACGGTCTTGGTCGGAAGGAGCGCTCATGCCTACGCTTGATAGCTAAAATTGCGGTTTTTGTTCAGCCTATCTCTAACAGATCGGTAACAATTAAAACCCCTTACCCCCCTTGAGGCGAAGGCAGGCGATCAACGACAGGAGAATAAGGCCCAGAAAAGGGGCGCCGCCGAGCCTGGAGAAGGGTGTGGTCGCGCCCATATCGGGTAGCATTCCGTCGATAACGCCCGCCTCTCCAAGGTTCAGCTGGGCGCCGGGCACGATCCTGCCCCTGGCGTCGATCAGAGCCGAAACGCCCGTCGGCGTGGCGCGAATAATCGGTGTCCCGACTTCTATGGCGCGATAGCTCGCCAGATTCAGGTGTTGCAGCGGCCCCGACGTCACGCCGAACCAGGCGTCGTTCGAGACATTGACCAGGGCGCGAACCCGGGAGTCAGGCCTGGCCAGACCCGGAAACAGCGCCTCGTAGCAGATCAGCGGCTGAACGATCAGCTCGGGCGAGATCCGCAGGGGCGCCGGGCGCGGGCCGGTCTCGAAGCCGTCGCCCAGATGCGCCATGCTCTTGACGCCCAGGTCTGTCAGCAGGGCGTCCATCGGCAGGAACTCGCCGAACGGCACCAGCCGGTGCTTGTCATAGATCCCGACCACCTCGATGTCGTCGGCGCCGCGTTTGAGGGCGACGAGGCTGTTGAAATAGACGGGGTCCTGCAGGGTTCCATCCTGGCGATAGCCGCCGATCAGCAGCAACTGGCCAGGCCGCAGCGCGTCGACGATAGCCTGCCGAACCCAGACGCCGGGCGCCAGATACTCGTTCAGCGACAGCGGCAGGGCGCCTTCGGGCCAGATGACGATGTCGGCCGGCTTGCCGTCCTTGTACGGTCGCGCGGTCAGGTCGACATAGGTTCGGGCGATCTGGGCGAATCGGCCCTCGTCCCATTTGAGGTCCTGCTGGATATTGGCCTGGACGATGCGGACCGTGGGCGAGGTGGCCCTTGGCGACGGCCCGGCGGGCATCCAGCCGTTGATATAGAGCGCCGCCAGCGCGGCCGCGGCCGCGGCCATGGCCTTGCGGCCGGCCAGGCCGTCGCGCCAGACGGCGGGCGCGGCGGCGATGGCCAGGGTGATCCAGGTCAGGCCATAGACGCCGACGATCGCGGCGGCCTGGGACGGGGCCGAGCCGGCCTTCCAGGTCTCGCCGGGCAAATTCCAGGGAAAGCCGGTCAGGATGTGGCCCCGGGTCCATTCCAGCGCCGCGAAGGCGCCGGCGAACACCAGCACCCGCCGCGCGCCCAGCGGCCGGATCAGGCGATAGAGCACAGCCGCCACGCCCCAGAACAGGGCGAGGCCTCCCGCCATGGCGGCGACGGCGAACGGCGCCATCCAGCCCTGATTGGCGGCGTCGACCATGAAGGCCTCGCCGATCCACCAGGTGCCCAGGCCGAAATAGGCCAGGCCCGCCAGCCAGCCGCGCAGAAAGGCCGACCGCAGCGGACGCGGACCCTCGACGGTGTCGAGCAGCCACAGCAGCAGGGCGTAGCCCAGCAGGCCCGGCAGCACGCCGAACGGCGGATGGGCCAGGGCGGCGGCGAGGCCGGCCAGCAGCGAAAGGCTCCGGTCGCGCCAGAGCGGGGCCAGCCTGAAATTCACGAGGCGGCGGCTTCCGCCGGCTGAACGGCCGCGCCCGGGACGGCGGCGGGTCGCACCCGAACCCGGCGCACCCGACGCGGATCTGCCTCGACCACTTCCAGGTCATAGCCATGCGGATGGGCGATCACCTCGCCCCGCTGCGGCACGCGGCCCGCCAGGGCCACGACGAGGCCGGCGACGGTGTCGATATCTTCTTCCATGTCGGGCGGGGCCAGCTCGCGGCCGAGCGCGGCTTCCAGCTCTTCGAGCGGCGCGCGGGCGTCGGCCTCGAACACCCCGCCGGGGCGGGCGACGATGCCGGCGACGGCGGCGTCGTCATGCTCGTCATCGATGTCGCCGACCACCGCCTCGATCAGGTCTTCCATGGTGACCAGGCCGTCGGTGCCGCCAAATTCGTCGATGACCAGGGCCAGGTGAATGCGGCTGGTGCGCATGCGCAGCAGCAGATCGGCGGCCCGCATCGAGGCGGGCACATACAGCGCCTCGCGCCGCACCTTGTGCAGAACGACGTCGGTTCCGCTGGGGCGCTTCTCGCCGGCCGCCAACAGGCGGAACACGTCCTTGACGTGGACCACGCCCACGGGATCGTCGAGCGTCTCGCGATAGATCGGCATCCGCGAGTGTTCGGCTTCGGTGAACTGGGCGATCAGGGCCTCGAACGGCGTGGACAGCTCGACCGAGACGATGTCGGCGCGCGGCGTCATCACGTCGGCGACGCGCAGGGTCTTGAAGGCCTCGGCCTGGTCGACGATGTCGACGGCGCCGGCCTGGATGGGCTCCGCCGGGCGGGCGGCCTCGACGGGCCCCGACAGCTGCTTGCGCATCCGGCGGAAAAACGCCCGCACGCCCCGGCTCTGTCGAGCTGGACCGGCGGGCTGTTGACTAGAGTCGTCGCTTGGCATGGCCTCTGAAGTCACCCCTGCTGGGTCGCATCGGCGGCGTAGGGGTCTGGGATATCCAAGGTGGCCAGGATCTCGCGTTCCAGGGCCTCCATCGACTCCGCCTCTTCGTCGCCTTCGTGGTCGTATCCTAGAAGATGCAGCACCCCGTGCGCCACCAGATGTTGCAGGTGATGCGCAAGAGGCTTGCCCTGCTCGATCGCTTCGCGCTGGCAGACCCCGAACGCCAGGGCGATGTCGCCGATCTGGCCTTCGGGATTGGGCGGCGAGGGAAAGGACAGGACGTTGGTGGCGTAGTCCTTCTGCCGAAAGTCCCGGTTCAGGGCCTGGACGCTGTCATCGTCGGCCAGCAGGATGACGATCCCCTGGCCTTCGATGTCCTGATGGGCGTCCAGCACGGCCTGGGCGGCGCGCCAGACCAGGGCTTCGGTTTCGGGCTCGGCCTTCAGCCAAGCCTCGTCCTCGATCTCGATATCGACGGTCATGGTCATCAGCGGGGCGTACTTTGGGCTGCGTCGGCGTCGTAGGCCTTGACGATCCGCTCCACCAGCGGGTGGCGCACGACGTCGGCGGCGGTGAAGCGCGAGACCGACACGCCCTCGACCCCTTCCAGGATCGACACGGCGTGAGCCAGGCCCGAGTCGCGCGGATTGAGCAGGTCGATCTGGGTCGGATCGCCCGTCACCACCATGCGCGAGCCCTCGCCCAGTCGGGTCAGGACCATCTTCATCTGCAGGCGCGAGCAGTTCTGGGCCTCGTCGACGATGACGAACGCATGGGCCAGGGTGCGGCCGCGCATGAAGGCGATCGGGGCGACCTCGATCTCCAGCTTCTCGCGGCGACGGCGCAACTGCTCGGCGCCCATGATGTCGGTCAGGGCCTCCCAGACGGGGGCCATGTAGGGATCGACCTTCTCGTTCAGGTCGCCCGGAAGAAATCCGAGTTTTTCGCCGGCCTCGACGGCGGGACGGGTGACGATCAGGCGATCGACCTCGCCGCGCAGCAGCATGCCGGCCCCATGGGCCACGGCCAGGAAGGTCTTGCCGGTGCCGGCGGGGCCCAGGCCGAAGGACAGCGGATGGCTGCCCATGGCTTCCATGTAGCGGGCCTGGCCCTTGGTCTTGGGCGAGACCGAGCCCTTGCGTACCGTGCGCGCCGAAGCCTGGCCGCCGGTGCTCTGGGCCTCGCCGACGGCGATGCGCACATCAGCCTCGACCACCTCCTCGCCAGCGTCGACGCGGCTGGCCAGGGCGTTCAGCACCCGCTTGGCGCCCGTGCGGCCCTTGACGTCGCCGGTGATGGTGACGCCGCCGCCCGGGGTCTCGATCAGCACCCTGAAAGCGTCCTCGATCAGGGCGGCGTGGCGGCCACCGGGACCGGAGACGGCGTGAACGGCGTCGTCCGACAGGGGCAGGAACTCAGGGGTGCGGCTCAAGCGGTCTCCAGAACGGAAGAGGTTTCCAGCACGCCGCCCAGGCTCATCTTGGCGGCGCTTTCGATACGGACCGGAACGATGGTTCCGAGCAGATGATCCCCGCCCTCGGCGTGGACCGCCTGAAGATAGGGACTGCGGCCGACGATTTGACCGGCATGGCGGCCACTTTTTTCAAAGAGGACTGGCAGGACCTTGCCGACCTGGGTCGCGTTGAAGGCCTTTTGCTGCTGATCCAGCAGCTGGTTCAGGCGGTCAAGGCGCTCGGCCTTAACGGCTTCGTCGACCTGGCCGGTCATGGCCGAGGCCGGGGTGCCGGGGCGACGCGAGTATTTGAACGAGAAGGCCGAGGCGAAACCGACCTCGCGGACCAGCTCCAGGGTCTTTTCGAAATCGCCGTCGCGCTCGCCGGGGAAGCCGACAATGAAGTCGCCGCTCATGGCGATGTCGGGCCGCGCCGCGCGGATCTTCTCGATCAGCTTCACATAGCTTTCGGCCGTGTGGTCGCGGTTCATGGCTTTCAGGATCTTGTCGCTGCCCGCCTGCACCGGCAGGTGCAGATAGGGCATCAGCTCCGGCAGCTCGCCATGGGCCTCGATCAGGTCGTCGCCCATGTCGCGCGGATGGCTCGTCGTATAGCGGATGCGGTCCAGGCCATCGATCTTGGCCAGCTGGCGCACCAGCTTGGCCAGGGTCGAGCCGTCGCCGTCATAGGCGTTGACGTTCTGACCCAGCAGGGTGACCTCGCGCACGCCCTGGGCGGCCAGGCGCCGGGCTTCCTCGAGGATGTCGTTCACCGGCCGCGACCACTCGCCGCCGCGCGTATAGGGCACCACGCAGAAGGTGCAGAACTTGTCGCAGCCCTCCTGCACGGTCAGGAACGCGGTGACGCCATTGACCTGGCGCTCGGCCGGCAGGGCGTCGAACTTCTCGTCGGCCGCGAAGCTGGTCGACAGCCGCTCGCCGGTGGCGCGGTGGGCGCGGGCGATCAGCTCGGGCAGCTGGTGATAGGACTGGGGGCCGACGACCAGATCGACCGCCTTCTGGCGATGCATGATCTCCTTGCCCTCGGCCTGGGCGACGCAACCGGCCACGGCGATGGTCATGCGACCGCCGTCCGCCGCCTTGCGGTCCTTCATCAGCTTGATCTGGCCCAGTTCCGAATAGACCTTCTCGGTGGCCTTCTCGCGGATGTGGCAGGTGTTGAGCACCACCAGATCGGCGCCTTCCGGATCGTCGACCACGCCATAGCCTAGCGGACGCAGGACATCGGCCATGCGCTCGCTGTCATAGACGTTCATCTGACAGCCGTAGGTCTTGATATAGAGGCGCTTTTGCGGGGTCTCGCTCATCCGGCGAGGTTATGGGGGCGTGAGGGCCGACGTGCAAGGACATGGGCGCCACACTGGCCCCCTCCGCGCCGCGGCGCTCCTCCCCCGGAGGGGGAAGATGAACTCATCCGCCCCCTACGGGGGAGGACGATCGCGAAGCGATCCGGTGGGGGCGAGTGATCGCCTATCCCCAGATCACTCCTCGATCGGAACCCCGTAAAGCTCCAGCCGGTGGTCCACCAGCTTGTAGCCCAGCTTGCGCGCGATGGCGTTCTGCAGGGCCTCGATCTCCTCGTCCACGAACTCGACGACCTTGCCGGTTTTCATGTCGATCAGGTGGTCGTGGTGATGGCTGGGCGTTTCTTCATAGCGCGAGCGGCCGTCGCGGAAGTCGTGGCGCTCGATAATGCCGCTCTCCTCGAAAAGACGCACGGTGCGATAGACCGTGGCGATCGAGATGTGCGGATCGACGGCGTGGGCGCGGCGGTGCAGCTCTTCCACGTCCGGGTGATCGTCGGCGGCCGACAGCACGCGCGCGATGACGCGGCGCTGGTCGGTCATGCGCATGCCCTTCTCGATGCAGAGCTTTTCAAGTCGATCCAAGGCGGCGCCTCCGTCTGAGTCGATGGCAGAATAGGCGGCGAACCCTTAAGTGTTAAGCGCCCGCCGCATGACAACCGCGTCCCTAGCGCCATCCGGATGGGGATAATAGCCCTTGCGCAGCCCCACCCGGGCAAAGCCCGTCGCCGCATAGAGGGCGATGGCGGCCGCGTTGTCGGCCGCGACCTCCAGGAACATCGCTTCGGAGCCCGTCTCGGTGGCGATCCCGGCGGCCATTTCGACCAGGGCGCCGCCCCAGCCGCGACGGCGGGCGGCGGGGTCGACGGCGATGGTCAGGATCTCGGCCTCGCCGGCGATCGACCGGCACAGGATGAAGCCCTTCTCGACGGCCGGCTCGCCGGCCTCGCCCAGCACGGCGAAGACGCCGGGCGACTTCAGCAGTTCTTCGAATTCCAGAGCGCTCCACGGCCGCGGAAAGGCGCGGTCGTGCAGGTCGGCGAGGATGAAACAGGCCTCAAGGCCAACAGGGCGAAGGATCATGTCGCGGCCTGGGCGGCGGGCAGGGTCGCATAGGGCGCGCGCAGATAGAGCGGCCGGGGCGAATGGGCCGGCGCGGGCCGGGCGGCGGCCAGTCGCGCCACGGCCACCGGATCGGGAAAGGCCGGCGTGAGGATCGTGGCTTTCGGGAAGGTTTCAGCGAGCAGGGGCGCGCCCGAACCGATCAGGGTCACGGCCTGGCCGCCGTGCAGTTCGGCCAGCCGCGCGGCGGCGAAGCCCAGGTCGAGCGCGTCGGGGGCCATCAGGGCCACGCCGCCGTCGAAGATCTGCAGATAGACCTGGCTCATCCGCGCATCGAGCACGGCGGCGACGAAGCCCGGGGTTCCAAAGGCCAGGGCTTCCAGCGTGCTGACCCCCACGCAGGGGATCGACAGCGCCGTGGCCAGACCCTTGGCGAAGGCCAGACCCACGCGCAGCCCGGTGAACGAGCCGGGACCGACGGTGACGGCGATCCGGGTCAGGTCGGAAAACTTGACGCCGGCTTCCAATGCGACCTCGCGGGCCAGGACGCCGATCCGTTCCTGGTGGCCCCGGGTCATGGGCTCGGTGCGCGCGGCCAGCACGCGATCGCCGTCGAGGATCGCGACCGAACAGGCGCCCAGACAGGTGTCGAGGGCCAGGATCACGCGCCGCCTCCGGCCGGGGCATAGCCGCCCGCGCCGCTCTTCCAGATGAAGTCGCGCAGGGTGGCCTTGGCCAGCACGTCGGGGGGCGGCAGCGCGTCCGACGACCAGCCTGGAACCTCGAACACGTAGCGCAGCACCGACTCGCCGGGCTGGGTGCAGATCACGGCGTGGCGATAGGCGTCCTGGCCCATCCAGCAGCGCTTCAGCGGCACATCCAGCCTGGACCAGGGCATGCCGAAGACCTCGCCGCGCGGGCCTGTCGCCGATCGACCGGCGATGTGGATTTCGCCCACGGTGGTCAGGCCAGGCTCTCCGAGAATTTCCAGCATCGCGGCGCCGTCGCGGGTGACGATGATGACCGAACCCTCCGCGGTGACCTTGTCCTTCGGAAACAGGGCCTGGATCGCCTCGGCCTTGAACGGCGTCTGGGCCATGATCGGGCCGACGGCGAACTCGTCGAGCGCCAGCAAAGGCGTCGCGGGCGCTAGCGCGGCGGCGGCGGCCGGCGGCGAAGCGGGCTCGCCCGGCTTTTCCGCCGGGCCACAGGCGGCGAGCAGCGCCAGGGATGTGGCGATCAGGGCAATATCGAAACGCATGAAAGGATCAGGCCGCGCCAACGGCGGCGACCTCGGCGGGACGCCAGACGAAGCCGTTCAGCTGGCCCTTGGCGTTCAGGGCCTCGACCGGGGGCAGGCCGCCCTTGGTCCAGCCCGGCAGACCGATCAGGTACTGGACGTTGGGCGCCTCGGGGCGGGCGCAGATCACGGCGTTGACGTCGCGACCCTGGCCGGCCCGGCAGTTGGCGATGTTCAGGCCCAGGGCCGACCACTTGGTCAGCAGGGTTTCGTCCTTCGGACCGCGCACGTCGCCGCCTTCGAGGCGGATCGAGGCCAGTTCGCCATCCTCGCCCTTGCTGACTTCCATCATCGGGATCTGGTTCTGCTCGACCGTAATGATCGGCGCGGCGGGGCCGGCCCCCGAATGCAGAAAGGCCGACTTGACCACCGCCTTGGGGAACAGGGCCGCCAGGGTCGGCGCGTCGAAGGCGGTGGCGCCGGTGACGGGTCCCACGCCATCGGCGCGAACCTGCAGCGGGCCATCGACATGCGGCTTGACCGCCACGGCGACCGAACCGCTGTGGCCCGCCTCGGCGGGCGGAGCGGCGGTTCCGGCCTCGTCGGCCTTCTTTTCCACAGGGCCGCAGGCGGCGAGCAGCAGGAACGGCAGGGCGATGAGGGCGAGGCGCTGGGTCATGGGGTGGTTTTAGCGCGTGCGCGCCGGATGCACAAAACAACCCTCGCCCCCGACCGCCGAAACGGACGGGGGCTCAGGCTGGACCGGTCCATACTCACGCGAATCGGGCCAAGCTCTTGGTCTGGGATCAGACGATTTTGGCGGCTTCCTCGAAGTCGAGGCGCGGGTTGCGCGGGAAGAGACCCTCTTCCGTGCCGTAGCCAATCGAAGCAATGAAATTGGACTTTATGTTGGTCCCGGCGAAAAATTCGGCGTCGACGCCCGCATTGTCGAAGCCCGACATCGGACCCACGTCCAGGCCCAGGGCCCGCGCCGCCAGAATGAAATAGCCGCCCTGCAGCGAGCTGTTGCGCAGCGCGCCGGTTTCCTTGGCCACGGGATCGCCGAACCAGTTTTTCGCGCCGGGGGCGTTGGGGAACAGCTTGTCGAGGGTCTCGGGGAAATCCAGGTCGTAGCCGATGATCACGGTCACCGGGGCCTGCAGGATCTTCGGCCCGTTCGAGCCCGAAGACAGCGCCGCCAGTTTCGCCTTGGCTTCCGGGCTGCTGACGAAGATGAAGCGCGCCGGCGTGGTGTTGGCGGCCGTGGGGCCAAACTTCACCAGGTCATACAGCTCGCGCAGCAGGCTCTCGGGCAGCGGGTCGGTCTTCCAGCCATTGCGCGTGCGCGCCTCTGTAAACAGTTGGGCGAGCGCCGGAGCGTCGAGCTTGGCCATGTGCGATCCTCAGGAGGTCTATCAGCAACTAATCTGGTTGCAATATAGGCCTTCGACGCGCGCAAGCAAGCCGGGGCCGCGCGGAAAAGCTAGAGCGTCTGCTCGACCCGGGTCACCTCGGGCACATAGTGCTTGAGCATGTTCTCGACGCCCGATTTCAGGGTCGCCGAAGAGGACGGGCAGCCCGAACAGGCGCCGCGCATGTGCAGCCACACCACGCCGGTGGCGGGCTCGAACCTGCTGAACACGATGTCGCCGCCATCCTGGGCCACGGCCGGGCGGATGCGGGTGTCGAGCAGCTCCTTGATCTCGGCGACGATCTGGCTGGTTTCCTCGTCATAGACGCCGTCGTCGTCATGACCGCTGTCGGTCGCGTCCAGCAGCAGGGGCCGGCCGCTGGTGAAGTGGTCCATGATGGCCGCCAGGATCGGCGCCTTCAGGTGCGGCCACTCGGCGTCGGGATCCTTGGTCACGGTCAGGAAGTCGGGACCGAAGAACACCCGCGTCACGTCGCCCAGCTGGAACAGGGCCTTGGCCAGCGGCGAGGACTCGCCCTCCTCGGCCGTCCTGAACTCGCGCGCGCCCTCACCCAGCACTTCACGGCCGGGCAGGAACTTCAGCACCTCGGGATTGGGGGTGGTTTCGGTCTGAATGAACATGGCGGAGAGATGGACCTCGACGGCCCCGCGCGCAAGATGTCGGGCGCCTCACAAAGAAAGGTGACACAGGCGTCATTTTCTGGCGTGATACGGAAAACAACGATCCTTGGGAGGGTCCGTAATGAGCGACGGTTCGATCGATCTCAGCAAGGGCGCGCTCAGCGCCGCCGCCTGGTCCACGCCGCTGGAAGACTTTCACGTCGCCGATCCGGCCCTGTTCCAGGCCGACGCCATGTGGCCTTATTTCGAGCGACTGCGGAAAGAAGACCCGGTTCACCTGTCAAAGGGCAATGAAGAAACCGGGCCCTACTGGTCGGTGACCAAGTACAACGACATCATGGCGGTCGACACCAATCACGCGGTGTTCTCGTCGGACGCCCATCTGGGCGGCATCACCATCCGTGACTTCGACGAGGACTTCGTCCTACCGATGTTCATCGCCATGGATCCGCCCAAGCACGACATCCAGCGCAAGACCGTCAGCCCAATCGTCTCGCCCCAGAACCTGGCCAAGCTGGAAGGGGTCATCCGCGAACGGGTGAACCTGATCCTCGACAGCCTGCCCATCGGCGAGCCCTTCGACTGGGTCGACCGCGTGTCGATCGAGCTGACCACCCAGATGCTGGCCACGCTGTTCGACTTCCCGTGGGAAGAGCGCCGCAAGCTGACCCGCTGGTCCGACGTCGCCACCGCCTCGCCCGAGAGCGGCATCGTCGAGAGCGAGGACGCCCGCCGCGCCGAGCTGCTGGAATGCCTGGCCTATTTCACCAATCTCTGGAACGAGCGGGTCAATGCCGAAGAGCCCGGCGGCGACCTGATCTCGATGCTGGCCCAGGGCGAGGCGACCAAGAACATGCCGCCCATGGAATATCTGGGCAACATCATCCTGCTGATCGTCGGCGGCAACGACACCACCCGCAACTCCCTGACCGGCGGCCTCTACGCCCTGTCCAAGAACCCGGACCAGGAAGCCAAGCTGCGGGCCAATCCCGACCTGATCCCGTCGATGGTCTCGGAGATCATCCGCTGGCAGACGCCGCTGGCCCACATGCGCCGCACGGCGCTGCAGGACGTCGAGCTGGGCGGCAAGCAGATCAAGAAGGGCGACAAGGTCGTCATGTGGTACGTCTCGGGCAACCGCGACGACACCGTGATCGAAGACGCCGACAGCTTCATCATCGACCGCGAAAACCCCCGCCGCCACCTGTCGTTCGGCTTCGGCATCCACCGCTGCGTGGGCAACCGCTTGGCCGAGATGCAGCTGAAGATCGTCTGGGAGGAGATCCTCAAGCGCTTCCCGAAGATCGAGGTGCTGGACGAACCCAAGCGGGTCTATTCCAGCTTCGTGAAGGGCTATGAGAGCCTGACGGTGCGGATCCCGGAGCGGGTCTAATTTCCTTCTCCCCTTGCGGGAGAAGGTGGCGGCTGAAAGCCGACGGATGAGGGGTCGCGCGAACGCCCCTCATCCAGCCGGTTTCCGACCAAGGCCGAAAAGGTCTTTCGACCCCTCATCCGGCGCTGCGCGCCACCTTCTCCCGCAAGGGGAGAAGGAAGAGGCCTTCTAAGCCCCCCAGAACCCCACCAGCTTCTTGACCTCGGCCACGGTCGGGGCGGCGACTTCGCGAGCCCTTTCCGCGCCCTTGGCCAGGATGGCGTCGATCTCGGCCGGATCGGCCAGCAAGGACCGCATCCGCTCGCCGACCGGGGCCAGCTTCTCAACCGCCAGCTCGGCCAGGGCCGGTTTGAAGGTTCCAAAGCCCTTGCCGGCGTATTCGGCCAGAACCTCGGCCTTGGTCCGACCGTCGAGCGCGGCGAAGATGCCGACCAGATTGTCGGCCTCGGGACGGGTCGCCAGCTCTTCCAGGGTCTCGGGGAGAGGCTCGGGATCGGTGCGGGCCTTTTTCACCTTCGCGGCGATGGCGTCGGCGTCGTCCGTCAGGTTGATGCGGCTGTAGTCCGACGGATCCGACTTGCTCATCTTGGCCGAGCCGTCGCGCAGGGACATGATCCGCGCACCGGGGCCCTGGATCAGCGGGTCGGGCTGCGGGAAGAACGCCGGCGCGTTGAAGTCGTGGTTGAACTTGGCGGCGATGTCGCGTGTCAGCTCCAGATGCTGCTTCTGGTCCTCGCCCACCGGCACGTGAGTGGCCTTGTAGATCAGGATGTCGGCGGCCTGCAGCACCGGATAGGTGTAGAGGCCGACGCTGGAGCGCTCCTTGTTCTTGCCGCTCTTTTCCTTGAACTGGGTCATGCGGTCCAGCCAGCCGAGGCGAGCGACGCACTGGAAGATCCAGGCCAGTTCGGCGTGCTCGGGCACGGCCGACTGCGGGAAGATCGTGGCCTTGGTCGGGTCGAGACCAGCGGCCAGATAGGCGGCGGCGATCTCGCGGGTCTGTTGGGCCAGGGCGGCCGGCTCCTGCCAGACGGTGATGGCGTGCAGGTCGGCCACGAAGATGAAGGTGTCGATCTCGTGCTGCAGGCGGGCGAACTTCACCAGCGCGCCCAGATAGTTGCCCAGATGCAGGGCGCCGGAAGGTTGCACGCCGGAGAGCACGCGGGCGGGGCCCGCATAGGCGCCGGGGGGGGCGGCGACGGTCTGTTCGGTCATGGCTTCAGCCTTGAATGCGTAAACTTGGAATGGCGAGCGCGGAAACGCGAACCGCATCCGGGGATGCGGCGATCAGGGTCAGCGGGAGCCGCGCCATCGCGACGCGAAGGGACCGATCAAAGCCATGGACGCTGGTTACCGCTCCACGCAGCGCAGGGCAAGCCGGCTCAGCGGCCGGCCCCGCGCCGCAGCACGGTCTTGGCCTCGGCGATCGTCACCCCGCCCGACAGCAGCAGCAGCACCGGATAGAGTCCCGCCGCCACGGCGCAGGTCGCCAGGATGGCCAGCTCCTTGGCCGAGGCGAGGCCAAGCGCCAGGATCGGCGCCTCGATGGCGGCGCGCCAGTGCGACATCGCCGCCAGGATCATGCCAAGGGCGACGCTGGCCGCCAGCACCCGGATGATCTTGCCCCAGGCGTGGACGCTGGGCGTATAGTCGCCGCGCTTGCCCAAGGTCAGCACCATCTGCAGCACATTGATCCACGAGGCGGCGCTGGTCGCCGCCGCCAGACCCGGCACGCCCATGAACGGGAACAGCGCCAGGCCCAGGCCGATATTGACGGCCACTGAAACCAGGGCGAACCGCATCGGGCTCTTGGTGTCGCCCCGCGCGAAGAAGGCCGGCGACAGGATGCGGGCCAGCACGAAGGCCGGGGTGCCCCAGCCATAGTGCAGCAGGGCGTTGGCGGTCTGGCGGGCGTCGAACACCGTGAACTCGCCCCGGGTGAACAGGCCGTCGATCAGGAAGAACGGGATGCTGAACAGGGCCACGGCGGCCGGCAAGGTCAGGGCCAGGGCGAAGACGATGGCCTGGTCCATGGCGCCCTGCGCCTCGCGGCGATCCTCGGCGGCCACGGCCCGCGACAGGCGCGGCAGCAGGGCCACGCCGATGGCCACGCCCACCAAACCCAGCGGCAGCTGGTACAGGCGGTCGGCATAGGCCAGCCAGGTCCGGGCGCCGTTCACATGGCTGGCCAGCACGCCCGAGATGGTGATGTTGATCTGGCTGGCGCTGGCGGCGATGGCGCCAGGCACGGCCAGGGCGATCAGGGCCTTGATCTCCGGCGTCAGGCGCGGCAGCCGCCAGCGGATCGTCGCCCCAGCCTTGCGCACCGCCCAGACCAGTAAAAGCACCTGACAGACCCCGGCCGCTAGGATGCCCCACGAGGCCGCCACCGCCGCGTCGTGGGCGTTGCGGGTCGGGATCACCGCGATCAGGGTCACGAGATTGAGCAGGATCGGCGCGGCCGCCGAGACGATGAACTTGCCCCGGGCGTTCAGCACCCCCGACAGCAGGGCCACGATCGCCATGCAGGGCAGATAGGGCATGGTGATCTGGGTCAGGATCACGGCCAGCTTGTATTTGTCGGTGCCAAAGCCGAAGCCCGGACTGATGACCATCATCAGCCACGGCATGGCCGCCTGCGAGATCAGGGTCAGACCGACGGTGAAGGCGGCGATGGTGGCCATGGCGTCGGCCGCCAGCCTGTCGGCCACCTCGGGCCCGTCGCGGTCCAGGGTCTTGGAATAGGCCGGCACGAAGGCCGCCGCGAAGGCCCCCTCGGCGAAGATCCGCCGGAACAGGTTGGGGAACATCTGGGCGGTGTTGAAGGCGTCGGCCGCGAAATTGGCGCTGGCCCCCAGGAAGTACGAGATCACCAGATCGCGCACGAAGCCCATCAGCCGGCTGACCAGGGTCAGGCCCGAATAGATCGCCGAGGACCGGATCATGCCGGGGGCTTTTTTCGGGGCGGCGGCGGGGGGGGCGGTGTCGGTCACGCGCGGCTTCTGGGGGCTGGTGGCGCCGACGTCAAGGCAGGCCGCCCTCGGTCAGCCGAGCCGCCAGCTGCTGACCCGATCGCCAGGCCCCCTCGACCGAGCCGCCGCCCAGCCAGTCGCCGCACACGCCAAGGCCGGTCGCCGCGTCCCACAGGGCCGGACGCGGCGCGGCCAGAGGCCTCGCATAGCGCCAGCGATGGGCGACGGTCGAGACGGCGGGCGGCGGTGCGGACCCGAGCCAGTCCTGGAAGCCGGCCAGCAACAACGGCGCGGCCTGATCGGCGCTCAGTTCCAGATGGTCGCGCGACCAGTCGGGTCGGGCGTGGATCACCCAGGCCTCCGCCGCCGCCCGCCCAGGCTTGCTGGCCTCACGCCCGGCGAAGGCCACGACCTCGCCGCCGCTCAACCCCGCCTGGGGGCTTTGCACGGGTCGATCAAACACCGCCATCAGGGTCCAGCAGGGCTCGGAGCGAACGGCGCTGGCCAGGGCGGCGAAGGCAGGCTGGACCGGGGCCAGCAGAACGGCGGCCTGTTCGGCGGGTATGGCCAGGACGAGGTGGTCAAACAGCCCCTCATCCTGCGTCGCCCCGTCCAGGCGCCAGCCGGCGGCGTCATGTGAGAGCCCGGTGATCGTCTGGCTCCAGCGGGTGTCCAGATCGGCCGCCATCGCCTTGAGCGGAGCGTTCATGGCCGGAAGCCCGACAAACTGTCCCGGCCCAGCGGCGGGCCAGGGCGCGGCCAGCCCCTGCAGGCTCCAGGCCTCGACCTGAGCCTGAAAATCGGCCCCCAGGGCTGTGAAGGCGGGCGCGCCGTGGTCAAAGGCCGCCTCGCCCTCGCCCAGAGCCTGCCCCAGCCCCAATCTTCGGGTCGACATCCGGCCGCCGGGACCGCGCGACTTGTCCAGCACCAGCACGCCGTGACCGGCCGCCCGCAGGGCCGTGGCGCAGGTCAGGCCGGCCATACCGGCGCCGATGACGGCGGTGCGAGGTTTGCTCACCATGGAATGGGCGCTCCGTCCCAGGCGTAGAAGCCGCCATTGTCTTCGGGCCCCAGGCCCTCGACCACCGCCAGCAGGGCGGCGGCCGACTGCTCGGGCGTGAAAAGTCTGTGGGCCAGGCCCGGCGACTGAAACGGAGCGCTGAGCGCGGTGTCGACCGTGCCGGGATGCAGGGCCACGCAGAGGCCCAGCGGCCGGGTGCGTTGATGCTCCACCGCCAGGGTGCGGATCAGCATGTTCAGCGCCGCCTTGGAGGCGCGATAGCCGTACCAGCCGCCCAGATGATTGTCGCCGATACTGCCCACCCGGGCCGACAGGGCCGCCAGCACGCTGGGCTGGTCGCGGGGGGTCAGGGGCAGCAGGTGCTTGGCCGCCAGGGCCGGCCCCACGGCATTGACCAGAAACACCCGCGACAGGGCCTCGGCGCTCAGCGTCCGCATGGTCTTTTCCGGGGCCAGCCCCTCACCGTGCAGGACGCCGGTGGCGATCAGGATCAGGGTCGGCGACCCCAGGGCGCCGATCTGGCGCGCGGCCTGGGCCAGGCTGTCCTCGTCGAGAATGTCGGCGGCGATCCAGACGCGGCGGTCGCTGGCTTCCTCCGCCGGCTGCCGGCGCGACAGCACGATCACCCGGTCATAGGCGGAGTTTCGCATCAGGGCGGCCACCAGGGCCGAGCCCACGCCCCCCGCGCCGCCCACCACGACGGCCAGCCGCGGCGGCGTTGAAACCGGCTCAGCCATGCAGGACCAGGGCCCCCGCCGACAGACCGATCACGCCGCCCAGGGTCAAGACCAGCCTCAGGCGCGGATACCAGTCGGGCAGGCCGCCAGACCAGATGTCCCAGGCGCCGTGGACCAGCAGGGCCGCGGCCAGGCCCGCCAGCTGCGCCGCCCGCCGGTCGGCCGGCAGCAGGAGCAGCGCCAGGGCGACCAGGGTCGGCAGCATGGCCAGCGACACGGTCAGCCCACTCACCGGCGCCTGCCGCGCCGCCATCGCCCAGCGCACCCCGCCCAGAAACGACAGGATCAGGCCGCCATACAGGGCCAGACCCTGGGCCGCGAGGGGGCTCCATGGCGCAAACAGCCCGCCCAGCACCGGCGGGGCCAGAAAGGGGATCAGGCCCAGCAGGCCATACACCAGCACGACGCGCGGGGTTCCGGGGGCGATGGTCATGAGCGGTCTTCGCCTGACCTCGGCTCAAGGCGGCGCACCAGGGCCTGCAACCTCGGCCGCACCCGCAGAAAGCCGCGATAGGCGCGCTCCAGAACCCACAGCAGCGCCGGCGCGCGCGCCAGATGGCCAAGCGGCGCCAGCACCGGAATGGCCCGCCACAGGGCGGCGAAGGCGGCGGCCCCCGAGACCATCGGTCCGCCGGCCTCCTGGGCATGAAAGCGGGCCAGCAGCTCGGCCCGGTCGATCGGGCAACCGCCGTCGCCGGCCACATTCACAAAGGCGATGGCGCCGCGCCGGTCCAGCCGCCGCATCAGGGCGATCTCGCGCAGGCACAGGGGGCAGTCGCCATCAAACCACACCGTCACGGCGGGCGAGGCGTCGTCTCTGAAGCCCTGGAGTCTCGACACCGTGATTGTCCTGTTGCGCGCCACCCCTAACGCGAAGCCGGGGCGGCGGCAATCTGGACGCGGCGCGCGACAGGCGCGGCGGGGCCGCTTCACGCGGACCGCCGCTGAAGGTGTGGGAAGGGTCGCGGAGCGTCCGGGCCTCGCCCGGATGAGGGGATAGTGAATACCGTTTCGACGAAGACAGACGCTCCGCGTGATCGTTATCCCTCTGGCCGGGGCGCGCGGGTCTAGTTCAACCCTATGCCCCACCCGGATTTTGTCCTCCTCGCGACGGACCCCAGCCCTGAGCTGAAGCCGCGCCGATTCCGGAGGAACCCGGAGCGAACCTTCGGACGGGCGGAGGCCTTGGCTT
>CAYRTE010000046.1:0-34426 GCA_964427205.1 uncultured Caulobacter sp.
AAACAACATCACGGTCATCCGGGTTCGCCCCGGCCGCTTCGCGCCTCCCCAACCCCTTCAGTGGCTGATGCCGCGTGAGGCTGAGAGCCCGTGCCTTCTCCCTTCCCCCTTGATGGGGGAAGGGCGGGGATGGGGGTGACCCCGCCGGACGATTTCACGCAAGGCCAGCCACATCCTGAACCGCTGGCACCCCCATCCCCAACCCTTCCCCCATCAAGGGGGAAGGGAGCTGAGAGCCAGTGACGGAGGGGGCCAGTGACCAGCCTCAACGAAGGATCCCTCTCAATCCCCCAACACCTCGCCCACCCACTGGCTGACCATCTGCGTCGCCGGACCATAGATCCGCCGGTCGAAGGCGTGGGCGTTGTCGGACCGCGCCACGTTGATCTCGCAGGTCGCGATGCCCAGGGCGCGGGCCTCGGCCACGAAGCCGGCGGCCGGATAGACCGAGCCCGAGGTGCCGATAGCCACGAACAGGTCGGCCTCTTCCAGGGCCTGCTCGATCTGGTCCATGAACATCGGCAGCTCGCCAAACCACACCACATGGGGCCGGGTCGCGCCGACCGTTCCGCACTCGGGACACACCTGGCGGGCGGTCAGCGGCCCTCGGTCGCTCCAGTCGCCCGAGCACTGGGTGCAGCGGGTGCGCGTCAGCTGGCCATGCATGTGGACGACGCGGCGGCTGCCGGCCCTTTCGTGCAGGTCATCGACGTTCTGGGTGCAGAGGAAAACCCAGCCGCCCGCCGCCGTCATCTCGCGCTCGAGCCGGGCCAGGGCCAGATGGGCGGCGTTGGGGGCGGCGATCTCGAGGATCTTGCGGCGGGCCGAATAGAAGTCGCGCACCCGGGCCGGGTCCCGGGCGAAGCCCTCGGGCGTAGCCAGCTGGGCCAGATCGTTCTGGGTCCACAGGCCGTCGGAGTCGCGGAAGGTCTTCAGGCCGCTCTCGGCCGATATGCCCGCGCCCGTCAGGATGAAAATGTTCAACGGCTGGACCATTTCACCTCCTTCGCCCCGCCCGATCGCCGGCCCTGTCGCTCACGAGGCGAACCTGACGCATCCGTCATTTTTAATTTGACCCGTCCGCGAGATTGAGTTGACAGTGTTTAGATCGTTGGAGGCTGGCGCAAGACCCGCCCCAACCCAGGCCACCGGAGGAGCCCCCATGACGGACAAGAACATCACCAAGGACGCCATGTACGACGCGGTGGCGCCGGACGACTTCGAGTCGATGCTCGAACTGGACCGCTACAACAACCGCTCGACGGCCTTCGACAAGATCATTTCGGCGACCCACGACCACTTCTGGGATCCGCTGGACAAGGCCTATATCGATTTCGACGTGCCGTTCGACATGGAGAACCAGGCCTTGGTGCCCGAGGATCTCGTGATCGCCCTGTCGACCGATTACGTCTCCAATCATCTCTCCGATCCCAAGACCCGCATCCGCTTCATCAACCAGTCGGTGCTGCGCAGCTTCTCGTCGATCCTGCACGGCGAGCAGGGCGCGCTGAACCTGTCGGCGTCGCTGTGCCATGTGCTGAAGGACCAGGGCGCGCAGGAATACGCCGCCAACCAGACCCGCGAAGAGGCCCGCCACGTCACGGCCTTCGCCAAATATATCAAGGCCCGCTGGGGCAAGCCGGTCGAGTGCGGCCCGGCCCTGAAGACCCTGCTGGTCGAGATCATCGGCGCGCCCGAGGTCTACAAGAAGATCATCGGCATGCAGATGCTGGTCGAGGGCCTGGCCATGGGCGCCTTCGCCACCTTCTACACCCAGATCCATGATCCGGTCGGCAAGAAGATGCTGCAGCTGGTGATGACCGACGAGGCCTTCCACCACAAGTTCGGCAAGATCTGGGCCGACCGCACGGTGCCCAAGCTGAGCCCCGAAGAGCACGCGATCATCGAGGACTGGGCGGCGCACTGCTTCCAGACCCTGCTGTTCAACCTCGTCTCGCCGCACCAGCAGCTGGACCTCTATGCCGAGTTCGGCCTGGATCCCGACAAGGTGGTCGAGGAGTACGGGAAGATCATGACCGACGACGTGCGTCGCGAGGCCATGAAGGAGCAGACCAACATCTTCCGCGTGCTGGTCAAGACGCTGCTGAACGCCGGCATCATCACCGACCGCACCAAGGCCTTCTACGCCATGTATGTCGATCTCGACGAACTGCGCGGCGAGGGCGAGCGGATGGTGGGCGACGACATCGCCGAGGAGGGCATCCGCCACCTGCAGGCCATCAACTTCCGCGACCGCCCGGTCGCGGCCGTCAGCATCGCGGCCGAATAGGCCTTCAATTCCGAGAGACAGGCCGCCCGCCCGGAACAGGGGCGGGCGGTTTGCGTTTGAGTTCCCTTGTTGGCAAGGTTTCCTCCATGCGCAGTCTCCCCTCCACGATCGCCGGCGCGCTGGTTGGCGCGGCCCTGAGCAGCGTCGGCCTGTCCGGCGCGGCTCAGGCCGCCGCCGCCCCGCCGGCCAAGCCGGTCTCGTCGGAATTCTATTCGGGCAAATGGTACGAGATCGCCCGCACGCCCAACGCCGGCCAGCGGGACTGCGAGGCGGCGAGCACCCAGTTCACCGCCGCGGGCGCCGCGGGCTTCAAGGTGCTGCAGATCTGCCGCAAGGGCTCGCCCTCGGGCGCGGCCAAGACCTTCCGCACCACCGGCAAGATCGTGGCCGGGACGCCGAGGAACGCCCGATTCTCGATGAGCTTCCTGGGCGGCCTGAAGAAGCAGGAATACTGGGTGCTGGACCGCGCCGACGACCAGTCCTGGGCGATCATGGCCACGCCGGGCGGCAACTACGTATGGCTGCTGTCACGCCAGCCGGACATGCCTTCGGACGTCAGGGCGGCAGCCCTGTCGCGGGTGAGGGCGCTGGGCTACGCCAAACTCGAATTCCCCGCCCATCCGGACGTCTGATCGCATGAAGCCCTGGACCCTCACCCTGACCCTCCCCCTGCTGCTGGCCGCCTGCGTCGCGGGTCCCAGCGGCAATCCCAACCCGCCCCAGCCAGCCAAGGCCGTCGAATTGGATCGCTATCTGGGCCTCTGGTACGAGGTCGCCCGCTACGACATGCGCTTCGAGAAGGGCTGCGAAGGCGTCACCGCCGAATATTCCAAGCGCCCCGACGGCCTGATCCGGGTGCTCAACACCTGCCATCAGGGCGCCGTGGATGGGCCGGTCAAGAGCAGCGAAGGCAGGGCCAGGGTGGTCGACACGGCCACCAACGCCAAGCTGAAGGTCTCGTTCTTTGGCCCGTTCTGGGGCGACTACTGGGTCATGGACCATGCCGACGACTACAGCTGGAGCATCGTCGGCGAGGGCTCGGGCAAATATCTCTGGCTGCTCACCCGCAAGCCGCCCAGCGATCTGGAACGCGAGGCCCTGACCGCCCGGGCCAAGGCCCTGGGCTATGACGTCTCGATGCTGCGGCCGACCCTGCAGCCGGCGCCTTAGGGGCGCTTGCCCGGCCCGGTGAGATAGCCGTTGGCGTAGCGGGCCTCGGGCGGCGGCGGGGTCCGCGACGGCGGCGCCTCATAGGGCCGGGCATAGGGATATTCGACATAGGGCGGAAGCGACGGGGCCACGCTCTGGGGCTCCCATCGCGCGGCCTGCGCATGGACCGTCGGCGCTGGGCGAGGCCGCGCCCGGGACGGCTGCGGAGGCCTTGGCTGCTCCATCCCAGCCAAGGCCGGCGGCGGCGCGGTCCTGGCTTGAACGACAACCTGCGGCGCGGCGGGCGCGGGCGGCAAGGCGACCATGGCGACGGCTTCAGGCCGAGCCACGCCATGCTCGATCCGGGACACCTCCGCCGCGGGCTGAGGGCCCGGCATGGCGGCCAACGGTGGCGGGGCCGCCACCTGCTGGGGCGCGGCATAGACCCGAGGTTCCGGCGCGACGCCAGGCAGGTGGAGGCTGCGGATCGTGATCTTGAACTGTTCGAGGCACGCCTCGGTCGCGGCGGCGAAGTGATGTCTCAGGATCTCGGTCTTGTCGCCGGCCAGACCCTCGGCGTTCACCTTGATCTGGGGTGACGCCCAGTAGCAGTTCGAACTTACGGCCACCTTGCCGGACAGTCCGTCGATGACGCTGAGGCCTGCGGCATATGACGAAGGATATTGCGATTTCCGGGTGCTCATGCCGGCCACCTGCCAATCGAGCGTCTGGACATCGACCACGTAGCGGGCCCCAGGCGCGGCCTTGGCGATCGCGGCCGGCTTTCCACCCTTGATGAAGACCGGCGCCGTTGCGACGATCGCCCCACGGTGCTGGGCCAGGGTCTCGGCCAGGGCTTGGGAGATGTCGGGCGAAGGATCCCGCAGTTGATGCTCGGCCATCGTGCGCGAGCCGCTGAGGTGATCCATGGCCGCGGTGGTCGCCAACGAGATCAGAACCCCGGCAAGGCCGCCTCCGGAGTAGCCGGCGCTCTTCATGTAGCCCGCGGTGGGCGTCGGCGTCTTGCGGCGGGTATAGGCGATGGTTTCGATGGGCGAGGATGCCTGCATCGCCTCGGGCGCGGGGGCGTCTCGCAAATCCGGAGCCGCGATGGCGGCGCCGGATGACGCCAGGATCGCCGCCGTCACGGTCAAAACTATGAAGGACTTCCCCACCAGACCACCAACCTGTCACTGACGCTTTGCTCGATGGGTCTGGGCTATTGCGCCGAAAGGTTGTGGTCAAAGGGTCGCGCCCGGGAAGAGAGCCCGGCTCGCCCGGCGGGATGCTATTTAACCTTGATCCGCGAACAAAGCTGGAACAGGATCGTGCCATGGACGTCGTGATCGACCTGCGCCCATCGCGGCCCGAGACCACCGACGCGGTCACCCGAGGGGCCGCGAGGTTCTTGGTGTCGCTGGGCTATGCGCCCCTGGCCGAGGTGACCTTGCCCAATGGTCGCCGCGCCGACCTGATGGCCCTGGGTCCCAAGGGCGACATCCTGATCGTCGAGGTCAAGTCGGGGCTGGAGGACTTCCGCATCGACCGCAAATGGCCAGAGTACGGCCCCTATTGCGATGCCTTCTATTTCGCGGTCGCGCCGCATTTTCCCGACGGCATCCTGCCGCAGGAGCCTGGCCTGATCGTCGCCGACGGCTTTGGCGGGGCCGTGGTCCGCGAGGCGCCGGTCGCGCCGCTGGCCCCGGCCCGGCGCAAGGCCCTGATCCTGGCTTTCGCGCGGCTGGGGGCGATGCGCGCCTCGGGCGTCGTCACCGATCGTCTCTAGTTGTCGCGAACCACCTTCAGCACCGCTTCGCCATAGCGATCCAGCTTGCCCTGCCCCACGCCGCCGGCCTTGGCCAAAGCGGGCAGGCTGGCCGGACGCGCGGCGGCGATCTCGGCCAGGGTGGCGTCGTGGAAGATCACATAAGGCGGTACATGCTGGGACTGGGCCTGTTCGCGGCGCCAGGAGCGCAGGGCGTCGAACAGGGCCTGGTTCTCCAGCGGCACTGTCAGGGCCTTGCCCTCGCGGCGCTTGCGCGGCGCGCCGGAGCGGGTGTCGGCGGCGGCTTCCGGCTCCTGGCGCAGACTGACCCGGCGTTCGCCGCGATAGACGGCCTTGACGCCCTCGACCTCGCCCAGACCGATCAGGGGACGGCCATCATTGGGATCCTCGCGCAGCAGCCCCTCGAACACCAGGGTGTCGAGCAGGTCGCGCCAGGTCGCCGGGCTGAACTCGCGGCCGATGCCGAAGGTCGACATCTGGGCCTCCTGCGGCGTGACGTCCTTGGTCTTGCCCAGCAGGTGGTCGATCAGGCGCCCCCGGCCAAACCGACCGCCCAGGCGGTGAGCGGCCGACAGCGCCTTCTGGGCCGCCTCGGTGGCGTCGATCCCCTTGGGCGGCGAGGTGCAGATGTCGCAGACGCCGCAGACGGCCACGCCCTCCTCGCCAAAATAGCGACGCACGGCGGCGGCGCGGCAGGTGGTCCCCTCCAGCATGGCGTAGAACTGCCGCAGCTTGCGGCTCTGGACCTGGCGAACCTCGTCGGGCGCCTCGCGGCCTTCGATGCGTTTGCTGGCCCAGGCCATGTCGGCCGAGCCGTACAGGGTGATGCCCTCGGCCGGCTGGCCGTCGCGACCGGCGCGGCCGATCTCTTGCCAGTAGGCCTCGATGGCGGCGGGCGGGTCAGCGTGGATCACGAAGCGGACGTCGGGTTTGTCGACGCCCATGCCGAACGCGATCGTCGCCACCATCACCGCGGCGTCGGCCTCGAGGAACTCCTCCAGCCGCCGGGCGCGGACGTTTTTGTCGAGGCCGGCGTGATAGGCGAGCGCGGGGATACCCTGGGCGATCAGCTTCTCGGCCAGCTTCTCTGTCGAGTCGCGGCTGCCGGCATAGACGACGCCGGCCCGACCAGGGCGCTCCAGCACCAGCTCGACCACCCGATCGTGACCCTTGCCACGCTTGCGTTCGGCGTTGAGGGCCAGTTCGGGGCGGGCGAAGCTGTCGACGAACTCGGCGGCGCCCTCAAGACGCAGCTCGGCGCGGATGTCGTCGCGGGTCCGGGCGTCGGCCGTGGCGGTCACCGCCAGGCGCGGGACGTTCGGGAACACCTGGGCGATGCGGCCCAGCATCCGGTATTCGGGCCGGAAGTCGTGACCCCACTGGCTGACGCAGTGAGCCTCGTCGACGGCGACCAGCGCCAGGTTCAGCCGCGACAGCCGGTCCAGCATCGAGGGCTGCATCAGGCCTTCGGGCGACAGGTACAGCAGGTCCAGCTGGCCTTCGTCGATGCGTCGCCAGATCTCGGCGCGCTCGCCGGGCAGGGTGTTGGAGTCCAGTCGCTCGGCCGCGACGCCCGCCTGCTGCAGCCCCGCCACCTGATCGGCCATCAGGGCGATCAGCGGCGAGACCACCAAACCCAGGCCCGGCCGGATCAGGGCGGGGATCTGGTAGCACAGGCTCTTGCCGCCGCCGGTGGGCAGCACGGCCATGGCGCTGCGCCCGGCCAGGAGCTCGCCGATCACCCCGGCCTGCAGCCCCCGGAAGTCGGCATGGCCGAACGTCCGGCGCAGGACGTCGCGGGCGGTGTCGAGAGCGGTCTCGGGAGGGTCTGAATCAACGATCGTGGGCACGGCGGACTTGTGACAGCGAGGATGCGCAGCGCCAAGCCATTCCTCGCACGGCGACCGGAAACCAGATCACCTCACTCAACTCCAAATGGCAACATCGGAAATGCGCTATCGCGCCACAAGAGCGCCGCCTTCGACGTTCATCTCTCGTCAATCTTGTCGCGCGTTTTGTGGGCTTCCGCTAAACGGGACGCTGGCGCGCGCCCCCTCATTACCCCTTTGGCGCACCTTGGGATTAGAGACGACATGGCCAACGGCACCTTCGGCGGAAACAGGCCGGCGAAGCCGCAACGCACGCCACTGCAGGCCGCGCTCTATTGGGGCGCGGTTGTCGGCGTGTGGGGCCTGATCTTCATCGTCGCCTTCTTCGCCGTGTTCGCCAGCGATCTGCCTGACACGTCCAAGCTCTATGACGTCAAGCGCCAGCCCTCCATCAACTATCTGGACCGCTCGGGCGCCCTGCTGGCGGTGCGCGGCAGCCAGTATGCGCCGCCGGTCGATATCGACGCTCTGCCGAAATATGTGCCGGCCGCCTTCGTGGCGATCGAGGACCGCCAGTTCTATCATCACTTCGGGTTCAACCCCTGGGGCATCATCCGCTCGCTGGCCTGGAACATGACCCATGACGGTCCCCAGCGCGGCGGCTCCACCATCACCCAGCAGCTGGCCCGCAACCTGTTCCTGAGCCCCGCCCAGAACTATCGCCGCAAGGCCCAGGAGCTGATCCTGGCCGTCTGGCTGGAGCTGAAGTTCAGCAAGAAGCAGATCCTGGCCCTCTATATGAACCGGGTCTATTTTGGGGCCGGGGCCTATGGCATCGAGGCCGCCTCGCAGCGCTATTTCAACAAGCCCGCCAACCAGCTGACCATTGGCGAAGCCGCCCTGCTGGCCGGCATGATGAAGGGCCCGGCCCGCTATTCTCCAGTCAGCGCCAGCGAACGCGCCGCCCGCCGCGCGACCGTCGTGCTCGATGAGATGGTGCGCATCCGGGCCATCACCGCCGAGCAACGCGACGAGGCCTTCAAGACCCCCGTCCAGGTCTCGGCCACCCTGGCCAACCAGCGCGCCCAGTATTTCACCGACTATATCGACGCCCAGGTGCGCTCGCTGGTCGGCGAACCGACCGAGGACCTGGTCGTCGAGACCACCCTGGACCTGCCGATCCAGGTCGCCGCCGAACGCTCGGTGAAGCTGGGCGTCGAGGGCCACATCAAGCAGGGCGTCGAACAGGCGGCCCTGGTGGCCATCGACGGCGAGGGCCGCATCCGCGCCT
Source organism: uncultured Caulobacter sp. (assembly GCA_964427205.1). Taxonomy (GTDB): domain Bacteria; phylum Pseudomonadota; class Alphaproteobacteria; order Caulobacterales; family Caulobacteraceae; genus Caulobacter. Next base: position 8,346 of record CAYRTE010000046.1, read on the forward strand.
ATGTCGGCGGCGCCGACTATGGCGAAACCCAGTTCGACCGCGCCACCACCGCCCGCCGCCAGGCCGGCAGCGCCTTCAAGCCGTTTGTCTTCCTCACCGCCATGGAACAGGGCCGCACGCCCGCCGTGATGGTCGTCGACGAGCCGGTGAAGATCGGCAACTGGGAGCCCCGCAACTACACCAACAAATATCTGGGCTCGATCACGCTCCAGACGGCCCTGGCCCAGTCGATCAACACCGTGGCCGCGCGCCTGGCCAACGAGGTCGGCACCAGCAATGTCGCCGCCACCGCCCGGCGCCTGGGCATCAACAGCAAGATCCAGCTGGATCCGTCCATGGCCCTGGGCGCCGTCGAGGTCAGCCCGCTGGAGATGGCCCAGGCCTATGCCCCGTTCTCGAACGGCGGCTTCCTGGCCAAGGGCTATGGCATCGAGCGCATCCGCACCGCCAGCGGCCAGGTGCTGTATGACCACGGCGTCGAGAAGGTGTCGCGCGCGGCGGTGATCGGCTCGCCGTCCCTGCAATACATGAACCAGATGATGCGCCAGGTGGTGACCTCGGGCACCGGCACGCGCGCCAAGGTCGCCGGCTATGACATCGCCGGCAAGACGGGCACCACCTCCGACTATCGCGACGCCTGGTTCGTCGGCTACAGCGGCGGCTTCGTCACCGCCGTCTGGACCGGCAAGGACGACAACACCCCGATGAAGCGGATCACCGGCGGCGGCGCCCCGGCCGAGATCTGGCGCAACTTCATGACCGCGGCCCTGCCGCGCCTGAAGTCCACCCCGATCCCCGGCGGCGTCATCGAACCGCCTCCGGTGGGCGGCGACGATCCGATCGGCGACCTGATCGATCCCCAGGCGACGCCGGAAGGTCCCGGCGCCGAGGTCCCGGCTTCGACCACGCCGCCTGCGGACAACCTGCCCTACTAGGTTCACGGTTCGCTCCGGGTTGGGCGCCACCCGCCCTCCGCGCCCGAGGCGCACCTCATCGTCCCTCTTGCTCCCCTCTGGGAGAGCTGTGGGCAAAGCCGATTGAGGGGGGCGGAGAGGCGCGAAGCCGTGTCTCTGTTCCAGACAAACAAACCTCGCCTTCCTGGGGGCGCGATTCAGGAAGGCGAGGTCTGTTTGGAGACCTGTCCGGGAGAAGACCCAATCAGCCCTTCAGCGCGCCCGCTACAACCTCACGGGCCTCGGCCTGAACCTGAGCCAGATGATCCGGACCCAGGAACGACTCCGCATAGATCTTGTAGACGTCCTCGGTGCCCGACGGACGGGCCGCGAACCAGGCGTTGGCGGTGACCACCTTCAGCCCGCCGATCGCCTCGCCATTGCCAGGGGCCTTGGTCAGAGTGGCGGTGATCTCCTCGCCGGCCAGGCTCGTCGCCGTGATGTCCGACGGGCTCAGCGCCCCCAGCCGCGCCTTCTGGGCCCGGTCGGCCGTGGCGTCGATGCGGGCATAGGACGGGCGGCCGTACTTTTGGGCCAGATCGTCATAGAGCTGGCTGGCGCTGCGGCCCGTGCGGCCCTGGATCTCGGCGGCCAGCAGGGCCAGCAGCAGGCCGTCCTTGTCCGTCGTCCACACGGTTCCGTCGCGACGCAGGAACGCGGCCCCGGCCGATTCCTCGCCGCCGAAGCCGACGCTGCCGTCCAGCAGGCCCGGCACGAAATGCTTGAAACCGACCGGCACCTCCAGCAGCGTCCGTCCAAGCCCGGCCACCACGCGGTCGATCATCGAGGACGACACCAGGGTCTTGCCGACGGCCACGTCCGGGCCCCAGCCCTCGCGATGGCTGAACAGATAGGCGATCGAGGCGGCCAGGAAATGGTTGGGGTTCATCAGCCCGCCGTCGGGCGTGACGATGCCGTGGCGGTCGGCGTCGGCGTCGTTGCCGGTGGCGACGTCATAGCCCGCCCCGCCGGCCATCGCCTTGATGAGATTGGCCATAGCGGCCGGCGACGAGCAGTCCATGCGGATCTTGCCGTCGGTATCCAGCGGCATGAAGGCCCAGCGCGGATCGACGGCGGGATTGACCACGGTCAGGTCCAGCCGGTGGCGATCGGCGATCTCGCCCCAATAGCCGACGCTGGCGCCGCCCAGCGGATCGGCGCCGATCTTCACCCCCGCCTCGCGGATGATGTCGAGATCCAGCACGCTCGGGAGGTCGTCGACATAGCGGCCCAGGAAGTCGAAGCGCTTGGCCTGGGTGACCGCCCGCTCGAACGGCATGCGCCGCACGTCGGCCAGACCGCCTTCGATCAGTTGGTTGGCGCGATTGGCGATCGCCGAGGTGGCCGAGCCGTCGGCCGGTCCGCCCGAGGGCGGGTTATATTTGATGCCGCCGTCGCGGGGCGGGTTGTGCGACGGGGTGATCAGGATGCCGTCGGCCAGGCCCGAGGTCTTGCCGCGATTGAACTGGAGGATGGCATGCGACACCGCCGGGGTCGGGGTGAAGCCGTCGCGGTCGTCGATCAGGGTCTCCACGCCATTGGCGACCAGCACCTCGATCACATTGCGCCAGGCGGGCTCGGACAGGCCGTGGGTGTCGCGGCCGACGAAGATCGGGCCGGTGATGCCCTGGGCGGCGCGGTATTCGACGATCGACTGGGTGATCGCCAGGATGTGGGCCTCGTTGAAGGCGCCGTCGAGGCTGGAGCCCCGGTGTCCGGACGTGCCGAACGCCACCCGCTGGCCGGGACTGGACATGTCGGGCTTGAGGTCAAAATAGGCGCCGGTCAGGGCGGCCAGATCGATCAGGTCTTCGGGTCGGGCCAGCTGGCCAGCGCGTGCATGCATGTCGGGAAGCCTATCGATCGAAGGTGGGGCGTTCAATTCGGTGCGGAGTCTGGACGGCTGTCTTCAGAACGCGGCGCTGAAGATTGTTCCATCCGGCATCAGGGCGGCGCGTTTGACGCCGTCCGAGGCGAACGGCATGGCGACCCTGCCGTCCCGATCGATGCCGATCAGTCCGCCGTCGCCGCCCAGGGCCGCGACCCCGGCGATGGCGGCGGCCGCCGCGCGCTCCAGGCTTTCGCCGCCAAAGCGCATGCGGTGGGCGATCTGCACCGCCACGGCCGTGCGGATGAAATATTCGCCCTGGCCGGTGCAGGAGACGGCGACCGTGTCGTCGGCCCACGCCCCGGCCCCGATCAGGGGGCTGTCGCCGATGCGACCCGGCATCTTGCCGAACACGCCGGCGGTCGAGGTAGCGGCGGCCAAGCGACCCTCGGCGTCTCGCACCACGCAGCCGACGGTTCCGGTCGGGTGGTCCGGCGGATGATTGCTCTCGAACGCGCCGGCCCGGGTGAACCAGCCGTCCGGATCGACGATCTCCTTCAGGCCCTGCGACCGGGCGAAGGCCATGGCGCCTTCGCCGGCCAGCATGACGTGCGGCGTCTTTTCCATCACCGCCCGGGCCGCCAGGATCGGACTCTCAAAACCCTGCAGGGCGGCGATCGAGCCGGCGCGGCCGGTGCTCCCGTTCATCAGGCAGGCGTCCAGTTCATAGGCCCCGGCCGCATTGGGCGAGGCGCCCTTGCCGGCGATGTAGAGGCCGCTGGCTTCCAGGGCGACGACGGTCTCGACCGCGACGTCCAGGGCGCTGGCCCCGGCGGCCAGACGGTCGCGCGCCGCCTCGATCAGGCCGGCCATGTGGGCGATCTCCTGGCTGTAGTCATGGCCCGGCGCCGAGCCCGCCCCGCCATGCAGGGCGAGACTAAAACGTTTGTTTGACATTCCGCTTCCTTGGCCGCGCGCCCTGCGTTAGCGTCCGGCCTCTTAACGAATAAAGACGGGAGAAGACAGATGAAGGCGGTTCTCAGCACGGTGGTCGGCGGCCCCGAAACCCTGGAATTGTCGGAACTGCCCGATCCCGTGGCCGGTCCCGGCCAGGTCCTGATCGATGTGAAGGCCTGCGGCGTCAACTATCCCGACGTGCTGATCATCGAGGACAAGTACCAGTTCAAGCCGACCCGTCCCTTCGCCCCGGGCGGCGAGGTCTCGGGCCTGATCGCCGCCGTCGGCGAGGGCGTGACCAGGTTCAAGGTCGGCGACCGCGTGCTGGCCTCGACCGGCTGGGGCGGCATGGCCGAGAAGCTGGCCCTGGAAGAGGCCCGCTGCACCAAGATCCCCGACAACATGCCCTTCGATGAGGCCGCGGCCTTCATCCTCACCTACGGCACCTCCTACTACGCCCTGAAGGATCGCGGCAGCCTGAAGGCCGGCGAGACCCTGCTGGTGCTGGGCGCGGCCGGCGGCGTCGGTCTGGCGGCCGTCGAGCTGGGCAAGGCGGCCGGGGCGCGCGTCATCGCCGCGGCTTCGAGCCAGGAGAAGGTCGATCTGGCCATCGCCCACGGCGCCGACAGCGGCGTGGTCTATCCGCGCGGGCCGTTCGACAAGGACGGCCAGAAGGCCCTGGCCAATCTGATCAAGGAGGCCTGCGGGCCCAATGGCTGGGACGTGGCCTATGACGCGGTCGGCGGCGACTATTCGGAAGCCACCATCCGCGCCGCCGGCTGGAACGGCCGCTTCCTGGTGATCGGTTTCCCGTCGGGCATTCCCAAGATCCCGCTGAACCTGACCCTGCTGAAGTCCTGCGACATCGTCGGCGTGTTCTGGGGCGCCTCGGTGGCCCGCGATCCGGCCGGCCACGCCCAGAACGTCAAGGAACTGATGGCGCTGTACGCCGAGGGCAAGATCAAGCCGCACGTCTCCGAGCGCTTCCCGCTGGCCAAGGCCGGCGACGCCATCGCCCATCTGGCCAGCCGCAAGGCCATGGGCAAGGTGGTCGTGACCAACGACTAAGACGCCTTGACCCTGACGGCGGACCCGTTGCGCCGTCAGGGTTAAGCCCCGCTAAGGATGAAATTTATCGGGATGCTTACGGGCTGTTCGTAAGGCTGGATGCGGTTCTCACGAAAGCCGCAGATGCCCAAAGCCGTCCGTTCCGTTCCGTCGCCGCAGGGAGGCGCCCGACCATTTCGCCTCAAGCGGCGGGCCAACGAGCGGGTCAAGCTGCTGGGCGAGACCATGGATCTGGTGCGCCACGAGGAAGTCTTCCACTTCGTCGGCGCGCGGCTGAACCGGGGCGTGTCCTCGATCATCGCCAACCACAATCTTCACAGCCTGTACCTGGCCCGCAAGAGCGACCAGGTGCGGGCCTTTTTCACCGCCGCCGATCTGGTCGAGGTGGACTCGACTCCGCTGCTAGCCTGGGCCCGGGTGATCGGCCGCAGCAGCCGGCAGTTCCATCGCTGCACCTATCTGGACTGGCGCGACTTCTTCTGGGCCAAGGCCAGCGCGGAAAACTGGCGGGTCTTCTTCGTCGGCGGCGCCCCGGGCGTGGCCGAGACCGCCCACGAGGCGATCCTGGCCGACTATCCGGGGGTGCAGCTCGTGACGCATCACGGCTATTTCGACGCCACCCCCGGCTCGGCGGAAAACACGGCCGTGGTCGAGCAGATCAACGCCTTCAAGCCGCACATCCTGCTGGTCGGCATGGGCATGCCGCGTCAGGAAATCTGGGTGCTGGAGAACCACAAGGCGATCGCGCACCCTTGCGCCCACTTCACGGTCGGCGGGGCCTTCGACTACGAGGCCGGCGTTCAGAAGGCGGCGCCCCGCTGGATGGGCGAGATGGGCGTTGAGTGGCTGTTTCGACTGATGGCAGATCCGCAACGCCTGTTCTCGCGCTACTGCGTCGAGCCCTGGTTCCTGATTGGACCGGCGCTCGGCGACCTGCGCCAGGCCTTCCTGACCAGGCCCGCCGCCGAGATCGATGGCGCGACCGCCATTCCAGGCTAGCCAAGGCCCGGTTCCTCCGCGAGTATGATCGTTGATCACCGATCCACGAGAGGTCGGGGCGGAAGCGGGAAGGAACAACGCAATGGCTGGACGTCTGAACGGCAAGGTCGCCGTGATCACCGGGGCTTGCTCGGGCATCGGCCTGGGGGCGGTCGAACTGTTCGTCGCCGAGGGCGCCAGCGTCATCGCCGCCGACCTGCAGGACGACAAGGGCGCGATGCTGGAAAAGCGCTTCCCCGACAAGGTCCGCTTCGCCCGCTGCGACGTCACCGTCGAGGCCGACATCGCCAAGGCGGTAAACATGGCCAAGGACGCGTTCGGCGGGCTGGATATCCTCTTCAACAACGCCGGCCACGGCGGTACGCCGGCGGGCGTGGCGGACATGACCGCCGAGGGCTGGGACCAGACCTTCGCCCTGCTGGTGCGCGGCCCGGTCCTGGGCATGAAATACGCCGTGCCGCTGATGCTGGAACGCGGCGGCGGGTCGATCATCAACACCGCCTCGATCGCCGGCCTGCAGGCCGGCTTTGGCCCCCTGGCCTATTCGACCGCCAAGTGCGCCGTGATCCATCTGAGCCGCTGCGCGGCGGCCGAGCTGTCGCCGGACCGGATCCGGGTCAACGCCATCTGCCCGGGCCTGATCGCCACCTCGATCTTCGGAGCCTCGATGGGCCTGCCCCGCGAGGTCGCCGACCAGATGGCCGCCCGCGTCGCCGAGGTGGGACCCAAGATTCAGCCGATCCCCAAGGCCGGCCTGCCCGAGGATATCGCCCGCGCCGCCCTCTATCTGGCCAGCGACGATTCCGAGTTCGTGACCGGCACCCACATCGTGGTCGACGGCGGCATCACGGTGGGCGGTCGCAGCAGCTGGGACAAGAACGCGCCCTCGCCGATCCTGTCGGCCATGGGCATCACGCCCGAACAGGCCGAGCAGATGCGGATGGCCATGACCCCCCAAGGAAACCAGGGCGGCGGGGCCGGGTGAGTCCAGCCACCCTGACCCCCAACCTGCGCGGCGCGCTGTGGATGCTGGCCTCGGCGGTCGGCTTTACCGCGATGACGACGCTGATCAAGTATCTGGGGCCGGGCTATCCCGCCGCGTTGCAGACCTTCTACCGGCAGCTGGCGGGGGTGATCATCCTGCTGCCCCTGATGGCGCGCGACTGGCGCGGGACGTTCTACACGACGCGGCCGGGCATCCTGATCTTCCGGTCCAGCGCCGGGGTTCTGGCTCTGATCCTGAGTTTCTACGCCTATCAGGAACTGCCGCTGGCCGACGCCAACGCCCTGTCCTTCACACGGACCCTGTGGCTGGTGCCGTTCGCCGGCCTGATCCTGCGCGAGCCGATCGGACCCTTGCGGATCGGCGCGGCGGTGGTCGGGTTCCTGGGGGTACTGATCATGCTGCGGCCCGGGGCGGACGGCTCCGGCGGCTGGTTGGGCTGGCCCCAGGCGGCGGCCCTGGCGGCGGCGTTGCTGTTCGCCCTGACCATCACCGGCATGAAGGTGATGACCCGCGACCACAGCCCATTCACCCTGCTGGTCTATGCGGCGGTGCTGGGCCTGGTGTTCTCGATCCCGCCGGCCTTGTTCGTCTGGCGCTGGCCCAGCCTGCCCGACCTTGGTCTGCTGGCCGCGATGGGCGTGATCGGCACCCTGACCCAGGGGGCCTATATCAAGGGCATGCAGTCGGGCGAGGCGGCGGTGATGGCGCCGATCGACTATACGCGGCTGGTCTTCGCCGTGCTGGTCGGTTTCCTGCTGTTCCATGAGGTTCCCAAGACGGCGACGCTGATCGGGGCGGTCATCGTTGTGGGATCGACCCTGTTCATCTCATGGCGCGAGCATCAGGTGTCAAAGCGCGCGGCGGCCCTGACCGTTCAGGCGCCGGAATAGGCCCGCCGCCATTCGACGAACTTCTGGAGCCCCTCGGCCAGCTTCACCTTGGGCTTATAGCCGGTGAGCGCCTGGAGCTTGTCGATATTGGCGTAGGTGGCGGTGACGTCGCCCGGCTGCATGGGCCGCATGATCTTGATAGCCTCGACGCCGAGGGCAGCTTCCAGGGTCGAGATCATCTCCATCAACCCGACCGGATCGTTGTCGCCAATGTTGTAGACCTCGTGCACGCCCCGGGCCGGCGGGTGGTCGAGGATGCCGACGAGGCCGTCGACGATGTCGTCGATATAGGTGAAGTCGCGGGCCATCCTGCCCTCGCCATAGACCTCGATGGGGTCGCCCGCGAGGATCTTCTGGGTGAAGCCGTAATAGGCCATGTCGGGCCGGCCCCAGGGGCCGTAGACCGTGAAGAACCGCAGGCCCGACTGCGGAAAGCCGTAGAGCCTGGCGTAGCTCTGGCTGATCAGTTCGCAGGAGCGCTTGGTGGCCGCATAGAGCGATACCGGCGTCTCGGCCGGGTCGGTCTCCTTGAAGCCTGAACCGTTCAGAGGCCGGTCGCCATAGACGCTGCTGGACGAGGCATAGACCAGGTGCTCGACGCCGCTGTGGCGGCAGGCTTCCAGCACGGCCAGATGGCCGGCCAGGTTGGAGCGCTCATAGGCGAAGGGATTGTCGATCGAGTAGCGAACCCCGGCCTGGGCGGCCAGATGCACGACCCGCCTGGCGCCTGATGACCTGACCAGATCCAGCAGAGCCGCATGCTCGGCGATGTCCATCCGAACCATGGTGAAGCCGTCGCGGCCTTCCAGCCGCGCGGCCCGGGCCGCCTTCAGGGCCGGGTCGTAATAGGTGTTGAAATTGTCGACGCCGATCACGGTCTCGCCGCGATCCAGCAGCCGTTCGGCCACGTGCATGCCGATGAAGCCCGCGGCTCCGGTGACGATGATCGGCGTCGGCATGGCTCAGCCGCGCCCGATGGAGGCGTAGGTGAAGCCGTGGCGGACCATCTCGCTGGGCTTGTAGACATTGCGCAGGTCGACCACGACCGGCGCGGCCATCACGAGCTTCAGGCGATCCAGATCCAGGGCCCGGAACTGGTCCCATTCGGTCAGGATCACCAGGGCGTCGGCGCCCTGCGCGGCCTCATAGGCTCCAGCCTTGAAGTCCACGCCCGGCAGCATGTGGGCCGCCTCCTTCGCGCCTTCCGGATCATAGGCTTGGACCTTGGCGCCCATAGCCTGCAGGGCCGGCAGGATATCGAGGCTGGGGGCGTCGCGCATGTCGTCGGTGTTGGGCTTGAAGGTGACACCCAGCACGCCGATGGTCTTGCCGGTCAGATCGCTCAAGCCGATGGCGTCGGCGACCTTGGTGGCCATGGCTTTCTTGCGGGCGTCGTTGACCGCCACGGTGGTCTCGATCAGCTTGACCGGCGCGCCATACTGCTGGGCGGTGCGGACGAGAGCGATGGTGTCCTTCGGGAAGCACGATCCGCCATAGCCGGGACCGGCGTTGAGGAACTTGCCGCCGATGCGCTTGTCCAGGCCGATGCCCTTGGCCACCTGCTGCACGTCGGCCCCGACCTTCTCGCACAGGTCGGCCATCTCGTTGATGAAGGTGATCTTCATGGCCAGGAAGGCGTTGGCCGCGTACTTGATCAGCTCCGAGGTCCGTCGACCGGTAAAGACGATCGGCGTCTCGTTCAGGCTCAGCGGGCGATAGAGATCGCGCATCACCGCCTGGGCGCGCTCGTCCTCGGTGCCGACCACCACGCGGTCGGGACGCTTGAAGTCCTCGATGGCCGCGCCTTCGCGCAGGAACTCGGGGTTGGAGACCACGGCGAACTGGGCGTCGGGCCGCACGCGCTTGATGATCGCCTCGACCTCGTCGCCAGTGCCCACCGGCACGGTCGACTTGGTGACGATGACGGTGAAGCCGTCGATCAGGCCGGCGATCTCCTCGGCCGCGGCATAGACATAGGAGAGGTCGGCATGGCCGTCGCCGCGACGGGTCGGGGTGCCCACGGCGATGAACACCGCGTCGGCGTTCCTGATGGCGTCGGCGCCTTCCAGGGTGAAGAACAGCCGGCCCTCGCGGACATTGCGGGCGACCAGATCATCCAGGCCCGGCTCGAAGATCGGGATCTCGCCCTTCTCCAGACGCTCGATCTTGCTGGGGTCCTTGTCGATACAGGTCACCACGTGACCGAAATCGGCGAAACACGCCCCCGACACCAGGCCCACATAACCCGTGCCAATCATCGCTACGCGCATCGAAACATCCTGATCCGATCGATCGTCGCCCGGCGGGCGACGCCTGTGCCTAATCCAGCAATCGCGGCGCCGAGGCAAGCCGCCTGGCCAAGACGCTCAGCGCGATGACATCATCATGACGAAAGACGCGATGGGCCACACCGGTCTTTCAACCTTGCCCCAAAGCCGATAGCCAGAGGCCTCTGTCGCGAAGGGGTTTTCATGCGCACCGTTCTGGTGGCCGGCGGCGCTGGCTATGTCGGCTCACACACCTGTCTGGCCCTGGCCGCCGCCGGGTTCACGCCGGTGGTGTTCGACGACCTGTCCAATGGCCACCGCGAGCACGTCCAGTGGGGGCCGTTGGAAGTGGGCGACATCCGCGACGCCGCCCGGCTGGACGCGGTGTTCGCCGCCCACAAGCCCGTCGCCGTCCTGCACTTCGCCGCCCGCATCGAGGTCGGGGAGTCGGTCAAGGATCCGGGCGCCTTCTTCGACAACAATGTCGCCGGCACGATCAACCTCATCGAAGCCGCCCGCCGGGCCGGCGTCGAGGCCATGGTCTTCTCCTCGACCTGCGCCACCTTCGGCGATCCGGTGACGCTGCCGATGGACGAGACCCATCCCCAGGCCCCGCTCAATCCCTACGGCCGCAGCAAGCTGATGGTCGAGCAGGCCCTGGCCGACTATGGCCGCTATGTCGGCTTCCGCTCCACGGTGCTGCGCTATTTCAACGCCGCCGGCGCCGATCCCGAAGGCCGGATCGGCGAGTGGCACGAGCCCGAGACCCACGCCATTCCCCTGGCCATCCAGGTGGCCCTGGGCCAGCGGTCGCACTTCACGATCTTCGGCGACGACTATGACACCCGCGATGGCACCGCCGTGCGCGACTATGTCCACGTGCTGGATCTTGCTGACGCCCATGTGGCGGCGCTGAACCGCCTGCTCGATGGCGCGCAGAGCACCAGCTACAACCTCGGCACCGGCCACGGCACGACGGTCAGGGAACTGGTCGCCGGCGTCGAGCGCGCCACCGGCAAGCCCCTCCCGGTGCAGATGGCGGCCCGCCGCCCGGGCGACGCGCCCATCCTGGTCGGCGACAACGCCAAGGCCCGCGCCGAACTGGGCTGGGCGCCGTCACGCGATCTGGACGCCATTTTGGGAAGCGCCTGGCGCTGGCATCAGGCGCAGGCCGCCCGCAGGTCGGTGACGGCCGATCAGGGATGATCCGACCCTTGATCCTGGGGATCATGGCCGATTGTCGCACGACCCCGCGTTGAAACGGTTTATTTGTAACTCTCCCGGTATCGTCTGAAGGTTGCGACCCCGGGGGAACCGCGTGTGTTGAAGGTTTTGACCTGTCTGACGACCGAGCATGACTATCGGTTGGTCGGCGTGGCGGCGGTCGTTTGCTTCGCCGCCTGCTTCACCGCGTTCAGGCTCTACTCACGCATGCGCGGCGCCAAGGGCCTCGTCAGAGCGGCCTGGCTGCTGCTCACCGGTCTGGTGTGCGGATCGGGCGTCTGGGCCACCCACTTCATCGGCATGGTCGCCTATGATCCTGGTCTGAAGACGGGCTACAGCCCAACCGGCACCCTTCTGTCGCTGATGATCGCCGTCCTGTTCACGGGCTCGGGCTTCGTCGTGGCCTCCGCGCAGCGCACGCGCACCAATGACATGGCGGGCGGCCTGATCCTGGGGATGGGCGTCGCGTCCATGCACTATACCGGCATGACCGCCTTCGTAACCCAGGGCCAACTGGTCTGGGAGCACGCCACGGTCGGCGCCTCCGTCCTGTTCGGCGTGGCCGGTTCCACGGCCGCGCTGATCTTCGCGGGCCGCGCTCGCAGCGTCGGCAGGCAAATCCTGGGCGGCGGCGTACTGACCCTGGGCGTCTGCGCCCTGCATTTCACCGGCATGGGCGCCATCACCATCACGCCCGACGTTTCGATCGTTGTCCCCGAGCAGCTGCTTTCAGGCGGCTTCCTGACCCTGGCCGTCACCAGCATCACCGGCCTGATCATCCTGGGCGGCCTCGGCGCGGTGGCGATCGAATCCCAGACCACACGATCGGCGCTGGAGCGCATTCGTCGCATGGCCAATGCCGCCTATGAGGGCATCGTGGTTGTTCAGGACGGTCGCATCAACGACGCCAACGCCGCGTTCTGCGAGCTGGTCGGCGCGCCCCTCGACGAGCTGACGGGCAAACCCCTGTTCGGCGCGATCCTGACCTTCAGCGGTGACGAGGCCTCCCGAGACGGCGTGCGTCGCGAAGGCGTGCTGCAACCTGTCGAAGGCGGCCGCGACATTCCCGTCGAGGTGTTCTCGCGCCTGATGGACGACGGCGCCCGCACGGAGACCTCGGGTCTGACCGTGCTGGCGGTCCGCGACCTTCGCGAGCGCCGCTCGGCCGAAGAGAAGATCCGCTATCTGGCCGAACATGACGGCCTGACCGGTCTGCCCAATCGCAACTCGCTGCAGACCCGCCTGGCCGCCGCGATCGAGCGGGTCGAAGCCTCGGGCGAGACCCTCTCGGTGATCTCCATCGATCTGGATCATTTCAAGGAAGCCAACGACCAGCACGGTCACCTGGCGGGCGACGCCCTGCTGGTCGAGACCGCCCGCCGTCTGCAGGATTCCGTTTCCGCCCCGTCCTTCGCCGCGCGCCTGGGCGGCGACGAGTTCATGGTCGTGCAGGTGGGCGGGGGCGACCAGCCCACGGCCGCCGCCGAACTGTCTGGCCGACTGCTGGACGCGCTGGCGACCCCCGTCATGTTCGAAGGCGAGGACCTGGCCATGGGCGCGAGCCTGGGCGTCAGCCTCTATCCCGACGACGGTCGCACGGCCGAGTCGCTGATGGCCAATGCCGACATGGCGCTGTATCGCGCCAAGGAAGGCGGCCGCGGGATCTATCGCTTCTTCAAGCGGGAAATGGACGAGTCGATCCGCGAGCGCCGCTCGCTGGCGCGCGACCTCAAGCAGGGCATCACCGACGGCGAACTGGTGGTCTACTACCAGCCCCTGGCCCGCGCCTCCGACGGAGAGGTCTGCGGCTTCGAGGCTCTGGTGCGCTGGCAGCATCCGACGCGCGGCATGATCCCGCCGCTCGACTTCATTCCCGTGGCCGAGGAGAACGGCCTGATCGCCCCGCTGGGCGAATGGGTCCTGCGTCGCGCCTGCGCCGACGCCGCATCGTGGGAAAAGCCGCTGCGGATCGCGGTCAACCTTTCGCCGCTGCAATTGAACAACCCCGCCTTGCCGACCCTGGTGCACGAGGTGCTGATCTCGACCGGCCTGTCGCCGCATCGGCTGGAGCTGGAGATCACCGAGAGCGCGCTGTTCAAGGACTACCAGCGGGCGCTCGACAACCTGCGCCGGCTGAAGGCGCTGGGCGTTCGCATCGCCATGGATGACTTCGGCACGGGCTTCTCGTCGCTTTCGACCCTGCAGTCGTTCCCGTTCGACAAGATCAAGATCGACAAGAGCTTCGTGGAGAACATCCACCGCCACGATCGCGCCACCGTGATCGTCCGCGCGGTTCTGGGTCTGGGTCGCAGCCTGGAGATCCCGGTCGTGGCCGAGGGCGTGGAGACCCAGGAGCAGATCAACTTTCTGCGCGGCGAGGACTGCGCCGAGCTGCAAGGCTACGCCATCGGTCGGCCAGGCCCACTGCATACCCTCGATGCCTGGACCAGGGCGGCCCCAGCCCCGGCGCCCGCCCAGGCGTCCAAGCGCGCAAGGCGTTCCGCCGCCTGAGGACCCGCCCGCGCCGGGCCGCGGCCAGGCCTGAACCGCGATCAGCGACCGCGTTTCAGGCCTCCGAGCAGACCGCGCATGATCTCGCGTCCCGCCTGGCTGGCGACGGTGCGCAGCAGCGACTTGGCGAAGGTCTCGGCCATGCCCTGGCGATTTGAGGCGCGGGGGCGAGGGGCGGCTCGTGTCTCGCGCGCCTCTTCCCGCGCTCGAACCCTTTCCTCGGCGGCCTGGAGCTTCTCGGCCTCGGCCGCATCCTGGGCGGCTTCGGTCTGGCGCAGGGCTTCCTGGGCTCGGCCTTGAAGAACCTCATAGGCCGAAGCGCGATCCTGAGCGGTGTCATAGAGGCCGGCCACGGGGCTCTTGGCGATCAGGGCGGCGCGCTCCTCGGGCGTCAGCGGGCCCAGGCGCGAGGCGGGCGGACGGATCAGGGCCTTCTGCACGACGCAGGGCGCGCCCTTGGCGTCAAGGGTCGAGACCAGGGCCTCGCCGACGCCCAGGCCCTGGATGGTTTCCGCCGTGTCGAACGATGGATTGATGCGGAACGACTGGGCGGCGGCCTTCAGGCCCTTCTGGTCGGCGGGGGTGTAGGCGCGCAGGGCGTGCTGGATGCGCGCGCCCAGCTGGCCCAGAACCGCGTCGGGAATGTCGGCCGGGTTCTGGGTGACGAAATAGACGCCCACGCCCTTGGAGCGGATCAGGCGCACGACCTGCTCGATCTTTTCCAGCAAGGGCTTGGGGGCGTCGTTGAACAGCAGGTGGGCTTCGTCGAAGAAGAACACCAGGCGCGGCTTGTCCACATCGCCCAGCTCGGGCAGTTCCTCGAACAGCTCCGACAGCAGCCACAGCAGAAAGGTCGAATAGAGCTTGGGCGACTGGATCAGCCTGTCGGCGGCCAGCAGGTTCACATAGCCGCGCCCGGCGACATCGGTGCGCATGATGTCGGCCAGCTTCAGGGCCGGCTCGCCGAAGAAGTTGTCGGCGCCCTGGCTCTGCAGGGTCAGCAGCTTGCGCTGGATCGAGCCCACCGTGGCGGGCGAAACATTGCCATAGAGGGTGCCGATGTCGGCGGCGTGGTCGGCGATATATTTCAGGGCCGCCTGCAGGTCCTTGAGGTCGAGCAGCAGCAGGCCGTCCTTGTCGGCGACGTGGAAGACGATGGTCAGGACGCCTTCCTGCACATCGTTAAGCTCAAGCAGCCGCGCCAGCAGCACCGGCCCCATCTCCGAGATGGTCGTGCGGATCGGATGGCCCTTCAGGCCAAACAGGTCCCAGAACACGGTCGGTGGCGCGGCCGGGGTCAGGGTCAGATCCATCAAGGCGGCGCGGGCCAGCATCTTCTCGTTGGGCGCCCCCGCGATGGCGATACCCGAAAGATCGCCCTTCACGTCGGCGGCGAACACGGGCACGCCGGCGTCGGAAAAGGCTTGGGCCATGATCTGAAGAGTGACGGTCTTGCCGGTTCCGGTCGCGCCCGCCACGACGCCATGCCGATTGGAGCGGTCCAGTCGCTGGGTCACCGGACCTTCGCCCAGCCCGATCAGGATTTCGCCTTCACCAATCGACAACGTCATATGCAACATCCTCCAAACCGAAGCGCTGACCCTAACCGCGCCCTTGCGCCGCGCCAATCGCGGCAGGCAAAGTGTTACGATCTCCAGGAGCTCTTGAATGACCGTCTCGTCGTCCGCCGCCACTCGCAACGCCGTGGTCTTCCTGGCGGTTATCGCGGGCGGCGCGGCGCTGCTTTGGATGCGCGACATCCTCACCCCGCTGGCTCTGGCCGTGTTCCTGGCGGTGATGATCGACGGTTTCGCCCGCGTGCTGATGGCCAAGGCCCGCTTTGCCAAGCGCCTTGCCCTGCCCACGGCGATCGTCCTGTCGATCTCGCTGTTTGGCCTGTCGGTGTGGGTCGTGGCGGAGAACAGCGCCAGCTTCGTCGATCAGCTCAAGGCCTATGCGCCACGGCTGAATGACGTCATCGCCAGGCTGGCCCACGCGCTGGGCATCCAGGTGGCGCCGACGGTCGCCGACCTGATCACCCAGCTCAACCCGCAGCGCTATATCGGAGCCGCCGCCCAGAGCTTGCAGAACTTCGCCTCAAGCGCGATTCTGGTATTGATCTATCTGGGATTTATCATCGCCTCGCGTCGCGGGTTTAACCGCAAGATCGTGGCCATGTTTCCGCATCATGGCGAGCGCGACAAGGCGATGGTCCTGTTCCATCGCATCCGCGACGGCGTCGAGCAGTATCTCTGGATCCAGACGGTCACGGGCCTGATCATCGCTGTCGGAGCCTGGCTGGTCATGGCCGTGCTTGGGCTCGACAACGCGTTCTTCTGGGCCTTCCTGATTTTCCTGGCCAGCTACATACCGATCCTGGGCGGCGCCATCGGATGCTTCCTGCCGCCCCTGTTCGCCATCGTGCAGTTTCCCGACAGCTTCCTGCCGGCCATCATCCTGTTCGTCGCCCTGCAGGCGATCTATTTCGTGGTCGGCAACATCGTCCTGCCGCGCATGCAGAGCGACAGCCTGAACATGGACCCGACCGTGGTGCTGTTGTCCCTGGCCGTCTGGGGCGCCCTGTGGGGCGTGCCGGGCATGTTCCTGTCGACGCCCCTGACGGTGGCCTTCATGGTCATCCTGGCCCAGTTCGACGGAACGCGCTGGATCGCCATCCTGCTGTCCGAGGATGGCGATCCGCAGGGGCCGGGCGTGACCCCTGGGGGAGAGCCCGCAAAGGCCGAAAAGCCAAAGTCGACCGCCCGACAGAAAGTCGCCAAGGGGGACTTAAAATCCTGAATGCGGCGCCTATCTCTGTCTGGTCCGACGCCCCCAGTCGGACCCCCGCGCGACGCAGCCTGGTTCTCCGGCGCGTCCGAAGCGGAAAATGCCCGCCAGCCCCCCCCGGCGGGCCTGCGCCGCCGGTTTCCCCCAACCGGCGGCGCTTCCGTTCTCACGACATTCCCAGCAGGTTCGAAATCGGCAAGATCCTTGGCGGATACTCGATGCCCTGGTTGAATCACGGCCCGAAAAGTCTAGGTTGTCGCCAAAAATTCGCGAGGAAATCCCATGGTTGGTGAAAGAAATGACCCCCAGGCTTCGGAGGCGACGGGCGGCCAGCTGTTGACGGCTTTCGCCCAGGCCCTGGGTTACGCCCCCGACGGGCTGCCTGCTCAGGCGGGTCATTTCCTCGCCCAGGCTCAGGACGACTGGTCGGCCGACGAACTGCCAGGGTTCGACGCCGGAGACACCGCTCACGCGCTGGCCGATTTCTGGCGCTTCGGTCAGGAGGTGACCGATGTGATCGAGCCGGCCATCCGCCTGCGACAGGCGCGCAAGCCCGACGGGACCTATCTTCGCGGCGACCTCCTCGAGATCATCCAGCAGGACCGTCCCTTCCTGGTCGACAGCATCATGGGCGCGGTGGCCGAGGCCGGCTTCCAGGTCCGCGCCATGTTCCACCCGGTGGTCGAGGTTGGCGGCCAGCGCCGCTCGATGATCCAGATCTATCTGGCCCCGGTGGGCGAGGACCGCGAGGCGGCCCTGATCCAGGCTGTCAGCGACGCCCTGGCCGATGTTCGTCTGGCCGTGCAGGACTTCGAGGCCATGCGCAATCTGATGCGCCGCACCATCGTCGAACTGCGCGACTGCAAGGTCGCCATCCCGGCGGAGGCCCGGGCCGAGGATATGGATTTCCTCGACTGGCTGGCTTCCGACCACTTCGTCTTCCTGGGCGCCCGGGTTTACGAATATCCCCGCACGGCGGACGGCGGCTATGCGGCCGAGGAGCCACTGTACCAGCCCGAGGGCAGCCTGGGCGTACTGCGCGACCAGGCCCGCACCGTGCTGCGTCGGGGCAGTGAGCCGGCCATCCTGTCGCAACAGGTCCGCAACCACATCGAGGTTGGCGAGCCGATCGTGGTCGCCAAGTCCAACCTGCGCTCGCGCGTTCACCGCCGCGGCTACATGGACTATGTCGGCGTGCGCCGGTACGGCGCCGACGGCAAGCCCTCTGGCGAGGTTCGCTTCGTGGGCCTGTTCACCGCCGAGGCCTATGAGACCCCCGCCCACGACGTTCCGCTGATCCGCCGCAAGGTGGCGCACATCCTGGCCCGCGCCGGCAAGGATCCCGACAGCCACAACGGCAAGCGTCTTCGCAACATCATCGAGACCTGGCCCCGCGACGAGCTGTTCCACGCCGACGACGCCGTGTTGCTGACCATGGCGCTGGGGGTGCTGCACCTCTATGACCGGCCGCGCGTCAGGCTGTTCACCCGCCGGGACCCCTTTGGCCGCTTCATCTCGGCCCTGCTGTTCGTGCCGCGCGAGCGCTATGATTCTGGCGTTCGCGAGCGGGCTGGCAAGCTGCTGGCCGACGCTTTCGGCGGCCGCGTCTCGGCCTATTATCCCAGCTTCTCTGACGCCCCCCTGGCGCGGGTGCACTTTATCGTCGGCGTCACGCCAGGCGACCATCGCGAACCGGACATGGCCGCTCTCGAGGACGCCATCGCCGAGACCGCGCGCACCTGGGAAGACCGCTTCGAGGCCGCGATCCGCGACGGCGGCGCCCCGGGTCGGGTAGCCGAGACCCTAGCCCGCTATGCCGGCGCCTTCCCGCCCGGCTATCGCGACCAGTATGACGCCGCCGAGGCCCTGGCTGATATCGAGGTCGTCGACGCCCTGGGCGCGGATGAGGCGGTGCGAGTGCGCGCCTTCCGCCGCGACGGCGACAGCCCGGTGACCTTCCGCTTCAAGCTCTATCGCCCCGGCGCTGCGGCGCCGCTGGCCGATGTCCTGCCCATCCTGGAACATATGGGCCTGAAGGCCCTGATCGAGGACGGCCACAAGGTTTCGCCCTCCACGCCCGATGGCGAGCGCTCGCCCGTCTGGGTGCATGAGTTCATCCTGCGCGACGAACAGGGCGAACATCTGGCCTTCGCCGACGTGAAGCTGGCCTTCGAAGCCGCCTTCGTCGCCATCTGGACCGGCCGCGCCGAGAGCGACGGCTTCAACCGTCTGGTGCTGGAGTTGGGCATCGGCTGGCGCGAGGCCGCCCTGATCCGCGCCCTGGCCCGCTATCGCCAGCAATCGGGTCTGGATCCCAGCCAGGGGGTGCAGGAACAGGCGCTCGCCGATCACCCGGGCGTCGCGCGCCTGGTCCTCGACCTGTTCCAGACCAAGTTCGACCCGGCCGTCGTCGCCGACCTCAAGGATCGTCAGGTCCAGGCCAAGGCTGTCGAGGCCAAGATCAGCGAGGCGCTGCAGGCCGTCGAAAGCCTCGACGCCGACCGCGTCCTGCGCCGCATCGCCGCCCTGGTCGGGGCGATCCAGCGCACCAACTTCTACCAGCCCGGCGAGGATGGTCAGCCCAAGCCCTATATCAGCTTCAAGATCGCCTCTCGCGAGCTTGAAGACCTGCCGGCCCCCAAGCCCTATCGCGAGATCTTCATCTCGGCCCCGCACATCGAAGGCGTCCACCTGCGCTTTGGTCCCGTCGCGCGCGGCGGCCTGCGCTGGAGCGATCGCCGCGACGACTTCCGCACCGAGGTGCTGGGTCTGGTGAAGGCCCAGCAGGTCAAGAACGCGGTGATCGTGCCGGTCGGCTCCAAGGGCGGCTTCTATCCCAAGCAACTGCCGCGCGGCGGTGATCGTGACGCCATCCAGGCCGAAGCGATCCGCGCCTACAAGACCTTCCTTTGCGGTCTGCTGGACATCACGGACAACATCGACGCCGACAACAGGGTCGTGCCGCCCGCCTCGGTGGTGGTGCACGACGGCGAGGATCCCTATCTGGTCGTCGCCGCCGACAAGGGCACCGCCACCTTCTCCGACATCGCCAATGGCGTGGCCGAGGACTACGGCTTCTGGCTGGGCGACGCCTTCGCCTCGGGCGGCTCGGTCGGCTACGACCACAAGGTCATGGGCATCACCGCCCGCGGCGCCTGGGAAGCGGTCAAGCGCCACTTCCGCGAGATGGGCAAGGACATCCAGACCGAGCCCTTCACGGTGGTCGGGGTCGGCGACATGAGCGGCGACGTGTTCGGCAACGGCATGCTGCTGTCCAAACAGACCCGGCTGCTGGCCGCCTTCGACCACCGCCACATCTTCCTGGACCCCAATCCGGACGCCGCCTCTTCGTGGGCGGAGCGCGACCGGATGTTCAAGCTGCCGCGCTCGTCCTGGGACGATTACGACAAGTCGAAGATCTCGGCCGGCGGCGGCGTCTTCCCCCGCTCCCTCAAGAGCATCCCGCTATCGCCGGAAGTCCGCGCCCTGTTCGAAATCAAGGCCGAGGCTGTCTCGCCCGCCGAACTGATCACCGCGATCCTGAAGTCCAGGGCCGAGCTGCTCTATCTCGGCGGCATCGGCACCTATGTGAAGGCCAGGGGCGAGAGCAACGCCGACGCCGGCGACAAGGCCAATGACGCCGTGCGCGTCAACGGCGCGGACCTGCGGGTCAAGGTCGTGGGCGAAGGCGCCAATCTGGGCCTGACCCAGGCGGGCCGCATCGAGTTCGCAACAGCTGGCGGCCACATCAACACCGACGCCATCGACAACTCGGCCGGCGTCGACAGCTCCGACCATGAGGTCAACATCAAGATCCTGACGGGTCTGCTGGAGCGCGGCGGCGAGCTGGATCGCCCCAGCCGCAACACCCTGCTGGCCTCGATGACCGATGATGTCGCCCATCACGTTCTGGAGCACAATTACGACCAGACCCTGGCCCTGACCCTGCTGGAAAGCGATGCGGTGGCCGAGGTCGACAGCCATGTCCGCTACATGGTCGATCTGGAAAGCCGGGGTCGCCTGGATCGCAAGGTCGAAGGCCTGCCCGGCAACACGACGCTTCTGGAACGCGGCCAGGCCGGCAAGGGGCTGAGCCGGCCCGAGCTGGCGGTGCTGCTGGCCTATGGCAAGCTGGACCTGTTCGACGACATCGTGGCCTCCGACGCCCCCGACGATCCGTGGTTCGAAAAGACCCTGCGCGGCTACTTCCCCAAGGGTCTCGACCGCTATGCCGCCCAGATGCAGAAGCACCGCCTGAAGCGCGAGATCATCGCCACGGTGGTCGGCAACCAGATGGTCAACATGTGCGGCCCCACCTTCGCCAGCCGCCTGAAGGCCGCCGCTGGCTGCGACGCCGACGCCCTGGTCACGGGCTTCACGGCCGCTCGCGAGATCCTCGGCGTCGACGCCCTGTGGGACCAGGTCTCGGCCCTCGACAATCACGCCTCGGCCGCCGGGCAGACCGGGCTCTACAAGGCCCTGGCCTACGCCCTGCGCAGCCTGACCTTCTGGCTGGCGCGTCGGGCGTTCCGGGACAAGGCTTCGGTCAAGACGCTGGTCGACAGCTATGGTCCGTCCGTCGCCGAACTTCGCGACCTGACCCCGGCCGTGCTGTCGGCCTTCGAGCAGAAGGTCGTGGCCAAGCGGGTCAAGACCTATGTCGCCGACGGCGCGCCCGAAGCCCTGGCCCAGGCCGTCGCCGCCCTGCAGCCCCTGACCATCGCCGCGGATCTGGTCGATCTGGCCAGCGCTTCCAGCTGGACCGTCAAGGACGTGGCGCGCCTCTATCACCAGACCGGCGCGGCTTTCGGCTTTGACCGCCTGCGCGGCGCGGCGGGCTCGTTCGTCGGCGGCGACGCCTTCGAGCGGCTGGCTGTGCGTCGCCTGATCGAGGACCTGCTCAGCGAGCAGACCGCGATCACCCAGGCGGTGCTGAAGTTCTCGGCCAGCGCCCAGGCCGGCGAGGACGAGCTGTCGGCCAAGGCGGCGGTGACCTCGTGGGCCGCCCTGCGCATGGACCGCGTCCGCTCGGCCAAGCGCACGGTGGAGGACATCGAGAACGCCGGCGGCGGCTGGACCTTCGCCAAGCTGACCATCGCCAACGCGGCGCTGCGCGAACTGGCCCACGCGGGATAGGTCTCCCGACGCCCCTGACTTGAGGTTGTGGAGCGAGCCTGGGTCGGACTAGGCTCGCTCCACAATGCCTTGGGGGGCTCATGGTCAAGAATCGCATCGTCCTGCTGGATTCCCTGCGGGGTCTGGGGGTGCTGGGCATCCTGCTGTGCAACGCGCCGGACTTCGCCGTCACGGCCGGGCTGGCCGAGTCGGTGCGCCACTGGCCGCACGGCACGGGGGCCGACACGGTCTCGGTCTGGGTCGTCACCCAGTGGCTGTTCCAGCGCAAGTTCGTCACCCTGTTCGCCATGCTGTTCGGCGTCTCGATCTTCCTGGTCGGCGGCGAACGGTCCGAGCTCGAGCGGGGCGCGATCCTGCGCAAGCGGCTGATGTGGATGGTGGTCTTTGGCCTGCTGCACGGCTTCGCCATCTGGTTCGGCGATGTGCTGCTCAGCTACGCCCTGGCCGGCTTCATGGTGATGCTCGCCCGCTCCTGGGCGCCCAAGCGGTTGTTCAAGGTCGGGATCGGCATCTGGATCGGCTTCTCGCTGATGATGGCCGCCGGCATGGCCGCCTCGATGCTGATGCCGCACGACGCGGCCAAGGAGGCGGCCCAGGCCGCCAAGGACGCCGCCAGGAACAGCGCCGCCGCCGCCCAGTACGCCGGGACCTTCATGCAGTCACTGGTCCAGAACGCCAAGGACCGCCTGCCCCTGCTGGCCGGCGAGCCGGTCATCGCCCTGATGACCAGCAGCCTGATGCTGATCGGCCTAGGCTGCTTCAAGACCGGCGTCTTCACCGGCGAGGCCTCGAAGAAGACCTATGTCATCCTCACCGTCATCGGCCTGCTGGCCCTGGCGGTCACCGGCGCGCTGTTCATCACCGTCGCCCTGACCGGCCTGCCCAAGCCGCTGGGCATGATCGCCGGCGTCGTCCAGATGGCCACCGCGCCCCTGACCACCCTGGCCTATGTCAGCCTGGTGGTGTTCGCCTCGCGGTCCGCCGGCTTCTGGAAGACGATCCCCGAGATCCTGGCCCCCGTCGGCCAGATGGCCTTCACCAACTATATCGCCCAGTCCCTGATCATGACCGCGATCTTCTATGGCGGCCGGGGCCTGAGCCTGCATGGCAAGGTCGACCGGCCCGGCCTGGCCCTGATCGTCATCGCCATCTGGATCGTCCAGATCCTGTGGTCGAAGTGGTGGATGGACCGCTTCAGCATGGGCCCGCTGGAGTGGTTCTGGCGCCGCCTCTATCGCGGCCCGACTCCGATCCTGCGCAGCAAGGCGACCACCGCCTAGTCGCCGAGCGTCTCCGTCAGGGCTCGCCCAAAATAGTCCTGGGTCTGGGCCAGCAGGTCGGGCCGGTAGCGGGAGCGCGGATCATTGGCCTTGTCGTCGTCGAAGGCGTGGGTGGCGTCGGCGTGGAACACGGTGTCGACGCTCAGCCCGTCCAGGGTCAACCGCTGCAGCGCCCGCTGAGGCGCCTTCCAGCCCACCACCTGGTCGCGACCGGCCAGCACCGAGAACACCCGGGGCCCGCCGGCCCCCCAGCCGTGGCGGGTGGTCAGGGCGGGGTAGCCGGCGAACGGATAGACCAGCAGCGCGCCCCTGACCCGGGCCCGCAGCCGGGCCGGATCGGCGTCGACCAGACCCGTGACGCGGGCCGCGCGGGCCCCGATCGCGTAGCCGTCCATGATCGTCCAGCCGCCATGGCTCCAGCCGGCCAGGAACAGCCGCTCGGCGTCGGCCCAGGGCTGATCCTCCAGCCAGGCCATCACCCCGAACAGGTCAGCCGCCCGCTTGAGCCCATGCAGCCGCACGCCCGTGCAGACCGTCAGCTTGGCGTCCAGGGGCGACAGGCCGCGCGGCTTCAGCGAGTCGACGACGATCGCGGCATAGCCGGCCTCGACCGCCGTCAGGGCATAGGCTTCCAGAAACGGCGTCTTGCCGCCGCAGCCGTGCAGGATCAGCGCCACCGGGAATGGACCGGGTCCCGCGGGCTTGAACACCCGCGAGTGCTGGATGACCTTGGTTCCCCAGTCAGCGCTTTGCATCATCAGGATCCTAGTGCCTGAACACCCGCACGCCGGTGAAGGCCATGGTCAGGCCCAGACGGTCGGCGGCCTCGATCACCTCGCCGTCGCGCATCGAGCCGCCCGGCTGGATGATCGCCTTGGCGCCGGCTTCGGCGGCCTGGATCAGCCCGTCCGCGAACGGGAAGAAGGCTTCGGAAGCGCAGGCGCAGCCCTTCAGGTCGAGGCCGAAATCGGCGGCGCGCAGGGCCGCGATCCGGGCCGAGTCCTTGCGGTTCATCTGGCCGGCGCCCACGCCAAGGGTCTGGCCGTCGCGGGCATAGACGATGGCGTTGGACTTGACGTGCTTGCCCACGGTGAAGGCGAACAGCATGTCGCGCACCTCGGTGTCGGTCGGCTGGCGCTTCGTGACGATCTTCAGGTCCGACGCGGTGATCCGCGCGTCATCCCGCGACTGCACCAGGAAGCCGCCGGCCACGCTCTTGAAGGTGTCGCCGGTCGACAGGGCGTCGGGCAGGCCGCCGGTCACCAGCAGGCGCAGGTTCTTCTTGGCCGCGAACACCGCGATGGCGTCGTCGTCGGCCTCGGGGGCGATCACCACCTCGGTGAAGATCTCGACCATCTGCAGGGCCGCCTCGCGGGTCAGGCGCGAATTGACCGCCACGATGCCGCCGAAGGCCGAGGTGGGGTCGCAGGCCAGGGCCCGCTCATAGGCTTCCCGTTGGCTGCCGCCCACGGCCACGCCGCAGGGGTTGGCGTGCTTGATGATCGCCACGGCCGGGCCGGCCGCGGGGTCGAACTCGGCGATCAGCTCGAAGGCCGCGTCGGTGTCATTGATGTTGTTGTAGCTCAGTTCCTTGCCCTGCAGCTGGGTGGCGGTGGCCACGCCGACGCGGGGATTGGGGAACGCGTAGAAGGCCGCCTTCTGGTGCGGGTTCTCGCCATAGCGCATCACCTGGCGCAGCTCGCCGGCGATCGCCTTGCGGGCCGGGAAGTCCTGGCCGAGGGCCTGGGCGAACCACGCCGAGATCGCCGCGTCATAGGCCGCCGTGCGGGCATAGGCGCGGGCCGCCAGGGTCTGGCGAAGTTCCAACGAAGTCGCGCCGCCGGTCTTCAGGGCGTCGAGCACTTCGGCCACGTCGGCAGGGTCGGTGCAGACGGCGACATAGCCGTGGTTCTTGGCCGCCGAGCGGATCATGGCCGGGCCGCCGATGTCGATGTTCTCGACGCACTCGGCGTAGGACCCGCCCTTCGCGACCGTGGCCTCGAACGGATAGAGGTTCACATACAGGATATCGATGCCGCCGATGCCGTGGTCGGCCATGGCCTGCGCGTGTTCGGGCGCGTCACGCACGCCCAGCAGACCGCCGTGGACGATGGGGTGCAGGGTCTTGACCCGGCCGTCCATCATCTCGGGAAAGCCCGTCAGGTCCGACACGTCCTTCACCGGCAGGCCGGCCGCGGCGATGGCCGCCTTGGTGCCGCCGGTCGAGACCAGCTCGACGCCGGCCTCGTGCAGGACCTTGGCCGCCTCGACCAGGCCGGTCTTGTCGGAGACCGACAGCAGGGCGCGCTTGGGCGAAACGAGATCGGGGGCGGACGGATAGTCGGGGGCGGCGGGCACGGCGGGACTCCGGGTCTGGTGGAAGACGGTGAGGGAGCCCAGGCGCGCGGCGGCTTGCGAGCAGCAAAAGTGGACGCCGGTTTTGCGTCCGCTCGCAAGCATTTTTGCAAGCTCGCTTTCTCATGAAAGCGAGCCGGTCCGCGCTCCCCGATGGTTGCCCATCACTAGCGCCAGTTACGCGAACGGGCGGAAAATACGGGCGGGGGCGGGGGAGTCAATGTGGCGTCTTGCGCCGGCGCTCGGTGTCCTGCCGGATCAGCTCGTCCAGCACGGGGGTGGCGCTGGGCTGCAGGATGTCGGCCCGACCGCCGGCGATCTGGGCGCGGTTGTCGGCCAGCAGGGTCAGCATCAGCGCGCGCTCGCGCGCCGGGATCTGGTCGAGAAAGGGCGCGATCTGGCGATGCAGCTTTTCGGTGACCTCTTCCAGTCGGTCATAGATGGTCATCGCGCGCTCGGTGGTCCTGTTGACGCGGCGAAGCGGGCGGTAGCGGCTGCGGGGTGGCTTGGACTTGGGCATGGGGGTGTTCTCCTTTCAACCCCCTTCCCCCTTGATGGGGGAAGGGTTGGGGATGGGGGTGGCAGCGGTTCAGGATGGGGCTCCGACGGTGTGAAATCGTCTGGCGGGGTCACCCCCATCCCCGCCCTTCCCCCATCCAAGGGGGAAGGGAGAAGACATGAGGTCTCAGCCTCACGCGATCGCTCGCTGAGTTAGGCGGGGAGGCGCGAAGCGGCCGGGACGAACCCGGATGACCGTGATGTTGTTTTTGCGTTTCGGCTCGACCTGTCCGCTTCGCAGAAGCTGTTCTTGCGTGAGGAT
>CAYRTE010000047.1:0-33078 GCA_964427205.1 uncultured Caulobacter sp.
CGAAGGCTTCGGCGAAGGTCGTGCGTTCGTTGGCGACGCGGAACAGGTTCTGGTTGGGAATGACGATCAGGGTGTCGACATAACGCTGCAGCTCACCGATGCCGGCGTCGGCCAGACGCATGCGGTGGCGGCCTTCGAAGTGGAAGGGCTTGGTGACGACGCCGACCGTCAGAATGCCACGCTCGCGCGCGCACTTGGCAATGATCGGGGCCGCGCCGGTGCCGGTGCCGCCGCCCATGCCGGCGGTGATGAAGACCATGTGAGCGCCGTCCAGGTGCTCGCCGATCTCGGGGAAGCTTTCTTCAGCGGCGCTCATGCCCACTTCGGGGTGCGCGCCAGCGCCCAGGCCCTGCGTGACCTGCACGCCCAGCTGGATGCGACGGTCGGTTTTGGCGAACTGGAGTTGCTGCGCGTCGGTATTGGCGACCACGAACTCAACACCTTCGAGGCCCGCCTCGATCATGTTGTTGACGGCGTTGCCGCCCGCGCCACCGACGCCGAACACGACGATACGCGGCTTCAGTTCAGTGGTGCGCGGCGCAGAAAGTGAAATAGCCATGGAACCCTCGCGACCTTACGCCGAAATCGTCAAACAGGACCCCGGCGGTGCAACCGTCGGGAACGCCTCGACGATCGGGTTAACAAAACAACCACCATCGTTAATCGGCGGTTAACTGCATAATATGAGTCGGGGACAGGTCGAGCGCTGCCAGAGCACAATTCGTGCTCCATCAACAGAATCTCTTGGGAGTCCAAGGGTTCCGCGCTGGTGTTGATAGTTGATGCGACCGAACGCCGCTGCAGTCTATTTCGAGAACAAATGAGAGCTTGGCCACACCCTCAAGCGTGACCGTCCGCGACGATCGTTAAGAGACGGGCGCTAAAGGTTGTCGCGCAGCCAGGCGGCGGCCTTGGCCATCGGGCTGGCGTTGGGGTCGACCGGACGCTTGCGCAGGGCGGCGGTCGCCAGGGCCTTGGGCGAGACCACTTCGCGCGGACCAAAGGCCGAGCGGTGCAGCACGCCGGCGGCGGCGCAGAAGGCCGGACCCGAGGCGGCGTCGGCCAAATGAGGAACCCTACGTGGACGGCCCAGACGGACCGGACGGTCGAAGACGCGCACGGCGACTTCGCGGACGCCCGCCAACTGGCTGGCGCCGCCGGTCAGGACGATGCCCGCCCCCGGCTCGACCGGGGCTCCCGAGGCCTTCAGACGCTCGCGCAGCAGTTCCAGCGTCTCTTCGACGCGCGGCTGGATGATGCCCTTCAGCAAGGACCGGGGCGCGATCACCGGACCCGCGCCCGGATCGTCGCCACGCGGCGGGGCCTCGATCATCTCGCGGTCTTCGTTGGCCGAGGCGATGGCGCTGCCGTGCAGGGTCTTGATGCGCTCGGCGCCGGCGACCGAGGTCTGCAGGCCACGCGCGATGTCCTGCGTCACGTGCCCGCCGCCGACGGCCAGGCTGTCGACGTGGCAAAGCGCGCCGTTGTTGAACACCGCCACCGAGGTCGAACCGCCGCCCATGTCGATGCAGACGGCGCCCAGGTCCATCTCGTCCTCTTCCAGGGCCGCCAGGGCCGAGGCGAAGGGCGCGGCGACCACGCCTTCGAAGGACAGGTGGGCGCGCTCGACGCAGTGGGCCAGGGTGTGGAAGACGTTCTCGTTGATCGAAACGACCAGCAGTTCCAGGCCCAGCGCGCGGCCGAACATGGCGCGCGGATCACGGATGCCGCGCTGGCCGTCCACCGACCAGGCGATGGGCAGCAGGTGGATCGGCTTGCGACCGGGAATCTTGACCTGGGCCAGGGCCGAGGCGATGGCGCGCGACAGATCACCGTCGGCGATGGGCCGGGCGCCCAGCGAAACCTGGGTGTGGACGCGGTTGCTGGCCAGCTGACCGCCGGCCGTGCAGACGCTGACGCCCTGGACGTTGACGCCGGCCACGGTCTCGGCGCGTTCGACGGCCTGGGCGATGGCCTGGGCGGCCTCGTCCAGATTGACGATGGCCCCGCCGCGCACGCCGCGCGACTGCACATAGCCGACCCCGGCCGTGGTCAGGGTGCGGTTATCGCGATGAATGCCGTCGGCCTTCATGATGAAGCAGGTGACCTTAGACGCGCCCAGATCGACAGCCGCGACCGCAGGCTGACGAACGAGCGTCGCCTTCAAGCCGTCACGGGCCTGTTTCCGATCTTCCAGTCGCGACATCGCTATCGTCACCCCAACACCATCACGCTACGCCCCGCCCGCCGCGATCTGCCCAGGCAGAGCCGCTTCGCGAGGCCTTACAGCAACCATCTCGGGATCGCGCAGATCGATGCGCGCAAACCCCAAATCCAGGATTCTCTGTCTCTGGTCCAACTGATCCAGCTGGATCAGCGCGGATTCTTCGTCGATCGCCGGAAGTTGGATCAGCGATCCGTCCTTCAGGCGCAGATCCCAGCGGCGATCATCGACGCGCACCAGCGCTTCGAGACGATCCCGCAGGCGAGGACGGGCGGCCACGGCCGGCAGGATCGCGCCGGCGGCCTGATCAGCGCCCTGCCCCACCACCAGCGGCAGTTGCGGGAAGCGCGCGGCGTCGGCCTCGGAGATCACCCGGCCCTCGCCGTCGATGACCCGCATCCGACCGCCGCTCTGCCAGACGGCGAGCGCGGGGCGTTCCTGGACGGCGATGACCACGGTGTCGGGCAGCAGGCGAACGACCTTGGCCTCCCGGACCCAGCCCACCGCCTCCACCCGCTGGCGGATGTCGGCGAGATCCAGGCCCAGGGTCGGCTGGTCGAGATAGAGCCCGGACGCGCGGCGAATATCGGCGTCGGCCTGGGCCGACGCGCCCTGGACATGCAGGGTCTTGAGCTTGAAGCCGGCGGTCGCGAACTCGCTGTCCACGCCCTGGCGCGCGGCCATGACGAGGCGCTCGGCCCGATGGCCGGTCGCGAGCATCACCACAAGTCCGAGGCCAAGAGCCGCGCCCGCGACGCCGAGCGCGAACGCGGGCGACAGGCCCACACCCTTGGCGGCATGCAGCTTCGCGGCCGGTTGCGCCCCTTTGGGAGCAGCCGAACGAGCCTTATTCGGACTTGCGGGCGCTTCGGCCCGAGGGCGCCTAGGCTTAGGCGATCCCCCCCGCACTACAGCGGGCATAAGCGTCCTCCACGATCCAGAGCACTAGTTGATCAAACGAAATCCCAACGTGGTCGGCCTGCTCGGGAGCGAGCGAAGTCGGTGTCATGCCAGGCTGCGTATTGACCTCTAGAAGGACCAGAAGGTCGTTAATGTCGTCATAACGGAAGTCAGATCGGGTTACACCTTGGCAACCAAGGGCTGTGTGGCCAAGCTCGGCCATCCGCATGGCCCGATCCCTTACGCTGTCAGGGATTGGGGCCGGCAGGACATGGATGGAACCGCCTTCCGAATACTTGGCGTCGTAGTCATAGAAACCTGTGGACGAGCGAATATCGGTTACCGCCAGGGCTCTGGGACCATTTGACTCACCCATCACCGCGACGGCCAGCTCCAGCCCGCGGATATAGGGCTCGATCATGACCTCTTCGCCGTAAGTCCATGTAGGCATTGCCAATTCCTGCGGCGGCCGGTTTGCGCCTTCAAAAACCAGGAATACCCCAACCGAAGATCCCTCGGCGTTTGGCTTCACGACGTACGGGGGCTGCATCACATGGTCGCGTGCGGCGACGTGACGGTTGAACAGGCCGCCGCCGGGCACGATCACGCCGGCCGCGGCCAGCACGGCCTTGGCCTTGGCCTTGTCCATCGCCAGGGCCGAGGCCAGGACGCCGGAGTGCGTGTAGGGCAGCTTTAGGGTTTCCAGCACGCCCTGCACGCAGCCGTCCTCGCCCCATTCGCCATGCAGGGCGTTGAAGACGAGGTCCGGCGCGACCCTGGTCAGCACCTGGGCGATATCCTTGCCCGGATCGACGCGGGAGACCTTGGCCCCCAGTCGCTCCAGAGCGTCGGCGCATTCGCTTCCCGAGACCAGGCTGACCTCGCGCTCCGAGGACGGACCGCCAAGCAGGACGGCGATGTGACGGCCGGAGAGAGGGAGGGTCATGAAGGGCTCGCGAACTAGGGCTGAGCACTCCTAGTCAGCCGGAGCCCTCCTGCCAATATTGGTTGTCATCCCGGCCGTGGCGCGAAGCGCGAAGAGCCGGAACCCCGGCTTGCGCAAGCGCTTGCCGGGGTCCTGGATCGCCCCGCAGGGCGTCCGGGATGACAGGTGTGGACTAGTGGCTCGCCGCCGCCGTCGCCGGCTTCAGCGCCCGGAAGTCGATGTCGCTGTCGGCCACCAGATAGAGGAAGCTGGTCCAGGCCGCCACGTTCTGGGCCAGCTGGATCGGATCGACCTTGTTGAGCGTGTCGTCGGCCGTGTGGTGGTAGTCGAAGTAGCGGCTGGCGTCCTGCTTGAGGTTGATCACCGGCACGCCGGCCTCCTCGATGCCGCCAATATCGGCGCCGCCATGGGCGGCCGGCGTGCGGTCCAGATAGATCTTCAGGGGCATCAGCACCCGGGTCGCGGTCTTGATCACCGGATGGTCCAGCGAACCGGCCGGAACCTGCAGGCTGTAGATGCGGTCGGCGCCGCTGTCGCTCTCGCCGGCCAGGACGATCTTGGGCAGTTCGTCCTTGTGCGCGGCCAGATAGGCTTCGGACGAGCCGCCGCTTTCCTCCGAGCCCCACATCACGACGCGGATCGTGCGCTTGGGATGCTTGGGCAGGTCGCCGATCAGCTTGGCGGCGGCCGTGGTGATGGCGATGCCCGTGGCGTCGTCGAGCGCGCCGGTGCCGACGTCCCAGCTGTCCAGGTGGCCGCCGATGACGATCACTTCGTCAGGCTTTTCCGAGCCCTTGATGTCGCCCGAGATGTTCCAGGCCACGTCATTGGCGTCGACGGTGGATTGCAGCTTCAGCTTGATACGCAGCGGGCCCTTGGCGGCCAGGCGCTCCAGTTGCTCGGCTTCCGGCACGCCGATGGCGGCGGCGGGGATGGTCACGACGCCCTCGCCATTGGCGGTGCTGCCGGTGTGGGGCACCGAGGAGTCCGAGGTCGAGATCGAGCGGATCAGCATGGCCACGGCGCCGCGCTTGGCGGCCTCCACCGGACCGGCCCGGCGCGAGATGCCGGCGACGCCATAGCCGGCGCCGTCCTGGGCGCGGACCATCGGCTGGGTGATCACGACGATCTTGCCCTTCAGCGCGCCGTCCGGCGCGGCGATCATCTCGGCATAGGTCTTGAACAGCGCCACCTGCGCCTCGACGCCTTCGGGCGGGGTCGAGACCGTGCGGCCCAGGCCCAGGGGGTTGAGGTTCATGGCGTAGGGCGCCGTCAGCCAGCCGCTTTCCTCGCCGCGCGTCCAGGACGGCTTGGCGAATTCCTCGACCTTGATGTTGGTGAAGCCCAGGGCCTTGAACTTGGCGACGCCCCAGTCCTTGGCCTTTTCCATGGCCGGCGAGCCGACGACGCGCGGGCCGATCGTGGTGGTCAGGTCCTCGGTGATGTCCCAGGCCAGGTGGTCGCGCAGCGCCTTGTCGCGCAGGCCCTCGGCCACGGCGGCGTCCTGGGCGAAAGCGGAACCGACCATCAGGGCGGAAACGGCGGCGGCGGTCAGCAGGGTGCGGAACATAGGCGAGGACTCTCCCAAATTTTGGCACAATCACATAGCACCGGCGCTCGCCCGAAACAGGCAACAACCGGATGAACTATCCGTAACCTTCGGTCTGCCCGGGCTTTGAGCCGTCCAGCTCAAAAAAGCTGTCATCCCGCCCCGGCCTTGAGCTGGGGGCGGAGCGCCCTAGGCTGGCCGTCCGATCCGCTTGATCTCCCAGTCCAGCTGCACGCCCGTCTTGGCCAGCACATCAGCGCGAACCGCGTCGCCCAGGCCTTCCAGGTCGGCCGCCGTGGCCTCGCCGGTATTGATCAGGAAGTTGGAATGCAGCGGGCTGAACATCGCCCCGCCGCCCTCTTTCCCGCTCGCGGAAAAGTGCTTGCCACGCCAGCCGGCCTCGTCGACCAGCTTCCACGACGAGTGGCCCGGCGGGTTCTTGAAGGTCGAGCCGCCGGTCTTTTCGCGGATCGGCTGGGTGGTTTCGCGGCGGGCGGTGATTTCAGCCATGCGATCGCGCACGTCGGCCGGATCGTCTGGCGTTCCCCGGAACATCGCCTGCACCCAAAACATGCTGCCTTCGGGCACCTGGGTATGCCGGTAGGTGAAGCCGAAGTCCTCGTTGTTCCACACGCGCATTTCGCCGGACCGGTCATAGCCCCAGGCGCTGACCAGAACGTCCTTGGTCTCGCGGCCATAGCAGCCGGCATTCATGGTCAGGGCGCCGCCCACCGTGCCAGGGATGCCGACGAAGAATTCCAGCCCCGCCAGCCCCGCCCTGGCCGCCGCCCGGGCGACCGAGGCGTCCAGCGCCGCGGGGCCAGCGATGATCAGGTTCTCCTCGGCGTCGACCGTGACCTCGCCAAACGCCCGCCCGGCGCAGCGGATCACAACGCCCTCGACGCCGCCGTCGCGGATGATGACGTTGGAGCCGACGCCCAGCGCCTGGACCGGAACGTCCGCCGGCAGGGCCCTGAGAAAGTCGCGCAGGTCGTCGGCGTCGGCCGGCAGGAACAGCACCTCGGCCGGCCCGCCGACGCGGAACCAGGTGAACGGGCCAAGCGGCTCGTCAAACAGCAGCTTGCCGCGAACGGCGGGGAGATCGGCCTTCCAGCTCACTTGCCCCTCGCTCACTTGGCCAGCGCTTCCAGCTGACCCGGCAGGGCGTAGGCCCAGGTGGTGATGTCGCCGGCGCCAAGCAACACGACGAGGTCGCCGCTGGTCGCTTCCGCGGCGATCAGGCGCGGCAGGGCCGTAGGGTTTTCCAGGGCCAGGGCCCGGCGGTGGCCAAACTTCTTGAGGCCTTCGACCAGATGGTCCTTGTCCACGCCCTCGATCGGGCTCTCGCCGGCCGTATAGACATCGGCGACGATCACGGTGTCGGCGTCGTTGAAGCACGAGCTGAACTCGGTCATCAGGTCGCGCAAACGGGTGAAGCGGTGCGGCTGGACCACGGCGATCACCTTGCCGGCCGTCACGGCGCGGGCGGCCTTCAGCACGGCGGCGATCTCGACCGGGTGGTGGCCATAGTCGTCGACGACGCGGATCCCGCCGGCCACGCCGGTGGTCGTGAAGCGGCGCTTGACCCCGCCGAAGCTGGCCAGACCGGCGCGGATGGCGTCGGCGTCGACGCCCAGCTCGCGGGCCACGGCCACGGCGGCGGTGGCGTTGAGCACATTGTGGTGCCCGGCCATCGGCATCTTCAGGCCGTCATAGCGCACAGGCTCTCCGGCCAGGGGCGAGACGATGATGTCGAAGGTCGAGCCATCGGGGCCCATGGCGATATTGGAGACCCGCACCTCGGCCTGAGGGTTGGTGCCGTAGGTCACCAGGCGCCGGTTCTCGATCCGCGCGGCCAGGGCCTGGACCTCCGGATGGTCGGTGCAGACGGCCGCGAAGCCATAGAAGGGGATGTTCTCGATGAAGTCCTGGAAGCCCTTCTTGACCGCGTCGAAGGTGCCCCAGTGGTCCAGGTGCTCGGCGTCGATATTGGTGACGATGGCCACGGTCGACTTCAGCTTCAGGAACGAGCCGTCGCTCTCGTCGGCCTCGACGACGATCCAGTCGCCCTCGCCGACCTTGGCGTTGGTGCCATAGGCGTTGATGATGCCGCCATTGACGACGGTCGGGTCCAGGGCCCCGGCGTCCAGCAGGGCCGCGACCATCGAGGTGGTGGTGGTCTTGCCGTGGGTGCCGCCCACGGCCACCGAAAACTGCAGCCGCATCAGCTCGGCCAGCATCTCGGCGCGGCGCACCAAGGGCAGACGCCGGTCGCGGCCGGCGGCCATCTCGACATTGTCGGCCTTGATGGCGGTTGAATAGACGATGGCCGAGGCGCCTTCGACATTGGCCGCGTCCTGGCCGATGAAGATCCGCGCGCCCAGCTTTTCCAGCCGCTCGGTATTGGCCGAGGCCTTGGCGTCGCTGCCCTGAACGGTGTAGCCGATGCGCAGCATGATCTCGGCGATGCCGGACATGCCGATGCCGCCGATGCCGATGAAGTGCACGGGGCCGAGTTCGAAGGGTACGGGGCGTCGACGCTGGATCATGAAAAGCCGATTAGACCATTTGCGCGCCCCGCGAAACGCCCTGTTGGCCGTGATGTTGTGGACGGGCCCCGCCCTGGCCCAGGCCCCCGCTGCGGCCCTGCTTGAACTGAGGCTGGCCGACGTCGGCCGCTTCGCCGTCTTCGTCGATATGACCAGCGTCCAGTGGACCGGCCGCACGGCGACCCTGCGCCTGCTGCAGGTGACCGAGGGCGGCTTCACGGCCGGCGCCGAGGCCTTCTGGGGCGGCTGGCGCCACGAGGTAATCGACTGCGACGCCCGCGCCATCGCCCATGCCGGCTTTGGCAGCATCCGCGCCGGCGGCCAGGAAGGCCCGGTCACCGGCCGCGCTCGCCCCCCGGCCCCGATCCCGCCCGGCAGCGCCGACGACGCGGCGGCCAAGGTGGTCTGCGACGGCTGGAAACCCTTCGCCGGGGTTCCGGTCGCCACCAGCGTCGAGCAGGCGGTGGGACTGGCGAGGCCGCTGATCGAGACGGGCGCGGAGCCTTGAGGGGCGATACTATTTGAAGAAGTCGAGCGGCTCCTTGGCGTCTCCAGGTTCATACTGATAGACATCCAAGCTTAAAGTCTCAGCCGTTCGCAGTAACCAGCTTCCGCATATCGTCATCAGGCGATAGATGAGCTGCACAGGACCCTCACCGGAAGCGGTGATCGAATAATCCTCCCCCATTAGCTGGAACCGAGCGCGTCCAGTTTGGCGGATAAGGACCTCACCATCGCCCAAATCAACGGATCGATCTGGGCCAAACTCGAAGACGATGAATAGATCGCATTCCTGATCATTCTTGTCGATATATTGCACACGATGTCTATCGAAGACTGAGTATTCTGACATCTAGCGCCTTCCCGTGTATAGTGGAGTCCTTACGGCGGAAAACCCACCCTCTCGGCGACATTCCGCTTGCCTTTCAGTGATCGTCGCCTCACAAAATCTCCAAATTGTTGCCTTTTCCTTCTTGTTTCGGCCATACATAGCCGCATAGGTATCGCATTTTATGTAGTCGTCCCTCTCAAGTTCGTCGCACTCTTCATCGACGCGCGCCTTTTCGGCAGGATCAAAGAAGCCGCGACTAAAGCGCGGGGGGTCTGAAGGACCGTCGTCATCCTCTGCGGTGATTGACAAACGGAGCTTTGGCGCCGGGAGCTTCAGGAACGGCGTCTTCTCCCGCCCCGTTGTCCGACTGTCGAAATCACCGATAGCCCGGGTGAGCGCGACGCCTCCTGCAAGGGCGGGAAGCCCCACCGCCTGGACCAGGGGACCGGCTTGAGGATGACTGGCCAACACACGGGCGGCCTGCACCAGCCGCCGCCGCATCTTCGGCTTCGGACTCGCCTTGGACGGCTTGTTTGGCCTGACGCCGCCGCCCCGCCTGGTATCGACCCACTGCCCGCCGCTTGAACTCCCGACAGGCGCGCGCGGCTGGTTAGGATCAAACTTCGTTTCCAGATCCCGGATCGCCTGCCGCAGCACCTCGGCCGCGGCGTCGCTCCGGAATTTTCCTAACGCGCTTTCAAAATCATCAGACGTCATCGTCCTCTCCGCATAGGTGCGGCCCCGAAATGGGCGCACAGGTTCGCATCTCCGCCGATGTTGACCGGCGGGTTGGGAGGCGGCGGAGCGTCCGGGCCAGGCCCGGATGAGATGGAGTGGAGTACCGTTTCGGCCGTGGCCGGAGCGCTCCGCGCGGTCGTTGGTCAGGAGCATCGCCGGGCTGGCGGGGTCTTGACCCGCTCCGGTAGCTAGGCCCCTGGCGAGCGGAAGGGATAGCGACCCTTCCGGACCGCGCGGGCGATTTCAGCCCGCGCCTGATGCGCATCATCAGGCGTCGCCAAAGGGAGTTCCCGGCGATCCGGATCCGGCTTCGACGCAGGCTGCCCTTGCAGGGACCTCCCGCTCCGCCAGACCCCATCGGGCCTTCGACGACGACTGACGGGCGCGACCCGCACAACCGCCCCCATCACCCGTCAGGTCGCCAGCTGGACGGCCTCCCCAGTGACGGGGCGAGGAGAAGTATGCGGGCGTTGTGGAGGGGGCTGCGTCGATTTTGGATCGGGACGGTGGGTGGCGGGGTCAGGGCGTTGAATTTGCTGGGGCGGCGGAGCTCGCATCCCCGTTGGAGCGCGGGGATAGAGGGCGGGCCGAACGACGGGGAACCGCTGAAGCCCCCCCGGCCCGTCATCCCGGGACTTGTTCCCGGGACCCATCTGTCCGCCGTGCGGGCGACGACAGGACGGTCGAGGGCAGGGCAACTGAACCATGGTTCCCGGGAACAAGTCCCGGGATGACGGGGATCATAGGGTCTGAACGCGAAGCCACCTTCCGAAGATGTGAGCGTTGACACCATCAGGGGCCCCTTCATGTCTCATTCCCCTTCTCCCGCAAAGGGAGAGGCCCCCGCCTCACAGCACGAACACGTCCATCGGCTCGACAACCGGCGTCTGCCCCCAGGAAAACAGGATCAGGCCCCGCGTCTTCGCCGTCTCGATCAGCCACGCGCCTGAGAGCTGGATCAGCTCATAGGTGACCTCAAGCTCATCGGCGCCGCGCGTCTCGAGGCGGGCGGTCTGGCCGCCGAGCTCGATGTCGGCCCAACCGAGCACCTCGCCGGCCTCAGGCGTCCGCAGGGTCATCAGCAGCGAACCCTCTTCGTAGTCATCGTCATTGGCGGCGGCGGCGCCCGCGCGCGAGACCCGGCAAAAGGAGATCGCGCGCGGTCCCAGCACCAGATCCTCGATCGCCGCCGTCATGGGCGCGCCGCGAACAGCTGGGGCCATGTGGTCACCGGCGTCTCGCTATCCGGCAGCAGGGTCAGGCCCTCCTCCTCGGCGGTACGGATCAGCCAGTCGCCGGCGAACCACATGCAGAGCCGCAGAAGGTGGATGTCGTCGGTGCCCAGAAACGTCTTGGCCCAGCGATGACCGTCCATCTCGACCCAGAACCGGCCCATCAGGCGGTCATCGAGCTCGACGTGCTCATAGCCCTCAACGTGCGCGAAGGTGCAGAACTCGCGCGCGCCCATGCGGATGCGGACGGACGCCTCGCAGTGGTCGCCGTCCGCGTCCAGATAGGGAATGAACCGGGGGCCGATCACCCTGGGCCGGTGCGGCCACTTCACATAGGTAAACGGCGGCCGCATCGCCCTGCTCCCATCCCCGCGACACAAGTCTAGCGGGATGAGAACAAAATGGCAACCTTTGAGTTAGGGACGCGCCGTCCGCTCGACCAGATCCGCCAGTTCCTCGGCAGCATTGGGCTTGGCCACGCTCCGCGCGCCGTCAGCCATCCGCGCCAGGCGCTCGGGGTTCTTGAGCAGGGCGTTGAGGGCGCCGGCCATGGCGTCGACGGTCAGCTCGTCCTCCAGGCAGACGGCGGCGGCGCCGGCCTCTTCCAGCAGGCGGGCGTTGAAGCGCTGGTGGTCGTCGGCGGCGATCTTCAGGGGGATCAGGATCGAGGGGCGGCCGGCGACGGCCAGTTCGGTGCAGGTCGAGGCGCCCGAGCGGCCGATCACCAGGTGCGACTGGCGCAGGTATCCGGCCATGTCGCGGAAGAACGGCGCGACCTCGCAGTCGACCATGGCGTTGCGATAGACCTTGCGGGCCTGCTCCAGGCTCTCGGCGCGGGCCTGCTGGAAGACCTTCAGGCGGCCGCGCATCTCTTCGGGCAGCTTGGCGATGGCTTCGGGGATCAGTTCCGACAGCAGGCGGGCGCCCTGGCTGCCGCCCGTGACCAGGATGCGCAGCTGCACTTCCGGCGGCAGATAGGGCACGTCGAACAGGGCGCGGACTGGCGGGCGCACGGGGTTGCCGACGACATGGGCGCGAGCCTTCACGGCGGGGCTGGCCTTTTCCAGGATCGGGAAGGCGCAGGCCACTTCGTTGACCCGGGAAGCCAGGAAGCGGT
This sequence comes from uncultured Caulobacter sp., assembly GCA_964427205.1. Lineage (GTDB taxonomy): Bacteria > Pseudomonadota > Alphaproteobacteria > Caulobacterales > Caulobacteraceae > Caulobacter. The sequence continues at coordinate 12,088 of CAYRTE010000047.1, forward strand.
TGACGCGGCCCAGCACCGCGTTCTGCTCGTGGATCACCGTGGGGCGACCCTGGCTGAGGGCGCCCAGCAGGGCGGGCAGAGCCGGATAGCCGCCGAAGCCCACGACCACGGCCGGGTCCAGGCGCTTGAAGGCGGCCCTCGCCTGCAGCACGCCTTGCGCGACCACAAAGCCGGCCTTGAGCATGCCGATCGGGTCGCCGGCCTTGGCGGTGGCGGCCGACAGGGCCAGGCGTTCCTGCGCCGGGAACTTGTCGGCATAGATCGCGCCGCGGTCGTCGGTGGCCAGCACCACGCGCCAGCCTCGGGCCGACAGGACCTGGGCCAGGGCCTGGGCGGGGAACATGTGGCCGCCGGTTCCCCCGGCGGCGACGACTGCGAGCTTGCTCATCTTACTGGAACGCGCCGCCCTGCATGAACTCGTTGGAGGGGCCATAGGCGCCGGGGCGCTTGCGCAGCAGGGCCAGGGCCAAGCCCAGAGTCAGTCCCATCGCGAGCATCGAGGATCCCCCATAGCTGATGAACGGAAGCGTCATGCCCTTGGTCGGGATCATGTTCAAGTTCACCGCGATATTGATCATCGCCTGCTGGCCCACCAGCACGAACAAACCGGCGGCGGCGACCTGCTCGAAGGTGTCGTTCAACTTCATGGCCTTCATCAGGCCGCGCACCACGACAAAAGCGAACAGGCTGATCAGGCCCAGCGAGAAGACCAGGCCATATTCCTCGGCGGCGACCGAATAGATGAAGTCGGTGTGCAGGTCGGGCACGTGGCGCTTCATGACGCCCTCGCCCGGGCCGCGTCCGAACAGGCCGCCGGCGTGGATGGCCTCGGCGGCGCGGCTGATCTGGTGGGTGTCGGCCTGGTCGGGGCTGAGGAACTTCTGCACCCGGGCATGGACGTGGTCGAACAGGAAATAGGTCGAGATCAGCCCGCCCACGGCGACGACGCCCAGACCCATGATCCAGCTGATCGGCACCCCGGCCATCCAGAACGCCGCCCCGAAGGCGACGGTGATCAGCACGGTCTGGCCCACATCGGGCTGGATCAGCAGCAGGCCCACGGCGATGGCGTACAGCAGGAAGGCGATGGAGACGCCCGGCACTCCCTCGCCCTTCTGGCCCTCGGCGAACATCCACGAGACCAGCACGATCAGGGCCGGCTTCATGAACTCGGACGGCTGCAGGGTGAAGCCGGCGAACTGGATCCAGCGGGTGGCGCCCTTGGCGTTGTGGCCGATGAACGGCAGGGCGATCATCACCGCGATGGCCGCCACATAGATGAAGAAGGCCGCCCGCCGCACGCCCTTGGGCGACAGCATCGAGGTGCCCAGCAGGATCACCGTCGAGGCGCTGGCGAAGACGCACATCCGCAGGGCGAAATGGAACTGGTCGTCGATGCCGATGCGCTGGGCCGCCGCCGGGCTGGAGGCGAACGACAGCAGCACGCCCAGGGTGACCAGGATGGCGGTGGCGCCAAGCAGCCAGCGATCGGTCGTCCACCACCAGATGCCGATCGCGGTGCGGTCGGTCCGGGCAAAGGCATGGGTGGTCTGGGTCGACATGCCCGGAGAGTCGGCGCGCAAGGTTAATCGAACATTGCTGCAAAGCTTGTCGGTCGGGGATATGCGGCGAAAGGCGACGGGTTTTTCGGGTGTGGCTGGCGCGGCGCCGGCGCCTTATGGGTGAAGCCGCTGTTTTGCTCGCCGAGGACCGCCATGAACGACGCCTGGATCGCACGCCGAAGCCTGCTGGGCGGGGCCGGACTTCTGCTGGCCGGCCCGCTTGGCGCTCACGCGCAAACCGCCAAGCCCCGGGTGGCGATCCAGACCACGCACGGAACCATCGTGGTCGAGCTGGAAGACAGGAAGGCCCCGATCACCAGCGCCAACTTCCTGCGCTATGTCGACAAGAAGAAGTTCGACGGCGGCAGCTTCTATCGCGCCTCGCGGGCCAAGGGCGCGCCGGCCAACGGCTCGATCCAGGCCGGCCCGTCGATCCGCACCCGCCGCTTCGCGCCTATCGCTCATGAGAGCACGCGGATGACCGGGATCCGCCACAAGGCCGGGACCATCTCGATGGCCCGCAACGAGCCGGGCAGCGCCACGGCCGACTTCTTCATCTGCGCCAGCCCGATGGCCTATCTCGACGCCAAGCCCGGCGCCCCCGGCGACAATCAGGGCTTCGCGGCCTTTGGAACGGTGGTCAAGGGCATGGACGTGGTGAGGAAGATCCTGGCCTCGAAGACCGACGGCGTGCCGCAGAACCCCAGCATGAAGGGCCAGATGATCAATCCGCCGGTCGCGATCGTGAGCGTGCGGCGGGTCTAGGCTGGCGGGCGCCTAGAGGTACTTGAGCAGGCTCACCGACGAGAGCGAGCTGATGGTCGAATACAGCGCCTCCAGCTGGGTCTGGTACTGCACCACCAGCACGGCGGCCTGTGTCAGGTCGGCGTCCTTCAGCGCCGAGGCCAGGCTGTCGAGGGTGTCGATCTTGGTGGTGTTGCGCTCGACCAGGCTGGCCAGGGATGCGGCCTGGACACCCAGGGTTTCCTGCGCCGCGCCCAGATCGGTGATCGACTGGCCCACCAGGTCGATGGCCGAGGCCAGCACCGTCCTGTCGCCCGGATCGGCGATGATCGACGACAGCGCCCGGGCCAGTTCCTCGAAGGCGGCATTGTCAGCCGAGACGGACAGGGCGGTTCTGGAGCCATCCGAGGCCGCGAACACCCGCCCCGTCGCCGCGCCCTGATAGTAGCCGGTGTCGCCGCTTGTAGTGGGATCGTAGGTCGTGGCGCTGAAATCGACCGGCGCCGTTTCGACCGCTTCGCCCGAGAACAGATAGGCCCCGCCAAGATCGCCGTTCAGCTGGGTCTGAAGATCGTCCAGCCAACCCTGGGCATAGGTGGCCAGGGTGTCGGCGTTCAGTGTGCTGGCGCTGAGCAGCGAGGCCAGCTGGGACTTGATGCTGGTGGCCAGATCGGCGATCTCGCCCACCGCCGAATAGGCCGCCTGCACATAGCTGGACGCGCTGGAGGCGGCGGTGTTGTCGGCCGTCAGGCGCGAGGACTGGCTGGCCAGCCGCAGCACCGAGGCGGCGTCTTTCGACAGGCCGCCATAGCTGGTCGATTTGAGGCCGGTGGCCTCCTTGGTCTGCTGGTCCGCGAACCTGGCCTGGGTGCGCAGGCTGGCGGTGATCATGGCGCTGGTGTGCGAGAAGGTGCCGATGCGGGTGATCATCTAGCTGACCATGCTGATCAGGGCGTCGAACAGGTCCTGGACCATCGACATCAGCTGGGCGTTGGCCTGATAGCCCTGCTCGTAGATCTCCAGCATGGCCAGTTCCTCGTCCAGATTGACGGCGGTCAGGTTGGCCAGACGGGTGGCGGCGGCCTCGTGGGTGGCGGATGAGCTTTCGGCCTGGTCGGCGGCGTTGGCGATGGTCGTGGCGGCGGTCGAGACGAAGCTGGCGGCATAGTCCAGCAGGCTCGACTGGCCGGCCGCCAGCTGACCCGCCGCGGTGAACGACACCTGGCTGGTCAGGACGCTGATCAGGGCGGTCGCCAGGGTCTGGTCGGAGGCCAGGCTCGAAGGGTCGGCCAGCAGACTGGCCGACACCGCGATGTCGCCGGCGTCCGAGCCCGAGAACAGGCCCGTGCTGACCGAATTGACCTGGCTGATCAGGCCGGCGGCCAGGCTGTCCAGCGCGTCCTGCTCGCCTGTCAGGGTCTGGTCGCGCAGGGTGACCAGCGCGCCCAGCGCTCCGCCGGTGACGCTGGTGGTGACATCCTTGCCGTTCAGGGTGATCCCCGAGATCGACCCCGGATACAGCGTATCGGCGCTGAGGCTGTTGGACGCCGTGTAGGAGAGCTTGGCGGCGCTGGCCCCCAGCAGTTGGTCGCCGCTGCTGGTGTAGATCGCCACCCGATTGTCCGAGGTCGTATAGCTGGTGATCCCGATCATCGACGAGAGGGTCGAAAGCTGCGCCGCGCGCTGGTCCTCAAGCGTGGTGACATCACCGCCCTGGGCGCTGGTGGTGACGATCTGGTCGTTCAGGGATTTCAGGGTCGAGAGGCTGGTATTGATCGCCTCCACCGTGCTGGCGATTTCGGTATTGGCCTGGGTTCGCAAAGCCTGGAGGTCACCCGAAAGACTGGTCAGGGTTTCGGCCACCTGCGAGGCGGCGCTGACCACCTGGGCCTTGGCGGCCGTGCTGGACGGCTCGGACGCCAGGCCGCTGATCGCGCTCTGGAAGGCGTCCAGCAGGCTGGCGATGTCGTCGCCGCCATCCACCGAGCCCAGGCTGGCGTCATAGGACTGCATGTAGGTGTCGATGACGCTGTCGCGCGACGCCGCCGAGGCGCTGGCGACCACCGCCTGCGACAGATACCGATCCGCCGCCCGGGTGACGGCGCCGTTTGAGACCGCCGAGGTGATGCTGGTCGCCGTCGTTGTGACGGTCTTGCGGCTGTAGGTCTCGTCATCGACATTGGCGACATTGGTCTGGGCGACCGACATCCTGTACTGCGCGGTTGTCAGGGCCGCGCCCGCCGAGGTCAGGATCGAGGTCAGCGACATGGCCGCTACCGCTGCCGCGCGGGGGAGTAACCGTCCACCGCCCGCAGACCGTGATTGACCGAGCGCAGACGCTGGCGCTCCTCGGCCATGTCGCGCTCCAGCTGTTGCATGCGGCCGTCCAGCGCCTGTCGCACATCGTCTAGATTGGACAGCATCAGCACGCGCGCATCGCCCTGCAGGCCGTCCAGCCCGCGCGCCACCGCCTGGGCCAGGGCGATGGCCTGCTCCACGGTTTCGACCACCGGCTGGGCGGCCTGGGCGCGACGGGATCGCGCCGCCTGGGTCGTGAGTCTGGCGACCGTCTCCATGATCAGCGCACCGACTGCATCAGGGTGTCGAACATGTCGCCGGCCGCGCTGACCACCTGCGAGGCGGCCGAATAGGCCTGCTGGGCGATGATCATCTTGTTGAATTCGGTGGCGATGTCGGTGGTCGAGCCCTCCAGCGCGCTGGCGGCCAGGCTGCCCGCCCCGCCTTCGCCGGGCAGGTTCAGGTGCACCTGACCGGCATTGGCGTTCTCGTCATAGGTGGTGCCCGAGACCAGGGTCAGGCCCTTGGGATTGCTGAAGGTGGCGACCGGGATCTGGTAGATGGCCAGCGAGATGCCGTTGTCGAAATTGGCGGTGACCAGGCCGTCGGCGTCGATCGCGATGCCCGACAGCTCGCCGTAAAGCGCGCCGTCCTGTTCGGTGGTGACGTCGCTGATGCCCAGGGTCGATGAGGTCGAGGCGTATTGCGTCACCCCGTCAGCGCCGCCGACCGTGCCGATGTCCAGCGTGATATCGCTGTCGGCCGCGCCGCTGCTGAAGTCGGAGATGGTGAAGTCGATGGCCGGCGTGACCGACGCCAGGGACCCGTCGGTCGACGCGAACGTCACCGTATAGGGGCCGCCGCTGATATCACCAGAATCCGTCACGCCGTCCGAGGTCAGCACGGGATCCGACAGGGTCAGTTCCCAGGTGTTTTCGCCGGTCTTCGACCAGCTCTGGCCGACCGTATGGCTGACGCCCAGGCTGTCGATCACCTGCATGCCGGTGGTGAAGGTGTCGCCCACCGCCGCGTCGGCCGGCAGGTTGCCGGTCATGGTGACCGTGCCTGTCGCCTTGGCGGTGCCGCCGATGGATGACAGGTTGATCGCCTCCAGGCCCGTCAGGTCATTGGTGTTGGAGGCCAGGATGGCGCCGTCCGCGTCAGTGGCGAACCCCATCAGGTACTTGCCTTCGGTATTGACCAGATAGCCCTCGGCATTGGTCTCGAAGCTGCCGTTGCGGGTATACATGTCCTCCGAGGCGGCCGCGCCGGGATCGCTGGTCACGACGAAATAGCCGCTGTCCTGGATGGCGATATTGGTCGCGACGGCGGTGGAGGCGATTACCCCCTGCGCCGTCATGGCCTGGCTCGACCTGGCGGTGACCGCGCTGGTCGAGGTGGCCGACCCCATGCCGCCGCTGACCAGGGCCTGGAAATAGACGTCGGTGGTCTTGTAGGCGGTGGTCGAGGAGTTGGCGATGTTCTCGGAAATGGCCGAGAGGGCGCGGCTCTGGGCGGTCAGGCCCGAGACGGCGGTGGAGAGCGCGGCGGACAGGCTCATGGCTCAGGCCTCCGACGCGAGCAGCGAGACCTGGGTCAGCAGCGACGACATCGTGTCCGACATCGTCGTCAGCGTGTCATTCATGCTGATCTGCTGTTCCAGCCCCGAATAGGTGGCCAGCTGGCTGGTGAACTCGGTGGGGTCGGTGGGATCCAGCGGGTTCTGGTTGGTCAGCTGGGTCATCAGCAGCTGCAGAAAGTCGGTGGTGCCCAGCTGCAGGCTGGACGACGAGGAAGACGTCGTCGTCGCGGCGCTGGTGGCGGATGTGACGGTGGTCATCGAAACCCTCGCGGTCGAAGTGTCGCGACGCCCAGCGGCGCCGATCACAGTCTTCAACGGAGGGTCCGGGGCGGATGGGGCGCGGAAAATCGCCTCTGCCCGCCAGAAAATTCAGGGCAAAAAAACACCGCCCCATCGGCCGCGCTCGTCCCGTTGAAGCTGTGAAGCGCGACCGCCAAGAACCGGCGGCCGGCCTCCCGCTCGGGGCTCTTCCCGGCGGTCGCCTGAAGAGAAGCGGATTAGAAAATGCCAGTTATCTCGACCAACACAGCGGCCAACACCGCCCTGCGCTACCTGAACACCAACTCAGCGGCGCAGAGTGAATCCCTGGCCAAGCTGTCGAGCGGCTCGCGGATCGTGAGCGCCAAGGACGATGCGTCGGGTCTCGCCATCGCCACGTCCATGAACGCTGACATCACCGTGCTCAACCAAGCCGCCACCAACGTGACCAGCGGGACCTCCGTGCTGAACACGGCCGACGGCGCGCTCTCCAACATCGCCGACATCCTGCAACGGATGAACGCCCTGACGGCCCAGGCCCAGTCGGGCAGCTCCAGCACTGACGACCTCAGCTATATCGACGCCGAGTATCAGCAGCTGCTGGAGGAAATCGACGAGATCGCCACCACCACCACGTTCAACGGCGTGGCGTTGCTGGATGGGACGAGCGACTACGCCGCCGGCGTGGACTTCATGGTCGGCACCGCCAGCACCGACGTCATCACGGTGGCGCTGGACGGCGCGGATTCCACCACCCTGGCCCTTTCGGGCACCTCGATCACCGACGCGGCCTCTGCGGCGACCAACATGGATCTCATCGACACCGCGATCACCACGATCTCGGAGATGCGGGCCAATGTCGGCGCCAGCCTGTCGCGGTTCGAGTTCCGGGGCGATGTGATCAGCACCTCGCTGGAAAACCTGCAGGCGGCCGAGTCCTCGATCTCGGACGTCGACATCGCGACCGAGCAGACCAACTTCACCAACTATCAGACCCTGACCAGCGCAGCGATTTCGGCCCTCGGGCAAGCGAACTCGATGAGCCAGTCGCTTCTGAAGCTGTTGCAGTAGTCCGCTCTGCTCAGGCGGGAGGGCGAAAGCCTTCCCGCCGCTTTTTTCCGGGTTCGCCATGGCCACCACCAGCAGCGTCTCGACCTCGTCGTCGACCAGCTACATCTCCGGCACGATCTCGGGCCTGGACACCGACGCCCTGATCGAGGCGGCCGTGGCCCAGAAGACCGCGCGCGCCGACACCATCGACCTGAAGGTCACTGGCAATGAGGCGAAGATCACGGCCTATGAGACCCTTCAGGACCTGCTGACGGCGATCACCGACTCGATGTCGTCGCTGAAGTCGACGACCTACAGCGCCCTGTCGACCGACAGCGCCGCCAACGCCTTTGACGCCAAGCAGGCCTTTCTCACCGCCTCGGACGGCGCCGACGCCACCGACATTCTGGCCGTCAGCGCCGAGAGCAGCGCGACGGCGGCCTCGTATGCGATCACCGTCGAGCAACTGGCCAAGGCGATGAAGGTCACCTCCTCGGCCCAGGACAAGACCGCCGCCCTGGGCCAGGCCGGCGACCTGACGCTGGGCGTGACGGACGGCGCCGCCGCGACGATCGCGGTCACCGCCGACATGACGCTGGAGGATCTGGCCGCGGCCATCAACGCCCAGACCGCGACCACCGGCGTCGCCGCCACCCTGCTGAAGGTGGCCACTGACAGCGATCAGCTGGTGCTGTCGGCCGCCGACACCGATGTGGAGATCCAGATCAGCGACACCAGCGGCGCGGCCCAGGCCATCGGCCTGACCGGCGCCGACGACGCCTTCACCACCGTGCTGCAAGAGCCCCGGCCGGCCATCGTCACCATCGACGGCGTCGAGGTGACCAGCGCGAGCAACGAGCTGACCGACACTCTGACCGGTCTTTCGATCTCGCTGCTGCAGGAAACCGAAGACGGCCAGACCGTCACCCTCGACATCGAGGCCGACTACGAAGACATCAAGACGGCGATCACCGGCTTCGTCGATGCCTACAACGCCCTGCGCGAATTCGTCGTCACCCACCAGACGGTGGGTTCCGGCGGGGTGGTGGCCGAGGATGCGGTGCTGTTCGCCGACTCCGTCCTGCGCAGCCTGACCAAGCAGCTCTCAACCCTGATCGGCGGCGAGGTCGCCTCGGCCGATGACACGGTGGCGGCCCTGGCCGACATGGGCATCACCCTGAACGGCTCCAACCAGCTGGAACTGTCGGACGAGACCGCGCTGGACAACCTGCTGCTGACCGGTCTGGACAGCCTGGCCAGCTTCTTCGAGACCCGCTTCACCAGCAGCGACAGCGGCCTGAAGCTGCTGAAGAACGACACCAGCGCTTCGTTCGACTTCACCCTGGATCTCACGGTGGTGGACGGCGTGCTCACCGACGCCACGATCGACGGCCAGAGCGGCCTGTTCACCGTCTCGGGCAGCCGCCTCGTCGGCGCCGAGGGCTCGATCTATGGGGGCCTGTCGTTTGCCTATGCCGGGACGGCCAGCGCCTCGATCTCGGTCGAGCTGGCCCAGGGCTTCGCCAACCAGATCACCACCCTGCTCAGCGGCTATGCCGACACCACCACCGGCGTGATCGCCCGGCAGATCACCAGCCTGGAAACCGCCGACACCGCCTGGACCACCAAGGCCGACAAGATCCGCGACGACGCGGAAACCTATCGCGCCCGGCTGGTCGCCAAATATGCGGCGATGGAAACCGAGCTCTATGCCGCCCAGGTCCTGCAGCAACAGATCCAGGCCATTCTAGGAAACACCAGCAATGACGACAGCTAACCAGGCGGCCTCCGCCTACCGGGCTTCACAGCATCTGAACCAGCATCCGCGCGACATTCTGTCAGCTGTGCATGAAGAGCTGTATCGCGCCATAGTCTCGGCAAAAGCTGCCCATGAGCAGAATGCGCTCGATCAGATGTGCAATCACCTCGGACGCGGTGTTCGCATACTTACCGTTCTTGCAACAACCTTGAATTTTTCCGCAGTCGGGCGAGATGGAACCGTGCTGCGCCAATTTTACATGACATTGCTGAACCGGCTCAATCGTGTCTCCCGCGCGGATTCGATCTCGGATGGGTATCAGGAATGCCTCGATCTGTTACGGCCGATGTGTCGCGAGTTGCGGGGAGTACAGCCAGAATGATTATTGAAATACTTCTGAACATATCGCGCCGTTGATTTTATGAGGACTTGTTGCAGGCACGCACATTGCTTGGATCTGGCCGCACTCTTCAGCGGACAGCCAAATGACCGTGTTCGATCTCAATGACCTGCCCACCCCGCCCGCTACCGACCGGACGAGCCTGCTCGCCTGGAGCGACGAAGCCCTGTTCACCGCCTGCCGCGACGGCGACGAGGCCCCGTTCCGGGTGCTGGTCGACCGCCACGCGCGGCTGGTTCGGCGGCTGGCGCTCAACATCCTGGGCGACGAGCACGAGGCCGAGGACGTGGCCCAGGACGCCTTCGTCGCCGCCTGGCGGGCGCGCGAGCGCTGGTCGCCCGAGGCGCGCTTCACCACCTGGCTGCACCGGATCGCAGTCAACAAGGCCATCGACCGCTATCGGGGCCGCCGCGCCGTGGCGGAACCGGCCGAGGTCATCACCCGCCTGGTCGATGGCGAGCAGACCGAACCGGTCGAGAACCAGCATCAGGCGCTGGAACGGCGGGAGACCTCAAAAACCCTGAACGCCCATCTGGCCAGACTGCCCGACACCCAGCGCCGGGCCCTGACAATGTTCTATTTCGAGGACCTGGACGTGGCTAGAATAGCCGCCGCCCTGGAAACCACGGAACAGGCCGTGCGCTCGCTCCTCAAGCGGGGCAAGCAGGCGCTGAGATCCACCCTCCAGAGACAGAAGAAGATCTGTGACCATGGACCTTTCGCATTTTCAGGCGCGGCTCTCGGCGCTGGGCGCCGACCTTAGTCGCTGGCCTCGGCCGGAGGCCGATGCGGCCATCGACCTTCTGGCTGTCTCCGACGACGCCGTGGCCCTGCTGGCCGCCGCCAGCGCCGCCGACCTGCCGCCGGAGCCCATCGACGCACAGACCCTGGCCGACGCGGCCACGCGAGAGCGTCGTCCTTGACGAGGCCGTCAGCCAGAGCTCCAATTCCACCAAGGGTTTTAGGACGGGCTGCACCCGCGTTGGTGGGTGAGAACCCTAGGCGCCGTCCGGTTGGTTGCCAGCAGGTTGAGGCTCGCGCCAATAGGCGACGTACCAGAAGGCAACGCCACCAAGAGCACCAAGACCCGCCGCGAGGAAAATGGCGGGAAGCGCGCTGATCATGATGTAGAGCGGTCCGCCGCTGACGCGCTGCCAATAGAATATCAGCGGCAAAACAACGGCGAAAACGCCGTAGGGGACCGCGCCTAGAATGGTGCCCGCAACGACAAAGTGGCGAAACGCCAAACGACCCCGCGACCTCAGCAAAAGAAGCGCAGGCAATCCGAAGATCAAGGTGGGCAAATAGCCAAAACCGATGAGCGCAATCAGCGCCATAGGAACGGCCAAAAGCATGTCCTCGTGGAGAATGAGCGCCGCGATAACGCCATAAACGGCCAGACCGAGAGCCGCGACGAAGGGTGCAACGACGAACGCGCACACAAGACGAAAAACGGAACCAGCTGAACGGGCAAGCGACATCATGACTTAGGGTTGTCCTGTGTCGTCACAGGCGTCAATCCGCGAGGCCGTCCCCTACCCCCGCGCCGCCTTGGCCCCGATCCGCCCCAGCCCCTCGACCGCCGCGCGGAACGCCTCGCCGCGCGCTTCGAAGTCCGCGAACTGGTCGAACGACGCGCAGGCCGGCGACAGCAGGACGATGGCGTCCTCGCCGCTGTCCATGGCGTCCGAGAACGCCGCGGCCGTGGCGACTTCGATCGAACCACACAGCCGCACCGGAGCCTTGCCCTCCAGCGTGGCGGCGAAGTCCTCGGCGGCGTCGCCGATCAGATAGGCCTTTTCCACACGCGGGAAGAGGTCGTGCAGGTCGCTGATACCGCCGGCCTTGGGCACGCCGCCGGCGATCCAGTAGAACTTGGGATAGCTGCTCATCGCCTGACGGGCGGCGTCGGCGTTGGTGGCCTTGCTGTCGTTGACGAAGCGCACGCGGCCGATCTTGCCGACGGTCTCCATCCGGTGAGCCAGGCCCGGGAAGGTCATCAGGCCCTCGACCGCGTCATGGGGCGGGATGCCGACGGCGATGGCGGCGGCATAGGCGGCGCAGGCGTTCTGCCAGTTGTGGCGGCCCGGCAGGCTGCGGGCGCGCAGCAGGTCGGCCATTTCGGTGACCCGCTCGCCGGTGGCGTCATACAACACGCCCTGCAGGGCGTAGACGCCCCGGCCCATGGCCTTGCCGGCGCTGATCGGCCAGATGGTGCGGCGGTTGGCGGCGGTGATCTCGGTGCAGATCTGCTGACACCAGGCGTCGTCGACGCCGATGATGGCGGTGTCGCCCTTGCCCTGGTTGAGGAAGATCCGGCGCTTGGCGGCGATATAGCCTTCCATGCCGCCGTGACGGTCCAGGTGGTCAGGCGAGATGTTGAGCAGCACCGTGGCGTCGGCCTTGAGGCTGCTGGTCAGGTCCAGCTGGTAGGACGACAGCTCCAGCACATAGACGGCGCCGCCGTGCATGTCTTCCAGGCCCAGAACGCCCGCGCCGATATTGCCGCCGACGCGGGTGTCGCGGCCGGCCGAGGCGCACAGGTGGCCGATCAGGGCCGTGGTCGTCGACTTGCCGTTGGTGCCGGTGATGGCGATGATCTTGGGGCGCTTGTGGGCCGGGGCGGCGTTGACGGTGCGGGCGAAGAGCTCGATGTCGCCCAGGATCTCGACGCCCGCGTCGCGCGCCATCTTCACCGTCCAGTGTGGCTGGGGATGGGTCAGCGGCACGCCGGGCGACAGCATCAGGGCCGAGAACAGGCTCCAGTCGGCCGAGCGCAGGTCGACGACCTTGAAGCCCTCGGCCATGGCGGCGTCCTGGCTGGCGGGATTTTCGTCCCACACGGCCACATTGGCCCCGCCGGCCACAAGGGCGCGCGCGGCCGTCAGGCCGGTGCGGCCCAAGCCGAACACCGCGACGGTCTTGCCCTCGAAACCACGGACGGGGATCATGCTCGGGCTCCCTATCTCAGTTTCAGGGTGGCGAGGCCGACGAAGGACAGCATCATCGCCACGATCCAGAAGCGGATCACCACGGTGGATTCAGCCCAGCCCAGCTTTTCGAAATGGTGGTGGATCGGGGCCATCAGGAAGACCCGCTTGCCGGTCTTCTTGAAGTAGCCGACCTGGATGATGACGCTGAGCGCCTCGACCACGAACAGGCCGCCGACGATGCCGAGGACCAGCTCGTGCTTGGAGCACACGGCGATGGCGCCCAGGGCGCCGCCCAGGGCCAGCGAGCCGGTGTCGCCCATGAAGATCTTGGCCGGCGGGGCGTTGTACCAGAGAAAGCCCATGCCCCCGCCGATGATCGCGCCGCACAGCACCGCCAGCTCGCCGACGCCGGGCGCGAAGTGCAGGTTCAGATAGTCGGCGAACTTGTAGTTGCCCACGAGGTAGGTGATCAGGCCGAAGGTCGCGGCGGCGATCATCACCGGCACGATGGCCAGGCCGTCCAGCCCGTCGGTCAGGTTCACGGCGTTGGAGAAGCCCGCGATGGTGACGGCGGCGAAGGCCACGTAGAACCAGCCGAGGTTGATCACCAGGGCCTTGAAGAACGGGAAGACCACGCTGGTCTCCATGCCCGCCGTCATCGGCGACTTGGGCGCGAACAGGATCAACACCACGGTGGCGGCGATGGCGACGACGAACTGGGCGATCAGTTTCTGGACGCTGGAAAGCCCGGCCGTGGTCTGCTTGGTGACCTTGGCGTAGTCGTCCATGAAGCCCAGCACGCCGTAGCTGCCGGTGATCAGCAGCACCACCCAGACGTGGATGTTGCGCAGGTCGGCCCACAGCAGGGCCCCGACAAACAGGCCGGCCAGGATCATGAAGCCGCCCATGGTGGGGGTGCCGGCCTTTTCGGTGACGTGGCGGGCGATGCCGTCGGTGCGGATCGGCTGGCCCTTGCCCTGCTTGCTCTTCATCCAGCGGATGAAGCGCGAGCCCATGGCGACGGCGACGATATAGGCCGTCAGCATCGACATGCCGGTCCTGAAGGTCAGGTACTTCAGCAGGTTCAGCAGCGGCACGTGCTCCTGGGAGCGCGCCAGCCATTCATAGAGAAAATACAGCATCAGCCCCGTCCCCCAAGATCGAGCGCCGCCAGGGCCCTGGCGAGAACGCCAGCCCTGGAGCCGTTCGACCCCTTGACCATCACCACGTCGCCCGGCCGGATCGCGGCCGAAAGCTTCGCCGTTAACTTTTCGGTAACTTCCGCGTAGCCGCCCTGCCGAGTCGGCGGAAGCGCCTCCCACAGCGATTTCATGTGGACGCCTGCAAGAAACACACTGTCCACGTTCGCGGCGTCCAGCGGGCCTGCAAGTTCAGCGTGAAACCGGGCGCTGCCCTCGCCCAGTTCGAGCATGTCGGTCAGCACGGCGATGCGCCGGCCCTGCACCTTGCGCGCGCCCAGCGTCTTCAGCGCGGCCTGCATCGAGACCGGATTGGCGTTGTAGCTCTCGTCGACCAGGGTGAAGGCGCCGCCCTCGATCTTCACGATCTTCTCGGCGCCGCGCCCCTCGATCGGCTCGAAGGTCGCCAGGGCCCGCAGGGCGGTGTCGCGGTCGACGCCCAGGGCTTCCAGCATCAACAGCACGCACAGGCTGTTGGGGCCCCAGTGGACGCCGGTCTGCAGAAGCGGGAACTTGATCAGCTCGCCGCGCAGATCGACGGTGACCAGCGCGCCGTCGTCAATGACCTGGAAATCGAGCAGCTGGGCGGTGACACCCTCGCCCGAGCCGAAGCTCCAGACGGCGGCGCCGGCCTTCTCGGCCTCGGCCTTCAGCAGGTCGAACCAGGGATTGTCGGCGTTGAGGATAGCCACGCCCTCGGGCTCGAGGCCCGCGAAGATCTCGGCCTTGGCGCGGGCGACGCCCGCCTCGCCGTCGGCGAAGTTCTCCAGATGCACCGGACCGACCGTGGTGATCGCCACGGCGTGGGGCCGGATGAAGCGCGACAGCGGCGTGATCTCGTCGGCGTGGTTCATGCCCACCTCGAACACCGCGCGCTCGGTGTCGCGCGGCATGCGGGCCAGGGTCAGGGGCACGCCGATGTGGTTGTTGTACGACTTGACCGAGGCGTGGGCCTTGCCGGCCAGGCGCAGACCGGCCTCGACCGCGCGGGTGACGCTGGTCTTGCCGACCGAGCCGGTCACCGCCCCGCGACGGGTCTGGGGCGCACGCATCCGGGCCGCCTCGCCCAGGCGCTCCAGACCCCGGAAGGTGTCCTCGACCAGCACCGCCGGCACCGGCACGGGCTTGGAGACGAGCGCCCCCGCCGCGCCCTTGTCATTGGTCTGGACGACGAACTCATGCCCGTCCCGCGCGCCGGTCAGGGCCACGAACAGGTCGCCGGGCTCGATGCTGCGGCTGTCGATCGAGACGCCGGTGGCGGAGAAGTCCTGCATGACCTTGCCGCCGGTCGCGGCGGCGATCTCTTGCGCTGTCCAGAGGGGCTCAGACATCAGCCATCTCCAGCGCCGCGAGGGTCTCGGTCACATCGTCGAACGGATGGTTCACGCCGGCCACCAACTGGCCCTGCTCGTGACCCTTGCCGGCCACCACCAGCACGTCGCCCTCGACCATTTGTGCGGCGGCGGCGCGGATGGCGGCGCGGCGGTCGCCGATCTCGGTGGCGCCCGGGGCGGCTTCCAGGATCGCGGCGCGGATCGAGGCGGGCTCTTCCGAGCGCGGATTGTCGTCGGTGACGATGGCGATATCGGCCAGCCGCGCGGCGATCTCGCCCATCAGCGGACGCTTGCCGCGATCGCGATCACCGCCCGCGCCAAACACCACGATCAGCTTGCCGGCCGTGTGGGGGCGCAGGGCTTCCAGGACGGTCTCCAGTCCGTCCGGCGTGTGGGCGTAGTCGACATAGGCCTCGCCGCCACGGGCGCCACGACCCACGCGCTGAAGCCGGCCCGCCGCGCCCTCAAGGCTCTCCAGCGCTTTCAGCACGGCGGCGGTGTCCTCGCCGGTGGCGATGCACAGGCCCGCCGCGACCAGTACGTTGCTGGCCTGGAACCCGCCGGCCAGCGGCAGTTCGACGGTGTAGGTCTGGCCGGCGGCCTCGACCGTCAGGGTCTGGCCGTGCGGGGTCAGGGCGCGCGAGACCAGCTTCAGCCCCTGCCCTTCGTCGCCGACCGAAAACACGCTTTGGCCGGACGTCACCGCCGTGGCGGCGAAGACCGGAAACGCGTCGCTGTCGCTGTTCAGCACCGCCGTCGCCCCCATCGGCAGCAGGGCGTCGAACAGGCGCAGCTTGGCGTCGCGATAGCTCTCCATCGAGCCGTGATAGTCCAGGTGATCCTGGGTGAAGTTGGTGAAGCCAGCGGCCTTCATGCGCACCCCGTCCAGCCGGCGCTGGTCGACGCCGTGCGACGAGGCCTCGACCGCCAGATGGGTGACGCCCATGCCGGCCAGGCGGGCCATCATCTCGGCGACATCGGCCGCGTCGGGGGTGGTGAGGCCAGGAGGGGTCAGTTGCTGGTCTGCGGCGCCGGGACCGCTGACCACGACGCCCAGGGTTCCCATGCTGGCGGCCTTGTGACCGAGTCGCGCGAAGATCTGGCGACAGAAGCCGGCCACCGAGGTCTTGCCGTTGGTGCCGGTCACCGCGATGCAGGTCGCCGGCTGGGCGCCCCAGAAGGCGGCGGAGGCCAGGGCGTAGGCGCGGCGGGGATCCTCGACCTTCACGGTCGGAACCGAGAAGTCGCCCATGCCGACGGGGCCGAGCACGGCGGCGGCGCCGGCGGCGATGGCCCCGGGCGCAAAGCTGGCGCCGTCGACCTTGGTCCCCGGCAGGGCGGCGAACAGGGTTCCGGGCCCGACCTTGCGGCTGTCGGCCGTCACCCCGGTGATCACCGGATTGTCTGGCAGGTCGCGCTGGAGAAGGTCGGAAAGCGTCTTGGTCACAGGCCGGTTCCGGGGCTGGTGTTTTGCGAGTTGGAGACGGTCATGATCTGCGGCTTGCGATGCACGCCCAGGAACGGGGCGATGCGCTCGATCACCTTGCCGGCGGCTGGCGCGGCCACCCAGCCGCCTGTCGAGAAACCGAAGGTGCGGGCGTTGCCCTTGGGTTCGTCCAGCAGGATCAGCACGAAATAGCGGTCGGCCTCCAGCGGGCCCTCCGTCGGGAAGACAGCGGCGAAGGATGAGACCTGGCGCTGGTGGTTATAGGCCTTGATGGCCGGGTCGTACTTCTCGCCGGTGCCGGTCTTGCCGCCGACCGACAGGCCGGGCACGTCCGCCTTGCCGCCGCTGCCGCCTTCGCCCGGGATCACATTGGCCCGCATGATGCGCAGCATCTGCTGCGAGGTTTCCTCGTTCAGCACGCGCGGACCTTCGGGACGCACGCCCGGGGCCAGCTTTCGGATGGTCAGGGGCGGACGGGTGCCGCCGTTCAGCAGCGGGCCCATGGCCTCGGCCAGGGCCAGGGGCGTGACGTTCATGCCGTGGCCAAAGGAGGTGGAGGCCACCGCGTCCTCGTTCCACTTGCGCGGGGTCAGGGGACGGGCCGATTCCAGCAGCTCGACCTTGGCCGGCTTGGTCAGGCCCAGATTGGCGAAATACTGGCTCAGCCGCTGGGCGCCGACGCCGACCGCCAGCTTGGCGGTGCCGATGTTGGACGAGTGCTTGAACACCTCCACCAGGGTCAGGATCGCCTTGGCGGCGTGATAGTCGTGGATGGTGCGATAGCCCAGCTTGTAGGGCTCGCGGGCGTCGAAGGTGGAGGCCGGGGTGGCGACGCCAGTGTCCAGGCCGATGGCGACCGTGAAGGCCTTGAAGGTCGAGCCCATCTCATAGACCGCGCCGGCCGCCCGGTTCAGCTTCTGGTCGTCGGTGGCGGTCCCGGCCTTGTTGGGATCGAAGTCGGGATAGCTGGCCATGCCCAGGATTTCACCGGTGTGGACATTGGTCACCACACCCACCGCGCCGCGCGGCTGGAATTCCAGCGCGGCCTTGCGCAGCTCGTCTTCCAGGGCGGCCTGCACACGGATGTCGATCGACAGGGCCGTGACCGGGCCGCCTTCGCCAGCTGCGGCGCGGATCGGCTTGTCCAGGGCGCGCTCGGCGCCGGCCAGACCCTTGCCGCCGCTGTCGACGAAGCCGACCAGATGGGCGGCCGTGGCGCCCAGCGGATACATCCGCCGCCCCTGCTCTTCGAACGAGATGCCGGGCAAGCCGAGGTCGAAGATAGCGTCCTTCTGCTCGGGCGTCAGGCCGCCCAGCAGAAAGGTGCGACGGTCGCCGAACACCACCTTGTCCAGGCGCTTGGCCGGCACTTCGGGCAGGGCCTTGCCCAGGGCGCGACGGGCTTCGGGCTTGTCCCAGACTTCCCGGGGGTCGACGTAAAGCGCGTAGTGGGTCAGGTCGACGGCCAGCAGGCGACCCTCCCGGTCGACCAGATCGCCGCGCGCGCCCTCGGTCGAGGCCATGAAGCCGTTGCCCTTGCCGGCATTGGAAAACACGGCCGAAAAGCTGGCGCCCAGGGCCAGACCCACAAAGCACAGGCCGAAGAACGCCATCACGAAGAAGATGCGGATGCGGGTGTCGTCTTCGGGCTTGGCGGCGGCCCGCGAGCGCTCGAAGGCGTGCTCCAGACGCCAGACGCGCTCGATCAGCCAGCGCCAGGCGCCGGGCTGAAAGCCATGCGGACCCAGATTGGCCAGGCTCATCGCAGAGCCTCCGCCGCCGCCGCCTCGGTCGGGATCGGCTCGGGCGCGTCAGCGGACAGGGCCTCGGGCGCCACAGACTCGGCAGACAGCTGCACCGGGGCGGGCGGCGCGCGGTTGCGGGCCACATCGACCAGGGCGTCCTCGGTGGTCTCGCGGCCGGCGGCGATCGGCTGCAGACCCATGGTCAGCGCCAGGGCCTCGATGCGCCGGGGCTGCTCCAGATGGGCGACCTCGGCCTCCAGCAGGCGCTTTCGGGCCTTCTCGTCCTCGATCTCGCGGACGATGCGGGCGATCTCGTTGCGTTCGCGTCCAGCCACGGTCTTGGCCAGATAGACGCCGGTGACCAGGGTCAGCAGCACGCCCATGCCCACGACCTCGACCACCCGAAAGCCGCGAACCCGTCGATTGAACAGGGCGGAGAGGCTCACGACGCAGCCTCCCAGATCGGGGCGGTCGTGCGGATGGCGGCGCGAAGCTTGGACGAGCGCGCTCGCGGATTGACGGCCAGCTCGGCCTCGCCGGGCGCGATGGCCTTGTTGGCGATCAGCTGGAAGCTGGACGGCGCGCCGGCCGGGGCCTGCGGCAGGTGGCGCGAACCGCCCGGCGTGCGCCCAGCCCGCTCGGCCAGGAAATTCTTGACGATGCGGTCTTCCAGCGAGTGGAAGGTCACCACCGCCAGCCGGCCGCCGGGCTTGAGGATCTGTTCGGCGGCGGCGAGACCAGCCTCCAGCTCGGCCAGCTCTTCGTTGACCGCGATGCGCAGCCCCTGGAACGAGCGCGTGGCCGGATGCACCTTGGCCCCCTTGCGGCCGCCCAGGGCGCGCTCGATCACATGGGCCAGATCCAGGGTGCGCTCGAACTTCCGCTCCTCGCGGCGGCGAATGATGAAGCTGGCGATGCGGCGCGAGGCGTGCTCCTCGCCATACACATAGAGAATGCGGGCCAGCTCGGTGTGGTCCAGCTCGTTGACGAGGTCGGCGGCCGTCGGGCCGGTGTCGCTCATCCGCATGTCCAGCGGGCCGTCGCGCATGAAGGAAAAGCCGCGCTCGGCCTCGTCCAGCTGCATGGACGACACGCCGATATCCAGCACCACGCCGTCGACAGACTGGGGCTCAAAGTGCTCGGCCATCCGCGAGAAGCGGTCCTGGATCAGGCGGAAGCGGTCGGTCGGCAGGCCTTCAGTAAAACGCAGGACGGTCGGATCGCGGTCGAAGCCGACGACGCTGGCGCCAGTGGCCAGGATGGCGCGGGTATAGCCGCCGGCCCCAAAGGTGCCGTCGATGATCGTCTCGCCAGGCTTAGGGGCCAGGGCGTCAACGATCTCGTCGAGCAGGACCGAGATGTGCGGCGCGGCTTGCGTCATGCGCCACCCAATCTTGCCGTACGCTGCTGAACCCGCATGGCGGCCAGACCCTCGCGGGCCAACTCGCGCTGCGCCGCGCGGTGGGCCTGGAAGGCCTCGCGCGACCAGATCTGAAAACGCTCACCCATACCGACGACAGTCACCCAATCACTCAGGCCGAACATCTCGCACAGGTGATCGGGAAGCGTAATGCGACCAGCTGTATCAAACGACAGTTTGGCCATGCCGCCCAGCACGCTGGTCTCCAGCGCCGAGCGGACCGGATCGCCGAATTCCAGCTCCTCGATCACGCCCAGATAGCGGTCGAACAGGGCTTTTCCGCCCCCCTCCAGGCAATCGGCCTCGATGGAGGGGAAGCAGAAGACGCCGTCGAAGGGGCCCGAGATCGCCGCGCGGAAGTCCTGCGGCACAACGATGCGCCGCTTGCTGTCCACCTGCTTCTCGAACGTCGAGAGGAACACCTCGCCCTACCCCTTGAGACCCCGGCCGCACGGCGAAATCCGATCGCCGCCGACCCAACTGGGTTAACATGGGATGAATTGGGAAACAATGACACCAGCGGCCATTTTGCCGCGAAAACAAAGATGTCGCACGGGCTGGTGACTTGTGGCCACAAGCCATCAACAGAACATACACAGAACTGTTAAGTGTTGAAGGCGTGCAAAGGCTTGCCCCACAAGGGGTCAAATCGTCCGACAACGGGGGATTGGGGACGCCCGCCCCCTCCCCGCCACAATCAAGACGGGGAGAGACGGACCAGACGGTCTATAAGCCGGGTTCTGTGCCACGCCTTACGGCGTGCGACGATCATTCCTCTGGACCGCCCATTGCTGGACGGTTCTCGCGACCTACCCGAACCCTACTCAGCCAGTGACGGCCTAGTCGACGCGAGGTCGACGCGGGGTCCCTATTCGGTCTTGCTCCAGGCGGGGCTTGCCATGCCGTCCCTGTCGCCAGGTCCGCGGTGGGCTCTTACCCCACCCTTTCACCCTTCCCGCCCCGTAGGGAGGAGGTTTGCTTTCTGTGGCGCTATCCCTGGGATCGCTCCCGGCGGGCGTTACCCGCCGCCTTGTCACCGTGGAGCCCGGACTTTCCTCGACCTTCTTGCGAAAGCCGCGACCGCCCGACCGTCTGGTCCGGGACGGTGTTTGACGGGGCGAACCCCCAACGTCAACTTCCTTCCGTTCTCCCCGGCGAAAGCCGGGGCCCAGATTCATCCAGAGCGTCTGGGGATGACGCGCCTTCTGCCTTAGCCAACCGCAGAAAATCTTCTGGGTTCGATCTGGACCCCGGCTTTCG
>CAYRTE010000048.1:0-32773 GCA_964427205.1 uncultured Caulobacter sp.
ACACGTGAAGCGCCAGCGAAGTGCGCGCGCACTTCGCCCCTCCCGCACCTGCGGCGGGCAGAGGGGTTCCCGCCACAAGGGCGGGAATGACGGAGAGCTATATTGAAGCCGTAGCTTACCGCCCCTTCGCGCCGAAGGGAGCCAACCCTTCAACTCACGGCGAGACGATCACCGGTCTGGACAGACTGCTCAAGGCCGACGCTTCGCGTCGCCGCGGCGCGGCTGGTCGCAGGCCGGTGTCGGCGGACCGACCTGTCCCGACCGGCACGCTGCAGCCTACGAGAGATGAAGGGGTTGGCGGCGCTAATTCGCCTTGTTGTGCTGGGCGAGATACCAGCCCTCTATGACTTCAGGGAAAAGGCCATCTTCAGCCTGCTCTCCGACTTTGCGCCACCAAAGTTGTTGCGCGAAGGTGGTTCTGTGGGTGCGCTTAAATATGTCCTGATAGCTGAGAACGCCCCACACATAGAGGCTCAATCCGATACCGGATTTGGCTCTGTCGATATCCTCAGCGGGCACGACACCATTGACGATGGCACTAATCGTTACGCTCTGTCCCGGCGGGAGGAGCGTG
Organism: uncultured Caulobacter sp.; assembly: GCA_964427205.1. Classification (GTDB taxonomy): domain Bacteria; phylum Pseudomonadota; class Alphaproteobacteria; order Caulobacterales; family Caulobacteraceae; genus Caulobacter. The sequence goes on from CAYRTE010000048.1 coordinate 575, forward strand.
CTCCCTTCGCGGACGGGTCCAAGCGGAAAACGGAAATCATCTGGCAATGGAACGGGCAATACAGCAGCGTCTATTCTCCAGCGCACGTTCCTGGCAAAGGTATGCCCAGTATTGACTACGGATGGCTTAGCCTCGAACCGCAATCCGGTCGCGTCTTGGTATATGGCTCCTCCGATCAAGACGGCAACATAGGCGCGCAATTGAGTTCTTCCGAACAATTGCTGACTTTTAGCGACCGATTTACTTACAGCAACGGAGTCAGCAACCTGTTTTGCGCTCGCCGCCATGGATCTAGCAACGTCCTTCATCGCGCGGGCGCTTTCGGCGGTAAACTGCATGGTTTGATCCATGAGCCCAAGTTGCTCGTTCGACCATTTGGCCTGTTGCACGGCTGCTTTTCGTTGATCTTCCCCAGCGGCGCGGGTTTCGGCGAGGGCTTGATTGTCGGAATTGGCGCTCTCTCTGGCGGCCTGAGCCGCCGCCTTGGCCCAATGGGTGGCGCGATAGGCGAAGAAGGCCGCGACACCGGTGAAAGCGACGCCAAAAACGCCCAAGACCAGTTGCAAGAGCCCATAGACGCGTTGAGCATCGGCGATGCTGTTCGCGCGCTCGCCGATGCCGTTCGCAGCACGGTCAATAGCGAGGCTTTCCCTTTCGTAAGCCGATGGGGCTTTGCGGCCATCGCCATCGGACTTGGAGCGGGCTAGGGCGGCCTCTGGGGCGCCTTGTGGTTTGCTGGATGTCTGGACCGGCGCTGCGCCAAGAACCAGACAGGCGGCTAATCCAATCGCAGCGATGGACAACCGATCGCGGTAAATGCGGCCAATAGAAACCATGCTGGAAACGCCCCCGGTTAGTCTTGACCTGAACACCGGCCTCGGTTTCAGGCAAGCCCAGGTCGGTCAGACGCTTGGCTAGCTCGGCATTTCGAATTCCAGCGCGGGTCATTTCGGCTCGGGCGGCGCTCAGAAATCATCTAAGCAAAAAGGGCGGAGCCTTTCGACCCCGCCCCTCCAAACTCGTCTAACTCAGTAAAGCCCTACTCCGCCGCCGCCTTCGGCGAATAGCCGAGGATCGCCTTGGTCTCGAGGAACTCGCCGAACGCGTGGTCGCCCCATTCGCGGCCGTTGCCGCTCATCTTGTAGCCGCCGAACGGGGCCATCATGTCGGGGGCGGCGCCGTTGATATTGACCTGGCCGGCGCGGAGGCGCGAGGCCACCTTGCGGACCGCCTCGAGATCGCTGCCCGAGACATAGGCCGCCAGGCCATATTCGGTGTCGTTGCCGACCTTCACCGCCTCGTCGACCGTGTCGTAGCCGATGATCGAGACGACCGGGCCGAAGATCTCTTCCTTGGCGATGGTCATGTCGTTGGTGACATTGGCGAAGACGGTGGGCTTGACGTAGTAGCCCTTGTCCAGGCCCTCGGGACGGCCGACGCCGCCGCTGACCAGGGTGGCGCCCTCGTCGATGCCCTTCTGGATCAGGCCCTGGATCTTGTTCCACTGCACGTCGGAGACGACGGGGCCCATCTTGGAATTGCCGTTGGGGTCGCCCACCGTGTGGGACTCGGCGGCGGCGCGGGCGATGGCGATGACCTCGTCCATCTTCTTGCCGGGCACCAGCATGCGGGTGGGGGCGTTGCACGACTGGCCCGAGTTCATCATCACCGAAGCGACGCCGCCGGTGACGGCGCGCTGGAAGTCGGCGTCCTCGAGGATGATGTTGGGGCTCTTGCCGCCCAGCTCCTGGTGCACGCGCTTGACGGTCGGGGCGGCGTTGCGGGCCACCTCGATGCCCGCGCGGGTCGAGCCGGTGAACGACACCATGTCGACTTCAGGATGGCTGGACAGGGCCGCGCCAACGGTGGGGCCGTCGCCATTGACCAGGTTGAACACGCCGTGCGGCACGCCGGCGGCATGCAGGACTTCCGTCCAGATATAGCCGCTGAACGGCGCGATTTCCGAAGGCTTCAGCACCATGGTGCAGCCGGTGGCCAGCGCGGGCGCGACCTTGCAGGCGATCTGGTTGACCGGCCAGTTCCACGGCGTGATGAAGGCGCAGACGCCGATCGGCTCTTTGACGATGCGGGTGGTGCCGCGATCTTCCTCGAACTTGTAGTCCTTCAGCACCGCGATGGCGGTCTGGACGTGGCCGATGCCCATGGCGGCCTGGGCGCGCTGGGCCAGCCAGGCGGGGGCGCCCATTTCCTCGGTGATGGCCTTGGCCATGTCCTCGAAGCGCTTCATGTATTCGGCGACGATGCGTTCCAGCAGGTCGATGCGCTCTTCGCGGCTGGTCAGGCTGAAGGTGTCGAAGGCCTTGCGGGCGGCCATGACCGCCTTGTCGACGTCAGCGACGCCGCCCATCGAGATGTGGCCGCAGACCTCTTCGGTGGCCGGGTTGATCACATCGTGCAGCTTCGGCGCGACCGGATCGACCCAGGCCCCGTCGATATAGAACTTGGTATAGTCGCGCATGTCGTGCTCCTGCCCTTGAGGGATAGTCGAGGCCCGCTCTGATTTGGGAAGCGGCGGACCTTCTTCAAACAACCATTTTAATGATCGGCGTTCATGTGGGAAGCCCTCACCACATCACATCGCTGTCGACGCCGTCCAGAGCCTCGGCGATGCGGCGGCGCGTGCCCGGGCTGATGTCGTCTGGCAGGGCGTCGGGGGCGAACCAGCCGACCGCGTGGATCTCGCCTTGGGCCGAGGCCTGGCAGGCCTCCCAGGCGTCGATCCGATAGACCAGCACGTGGTCGCCGGGATGGCGCGGCTCGTTGGAATGGACCGACAGCAGCGCCGGCCGGCCCAGCACGCGGATCCCGGCCTCTTCCTGCAGTTCGCGGCAGAGCGCGATCCACGCCGTCTCGCCCCGCTCGACTCCGCCGCCGGGCAGGTACCAGCCCGGGATATAGGTGTGCTGGATCAGCAGGATGCGCCCCTCGCCGTCGGTGACCAGCCCGCGCACCCCCAGGGTCAGCCCCCGGTTCCAGCGAAACCAGGCATAGACCAGGGGACGGGTGAACGGTTCGATGCGACGGCGCCAGAGCATGGCGGGAGGATAGCCGTCCTTGCCCGCGCAGCCCATCCGAACTATCATCTGACCAGCTAGTCAGATGGAGGTTCCGATGGGCGATCCCGGCTGGAAACTGGAAGACGCCAAGGCGCGCTTCAGCGAAGTGGTGCGCCTGGCCCGCAGCCAGGGCCCGCAGCGCGTCACCGTGCGCGGCAGGGACGCCGTGGTGGTGATGAGCGTCGAGGATCTGGAGCGCCTGTCGCCGCCCGATCCGGCCCGCCCGTCGCTGGTCTCGTTTCTCGAGGGCCTGCACCTGGACGACCTGGACCTGACCCGCGAACCCGACCACGGCCGAGACTTGGAACTATGAAGGGTGGGGACCTGTGAAGGGCTGGCTGATCGACACCAATGTCATCGCCGCCCTGATCAATCCCAACGGCGCGCCCAGCGTGAAGGCCTGGGCGGCGGGTCAGCGGGAGGACAAGATGTTCATCAGCGTTCTGTCGCTGGGCGAATACGACAAGGGCATCCACAACCTGGCGGCCGATCATCCCGACCGCTCGCGCTACATCGCCGCCCGCGACGCCCTGGCCGGACGGTTCGCCGGACGCGTGCTGTCGGTCAGCGATCCGGTGGTGCGCCGCTGGGGCGAGATCTCCGGAGCGGTGAAGCAACGCACGGGCCATGCGCCCGCCGTGATCGACACCCTGCTGGCGGCCACGGCCCTGGAACACGACCTGTTCCTGGTCACCCGCAATATCCGCGACGTCCAGGACAGCGGCGCGGCGCTGTTCAATCCCTGGACCGACGATCCCGCCGATTTTCCGTTGGCGTGAGCCCGCTCTTGCCCCCGGCTTCGCGCCTCGCTAAAGCCGCAGGACCCTTGGTCTTCAACGGAGCCGCGTCATGATCGCGATTTTCGTCATCGTCGGTTTTCTCGGCGTTATCCTGGCCCTGAACATGATCGAGTTCGGCCGTATCGACTGATATGAGCTCGCGCGGCGCGGCGCTGGTCACCGGCGCGGGGCGGCGGATTGGCCAGGCCCTGGCGCTGGAGGCCGCGCGCGCCGGCTATGACGTGGCCGTGCATCATCGCGGGGACGCCAGCGAGGCCGCCGAGACGGTGGCCGCCATCCGGGCCCTGGGCCGTCGCGCCATCGCGGTGTCGGCCGAGCTGTCGAACGAGGCCCAGGTCTCCGGCCTGATCGCCCGGACCGCGGAGCTTGGCCCGCTGACCCTGCTGGTCAACAGCGCCTCCAGCTTTCAGGACGACCGGGTCGGATCACTGGACCGCGCCCTGTGGGACAGCCACATCGAGACCAATCTGCGCGCGCCGATCGTGCTGGCGCAGGCCTTCGCCGCCGCCCTGCCGGACGATCTGGAAGGCCTGATCGTCAATATCGTCGACCAGCGGGTCTGGCGGCCCAATCCGCAGTTCTTCAGCTACAGCCTGTCCAAGGCGGCCCTGTGGTGGGCGACCCAGACCCTGGCCCAGGCCCTGGCGCCGCGCATCCGCGTCAACGCCATCGGCCCCGGCCCGACCCTGCCCAACATTCACCAGGCTCCCGGCGAGTTCGAGGCCGAGGCCGCCGGCACCCTGTTGCAGCGCCGCGCCACCCCCGATGACGTCACCGCCGCCCTGCGCTATCTGATTGACGCAAGGGCGGTCACGGGCCAGATGATCGCCGTGGACGCCGGGCAGCATCTGGCCTGGCGCACACCCGACATCGTCGCACCCTAGGAAAGGGCGCCGCTTGGCCGCCTCCCCCCTCGCCGAAACCGATACCGCCAGCGCCCCCGTGGCCCGCGTGATCGTGACCAAGGTCTTCGTCCGCGCGCTCAAGGTGGAAGCCTGGATCGGGGTCTATGACCATGAGCACGGCCGTCGCCAGCCGCTGGTCATCGATGTCGAGCTGGACGTCGCCGCCAGCCACTGCGAACGCCTGGGCGACACGGTGAACTACGAGACCATCGGGCAGGCCGCCCGCTCCATCGCCGACGAGGGCCATATCGACCTAGTCGAGACCTTCGCCGAGCGCCTCGCCCAGGCCTGTTTCGCCGACGCCCGGGTCACCCGCGCCCGGGTGCGGGTCGAAAAGCCCCTGGCCCTGGCCCCGCACGCCGCCGCCGCCGGCGTGGAAATCACCGCCGTCCGAGCCTGACCCCATGTCGCTCTCGCACAGCGCCCGCCTCGCGCCGTTCCAGCCTGAAACGGTCTGGACGCTGAAGGACGGGACGCTGGTCGAGACTCGCGGCGTTCGCGTGCGCGGCTTCCCCTTGAGCGCCCTGACCCGCTTTCGCCTGGCCGCCGCGCCCAGGGGCGGCCGCCGCCGGGTTCTGCAACTGAGCTTTGGCCGCGCCAGGATGGTCATCATCGCCCAGAGCTATGCCGGTCCCGGCCGTGTCGAGGACCGGCTGGACAGCTTCTCGGCCTTTGTCCGCGCCCTGTCGCGCCAGGCCGCCGACGCCGCCCCCGCCGCCCGCTTCGACCTGGCCCGCATCGAAGCCCGCCCGGCCCTGACCTGGGTGATCGGCCTGCTGGCCATCGGGGCCGTGGCGGTGCTGGTCTCGTCGCTCGGCGCCGGCATGGCCGGGGTGGGCATCGACATGGCCGCGCGGATGAGCTTCGCGCTGATCCTGCTGCTGGCCGTCCTGCCCTGGCTGTCTGGCGGCGACGGCTTCGATCCGCGCGATCCGCCGCGGGATCTGCTGCCCTAGGGGCTTTCGGCGCTGGCGGTCCCAGGCCAGGATCGGCGCCCTGTCGGGATCTCCCCGCGCCGCCCGTCCTTGGCCTATCGTCGCCGCGCCCTCGCCCGGAGCCCCGCCATGCGCCCCATCATCACCGCCTTCAGGAGCTCGCCGGATCGCGGCCGGGGGCTGGCGCGTGACATGCCGGTGCGCTGGGCGCTTGAAGAGGTTGGCCAGCCCTACGACGTCCGCCTGCTGTCCTTCGATGAAATGAAGCAAACCCCGCATCGCGCGCTTCATCCCTTCGGGCAGATTCCCACCTATCAGGACGGCGACCTGACCCTGTTCGAGTCGGGCGCCATCGTGTTCCACATCGCCGAGCGCCACGCGGGCCTGCTGCCAGGCGACGCGAACGCCCGGGCCCGCGCCATCACCTGGATGTTCGCCGCGCTGGGCACGGTGGAGCCGCCGATCGTCGAACGCAGCATGGCCGTGCTGCTGGAGCGCGAGACCTGCTGGCACGAAGAGCGCCTGCCACGCCTTGACCAACGCGTGCGCGGCCGGCTGGACGAGCTCTCCCTCCGCCTGGGCGACGCCGACTGGCTCGATGGCGACTTCAGCGCCGGCGACCTGATGATGGTGACAGTGCTGCGCCGACTGACCGGTTCAGGGCTGTTGCAGGACTACCCCAACCTCTCCGCCTATATCGCCCGGGGCGAGGCGCGGCCCGCCTACGGGCGCGCCTTCGCCGACCAGTTGGCGGTCTTCGTCGCCGCGACCAGCGGCTGACCGATTCCCCCGGGTTACGGGACCTTCATTTGCATCGATCGCCGATAAGGACGATCCTTTGGACAACATCGTTTTCCAAGGTTCAGCTTCACCGTGACCGATCTCGACCCCGCCGTCCCGCCGCCCCTGCAGGATGACAAGACCCTGCCGATCGTCGTCTACGCCCTGACCCTGGCCGGGCTGATCACCGGCGGCGTCACCTCGGTGATCGCCGTGATCCTGGCCTATGTCAGCCGCAAGGGCGCGCCCGACTGGCTGCAGAGCCACTACACCTTCGCCATCCGCACCTTCTGGCTGTCGCTGCTGTTCGCCATCATCGGCGGCGCGCTGACGGTGATCGGGATCGGAATCTTCCTGCTGGCCGCCCTGGGCGTGTGGATCGCCGTGCGCAGCATCATCGGCCTGTCCTTCGTGCTGAAGGGCCAGCCCTATCCCACGCCCACCAACTGGATGCTCTGAGCCATGACCGACGTTTCAACCCCCGGCCAACCGCCTGCGGTCCGCGCCGAAGAGGACAAGATCCTGCCGGCCGTCGTCTACGGCCTGTATGTGCTGGGCTTCGCCAGCTGCGCGGCCACCACCATCGTTGGCCTGATCGTCGCCTACGCCAACCGTTCGACGGCGGGGCCGATCAATGAAAGCCACTACACCTTCGCCATCCGCAGCTTCTGGCTGACCATCGGCTGGTTCCTGATCGGCCTTGTGCTGTTCATCCTGGGCCTGCCGCTGTCGATCCTGCTGGTCGGCATCCCGGTGGTGGCCGCCGGCGCCATGATCATGGGCCTGGTCGGCGTGTGGTTCGCGGTCCGCTGCGGCGTCGGCATCTATTACCTGGCGCGGGGCGAAGCCTATCCCCGCCCCCGGACATGGCTGATTTAGAGGCGCCTTTGGCGGTCGGCGCCCCAAGGAGCGTCGTCTTTCCGCACGCACTTCCCCTGCCAGTTGAGACGGCTCGACGGCGGGGGCCGGCTCGGCTGACCTGTGGCACCTGGCGAATGGACGTCTTGGAGGGGGCGGCATGCTGGCTCGTATCGTAGGGATCATCTTGGGGACGATCCTGGCGACGTCGGGATACGTGGTCGCGGGCTGGGGGCAGCTGGGAAGCTGGGCCGCGAACCTGGATCTTGGACCGTTCGAGCCGCATCGACCATTGGCCGGCGCGGCGGCGGCGATACTCGGGGGAGTACTCGTCGTCGCCGCCCTGACCCCTCGGCCCAAGCCCAAGCCGCGCAGGAAAGGCCCGGTCGCCCTGGACCTCGACAGCGGTCTGTCGGCCGCGCCGGTCGTGGAGCCGGCCCGGGACTTCTCGCCGATCGCCACGCCGGTGCTCAATGTCGCGCCCGCTCCAGCTCCGACGCCCGCCGCGGCGCCCCATCCCGCCCCAGCGGCTCAGCCGGCTCAACCCGCCAAACCCGCCCCGGCCACGAGCGAGTCCTTCGCCCAGATGCGCGAGCGGATGGTCGCCCTGACCCGGGCCGAATCCTGGTCCGAGGCGGCCCGGATGCTGATCGCCATGAAGGCCGCCGCCCGCGGCGACCGCGAACTGGCCACCGTCTATCGCGACCTGGGCGATTTCGCGCGCGGCCAGGGCCAGATGGACGACGCCGCCGAGGCCTATGACACCGCCGTCTCTCACGCCCGCGACGCCCTGCGCGCCGCCCCCAGCGACCTGAACGCCATGGAACTGCTGGCCGGAACCCTGGCCGGGGTGGGCGACGTGGCCGAGACCGAGGGCCGTCTGGACGACGCCCTGTCGGCCTTCGAGGAATCCCTGGCCCTGCGCCGGTCCAGCGGCGGCCGCGAGGCCCAGGACCCGCACGCCCAGCGCGCCCTGTCGGTGTCGCTGGAGCGCCTGGCCGACCTGCGCGAGGATCGCGGCCATCGCATGCGGGCGCTGGACCTGTATCGCGAAAGCTATGACGTCGCCGCCCGCCTGGCCGCCGCCGATCCGGCGCGGTTCGGGTCGGACCTGGCCCTGACACGGCAGCGACTGGCCGAGCTCGAGGCCAAGGTCTCGACCTGATCGCGCGTCTTTGCGCTTGAAAGACTCATAACTCTACGATTATACGCCCGATCAATAGCCACAGAGTTATTGATCGCGCATGCAAGACGCTCACGACACGCTGTTTCGCACCCTGGCCGATCCCACCCGGCGGGCGATCTTCGAGCGGCTGTGCCGCGATGGCGAGCAGACGGTCGGGACCCTGACGGCTCAGGCCGGGGTCTCGCAACCCGCCGTCTCCAAGCATCTGGCGGTCCTCAAGCAGGCCGGGCTGGTGCGCGACCGCCCCGAGGGACGCCAGACCCACTACAGCGCCCAGATCGCCGCCCTGGGGCCCCTGCTGGACTGGACCAACCAGATGGCCGGGTTCTGGGAACCCCGGTTCGACCGCCTCGAAGACCTGCTCGCAAGGATGGACCAATGAACCCCGTCACCCCCGAAACGCGTTCCGTCATCGTGGAGCGCGAGTTCGCCTTTGCGCCGGAAAAGCTCTGGCGCGCGCTGACCCAGCCGCACCTGATCGCGGAATGGCTGATGAAGAACGATTTCCAGCCCATGGTCGGTCACGGCTTCACGCTGCGCGGCGAATGGGGCGGGGTGCTGGACTGCGAGGTCCTGACCGTCGAGCCCAACAGGATGCTGTCCTACACCTGGAACCACGCGCATGAGGACGCGGCTTACGACCTGAAGAGCGTCGTGACCTTCACCCTGACCCCGACGGACGCGGGCACGCACCTGCGCATGGAGCAGTCGGGTTTCCGGACAGATCAGAAACAGGCCTTCGGCGGCGCCGGCCAGGGTTGGCGGCAGTTCCTCGAAAAGCTGGAACAGGTCGTGGCGCGCCTGGACTAAGGCCGCCGCGCCGCGTCAGCGCGGCCGGTCGCCTGATGCAGGTCAGAAATCCCTGTCGCGCGTTGGCGGACACGCGACAGGGATTTCCATCCCGCCGACAGCTACCCCCCAGCAGCCTCGTCGACGGGAAACAGGCCCTCCGTGAACAGGTCATGGTGGCGCAGACGCGCCTCGGGCGAGCGGGCCTTGGCGAACAGCCAGTGTGTCGCGCCGGTGGGCCCATAGTGTTCGTAGGGGCGGATGAACTCGAAGCCGCACCATTTCAGCCAGCGGATCTCAGGAGCCTCGTGCTCTGACACCAGGTTGAAGGCCACCTCATGCCGCTGGAGCATGTGATCGATCCAGCGCGGACATTCCTGCAGGAAGATCAGGTTGTGCCGCTCAAAAAGCCGGTCCGACGGCGCGAGCCAGACGGAGCCGCTTCCGGGGCGAGGCTCGAAGGGCACGATGCCGAACATGCCCACCACGCCGGCGTCGTCATCAATGATCGACAGGCAACAGTCGCGACTGTGCGCCTGCGCCGCCGGCAGGACCTCGGCGGCGTCGCAGCCGTCCATCGCCGCCAGAGCCGCGCGGCGAGCCTGCGAGAGGTTGGCGAACAGACTGTCGGCGTCTCCTGGCCGGGACGCGCGCACATGGGCCATGTTGTCTGACAAGATCAGTCCCCGGGGCAAACGCGCGGACCCCGAGAGGTCCGCGCTTGGCTTAGCCAACCAGGGGGGGGCCGGGCGACGGGATGAAAGTTTTCCACGAACAACGCATTGTAGATCTCCAAGCCTGAAAGCGGCCAAGGGCGCCGCGCGCCCTGATCGAGCAAGGCCCGACGCTGAGCAAGGCGCGGCGGGGGAATTGAGACGTACGGGGATAAGTCTGAGACAATTGCGCGGCGATCCCCGTCCGGTTAAGCCATCACCGGTAGAGCTTGGGGCCAGGACCATGACCGCACCCACTGACGGCCGCGCATCTCCAGGCCGGCGCCCACGTTCCATGACCCAAGGCGCATGACCCCGGCGACAGCCCTGCCCTTCAGCCAGACCGGCACCCGCCTCATGCCCGGTCGAAGCGGCGTGGCTGGCTATGCCGAGGCCATAGAGCCGGTGTTCGACGTTCGCCTTCGCGACGTGGACGACGCCGGACCCGACCTGAACATCGAAGCCTATAATGTGGGGTCGCTGCTGCTGGGTCAGGCCCATATGAGCGGCGGCCGCTATGTCTATGGTCGTGACCAGCGCAAGATCGCCGTCACGGCGCTGGACCACGTCCTGGTGCAGATCATCACGGACGGCGGCGATCGTCGCACGACCGGGCGCGACCCGGCGGAGGCCGCTCCGGGCGATGTGTGCCTGGTGGCACCTGACCCGACCCTTCCGGTCGGAAACAGCCCATTGCGTCAATTACAGCCTGGCCGTCCCCCGAGCCCTGCTGGGCCGGGGCGATGGCGATGTCGACAAGCTGCACGGCCTGATCCTGCGGGGCGACTCGACGGCCGGGCGGCTGATGCGCAGCCATGTCGATACGCTGTGGGCCCTGGCCCCGCGCATGACCCTGACCGAGGCGCCCAGCGCCGGGCGGGCGACAATCGACCTGCTCAACGCCCTGGCCCTGCCGCGGATCGAGTCCGCGACAGCCGCCGCCGCGGTGGAGAACGCCCATCTGCTGAGGCTCAAGCGCCATATCGAGGCGCATCTGGGCGATCCGGCCCTGGGCCCCGAGCATCTCTGCAAGAGCTTTGGCCTGTCGCGCGCCTCGCTCTACAGGCTGTTTTCGCCCATGGGCGGCGTCAGCGATCATATCCGCCGCCGGCGCCTTCAGAAGGTGTTCGTCGAGCTGACCGACCCGGCTTCGCGGCACAAGACCATGGGGCAGATCGCGGACGCCTATGGCTTCAGCCGGTGGTCGGCCTTCGCGCGCGCCTTCCAGGCCCGGTTCGACATGGCGCCTGGCGAAGCCCGCGCCCTGGCCCTGGACGCCGAGCGACGCGCCAGCGCGCTGACCGAAGCCAGCGGCGAGACCCTACCGGACTGGCTTCGGTTCCTCGACCCGGCCTAGAGCGCCGCGCTTCTTGCCCCGCGATGTCGTGGCAAGGACAGAGATCAAGTTTACAGGAAATAAACGGAAGCTCATCTCGACTATCCAGCGTCAATCGTCGCCGAGAACGGCCGTTTTCAAACATGAACTCTGCGTAATGATGCCGGGATACAACAACCTTTCACCCTTGTAACTTGAGATAAACGGAGGGGGCCGGCAGACCTTTCGATGTAATTCGAGGGGGAAATCGATGACCAGAGCCATCCTGCTGGCCACCACGGCGCTTGTTCTGACCGCCGGCTCCGCCTTCGCCGCGCAAGCGCCCCAGCCAGCCCCAGCCAGCGCGGCGGCGGACGACGCCAGCCAGCGCGGCGTTCTGGTCTTTCAGCCCGACTTCTTCGCCGCCCAGCGCCCCAACACCGCCCTGGACATGATCAACCGCGTGCCGGGCTTTTCGGTCAATGACGGCTCGGGCGCGCGCGGCTTCGAGGGCGCGGTCGGCAACATCCTGATCAACGGCAATCGTCCGGCTTCCAAGAACGACACCGGCTCCAGCGTGATGTCGCGCACCCCCGCCAACCAGGTCGAGCGCATCGAGCTGATCCGCGGCGGCGCGGCCGGCGTCGACATGCAGGGCTATTCGATGGTCGTGAACGTGATCCTGAAGACCACCGCCAGCCGCCAGTCGATCCTGACCCTGAACGCCGTGCTGTTCGACGGCGGCCACGACGTCTATGGCGGCTCCTACCAGTTCACCGCCCGCGAGGGCGACCGCAGCTGGGGCGTGACCCTGTCGGACGGCATGGGCACCAGCGACTCCAACGGTCCGGGCCGCACGATCCGCCGCGACGGCGCCGGCGCGGTGACCCGCGACGAGTTCTACCAGAACGACGGTTGGGGCGGCGGCCACGGAATCCGGGGCAACTTCAACGGCCCCGTGGCCGGCGGCAAGCTGGACGCCACCGCCCGCTACGGCGACAGCGACTGGAACGAATGGACCCGTCAGCGTTCGGACGCGGCGCAGCGCGACAGCGACTTCGCCAACGAGGAAAAGAACGGCGAACTCGGCCTGACCTACAGCCGCCCGCTCGCGCCTCGCTGGTCGCTGGAGACCCGGGCGATGCACGAGTTCGAGACCTTTGACGACGTCTCGACCAGCAACGAGACCCTGGCCGGCGTCACCCGCCCCGAACAGCGGTTCAGCGCTCACGGCGAGTCGTCGGAATCGATCTTCCGCGCCCTGGTGCGCAACGAGCGCTCGGCGTCCCTGACCCTCGAGGCCGGCGGCGAGGTCGCCTACAACATGCTGGAGGTCACCCAGGCCTTCACCCAGGGCGGCGTGGCCGTGCCCCTGCCCTCGGCCTCGGTCAAGGTTGAGGAAACCCGCGGCGAGGCCTTCTCCAAGGCGACCTGGCGGGTGAACCCCAAGCTGAGCCTGGAGGGCGGCCTGCGGCTGGAGACCTCGACCATCAAGCAGTCGGGCGACGCCGATCATGAAAAGAGCTTCTTCTTCGCCAAGCCGCGCCTGCTGGCCACCTGGACGCCCGTCGACAAGAACCAGGTCCGCTTCCGCTTCGAGCGCGAACTGGGCCAGCTGGATTTCGGCGATTTCGCCGCCTCGGCCGAGCTGGAGGACGAGACCGTCTATGGCGGCAATGTCGATCTGGAGCCGGAACAGCGCTGGATCGCGGAACTGACCTATGAGCGCCGATTCTGGGGCGAGGGCATCGTCTCGATCGGCTATCGCCACGACGAGATCATCGGCGTCATCGACCGCCTGCCCCTGCCGGGCGGCCTGTCGTCGACCGGCAATATCGGCGACGGCACGCTGGACAAGCTGTCGGTGAACATCGTGGTGCCCCTGGAAAGGTTCGGCATCAAGGGCGGCCGGTTCACGGCCAAGAACGACTGGAACGAGACCCACGTCACCGATCCGACCACGGGCAAGGACCGGCCGATCACCCAGGTCCGCCCCACCCAGGCCAATCTGGGCTTCCAGCAGGACCTGGTCCGCTACAAGACCCAGTGGGGAATCAACTGGCTGCCTCTGCTGGGCCAGGGCACCTATGATCCGGACCAGACCAACACCTGGCGGGGCGCGAACTATTACGAGGCCTTCGTCGAATACAAGCCGACCCCGACCCTAGCGATCCGCGCCCAGCTGAACATCTGGGACGACTACACCCAGCAGCGCATCGTCTATGCCAACCGCGAGACCCGGGCGGTGGCCTTCATCGAGGACCGCGCCATCGACCCCAACACCTTCGTCTCGCTGCGCCTGCGCAAGACCTTCTGAGGTCAGGCCGCGCCCCAGGGCCTCGACGCGCCGTCCGGGAGCGATCCCGGGCGGCTTGGTCGTTCAGGGCCGCGCCGCCGAAACACCGCTCATCTCCCTGTCGTTGCGGATGATCCAGCACGCAGAACGGCCACCGCGCCTGTTCTGGGTCGTGCTCGCCTTGCGGGCCTCGTCGATCTCGGCCACCGTGTGCCATAGACCTCCCGACATTCCGACCGACAGACAAGTGGACTTAACGGCGATGATAGCCCCCCTGCAGCAAGGCGCGGCCGATCCCCGGCTCATCCTGCGCGAGGAGGAGCTGGACAGCGGCCTTGAGCTGATCCTGCTGGCCGAGGCGGCCCTGTGGGCGGCGGTCGACGCGGCGCTGGAAGCCGAGACCCTTGGCCTGGGCCGGTCGCACTGGCGGGCCGCCTTCCTGCTGCGTCGCCGGCCCGGCATCGGGGTGCAGGACCTGTCGAAACTGACCAGCCTCTCGAAACAGGCCGCCAGCCGCACCCTGGCCGACCTGACCAAGGCCGGACTGGTCGAGCGCGGGTCGGGCGATCTGGACGGCCGCCGCAAGCCCGCCGTGCTGACCGCCGAGGGCGCAGCCTTCGAGGCCCGCGTCGCCGATCGCCTGCGCACCCTGCTGGCCAAGGCCTATCGCACCGGAGGCCTGGACGGGGTGGCCGGCACGCGCCGCATCCTGGCGGCTCTGGCCGGTCCGCGGCAGGGCGTGGGCCCCACCCGCCGGGTGGTCGCATGAGCCCCGAAGAGCGCCGCGATCGCCACCTGCTGGTGGTCGATGACGACGACCGCATCCGCAAGCTCTTGAAGGAGTTCCTGGTCCGGGCCGGCTTTCGCGTCAGCACCGCCGCCGACGCGGCCGGCGCCGACAAGCTGTGCGCCGCGCTGGACTTCGACCTGATGGTGCTGGACGTGATGATGCCCGGCGAGGACGGCTTTGCCTTCACCAAGCGCCTGCGGGCCATGGGCGGCGAGGTCGCCAAGACCCCGATCCTGATGCTGACCGCCCGCGACCAGGCCGCCGATCGCATCGAGGGCCTGACCCATGGGGTCGACGACTATCTGGGCAAGCCGTTCGAGCCGCAGGAGCTTTTGCTGCGCATCGAGGCCATCCTGCGCCGCACGGCCGCCAAGCCCAGCGGCCCGCGCGAGCTGTCGCTGGGCCGCTGCGCGTTCGAGCCCGAGCGCGGCGAGCTGACCTGCGACGGCCAGCCCGTGCGCCTGACCGAGGCGGAGGTGGCCCTGATGCGCCGCCTGGCCCGCGCCGTCCACGAACCCGTCGACCGCCTGGAACTGGCCCGCGACACCGCCGACGCCACCGGCCGCGCCATCGACGTCCAGGTCACGCGCCTGCGCCGCAAGATCGAGCCGGATCCGAAGAACCCGCGCTACCTGCAGACGGTGCGGGGTGTGGGTTATCGGCTGGCGCCGGATTGATGCGCCTGCGCGCCAAGCTCTATATCCCGCGCCAGATCAAGCGCTGGCTGCCGACCTCGCTGTTCGGCCGCTCGCTGCTGATCATCGTCCTGCCGGTGGCGGTGATGCAGATCGCCGTGACCTGGGCCTTTTTCGACGCCCACTGGCAGACGGTGAACAGCCGGCTGTCGGAGGGTCTGGCCGGCGACGTCGCCTGGGCCGTGGCCAGCTATCAGGACGATCCCAGCCCCGCCGCCGTGGCCAAGCTGGCCGACCGGGCCGAGGACTCCCTGGCCCTGTCCATCGCCTTCCAGAAGGGCAAGAAGCTGCCGACCGGCCGGCGCGCCTCGCTGCTGCCGTCGCTGGACCGCTCGCTGCAGGACGCCCTGGCCGACCGGCTGAACGTTCCGTTCTGGTTCGATACCACCCGCTACACCGCCTATATCGACATCCGCGTGCAGGTGGACGGCGGGGTCCTGCAGATCTACGCCCTGCGCGACCGGGCCTTCGCCACCCAGGGCCATATCTTCATCCTGTGGATGGTGGTGGCGACCATGCTGCTGACGGCCGTCGCCATCCTGTTCATCCGCAACCAGGTGCGGGCCATCGAGCGGCTGGCCGACGCGGCCGACGCCTTCGGGCGCGGCGGCGATATCGACTTCAAGCCGCACGGCGCCCGCGAGGTGCGCCAGGCGGCCCAGGCCTTCCTGGCGATGAAGGCCCGCATCCAGCGCCATATCGAGCAGCGCACCGCCCTGCTGGCCAGCGTCAGCCACGACCTGCGCACGCCCCTGACCCGCCTGAAGCTGGAAATGGCCCTGGCCGAGCCGTGCGAACGGATGGACGCCATGAAGGGCGACCTGGCCGAGATGGAGCACATGATCGACGAGTACCTGGCCTTCGCGCGCGGCGAGGGCGGGGAAGCGCCCCAGACCGTCGACCTGACCGACCTGATCGCCGGCGTCGTGGCGGCGGCGGTGCGAACCGGGGCGGCGGTGGAGGCGCAGGTCTCACCCGAACTGACCGTGGAGCTGCGGCCCAACGCCTTCAAGCGCGCCCTGGCCAACCTGATCGACAACGCCGCCGCTCACGGCGACCACGTCAGGGTCACGGCCGCCGCGCGGATCACCGGCGGGGTCGAGATCGTCGTCGAGGACGATGGTCCGGGCATTCCCGAGGATCGCTATGAAGAGGCCTTCAAGCCCTTCAACCGGCTGGACGAGTCCCGGAACCAGAACGAGAAGGGCGTCGGCCTGGGCCTGGCCATCGCCCGCGACATGGCGCGCGGCCTGGGCGGGGACCTGGTGCTTGAACGGTCGGTGATGGGCGGACTTAGGGCCGTGATGCGGTTGCCGGGCTAGCCGCGCGCAAGCCACGCTTGCCGCAAGTCAGTGAGACTGACCAAAGCATCGTCGTAGCCAAACTGGGTTTCGCAGCCAGGACATATCTCCTGATACCAAGCGTCCTGGCCGTTGGCGTAGGGCGGAGCGTCGGGGTCAGCATAGTCACAGACTGGGCACAGAAAGCCTCTGACCCCTTTCGTCACTCGAACCCCGCCCCGATCTTCGAGAGCCGCTCGGCCATCTGCTTCAACCGCTTGTCGAGCTCGGCCATCGTCCGGTTCAGCGCGCCCTCGTCGTCGCGCCAGACCTGGACCGTGCGCGCCCAGACCGCCGTCATCGCCGCCAGTCGCACAGGCGTGGCTTCCACGCCGCCGGCCTCGAGAATGGCCCGCGCCGTCTTGGGGAACCGCAGGGCAGAGACCACCACCCCCTCCGACGCCGCGATGGCGATCAGGGCGGCGCGGTGTGGCTCCATGGCTTCCAGCCGCGCCATGGCGGCGTCGAACAGGCGGTCGTGCGGCGTGGCTTCATCGGCCGAGACCGTGCCCAGGGCGGCGCGGTCGAAGCGGGTCGACAGATGGGCCAGCACCGCGCCCTTGCCCGGGGCCAGGGCGTACAGCTCGGCGAACGGAACCTCGGCCTTCAGCGCGATGTCGCGCAGGGCGATGTGATGCCAGGGCTTGTCGGTCGCCAGGGCCAGGGCGGCGGCGGCGGCGCGGTCGAGGATGTCTTCTGCGGCGGTCATGGACATTCAGATGGCTCTCGAAAGCGGCTCTGACAAGGCGGGGCTCGTCACGAGCGGCCCTAGCCGCCCAGTTCCTTCGACCGCGCGATCGCCGCCTCCAGAGCGCGGGGCAGCAGGTCGCCAAAGCCGCCCTCGCCCATCAGCACCGCCAGCGCCGCGGCCGTGGTGCCGCCGGGCGAGGTGACCTGTTTGCGAAGCTCAGACGGCTCCTCGGCCCCAGCCTCCATCAGGGCCGCCGCGCCGATGATCGTGGCGCGGGCCAGTTTCGCCGATGCCGCCGGGTCGAGACCCACCCCGGCGCCGGCCGCCTCCAGCGCCTCGACGAAGGCGTAGAGATAGGCCGGGGCCGAGCCGGAGACGGCGGTGGCGGCGTGCATCAGCGCTTCGTCGTCCAGATCCACCACCGTGGCGACGGGCGCGAACAGGGCGTGGGCGACGGCGCGGGCCTGCATCGTGTCGGCATAGACGCTGGCCGTGCCCCGACCGATGGCGACGGCGGTGGTCGGCATCACCCGGGCGACGGCGCGACCGCCGAAGGCTGCTGAGATGTCGGCGGCGCGCACGCCGGCGGCGATGGAGACGATCACCGCGTCGGGGGCGGGATGCGGGACAACGTCCCCGATCGCCTCGCGCCAGATCTGCGGCTTGACGGCCAGCAGGATGGTCCTGGCGGCGGACAGGGCTTCCAGCGGCGGATTGACCAATGCGCCGGCGAAGGCGGCGGCGTCGACGTTTGGATCACGGACGATCAGGTCGGCGGCGGTAAAGGCCCCGGCCTCGCGCCAGCCCTGGATCAGAGCGCCGCCCATGCGACCGGCGCCGAGGAGGAGGATGGGGGTCATGCGAAACTCCTAGCTGTCATCCCGGACGGCCTGAAAGGCCGATCCGGGACCGCCGGAAGCTCAGCGCCTGTCGCGGTCCCGGCTCTTCAGCCCGCGATGCGGGCTTTCGGCCGGGATGACAAGCTGATTATGCTTGGCCGACCGTCTCGAACATGCAGGCGGCCATGGCCTCGTCCGGGGTCTTGGCGCCCTGCAGCAGGAAGTCGAAGGCCGGATAGAAGCGGTCGGCGGCTTCGACGGCGGCGTCGATCATCGAGGCGGCCTGGGCCATGGTCGGGCGCTCGCCCGAGGGCAGGGCCAGGGCGTGGCGGAACACGACCTCGCCGTCCTCGGTCCAGACCTCGAAATGGCCCAGCCAGACGCGCTGGTTGATCATGGCCAGCAGCTCATAGGCGCTGGCGCGCTTGGTCTTGGGCGCGCGCAGGTCCAGCGACAGGCACAGCTGCAGGCAGTCGGCCTCGGGACGCCAAGCGAACCACAGCTCGTAATCCTTCCAGTCGCCGGTCAGGGCGAAGGCCAGATCGCCGTCTTCGGTGCGATCAAAGGTCAGGTTTTCGGCCGACAGGACATGCTCGACCACTTCGAGGGGGTCGAGAGCCATCAGGACGTCGTCGTCTTCCGGTTGGGTGTCCATGGGAATCCTGCGCGTCCCGTGAGCGATGGCGGGCGTGAGACCCCCCATGAATCGCTTACGTCGCTATGAGTCTAATCTGCTTCGTGAGCGGCGTAACAGCCCCTTCACGTCGAGGGCGAACGGCGAGGAGGCTATTCGCCTGTTCCCGGCGCCTTCTTGTCGGCCTTGGGGGCGGCGGGCTTCTTGGCCTTCAGGCCCGCGACTTCCTCGCGCAGCGCCGCGACCTCGGCCTTCAGCGCCTCGAAATCGTCGCGGCGGATCAGGTCGAACTCGGCCGCCAGACGATCGGCCTGGGCCCGCATGGCGGTCTTGGCTTCCTCGCCGGCCGTCTGGGCGATGCCCATGGCCGCCTGGGTCAGCTTGGCGAATTCGTCGAGGAAGGGGTTCTGGCTGTGCATCGGAATTCCAGGTGCGGGCGTCTGTGTCCGCCTCCTTATATGGGAAGCGGGGGGTGAAAGCGAAGGCCGAACCGGCTATGCCTGCGACGATCTGTCCAGAACGGAGCCAGCCGCGTGATCTTTCCCGATATCGACCCCGTCGTGCACATCGGCCCGCTGGCCCTGCAATGGGGGCCGCTGGCGATCCGCTGGTACGCCCTGGCCTATGTAGCCGGCATCCTGCTGGGCTGGCGCTACGCCGTGCGGCTGGTGAAGACCCCAACTCTCTGGGGCGGCCGCGCCCCGACGGCGACCCCGCTGCAGATCGACGATCTGGTGCTGTGGATCACCCTGGGCATCATCCTGGGCGGGCGGCTGGGCTACATCTTCTTTTACATGCTGATCAATCCCGACCAGCGGGCCGGCCTGATGGCTCAACCCTTCGAAGCCTTCAAGATCTGGGAAGGCGGCATGTCGTTCCACGGCGGCTTCCTGGGCGTCTGCGCGGCCATCCTGCTGTTCGCCCGCCAGCAGAAGATCGACGTGCTGAAGCTGGGCGACCTGATCGCCCCGGTCGCGCCCATCGGCCTGTTCTTCGGACGGGTGGCCAACTACATCAATGGCGAGCTGTGGGGCCGGGTCACCGACCATCCGTTCGGGGTGATCTTCTGTAATCAGACGATCCAGGCCGCCAATGGCGGCCGCTGCCCCGCCGGCCCTGATCCGCGCCACCCCAGCCAGCTGTACGAGGCGGCGCTGGAAGGCGTGGTGCTGTTCGCCATCCTCTGGGTGGCGACCCATCGCTTCAAATGGCTGCAACGGCGCGGCGCGCTGATCGGGACCTTCCTGCTCGGCTATGGCCTGTTCCGCGCCCTGCTCGAGAACGTGCGCAATCCCGACGAGGGCATGCCGATCTTCCCCTTCGGCCTGACCATGGGGATGATCCTGTCGATCCCGATGCTGCTGGTCGGCCTGTGGCTGCTGTGGAAGGCCCTGCGCGAACCGGCCGACGCGGCTCATGAGTCTGCTTGATCGCCTGAAGGCGCAGATCGCCCAGGACGGACCGATCGGCGTCGCCGAATATTTCACCCGCTGCCTGCACGACCCGCGCGACGGCTACTACGCCACGCGGCCGGATCTGGGGGCCGGTGGCGACTTCATCACCGCGCCGCTGGTCAGCCAGATGTTTGGCGAGCTGATCGGCCTGTGGGCGGTGGAAACCTGGACCCGCATGGGCCGGCCGGCGCCGTTCCGGCTGGTCGAGATGGGCCCCGGCGATGGGACGCTGATGAGCGACCTGCTGCGCGCCGCGCGGCTGGCGCCCGACTTTCTGGCCGCCGCCGACCTCTGGCTGGTCGAGGTGTCGCCGCCGCTGCGGGCCTTGCAGGCGGAGCGCCTGGCCGGCGTTGCGCCGAACTGGGCCGACCGGCTGGAGGCCGTGCCGGGCGGCGCGCCGATGATCCTGGTCGCCAACGAGGTGCTGGATTGCCTGCCCGCCCGCCAGTTCGTCCGCACCGGGACGGGTTGGGCCGAGCGGGTGATCGGGCTGGACAATGATCAGCTGGCGTTCGGGTTACGCGCATTAAGTCCTCCCCCCAGAGGGGGAGGGGGCCGCGCAGCGGCCGGAGGGGGAAGTCCCACCGAGCCAGCCACTTCCCCCTCCGACCCTTCGGGCCGCCTCCCCCATCAGGGGGAGGACCTTCCACCCGGCGCCATCCTCGAATCCTCCCCCGCCCAGGAAGCCCTCGGCGCCGAGCTCGGCCACCGGGTCGCCACCGACGGCGGCGCGGCGCTGCTGATCGACTATGGCCGCGACACAGCCGGCCCCGGCGACACGCTGCAGGCCCTGCAGGACCACCGCAAGGTCGATCCGCTGGAAAGCCCCGGCCAGGCCGACCTGACCGTCTGGGCCGATTTCCCGGCCGTGCTGGCGGCCGGCGTCGAGGCGGGCGCCAAGGCCGGGCCGATCCTGTCCCAGGCGATGTTCCTGGCGATGCTGGGCATCGAGGCGCGCGCGCAGGCCCTGGCCGCCGCCCGCCCCGATCGCGCCGACCAGATCGCAAGACAGCTTGATCGCCTGACCGGTCAGGCGCAGATGGGCGCGTTGTTCAAGGCCGTGTGCCTTCATGCGCCCGGTTTCACGCCGCCTGCTTTCGAGGTCGCCGGACAGGATGCATAATGACATGCCGCAAAGCCAACTGCCCACCATCCAGTCGCCGCTGCTGGCCGCCGTGCCGGGCATCCGCCACGCCTTCTTCACCCGTCGGGGCGGGGTCTCGACCGGGATCTATGAGAGCCTGAACGTCGGACGCGGCAGCAAGGATGATCCGGCCGACGTGATCGAGAACCGGGCCCGCGCCGCGCGCTGGTTTGGGGTCGCACCCGAAGACCTCAACACCTGCTACCAGATCCACTCGACCATCGCGATCAAGGCCGACGGCTCGTGGGGCGACGTGCGGCCGGAAGGCGACGCGGTGGTCACGAAGACGCCTGGCGTGGTCTGCGGCGCCCTGGCGGCCGACTGCGCGCCGGTGCTGATCGTCGACCCGGAGGCCCGGATCGTCGCCGCCGCCCATGCCGGCTGGCGCGGAGCCCTGGACGGCGTGGTGCAGGCCGCTGTCGACGCCATGGTCGATCTGGGCGGCGATCCTGAACGCATGGTCGCCGCCGTCGGCCCCTGTATCGGTCCCGACTCCTACGAGGTGGGCCTGGAGTTTCTGCACCGCTTCGAGGCCGACTGCCCGGGCTCGGGTCAGTTCTTCCGGCCCGGCGCCAGCGAAGACAAGCGGTTGTTCGACCTGCCGGCCTTCGTGCTCGACCGCCTGCGCACCGCCGGGATCGAGCAGCGCGAGTGGGTCGGCCGCGATACCCGCGTCGAGGAGGCCCTGTTCTTCTCCAACCGCCGCGCCTTCCTGAACGGCGAGGGCGACTATGGGCGGCTGCTGTCGGCGATCGCGATCGAGGCTTAGGACGGCGACTGCGCTTCGGCGAGGATGAGGGCGTTGTCGATCTCGTTGGCGCGCTCGGCGGCGGGGCGCCGCAGGTGGCGCGCCACATAGGTCTCGAACGCCGGGCGCTTTTCGATCGTGCCGAAGTTCATCCCCCAGGACAGGTGAGAGGCGAGATAGAGGTCGGCGGCCGTGAAGCCGTCTCCCGCCAGATAGGCGCGGTCCTTCACCGCCGTCTCGACGGCGCCCAGCACGTCGTCGATGCAGCCGAACCCCAGCGAGCGCCGTTGCTCAATCGTCGGTTCCAGGTTCACCGCCTTGGCGGCCACGGCCTGCTCGATGGGGCCCGCCGCGAAGAACAGCCAGCGATAGTAGGGACCGCGTAGCGGACTGTGCGCGGGAGGAGCCAGACCGGCCTGGGGGAAGACGTCGGCGAGGTAGGCGCAGATGGCGGCGCATTCGGTGACGATCACCCCGTCGTGGACGATGGCCGGCACCTTGCCCATGGGATTGATGGCGAGATAGTCGGCGGCCTTCGCGTCTCCGGTCTCCCAGCGCAGGATTCTGGTCTCATAGGGCTGACCGACCTCTTCAAGCATCCAGCGGATGATGCGGCCGCGCGACATGGGGTTGGTGTAGAAGACGAGGTCGGACATGGGCGGCTCCAGTTGTTTGCGACACCCTATCCCGAGGCTGCTGACAGCTATCTGGCAGCAGCCGCACTCGGCTGACGACCGCGGGTGTGAACCGGGGCGAGATCTACGATCCCGACGGGCGACACCCGCGCCGAGGAGGCCCTGCTCTTCTCCAACCGCCGGGCCTTCCTGAACGGCGAGGGGGACCATGGCCGCCTGCTGTCGGTGATCACGCTGGAGGCCTGAAAAGCGCGCGGGGTTGAAATTTGTACACACAAATGTCAACCTGACGCTTGATGCTGCTGGCCGAGGATTTCGACTGGGACGATAGCAACCGCGAGAAATGCCAGAAGCACGGCGTTTCGATCGCGGAGATCGAAGCCGTTCTTCTCGGCGATCCCCTGGTCGCGCCGGACCTCGCCCATTCCGATGTCGAGGATCGGCGGATCGCGGTGGGCAAGACGCCCGAAGGTCGGGCGATGTTCATCGCGTTCACGCTCAGGACGAAGGATGGAAAGCTCCATCTGCGTCCAGTCAACGCCCGTTACATGCACGCCAAGGAGGCGCGCCGTTATGACCAAAGCCGTTCCTAAGCTAACCACCGATGACGAAGCCGAGGCTTTCCTGACTCAGGACCTGTCGGATCTGGACTTCTCGCAGTTCAAGCCTATGCGCTTCGAACTTGAGAAGAAGGAGGCGCGTGTGAACATGCGCCTGCCCGAACCTCTGCTCGAGGCCGTCAAGAAACGCGCAGCGGCGCGTGGCATCCCCTATCAGCGGTTTATTCGCGAAGCCCTCGAAACGGCGCTGACCGAGCGTTAGGCCTTCGGCGTGGAGGCCTGAGGCCCAACCCGAAAGCCACAAAGCGTCGCTGATCTGTCATACGGGCCGTTAAGGTCTTGCTCGGCGGCCGATCACTGCTAGAAGGCCCGGCAACGCGCACCCCCCTGCTCCGAGCGACCCCATGAAGCTGCTGTCCGGCAACTCGAACCGCCCGCTTTCCCAGGCCATCGCCGAGTATCTCGACATGCCGCTGACCCGCGCCCAGGTGCGCCGGTTCGCTGACCTCGAGGTGTTCGTCACCATCGACGAGAACGTGCGCGGCGAGGACGTCTTCGTCCTGCAGTCGACCAGCTATCCCGCCAACGACAACCTGATGGAGCTGCTGATCTGCATCGACGCCCTGAAGCGCGCGTCGGGCAAGCGGATCACCGCCGTCCTCCCCTATTTCGGCTATGCCCGCCAGGACCGCAAAACCGGCGGCCGCACGCCGATCTCGGCCAAGCTGGTCGCCAACCTGATCACCCGCTCGGGCGCCGACCGCGTCCTGACGATGGATCTGCACGCCGGCCAGATCCAGGGCTTCTTCGACATCCCGACCGACAACCTGCTGCCCTCGCGCCTGCTGGCCGACGACATCCGCGGCAAGTATCCGCTGGGCGATGACCTGATGATCGTCTCGCCCGACGTTGGCGGCGTGGTTCGCGCCCGGGCCCTGGCCAAGCGTCTGAACGACGCCGACCTGGCCATCGTCGACAAGCGCCGCTCGGGCCCCGGCCAGTCGGAAGTGATGAACATCATCGGTGACGTCTCGGGCCGCCGCTGCATCCTGTTCGACGACATCGCCGACTCGGCCGGCACCCTGTGCAACGCCGCCGCCGCCCTGGTCGCCCAGGGCGCGGTCTCGGTCAGCGCCTATGTCACCCACGGGGTGCTGTCGGGCGCGGCGGCTGAACGTGTCGCCAATTCGGTCCTGACCGAGCTGGTGGTCACCGACTCCATCGAGGCCTCCGACACCGTCAAGGCCTGCCCCAAGATCCGCTACGTCTCGTGCGCGCCGCTGATCGGCGAGGCGATCCGCCGGATCGCCAACGAAGAGTCGGTCTCCAAGCTGTTCGACTGAGCCTGATCCTCCCCCTTTGAGCGAAGCCGCTTGCGGCAACGCTTGTCAAAGGATGGTTAACGGGCTGAGTGTCACAATGCCGCCCGCCGCGGATGCTATTCGCGAAAATCAGATCCATGGGGAAGTTGCCCGCAATGCACATCTTTTCGCGTGCGCGCGCCGTATTGATGACGGCCGCCATCGCGCTGACCACTGTCGTGGCCGGCTGCGAAACCCCGCCTCCCCCGCCGCCGCCCATGGTCGCCGCGCCGCCGGCGCCGCCGCCGATCACCCTGTCCAATGTGCTGGTCGAGCGCGCCAGCGCCTACCGCGGTTACATGGCCCGGGCCGGCGCGATCGATCCCAAGTTCCAGAACGGCGAGCAGATCC
Source organism: uncultured Caulobacter sp. (assembly GCA_964427205.1). Taxonomy (GTDB): domain Bacteria; phylum Pseudomonadota; class Alphaproteobacteria; order Caulobacterales; family Caulobacteraceae; genus Caulobacter. Next base: position 25,471 of record CAYRTE010000048.1, read on the forward strand.
AGTCCTCGCTGAAGGTCGGCGTCGCCTATGAGCCCAAGCAGCTGCTGCAGGGCATCATCGCCTATGCCGCCGTTGTCGCCCTGCAGGACCCCGCCTATGTCGGCGCGGTGCGCGGCTTCGCGGCCGACCCGGTTCAGCGTCAGCAGGTGATCGCCCAGCTGGTCGCCGACCCCGCCTACGCCGTGGGCTTCAAGGGCAGCGACACCGCCGCCGGCCTGGTGATCGACACCCTCGGCGCCGAGGGCCTGAAGGTCTTCATCGCCGGCAAGGCCGTCAAACAGGCCGCCTATGATGTGCAGCACTCGTCCTGGTCCAAGGCCTCGGTGCCGGACCGCGAAGCGCGCCTGGCCTATGCCAAGACCATGTCGGCGATCCCGGCCCTGGGCGACACCAGCGACGTGGCCGCCCTGCAGCAGGCCTCGGTCGGCGCCCAGCCCCTGACCCTGACGCCGCGCTCGGCCTCGGGCCCCTATTCGCCGGTGGTCATTCGCGGCCTGGCCGTGGCCGCCCTCGCGGCGCTGGGCGCGGCCGGCGACGAGAACCTGGCCACCATCGAGGCGGTGATGGCCGAGCCCAACTCGGCCATGTGCCTGAACATGGGCAAGCTGAACCTCTACCAGTGCCTGGCCGTGTCCAAGCCGCACTATGAAGACGTCTTCTGCCTGGGCCAGCACATCCTGATGGATACCGGCCAATGCCTGATCAAGGCCTCGGGAACCCCGATGCCGGTCGAGCCGCCCCCGCCGCCGCGCGCCCTGCCGGAAAAGACCTCGATCGCCCAGGGCGGCGGCGCGGGCCGCAACTCCCGCAACGCCAAGGCCGCCGCCAAGAAGCCGGCGACCAAGAAGTAGGCGACCAAGAAGTAGGCGCTCTCGCGCCAGCGGCGCGAAAGCCCAAAAGCCCCAAAAGACCCAAGGAAGGGCCGGACGTTGCATCGTCCGGCCCTTCTGTGTATGTAGCGCGACCCAAAAATGGTCGACCGAGCGGGGCAATCCAGTCCTGTGCGGCGATAGCGCATTCGAGAGCAACGGCTCTCAAGAGAGAACATCATGGCCGACATCATTCTGAACGTTGAACTGCGCGACCGCGCCGGCACCGGCGGCGCTCGCGAAACCCGCCGCAGCGGCAAGGTCCCCGGCGTGCTGTACGGCGGCGGCAAGGCTCCCGTGAACATCGCGGTCAAGAGCAACGAATTCCGCAAGGCGCTCTACACCGGCAAGCTGCTGGGCCACCTGGTCACGCTGCAGTACGGCGAAGAGAAGCAGTCGGTCATCGCCAAGGCCGTGCAATTCCACGCCGTCACCGACGAGCCGGTCCACTTCGACCTGTATCGCGTCGACGAGCACCAACTGATCAAGATCGAAGTTCCGGTTCACTTCAAGAACCACGAAACCTCGGTCGGCCTGAAGAAGGGCGGCACGCTGGAAATCATCCGCCACACCGTCGAGCTGGCCTGCCCGGCCGACAAGATCCCCGAAGAACTGGTCATCGACCTGGCCGGCCACGACATCGGCGACGTCATCCGCATCTCGGAAGTGAAGCTGCCGGAAGGCGTCAAGACCGCCATGGACCGCGACTTCGTGATCGCCAACGTCAAGGCCTCGGCCGCGTCGCAATCGGGCGAAGGCGACACCACCGCCGAGGGCTAAAGGCCTTTGGTCGGGTCTCCGATCTGATATCGAGACGGGCGGACCTTCGGGTCCGCCCGTTTTTCGTTCCAAGCCCCGTCTGGAATCCTGAGCGATGCTGATCCTGGCCGGTCTCGGCAATCCCGAGGCCAAGTACGAGAAGAACCGGCACAATGTCGGGTTCATGGCGGTGGACGCCCTGGCCCGGCGCTGGGGCACGGGGCCGTGGCGCGCGCGTTTCCAGGGCCTGGCCTGCGAAGGCTCGGTCTCGACGCCGAACGGCCCGGTCAAGCTGCTGCTGCTGAAACCCAAGACCTATTACAACGAGAGCGGCCGCGCCGTGGGCGAGGCGATGAAGTTCTTCAAGCTGACGCCGGCCGACGTCATCGTCTTTCACGACGAGATCGACATGGCTCCGGGCCGCTTTCGCATGAAGGCCGGCGGCGGGGCGGCGGGCAATAACGGCATCCGCTCGATCACCAGCCAGATCGGCGACGCGTTCCGGCGCGGCCGCATCGGGGTGGGCCATCCCGGCGACAAGGACATGGTCATGCACTATGTGCTGGGCGACTTCCACAAGGTCGAGCACCAGTGGCTGGACCCGCTGCTGGACGCGGTCTGCGACGCCCTGCCCTTCGCGGCGGCGGGCGAGGACGAGCGCTATCAGGCCGAAGTGCTGCGCCTGGCGCCCGCCCCCAAGGCCGACCCCCGCAAGCCCGTCAAGTCAGAGGACTGACGGTCAGGACAGCCGGTCGCGGAACTCGGCATAGTCGAACTCGCGCACCAGCTTCAGGGCGTCGGTGTCGCTGTTCCACAGGGCGATAGCCGGCAGGGGCACGCCGTTGAAGGTGTTGGTCTTGACCATCGAATAGTGCGCCTGGTCCAGGAAGGCGATGCGCTGGCCCGGAACCGGTCGCGTCGCGAAGCCGTAGTCGCCGATGATGTCGCCGGCCAGGCAGGACGGCCCGCCGATCCGCACCGTCACGCCACCCTCAACCTCGCCCAGCATCGCCGGACGGTAAGGCGCCTCGATGACGTCGGGCATGTGGCAGGTGGCCGAGATGTCGGTGACGGCGACCGGCACGCTGTTGTCGAAGGTGTCGAGGATCTCGCCGACCAGGATGCCCGCATCGAGCGCGATGGCCTCGCCCGGCTCGATATAGACCTGCAGCCCGTGGCGCTGGCCGATGCCGGCCAGGAAGGCGATCAGGTCGGCGGTCTGGTAGTCGGCGCGAGTGACATGGTGGCCGCCGCCCAGGTTCAGCCATTTCAGCTGGCCCAGCATGCCTTCCAGCCTCGGCTCCACCGATTCCCAGATTCGGCGCAGCGGCGCGAAGTCCTGCTCGCACAGGGCATGGATGTGCAGGCCGTCGACGCCTTCCAGATGCTCCGGGCGCAGCTGCGAGACGGGGAAGCCCAGGCGTGAGCCGCGCTGGCAGGGGTCGTACTTGGCGACCTCGGCCTCGCTGTGCTCGGGGTTCAGGCGCAGCCCGATGTCGAACACCTCGCCCGCCGCCCGCGCCGCGGCGATCAGATCGGAAAACCGCGCGATCTGGTCGGGCGTGTTGAAGATCACCGAGTCGGAGATCCTCAGGATCGCGGGCAGGTCCTCGCGCTTGTAGGCCGGCGAGTAGGTGGTCAGGTGGCCGCTATAGAACTCGCGGGCCAGCCGCGCCTCCCACAGGCCCGAGGCGCAGACGCCGTCCAGATATTCGCCGACCACGCCGGCCAGCCACCACATCGAGAACGCCTTCAGCGCCAGCAGCACCCGTGCGCCGGACCCGTCGCCCACGGCCTTGAGCATGGCCAGGTTGCGCCGCACCGCGACCTCGTCGACCACGAAACAGGGCGACGGGACGCGCGTCAGGTCAAAGCGGGCGAAAGCGCCGGGGCCGGCGGCCTTGGTTTCCATCGGATCAGAACGCCAGCGGGGCCGCCAGGTCCTGGACCTTCCAGGGCAGGCCATGCTTGTTCAGCATGTCCATGAACGGGTCGGGATCCAGCTGCTCCATGTTGAACACGCCCGCGCCCTTCCACTGGCCGGTCAGCATCAGGGCCGCGCCGATCATGGCGGGGACACCCGTGGTGTAGCTGACCGCCTGGTTGTTGGTCTCGGCATAGGCTTCTTCGTGGTCGCAGATGTTGTTGATGTAGACGGTGCGGGCCTTGCCGTCTTTCTCACCCGTGGCGATCGTGCCGATATTGGTCTTGCCCTTGGTGATCGGGCCCAGCGACGACGGCTCGGGCAGCAGGGCCTTCAGGAACTCGATCGGGATGATCTCGCGGCCCTGGAACATCATCGGCTCGATGCTGATCATGCCGATATTGCCCAGCACTTCCAGGTGCTTGAGGTAGCTGTCGCCGAACGTCATCCAGAAGCGGATGCGCTTGATCTCGGGATAGAACTTCACGAGAGACTCAAGTTCCTCATGGTACATCAGGTACATGTTCTTCGGGCCGACCGCCTCGAAGTCGAACACCTGCTTGTGGCTCAGGGCCGGGCCTTCGACCCACTGGCCGTTTTCCCAGTGCCGCGACGGGGCGGTCACTTCGCGCAGATTGATCTCGGGATTGAAGTTGGTGGCGAAGGGCAGGCCGGTGTCGCCGCCGTTGCAGTCCAGGATGTCGAGCGTGTCGATCCGGTCCAGCAGGTGCTTCTTGGTGTAGGTGGCGAACACCGAGGTCACGCCGGGGTCAAAGCCGCTGCCCAGCAGCGCCATCAGGCCGGCTTCCTTGAAGCGGTCCTGATAGGCCCACTGCCAGCTATATTCGAACTTGGCCTCGTCGCGCGGCTCGTAATTGGCCGTGTCGAGATAGTTCACCCCGGCCGCCAGACAGGCGTCCATGATGTTGAGGTCCTGATAGGGCAGGGCCAGGTTGACCACCAGGGCGGGCTTGACCGCCTTGATCATCGCGGTGGTCGCGGCGACGTCGTCAGCGTCCAGCGCGGCCGTGTCGATGGTGACGCCGGTGCGCGACTTCACTGATGCGGCGATGGCGTCGCATTTCGACTTGGTGCGACTCGCCAGCGTGATGTGCGAGAACACGTCCGCGTTCATCGCCATCTTGTGGACGGCGACCGAACCAACGCCACCAGCACCGATAACCAGCACCCTGCTCATTTGGGCTTCTCCTAACGCCGATAACCTCTGGCGGTCTAACGCCCGCGAGAGGGGGGCGGGGGTCATATCACGAGGACCGCGAGTCCGCTAATTCCCCTTAAGCAGATGCTGCGACAGTTCTCTACCGTCTTTGGCCCCGCGCCAGCACCTCGTTGAGGATGGCGCGATAGGCCGCCTCGAACGGCGCGCGGTCGCTGTCGGGCTTGGCCGGATAGAGCGGCCGCAGGCCGGCGATGCGCCTGGCCATGGCCTCGCGCCAGGCCGGACCGGCCTTTTCCAGCCGGGCCAGGATCGCCCCGTCGTCGCGGCCGGAGACCGGCTGATAGGCCAGAAGCGCCCTGAACTGCCATGTCGCCTGGCGGGAGACGTCAGGCCTGGCCGAGCCGGCCGAGCGCCTGCCCGTCCAGCGAACCGCTTCGGCCACCTGCCGGCGGAAACGCGGATCGTCCCAGGTCGAGGGCGTGTGGCCCAGATTGGTGAAGAACAGCCGGCCCTTGCCGATCTGGCGCGCCCAGGCCACCGGCACGGCATAGGGTCGCTTCAGCGGCGTTCCGGCGAAATCCAGGGTCTGCAACACCCGCACCCGCTCAGGGTCAAAGCCGGAATACTGATAAATTTCCTCGGCATAATCGAAACTGACGGGCCACATCGAAACCGCCGGAAAGTCGGGGTCCAGGGTCTCGATCCGGATCGGCGTTCCCTGCGTCCACGGATGGCCAGCGAACTGGCCGCCGATGAAGTCGGCATAGGGCTCGCCGGGGCCATCATAGGCCCAGGCCGTGTCGGCGGCGCTGTGCAGGCCGACAAAGCCCAGCTTGCCGGCCGCCACCCGGGTCTGCACCGCGCGCCAGGCTTCCGGCGAAATGGGCAGCGCGCCGGTGGTGTAGAACACCAGCACGTCCACCTCGGCCAGCCGCCGCGGCGTGATCTCGCGGGCGTCCTGGGTGACCTCGGCCACGAAGGCGCCGCTGTCCTGGCCGATGGCGATCATCGCGATCTCTGACAGGGCCAGACCGCCCTGTTCGGGCCTGACCACCGGCGCGTGCTTCCAGCCCACCGACTGGTCCAGATAGAGCACGCGCAGCGGCTTTTTGGCCGCAACGGCGCCCGTCGAGACCATGGCCAGGGTCGTCAGGGCGACCAGAAAGGCGATGAGCCGACGCATCCGCTGCCCCTTCATTGTCTTTGTCAGCATCTCGAAGGCCGGCCCGCGGCGACCGGTCGTCGAGACCAAGCCCGGCCATTTGAAGCACGGACGCGGCAGGGGCGTAAGGGGCGCTTGGTCGGGGGTCAGAACTTCCCGCTCTGGAAGTCCTCGAACGCCTGCACGATCTCGTCGCGGGAGTTCATCACGAAGGGCCCGTGCCAGAAGACCGGCTCGCCGATGGGCCGCCCGGCCAGCAGCAGCACGCGGGCGTCGGTGATCGCCTCGACCACCACCCTGTCGCCCGCGCCCAGGAACACGCCGCTGAGCGCATCGATTTTGCCGCCCGCCACGCGGACCTGACCTTCATAGACCGCGATCATGGCGTTGCGATCGGCGCCGACAGGTTCCTCGAATCGCGTCCCGGCCGGCAGCACGACGTCGAAATAGAGCGCGTCGACCGCCCCGCCGTCGATGGGGCCGGCGGTTCCCGCATCCGTCACGCCGGAGATGACCTTGACCGTCACGCCGCCGTCGCGGGCCTCCACCGGGATGGCGTCGCTCTCGAACTCCGAATAGCCGGGCTCGCTCATCTTGAGCTTGGCCGGCAGGTTCACCCACAGCTGGAAGCCGCGCATCCGGCCTTCGCTCTGCTCGGGCATTTCGGAATGGACGATGCCCTTGCCGGCCCGCATCCACTGGATGCCGCCGGGACCGATCACGCCCTCGCGGCCGGTATTGTCGCGGTGACGCATCCGGCCTTCCAGCATGTAGGTCACGGTCTCGAAGCCGCGATGCGGATGGTCGGGAAAGCCGCCCATGTAGTCGGACGCCTGGTCGTTGTCGAAACAGTCCAGCATCAGGAACGGGTCGAACATCTGGGCCTCCGCCGTGCCCAGCATCCGGGTCAGGCGCACGCCGTCGCCGTCCGAGGCGGGGACGCCCTTCACGATCTTCACGACGGGTCGAATACTCATGTGACGGCTCCTTTTCCGCCTTCGATATCGGGGTCGGTTACAGTTCTTGCAAGGCCCCGCCGCTTCGCCTTCCCGATCATCCGTGCTAGGTCGCCCCCAACGAAATTCACGAGAGATCCATGGCCCTTAAAGTCGCCATCGTCGGCCTGCCCAATGTCGGCAAGTCCACCCTGTTCAACGCCCTGACCCAGACGGCGTCGGCCCAGGCCGCCAACTATCCGTTCTGCACGATCGAGCCCAATACCGGCGAGGTCGCGGTGCCCGAGCCGCGCCTGGACGCCCTGGCCAAGATCAGCGGCTCCAAGGAAATCATCCCGGCCCGCATCACCTTCGTCGACATCGCTGGCCTGGTGCGCGGCGCGTCGAAGGGCGAAGGTCTGGGCAACCAGTTCCTGGCCAATATCCGCGACTGCGACGCCGTGGCCTTCGTGG
>CAYRTE010000049.1:0-31691 GCA_964427205.1 uncultured Caulobacter sp.
GTTAGTTCTATTCCAATTCCGGACGTGGTCCGGACGCTCCGCGACCCTTTCCATCACCCTCGCTGCGCACGCGCGAGGGCGCGCGGCCGTGTCCAGCGCGGGCCGTCATGCCGGCAATCCCTTGCCCAGCTCCCCCGCCAGGTCGCGGATGAACTGCCAGGCCACGCGGCCCGAGCGCGCGCCGCGCAACTGCGACCACTGCAGGGCGCGGCGATCCAGGTTCTCGACCACCAGGTCGAAGCGTTCGGCATAGGTCCGAATCGCCTCCAGATAGGTGGGCTGGTCCATGGGCGGAAAGCCGATCCACAGGCCAAAGCGGTCGGAGACGCTCATCTCCTCCTCGGCGTCCTCGGCGGCGGCGATGGCGCCCTGGCTTTCGACGTGGTCGCGGGGCATCAGGTGGCGGCGGTTGGAGGTGGCGACGAACAGCACATTCTCCGGCGGGCCGGCCACGCCGCCCTCCAGCGCCGACTTCAGGGCCTTGGCGGCCGCCGCGCCGTCCTCGAACGACAGGTCGTCGCACAGCACCACGAAGCGCTCGGCGCGGGTGCGCAGCAGGTCGAACAGCGGGGGTAGGGCGGCGATCTCGTCGCGATCGATCTCGACCAGCTTCAGCTCGGCGTGATCCTTGCTGACGGCCATGAAGGCGGCCTTGGTCATCGAGCTCTTGCCCGTGCCGCGCACGCCCCACAGCAGCACGTGGTTGCAGGGCAGGCCGGTGGCGAAGCGCGACAGATTCTCGACGAAGCGATCCTTCTGCCGCTCGACGCCCACCAGCAGGTCCAGGGCCATTGGATAGTCGGGCGCGGCGACGAAGGCCTCGCGGGCGCAATCATGCCGAAACAGCCGCGCGCCGCTGAAATCCGGCGGGGTCGGCGCGGCCGGCGCCAGGCGCTCCAGGGCGTCGGCGATGCGGGCGAGCAGAGCGTTTTGGGCGTCGATCATGGCCCGGTCCTAACCTCGCCGCGCCGTCATTGCAAAAGAGGAGGTGAACGCATAGCTTCCGCCGACTTGGCGAGACCCCATATGGAGGTCCCGACCGCAGAAATTTTGGAGACGTCATGCCCGGTGGCCTGAGCGCGCAGCTTATGCAAATCGCCCCCATCCTCCTGATGGTGGTGCTGTTCTACTTCATGCTGATCCGTCCGCAGCAGAAGCGGGCGAAAGAACATCAAGTGATGCTGTCCAACCTGAAGCGCGGCGACAATGTCGTGCTGTCCAGCGGCATGCTGGGCAAGATTGTTCGCGTCGAAGACAAGGAAGTCGGCGTCGAGATCGCCCAGGGCGTCACCGTCAAGGTGGTCAAGGGCATGATCACCGAGGTCCGCACCAAGGGCGAACCCGCCCCGGCCAACGACCCCAAGAGCTGATTGACCCAAAACGCCCAGAACGAGACGCCGCAAGGCGTCGTCCAGAGCCTGTAATCCATGCTGACACTGTCCCGCTGGAAGATCATCGTCGTCACCCTGGCGGTGATCTTCGGCCTTGTCTTCACTCTGCCGAACCTGCTGCCGCAACGGGCGCTCGACGCTCTGCCCGGCTGGGTTCCCAAGCAGAAGCTCAATCTGGGCCTCGACCTGCAGGGCGGATCCTATCTGCTCATGGAGGTCGATACGGCCGCGCTGCGTCGCGAGCGTCTGACCAATCTGGTTGAGGACGTCCGCACCAGCCTGCGGGGCGAGCAGATCGCGTTTGGCGAGCTGCGTGAAGCGGGTGGCGTGATCAGCGTCCGCATCGCCGACGCCGCCAAGGTCAATGACGCCGCCAACCTGCTCCGGCAGTCGGTGGGCTCACCCTTGGTCGGCGCCGTCGGCGGTCGCGACATCTCGGTCGCCACGCGGGACAACCAGCGGCTGGAGATCAGCTTCGTGGCCGAGGCCGCCAAGGCCGACGCGGCGATGGCGGTGGAGCAGTCGATCGAGACCATCCGTCGCCGGATCGACAGTCTGGGCACCAAGGAACCGACGATCACCCGTCAGGGCGTCGACCGGATCGTCATCCAGGCGGCCGGCGAAAGCGATCCCGAGAAGCTGAAGTCGGTGATCGGCAAGACCGCCAAGCTGACCTTCCAGATGGTCGACGAGGGCGTCACCGCTGAGGACATGGCCGCAGGCCGCATCCCGCCGGGCTCGGAAATGCTGCCCAGCGAGGACGGCTATGTGCCGGCCTATGTGGTGCGCAAACGCGCCGTGGTGGCGGGCGACGAGCTGACTGATTCTCGCCAGACCTTCGACGAGAATGGCGCGCCGGCGGTCTCGTTCGCCTTCAATGGCCAGGGCGCGCGCAAGTTCGGTGACGCTACGGCCCGCAACATCAACAAGAAGTTCGCCATCGTCCTGGATGGCAAGATCATCTCGGCGCCGGTCATCAACACCGCCATCACCGGCGGCAGTGGCCGGATCACTGGCAATTTCACCCCGGAGAGCGCCGCTGAACTGGCCCTGCTGCTGCGGTCGGGCGCTCTGCCCGCGCCGCTGAACGTCGAGGAACAGCGCACCGTTGGCGCCGAGCTGGGCGCGGACGCGGTCAAGGCGGGCGCGATCTCCACCCTGGTGGCCTTTGTCACCATCGTGGTCTTCATGCTGCTGTCCTATGGCCTGCTGTTTGGCGGCATCTCGGTCATCGCCCTGCTGATCAACGGCATGATGATCGTGGCGGCCATGTCGATCACCCAGGCCACCCTGACCCTGCCGGGCATCGCCGGCCTGATCCTGACCCTGGCCGTGGCCGTCGACGCCAACGTGCTGATCTATGAGCGGATGCGCGACGAGGCCCGGGCCGGAAAATCGGCCATCATGGCCGCCGACGCCGGCTTCTCCCGCGCCATGAGCACGATCATCGACGCCAATGTCACCACCCTGGTGGCGGCCGGCATCATGTTCGCGTTCGGCGCCGGCCCGGTCCGGGGCTTTGCCTGGACCCTGTCGATCGGCGTGTTCACCTCGGTGTTCACCGCCGTGCTGGTCAGCCAGCTTCTCATCGGCTGGTGGTTCCGCGCCGCCCGCCCCAAGAAACTTCCGATCTGAGTGAGCGCACCCATGGCCTGGCCCCTGATCAAGCTGCTCCCGCAGAAAACCAACTTCACCTTCGTCAGGTTCGCGCGCCTGATGGCGCTGATCAGTACGGCCCTGGTGGTCGCCTCGCTGGTCGGCGTCTTCAAGCCCGGGCTCAATATGGGCATCGACTTCAAGGGCGGTTCCGTCATGGAAGTGTCGACCGCGCCGCGCGCGGTTGACCTGGCCAAGGTGCGCACCACCCTCGAAGCCCAGGGTCTGGGCGACGTGCAGGTGCAGGAATTCGGCGCCGCCGAACGCGCCCTGGTGCGGTTCCAGACCCCCGCCGGCGGCGACGCGGGCGTCACCCTGACCAACGTCAAGAACGCCCTGAAGCAGTCGCTGGGCGAGCCCGTCCAGTTCATCAACCCGTCGGCGGTGGGCCCCAAGGTCTCTGGCGAGCTGTTCCGCAGCGGCATCATCGCCCTGGCGCTCGCGATCGGCCTGATGTTCCTCTACATCTGGTTCCGCTTCGAGCCGCAGTTTGGCCTCGGCGCCGTGGCCGGCCTGCTGCACGACCTGATCCTGACCTTCGGCTTCATCATCCTGTTCAAGATCGAGTTCAGCCTCAACACCGTCGCGGCCCTGCTGACCGTGATCGGCTATTCGATGAACGACACCGTCGTGGTGTTCGACCGCCTCCGCGAGAACCTGCGCAAATACAAGAAGATGCCTCTGGGCGAGGTGATCGACCTGTCGATCAACGAAACCCTGTCGCGCACCATCATCACCGGCGTCACGGCTGTCATGGCCTTGGCGGGTCTGGCGATCTTCGGCGGCGAGGCGCTGTTTGGCTTCTCGGTGGTGATGATCTTCGGGATCGTGGTCGGCACCTATTCGTCGATCTATGTCGGCGCGCCGATCATCCTGCTGTGGGGTGTCAAGCGCGGCGATGAAGAGGCTACGCCGATCAAGCTCGGCGCGGCCTCGCGTCCGTAATGGCCGAGCTTCGCCGTCCGCCCTCGATCGACGCCTGGGGGGGCGGCGGCTTTCGGGTCTCCGGCGACTGGCGGCCGGGCTCGCTGCTGATCATCGATGACCAGCCGCGCGCCTGGTCAGCCTCGGCCCTGGCCGACCTGACGCCGCAGGACTTCGCCGAGGTCTTCGCGGCCGGCGGGGCGGTGGAGTTCGTGCTGCTGGGCGGCGGGCTGGTCAACGCCCTGCCGCCGCGCGCGGTCCGCGACGCCCTGAAGGCCGCCGGGATCGGCCTGGAGTTCATGAGCACCGAAGCCGCGGCCCGCACCTACAACGTGCTGGCCAGCGAGGGCCGGCGTCTGGCGGCGGCCCTGATCGCGGTCTAGAGGCCCGCGTTTTCGAGGCTTTGCCCGACTCTGCGAAGAGGCTTATGGTCGCTTCAAATACAGAGGCTTCAGGGGGCTGAAATGGTCGGGCTGCTTTCCAATTTCCGCAATACGTTCATCGTCAGCTGCATTCTGGCGCTGGTGATCGTCTTTGGCTTCGGGCATGGCCCGCACGGCTTCGACGGCGCCTATTTCCAGGCCGTCTATCGCTGGCTGCACGTTTTCTTCGGCATCCTGTGGATCGGTCTGCTCTACTACTTCAACTTCGTACAGATCCGGGTGATGCCGCAGATCCCGGCCGAACTGAAGCCCGCGGTCTCCAAATATATCGCGCCCGAGGCTCTGTTCTGGTTCCGCTGGGCGGCGCTGGCCACTTGGGTGATGGGCGTGATCCTGGCTATCTCGCGGGGCTATTTCGCCGAGGCCGCGACCATGGGTCTCTGGGGCGGCTATGAGCGCGGCGCTGACATGGGCTTCACCTTCATCGGCCTGGGCATGTGGCTGGCGACGATCATGTTCATCAATGTGTGGGGCGTGATCTGGCCCAACCAGAAGCGCGCCCTGGGCATCGTCGAGGCGGACGCGGACACCAAGGCCAAGGCGGCCAAGATGGCCATGCTGTTCAGCCGCATCAACACGCTGCTCAGCATTCCGATGCTGGCGACCATGGCGATGTACCAGACGCTGTTCGGCTAAACGCCGCTCAAAATCGTGTAAGGGAAAGGCCCGCCGGATTCGGCGGGCCTTTTTCGTTTCGAGACCATGGCCGACACCGAAACCCTCGACGACCTCGTCCGCCGCGTCGATCCCGACCGCTGGCTGGCCAGCCGCTTCATCGCCGATCCGGCGGCGCGGGCCGACGTGATCGCGCTGTACGCCTTCAACTACGAGCTGGCCCGGGTCGCCGGTGGGGTCTCCAACGCCCTGATGGGCGAGATCCGCCTGACCTGGTGGCGCGAGGCCATGGAAGAGATCGCGGACGGCAAGACGCCCCGCAAGCATCCCAATGTCGAGGCCATCGCCGTCTCGGGCATCGACCCCCTGGCCCTGGCCGCGATGGCGCAGGCTCGCTTTGCTGACCTGGATGACGCCCCGCCGGCCGACGAGGGCAGGGCGCTGGCCTATATCGACGCCACCGCCGGCGCCCTGGCCGTGCTGGCGGCGCGGCGCCTTGATGCGTCCGCCGACCCGCACGCCGTCAAGGGCGCGGCCCGGGCCTATGGTCTGGCTGGGCTGTGGCGGTTGAAACAGGCGGGGCGGTCACGGTTGCCGGAAGACTGGACGCAGGCGGACCTGGCGCGCCGCGTCGCCGAGCAACTGAAGGCCGCCCGCCGCGAGCTGAAGGGCCTGCCGGTCAGCGCGTTTCCGGCCATCGCGCCAGCGGCGCTGGCGGACGCCTATGCCAAGGGACGCGACCCCAGCGAGTTCGAGAAAAAGGCCCGCCTCACCTGGGCGGTGGCGACGGGTCTTCTCTAGCCTGCGTCTTCAGGGACGATCCGCGGCCAAGGTTGGTGGTCAGATGGCGGTCGTTCATGTGGCGATTTCATGTCAAAAAAGCGACGTGATTACAAAGGCTTGGGTGGTAACAATCCGAAACAGGACTTGCTTTGCCGCAGCGCGGTATAGTCCCTAAATGGTACAGAGGGCGTAGAGCGGTCGAAGAGCCGCTTCTGAGTAAAACGATAAGGGTCTTTCGTGTCGGCTTCGGCATATTTTCAGCACACGGTCGCCGGACCGGTGATCTTCGCGGGGATTGGCCTGCATACGGGCGAGCATGTCCGTGTGGCCGTGCGTCCCGCGCAGATCGACGCCGGGATCGTCTTCGTGCGCACCGATGTCCATGACCGCGACAACCGCGTGCCCGTGAAGCCCGAGGCGGTCTGCCAGACCCAGCTGGGCACCGTGATCAACAATGCCGACGACGTGCGGGTCTCGACCATCGAGCATCTGATGGCCGCCCTGGCCGCGCTGTCGATCGACAACTGCATCATCGAGGTCGACGGCCCCGAGGTGCCGATCATGGACGGCTCGGCCGAGCCCTTCGTCCAGATCCTGGATCGCGCCGGCCGCCGCAAGCAGGAAGCCGCCCGCAAATATATCGAGATCCTGGAGCCGGTCCGGGTCGAGGAGGGCGACAAGTTCGCCACTCTGACCCCATCGGATCGCTTCGAGGTCGCTTTCGAGATCGCCTTTGGCAGCAAGGCCATAGGCCGCCAGCGCGTCGACCTGACCGTGGACGAGGAATCGTTCCGGGCCGAGCTCTCCAACTGCCGCACCTTTGGCTTTGTCCGCGACGTCGAGGCCCTGCGGGCCATCGGCCTGGCGCGGGGCGGTTCGATGGAAAACGCCGTCGTCATCGATGGCGACCGGGTGCTCAACCCCGAAGGCCTGCGTCGTCCCGACGAGTTCGTGCGTCACAAGGCGCTGGACGCGGTGGGCGATCTCTATGTTCTGGGCGCGCCGATCATCGGCCGCTTCGAAGGCGTGCTGGCCGGCCATGGCCTCAATAACGCCGTGGTTCGGGCGTTGCTGGCCCAGCCGCGCGCCTGGCGCCTGCGCACCCACGCGCTGGAACTGGCCGAGGCTGTCTAGATAAGCGCGACCGGGTGTCGTCGAGCCTTCGCATTTGCGCCCCAAGCGGCGTGGTGTAGAAGCCTTGCACGGCGCCGAGGCGCGCGTTTGCTTCGAGGGTGATAGTCCGTGCTTCTTAAATTCCCGGGTCGTTCGGCAGTCGTCCTCGCCGCCGTTCTCGTCGCTGTCACGGTCGCGGGCTGCGCCGGCAAGTCCAAGAAGCCGACCCTGGCCTATGAAGAGCGCCCGGTGGAGCTGCTCTACGCCACGGGCGCCGATCGCCTGGACCGCGGCAACTGGAACGAGGCCGTCGACTATTTCCGCGAAGTCGAACGCCAGCACCCCTATTCGGAATGGTCGCGCCGCTCGATCCTGATGACCGGCTTCGCCCACTATCAGGGCAACCAATACAATGACGCCATCGGCGACGCCGACCGCTTCATCTCGCTGTATCCCGGCAATCCGTCGGCCTCCTATGCCTACTATCTGAAGGCCGTCTGCTATTTCGAGCAGATCGTCGACGTGAACCGCGACCAGGCCGCCACCGAGCAGGCCCTGGGCGCGCTGCGCGATGTGGTCCAGCGCTATCCGTCCAGCGAATACGCCCAGGACGCCCGACTGAAGATCGACATGGTCAATGACCAGTTGGCCGGCAAGGAAATGGCCATCGGCCGCTACTATCTGCGTCAGGGCCAGACCCTGGCCGCCATCGGCCGCTTCAAGACCGTGATCGACCGTCACCAGACGACCTCGCACACGCCCGAAGCCCTGTTCCGTCTGGTCGAGTCCTACCTCACCCTGGGCCTGGCCGAAGAGGCCAAGCGCAACGGCGCGGTGCTGGGCTACAACTTCCCGGGCGATCGCTGGTACTCGGACGCCTACAGGCTGCTCAACGACGCCGGCCTCAAGCCCGCCGTCGAGCCGCTGACCCCCGGCGCCAAGAAGAACCTGCTGGACCGTCTGGTGCGCGACAAGAACGCCACCCTGGCCCCTCCCGGCGAAAAGCCGGCCAAGAAGGCCGGCATGCGGGGGCTTCTGGGGCTCTAGCCCCGGCCCTCCGCGGCCTTGCGGAACACAAGCTGAACATCGAAGCGTCTGAGCGCTTTGAAAAACGCTGATTCTGGGCGAATCTCCGCGACATGCTGATTGGTCTCTCCATTCGCGACGTCGTGCTCATCGAGAGCCTGGACTTGGCCATCGGGCCGGGCCTGACCGCCCTGACCGGTGAAACCGGCGCCGGCAAGTCGATCATCCTCGACGCCCTGGGCCTGGCGACCGGCGCGCGGGCCGACGCGGGCCTCGTCCGGCGCGGCGCGGCGGGCCAGGCCTCGGCCACCGCCATCTTCGCCCTGCCGGCCGACCACCCCGCCTTCGCCTATCTCGACGACAAGGGCCTGGACTATGGCCGCGACGAGGACCTGGTCCTGCGTCGGCAGCTTTCGCCCGACGGCCGCTCCAGAGCCTTCGTCAACGACCAGGCCACCAGCGTCGGCGTCCTGAAGGACCTGGGCGCCCTGCTGCTCGAGGTGCACGGCCAGCACGAGACGGTCGGCCTGCTGGACCCCCGCACCCACCGCACCCTGCTGGACGCCTTCGGCGCGGTCTCCGTCTCGGCCGTCGCCTCGGCCTGGAGCGGCTGGCGCGCCGCGCGCGAAAAGGCCGAAGCCCTGCGCGCCCTGGCCAACCAGGCCGCCGCCGAGACCGAGGAACTGACCCTGCGCCTGTCGGAGCTGGACCGCCTTGACCCCCGCGAGGGCGAGGAAACCGCTCTCGCCGAGGAGCGGGCCCTGCTGGGCTCGGCCGAGAAGGCCCTGGCCGACATCGCCTCGGCTCAGGACGCCCTGGGCGGCGACGCCCTGTCGGGCAAGCTGGCCCAGGCCTTCCGCGCCCTTGAGCGGGCCCGCGAGCGGGCCCTGCACGCCGGCGCCCCCGCCGACGGCGCGGCCATGACGCGGCTGACCGCCGCCTGCGACGCCGTCGACCGCGCCCTGGTCGAGGCCCAGGAAGCCAGCGCCGCCATCGACGCGGTCGCCGAAACCTTCGAATTCGAACCCGACCGGCTGGAAAAGACCGAGGAGCGCCTGTTTGCCCTGCGCGGCATGGCCCGCAAACTGAACGTCGCCACCGAGAACCTGCCGTCCCTGCGCGCCGAGTTCGCGGCCCGCCTCCAGGCCATCGAGACCTCCGGCGAGGCCCTGAAGGCCGCCGAGGAAGAGGCGGCTTCCGCCCGCGACGGCTATGTCTTCGCCGCCGAAGCCCTGTCGGCCGAACGCCGCGCCGCCGGCGACCGGCTGGCCCTGGCCGTCGAGGCCGAATTGGCGCCGCTGAAGCTGGAAAAGGCCAAGTTCCGGGTCGCCGTCGAGCCCCTGCCCGAGGATCGTGTCGGCCCCACCGGAATGGACCGCGTCGCCTTCGAGATCTCGACCAACCCCGGCGCGCCGTTCGGGCCGATGGAGACCATCGCGTCGGGCGGCGAACTGGCCCGCTTCGCCCTGGCCCTGAAGGCGGCCCTGGCGGGTCGCGGAACCGGCCCCCAGCCGCTGATGATCTTCGACGAAGTCGATCAGGGCGTCGGCGGCGCCGTGGCCGACGCTGTGGGCCTGCGCCTGAAGCGTCTGGCCCAGAACGCCCAGGTGCTGGTCGTCACCCACTCGGCCCAGGTCGCGGCCCGCGGCGACGCCCACTGGCGCATCGCCAAGTCCGGCGACGATCAGTCCATCCGCACCCGGGTCGAACCCCTGTCGCCCGCCCAGCGCGAGGAAGAGATCGCCCGCATGCTGTCGGGGGCCGAGGTCACCGAAGCGGCGAGGGCGGCGGCGCGGGCGCTGATCAACTAGGCTGCGTCGCGTTCAAGTAGCGACAGCGGGCGTTCTTATCGTCTGTTCGGGGTGGCTGCCGGATCTAGGTTAGATCGTTATCCAGGACAGCGGCCAGCACGGTACGGGCATTGCGTATCAAGGGCGAAGGTCCGATGGCCGAGCCCACGCTCAGTATTGTCGCCTTCCAGGCCCCCCAGCCCCGCGCTCGCGCCCATGTTTCGCTATCCAGCGCGACGATGTCTCGAAAGGTCCTACGAGCCGCTCCGGTGAACATCGTCCAGGCGATCGTCAGGTCGCAGGCAGGATCGCCCGTTCCCGCCTGACCAAAGTCGATCACGGCGCATAGCTTCCCATCGCGGACCAACAGGTTGCCGGCGGCCACGTCTCCGTGAACCCAAACAGGCGCTTCAATCCAGCGCGACATCAAGGCGGTGTCCCAGATCGTCGTCACCGCTCGCCGTTCGGCTCGGCTCGTGAGCTTGGCGATGGCCTGCCTCATCTGGCGGTCATAGAAACTCAGTGAGCCTCCCCGATGGAAATTATGCGCCCCTGCGGCAGGCCCCTGGTCGGCAGGGATGCGGTGGAGCGCGAGTAAAAAGGCGCCCAACTGCTCGGCAAAGCCGCTGTCTTTCACACTCGGTCTTGCCGGATCGCCCTCAATCCAGCGGTAGACCGACCAAGGCCACGGATAGCCCTCGCCAGGGCGGCCCAGCGCCAGCACTTCCGGAATGGCTAGGGGGAGACTTGGAGCAAGCTTCGGAAGCCAAGCCTGCTCCTTTGACACGGCGGCGGCATAGAGTTCGGCTGCCGGCATTCGAACCAGCATGTCGCCGCCCAGTCGAAAGGACCGATTATCCCATCCGCCTTGCACGACAGGCGCGACCGCAAGCTCCCGCCAAGCGGGGAATTGGTCATGCACGAGCAACGAGACAAGGGCCGCGTCTATGTTCATGGCGACGAACATAGCTGCTCACGCTTCAGCGGCGAATTTTGGATTTGGGTGGTGGGGTCAATCGGTCGCGGCAACACAGTCTGCGAAGGTCTGCGCGGGTGTCCGGTAGAGCAAGGTCTTTCTGGGGCGCTCGTTGAGTTGTCGGGCGATAGCGCTGAGCTGGGCCTGGCTGTGCAGGGATAGATCGGTTCCGTGGGGCAGGTACTGACGGAGCAGCCGGTTGGTGTTCTCGTTCGAACCGCGCTGCCAAGGCGACTTGGGATCGCAGAAGTAGACCTTTACATCGGAAGCCAGAGCCAGTCGCTTGTGGTCGGCGAGCTCCTTGCCCCGATCCTAACGGTCAAGAACAGCTTCCGCGAAGCGGACAGGTCGAGCCGAAACGCAAAAACTCATCACGGTCTCCGGGTTCGCCCCGGCCGCTTCGCGCCTCCCCATCCCACTCAGCGGATTTCCGTGTGAGGTCGAGAAGCCGTGTCCCTTTCCCAATCCACAAACCCCCGCCTTCCTCGCCCTTGTGGCGAGGACCCATGAATCCGCTGTCTCAGCACATCTCGATCAGGCTCAACGCCAGCGGAACCCTGGATCCTGGGCACAAGGCCCAGGAAGGCGGGGTTTTGGTGTGTTGTAGTGAAGACGGCCAGCCTGGCCGGAGCCTGAATGTCACGCCTTCTCGACGAAACTATCGATGACCTTCTTGTCGCCGGCCTTGTCGAAGGCCACCGACAGCTTGTTGCCTTCGACGGCCGAGACCTTGCCGTAGCCGAACTTGACGTGGAACACCCGGTCGCCGCGCTGATAGGCGCTGGCCTTGGACGGCGCGGAGACGGCCACCAGCCGACCTTCGCCCTCGATCGGGGCCGAGCGACCGCCCGAGCCGCCGGTGCGGGGATTGCTCCACGAATTGCCGCCGCTGGCCATGCGGTCCTGGGCGCGTTTCCAGCCGGGGCTGGCATAGCCCGAGCCGCCGAACGACGCATTGGCGCCGGTGTCGTCCCAGCGCGAGGCCGCCGTCTGCTGCATGCCGGGACCGCCGCCGTAGTAGCCGGTCTCGGACGCCGCCTCGACATGGGCCAGGGGCAGTTCGTCGACGAAGCGGCTGGGCAGCTGGCTGGTCCAGCGGCCATAGACCTGCCGGTTGGCCACGAAGCTGATGCGGGCCTCCTCGCGGGCCCGGGTGATGCCGACATAGGCCAGGCGCCGCTCTTCCTCGAGGCCCTTGGTCCCCTTGTCGTCCATGCTGCGCTGGCTGGGGAAGACGCCTTCCTCCCAGCCGGGCAGGAAGACCAACGGGAACTCCAGCCCCTTGGCCGAGTGCAGGGTCATGACCCAGACCGCGTCGTCGCCGGCGCCCTTGTCCAGGTCCATGACCAGCGACACGTGCTCCAGATAGGATTCCAGGGTGTCGAAGGCGCTCATCGACTGGACGAGCTCCTTCAGGTTCTCCAGCCGCGTCTGGCTGGTGGGACCCTTGTCGAGGCGAAGCGCGTCGGTGTAGCCGCTTTCCTCCAGCACCGCTTCCAGCACCCGCTGGTGCGGGGTGGTGGCGGCCAAAGCCCGCCAGCGATCCAGATCGCGCAGGAAGTTGCTGAGCGCCGTGCGGGTGCGGGCCGGCAGTTCGTCGCTGCCCACCAGCACGCGGGCGGCCTCGACCGCCGGCAGGCTTTGCGCCCGGGCGATGTGCAGCAGCTTCTGCACCGAGGTGTCGCCGATGCCGCGCTTGGGGGTGTTGACGATGCGCTCGAATGCCAGGTCGTCGTCGGGCGACTGGATCAGGCGCAGATAGGCGTGGGCGTCGCGGATCTCGGCCCGCTCGAAGAAGCGCGGACCGCCGACCACCTTGTAAGGGATCTGCAGCATCACGAAGCGCTCTTCGAAGGCGCGCATCTGGAAGCTGGCCCGGACCAGAATGGCCATGTGGCTGTATTTTCGGCCGGCCCGCTTGGCCTTCTCGATCTCGTCGGCGACCATCCGGCTTTCGGCCTCGCCGTCCCAGACGCCGCTGACCTTGACCTTCTCGCCGCCGGTCTCCCCGGTCCACAGGGTCTTGCCCAGGCGGTCCTTGTTGGCGGTGATCAGGCCCGAGGCGGCGGCCAGGATATGCTCGGTCGAGCGGTAGTTGCGCTCCAGCTTGACTACCTTGGCGCCGGGAAAGTCGCGCTCGAACCGCAGGATGTTGTCGACCTCGGCCCCGCGCCAGCCATAGATCGACTGGTCGTCATCGCCGACGCAGCAGACGTTCTGCCGGCCCTGGGCCAGCAGCCGCAGCCACAGATACTGGGCGATGTTGGTGTCCTGGTACTCGTCGACCATCACGTATTTGAAGCGCGTCTGGTAGTCGGTCAGCACGTCGGGATGGCTGGTGAACAGGGTGATGTTGTGCAGCAGCAAGTCGCCAAAATCGCAGGCGTTCAGGATGCGCAGCCGCTCCTGGTACTGACGATACAGGGTGACGCCCTTGCCATTGGCGAACTCGCCGCCCTCGGCCGGGGGCACGCGCTCGGGCGTCCAGCCCTTGTTCTTCCAGTTGTCGATCATCCCCGCCAGGATCTTGGGCGTCCAGCGCTTGGCGTCGACGTTCTCGGCCTCGATCAGCTGCTTGAGAAGCCGCTCCTGATCATCGGTGTCGATGATGGTGTAGCTGGATTTCAGGCCCAGCAGTTCGGCGTGTCGGCGCAGGATCTGGGCGGCCACCGAGTGGAAGGTGCCCAGCCAGCGCAGGCCCTCGGCCTCGGCGCCGATGATGTGGGTGATCCGCTCGCGCATCTCGCGGGCGGCCTTGTTCGTGAAGGTGACGGCCAGCAGCTCCCACGGACGGGCGCGGCCGGTCGACAGGATATGGGCCAGGCGGGTGGTCAGCACCCGGGTCTTGCCGGTGCCGGCACCGGCCAGGACCAGGACGGGACCCTCGGTGGTCTCGACTGCCGCCCGCTGCTCGGGGTTCAGACCCTCCAGATAGCCGGGGTCGCCGCCGGGGCCGCGGGGGCGGGCCAGGTCGGAGATGCGCGGGGAGGGGAGGTCGCCGGGAAAGGTCGAGTCGAAGTCTGAAGACATGGAACATATGTAGCACAGACCGTGGCGGGCTTAAGCCCCTCGGCGCGGAATACGGAACCGTGGCCGCTGGGCGTCGTTGATCCGGCACAGCAATCACGGGAGGCCACCATGGCCGAGGGTACGAGCAATAGCGGCGGCGGCAACAGCGCCTTGGCGTTCATCGTCGGGGGACTGGTGGTGATCGTCGCGATCATCGCCTTCGTCGTCTATTCGGGCGGCTTCAGCCAGAAGAAGTCGATCGACGTCAATGTGTCGGCCACGGCGCCCCAGCTTCCGGACGCGCCCAAGCCGCCGGGCAGCTGAGACCGGCCATGAAACACGCCCACTCTCACCATGACCGGTACGGCGGCTGGCTGGCCGGGCTGGTCGTGGTCGTGGTGGCGGTGGCGGTGACCTTGTGGATGGCCTGGCGTCTGGGCGGGGCGGTTACCGCTCCGTCCGATCTGCGGTTTCGCGCGCCGTCCGCGCCGTCACGGTCGATGCCTAATCCTCAGCCGCCGCCGCTTCCAACCTCGCCGCGACCCGGTTGATCGGCCAGCGCGCGCTGAAGGGCGAAGACCCTGCAAGCCGAGGCCAGCGGTCGCTCGCCCCGACCGGTGTCGATGCGCTGGATCAGGGCCGCGAGGCTCAGCGCATCATCGATGGCGGCGCGCTCCAGAACGCTCCAGAACTCCGGCTCCAGGGCCAGCGATGTGGCGTGGCCGGCCAGATTCACCGACCGCTTTTTGAGACTGCCCATGTCTGGCCGATGGCCTCCTGACTGACAGTCACGGAACACAACCCGTGAGATACGGTCAAGGCGTTGAAGCCGTTGATTGATCTTGCAAGTCTCAACGTCTAGCGTCTGGTGCTCGGGAGCGACGGTACATGCGATTTCAGTTTGGTCGCCGTAAACAGGCTGAAGTCGAGCCACCGCAGTGGCCGGTGGAGGATACTGCCGCCTCGCCGTCCGCTATCCTGGCTGGCCTGAAAACGATTCAGAACGGGGCCAAGGGTCTGGCCGCGCGCGGCGGCTGGGTGTTCCTGATCAACGACACCAATGATTTTCTGAGCTGGCAGTTGGGCCTCAAACGCTGGTCGGACGACGAGCGGGCCGCCGTCGGGAAGATCCTGGACGAACGCGCCGAGCGGCTGTCGGGGCGCTACTACCAGATGTTCATCTGCCCCGAGAAAAGCATCGTCTATCGGGACTATCTGCCGGCCGGTCTGATGCGGCGCTACCGTTCGACGACAGGCCGGCCGTGGCCATGGCGCGGATGCGCCCCGATATCGTGCACTATCTGGCGGACCGGTTCGAGGCCCTCAAGCGTCTGGGCGTGCTGTTCTTTCGGGGCGACACCCATGTCAACTGGACGGGCGCCTATCACCTCTACCGCGAGGCGATCGTCGCGCTCCAGGCGCGCGGCGCGCCGGTTGGACCGCCTTTGACCTTCAACCATCTCCAGCACTTCGTCGCAGGCATGGAGGGGGTCGTTCTGATCCAGCTTCCCGAGGCGGTGAAGGAAGAGTTCGAGGTCGACGCCTCGCTGGCGCGGGTTGGCAACATGCTGGAGCTGGTGATTTCCCACACCCTGCCGCCATCGCGCAAACGCGCGCGGCAGGTTCGCACGCCAGAGGGTTTCATCCCCGGCGGCGGCGGCCGCGAGACGGTGATCATGGAGCAGGACGACAAGAGCCTGCCCACCGCGCTGATTTTCCGTGATTCCACCGCGACCCTCAGCGTGGACTTGCTGGCGCACCATTTCTCGCGCTCGGTGTTCGTCTGGCACGAGGGCGACGTCATCGGTGAACTGATCGACAGCGAGCAGCCAGACGTCATTCTGCACTTCGTCGCGGAGCGTTTCCTGGCGACCTATCCGCGATCCAAGGCGATCAATCGCGTCTTGCCCTAGAGATCGGCCTCAGTCTTCGCGCCTGGCGCCGTCCAGGTCGCGGCGCAGCTTGTCGGCGCGGGCGGCGTCCAGAGCCTTCTCGGCCTTGGCGCGACCGAATTTCGCGCGGTTCTCGGCGGCGCGGGTCTTGTCTTCGACTTTCGCCTTGGCCTTGCGAGCCCGGTTCAGATTGAGGATCTCGGCCATGGTCAGGGCTTTTCGGTCTTGAGCGCGGACGGTCCCTTGGCCGGCGTGGCGGGCCGGATGATCAGGGTCTCGCGAAGGCGCAGGGTTTCATCCTTCTTGAGCACGAACGGCGCGCGGCCGGGGAAGACGCAGTTCTGCATCGACAGCGACTTGCGCAGGATCCAGCGCTTGATCGGCTGCTCATTGGCCTTGCAGGTCAGGCCCACGGTCCAGGCCGGAGAGCCGGCCTCGGCGGGCCAGGCAAAGCCCATGGAGCCGCCTGCTTCAACGGCCGTGTCCGTCGGCGTGATGGTCTTGCCGCCCGAGGCGAAAGTCAGTTTGTCGGGGCGCGCCAGCCGCAGGGAAAAGCCGCCATAGCCCTTGACGTCGTCGCTGCCGCCCAGGCCCAGGGCGTCGACCCGCGAGGTGATCAGGGTGTCGAAGTCGATGCGGCGCGCGCCGTCCTTCAGCGGATAGACTCTGACCTTCGTCGTCTCTCGCGCCACATAGTCGAGTTCCGGACCGGAGGTGACGATCCAGTCGGCATTGACCGTCAGGGTTCCGCCGCCCTGGGCGTCGCCCTTGAAGCGCTTTTCCCGAGCATGAAAGGTCAGACCCTTCATGAACCAGCCGTCGGCCACCAGCTTGCCGTTCACCAGCACCTGATGCCAGCTCCAGAAGACGCCGCGTTGATGCGGATGATCTGCCGGCCTGTCCTCGGTCAGGACCGTGCCGTCTGGCGCGTACAGCGGGTGCACATAGTTCAGTCGGCCCGGCTCGGTGGCCGGATCCAGCGGCTTGGTCCGATAGACCAGCACGGTCTTGCCGGCTTCGGTGATGGTGACCGCGTCGTCCGTCAGCACCGCATCGACCCGCGCTCCGATCGCGGGGTCGGCGTGCGCCACCGCAGTGGGCGTCGACAGGGCCAGCATGGCGGCCAGGGCGAGGATCGGCGGGCGGCGGATCATTGGCTGTCGTCCTTGGCAAGGGCTCGCGCCAGGGCAGGGCGGGCATTGGCGCGCGCCAGCCAGTCATCATAGATCGCGTGCGGTGGCAGCATCTGGCGGGCGAACTGCAGCAGACTGATAAACAGCATGTCGGCCGCCGAAAAGTCGTCGCCGAGCAGCCAGGGCGACTTCTCCAGGGTCGTCCGCAGCCGATCATCTAGCGCCTGGTAGGTCGCTCGGTCCTCGTCGTCCTGCCGCTGCTTCCAGAGATTGACGACCGCGGGCTCCAACACGCCCGCATAGTAGGCCAGCCAGCTGAGATAGGGACCACGCATCGGATCGCCCACCTGCGGACCCAGGCCGTTGGCGGGGAACTTGTCGGTCAGATAGAGCGCGATGGCGGCGGACTCGGTGATCAGTACGCCGTCGTCCAGCAGAGCGGGCACCTGACCGTGGGGATGGGGGTTGGCCGGGTCACGAGCGCCCGTCTTCGTCGTCGAACGATAGATGTCGACGGTCTTCACCTCGTAGGTCGCGCCCAGTTCCTCCAGCAGCCACAAGAAGCGTGTCGATCGCGAGCGGGGGGCGTGAAACAGGGTGAGCATCGATTTCTCCACTATCTGGGCGTGAACATAACCGGAACAGATCGCGCAGGCAACGCCATCGTGGGTCGATCACCACCATGGCGACCAGGCTCGCGACCCGCTTGCCCGACCGCCCGTCGTCAGGTCTTGTCCAGATCGGGGTCGAGGGTCTGGCCGGGGTCCAGCTGAACCCCGAAGGTGTTCAGTATCATGCTGACCTGGGTATACTGACCGGCGGTGAAGACCACATCCATCGCCTGTTTCTCGCTGAAGTGGGTCAGCAGGGCGGCCCAGGTCGTGTCGCGGATGAAATGATCGGCGTTGAGCTCGTCGGCCGCACGGATCAGCGCCGCGTCGGCCGGGCTCCAGCCGGCGTCGGGGCCGGTCTTGAGCCGGACGATCTCATCGGGTGTCAGGCCACATCGCAGCCCGATCTCGACGTGTTGGGTCCACTCATAGCCGCTCTTGCAGAGAAAGCCCGTGCGCAGGATGACGATCTCACGTTCGCGCGCTGGCAGATCGTTCTTCTTGGACAGGATGTAGTTGCCCCAGGCCAGGAAGGCCTTCAGGGCCTTGGGGGCGTGGGCCATGGTGCGGAAGATGTTCAGGACGGGCCCCGCCGGGATCACGCCGCCGCCGCCCAGGGAGGCAAGGATCTCGGCCTGTTCGGGCGTCAGCCTGTCATTGGACAGGGGATGAATCCTGGGTTGGTTCAATCGCATCACGCGCCTCCCGTTCGTGCGGTCTGGCGCCGCGGCGACCCCAGCATCGCCTTGCGACGGGGGTAGGGTCAAACGGTCGTTCAGGCGGCGTCGTCGAGCGCGGGGGGGAGCAAGGGGGCTTTCTTGATCGAGACACGCATACCGACCGATGCGTCCACCGTCATCTGGCCCTCAAGCTGTTTGACCAGGGCCTGAACGATAACCGTTCCCAGGCCGCCATGCTGGGTCGATGGAGACGTCGCGGCCTTGCCCACGCCATTGTCGACCACGCTGAGCTCCCAGTCGCCGCCTTCGCTGGAGAAGGTGACGTTGATCATGGCGTCCCTCCTGGGGGTGGGAAAGGCATACTTGATAGCGTTGATGACCAGTTCGGTGACGATCAGGCCAATGCTCACGGCCTTGTCGGATCCGATAAGGCCGTGGTCGGAAAAGACCTTCAGGGCGATCGGCTGGTTCTCACTGACCATCGAGGTGGCCAGGCTGGCGCAGAGCTTGGTGAGATAGGGGCCGACCTCGATCTGATCGACACCGCCGGAGGCATGGAGATGGGACTGCACCTCGGCGACCGAGATGACCCGCTGGTGGGCGTCCTTGAGATGGAAGCGGGTTTCTTCGGAGGTCACGGCGCGCGCCTTGAGCATCAGGATGCTGGCGATGATCTGCAGGCTGTTGGCGACGCGATGCTGCATCTCCTGCAACAGCACCTGCTTTTGCCGAAGGAGCTCCTCGGTGCGCTCCAGCAGGTCTTCCCTTTCGCGTTCGATCAGGCGACGGGCGGTGACATCGGTGAAAGCCAGCAGGATCGTTGAGCTGGAACTGGTGGCGTACACAACGTTCCGGGCGTTCAGCAGCATGGTGCGGCGACCCATGCCGGGAAAATCGTGATCCACCTCGAAGCCGTCCATGGCGGTGTGTTCGGGGATGATCGTCTCAAGCAGGAGCCGAAGCGCCGGGATGTCCCACTGGCCGTCGCCCAGGGCATAGAGCAGGCAGCCCAGGGTGTGCTGCGGATCGACCTGAAATATTTCGTAGAAGGATCGACTGGCCGCCAGAACAGTGAAGCGTTCGTCCAGAACCAGGAGGGGCTCGTGGATCGTATCGACGATCGCTTGAGCAAGAGTCTGGGTGTCTTCAACGTCGGATAGGGTTCGCGTCATCGGCGGGAGTCATGTCCGATCCTCGACGCGGCGACATGGGCGCGGACGGCAGCGGATGGATGCCGATCATCAAAGCCTACGCGCTTTCCGGGCGGATGTCGTCAATTGCCTGGCTAGGCGCGCGGCTTGGCGAAGGCGCGCTGATCCCGCCGAGACGCCCTCAGGCGGGCGTCTCGCATTCCGACGGTTCGGCAAGTGGCCGCGGGTTAGCGCCCGCCGCCGCCGGTGATTTCCTTGATCAGCGCCTGGACCGGAGCCTTGCCGCCGTTGTTCCAGACCACCTTCATGTGAGCCAGGGTGCGTTCGGCGGCGTCGTCGAACTTCCACTCGCACTCGTCAAATCGGCAGCCATCGAAGGTCGGGGCTTCACCACCGGAATAGACGAGGCGGCAGCCGCGAAACTCGCAGTCCGAAAAGACCTCGCCATCGAGGGCGACGGTCTCGTGGTTGTACATCGTCAGGGTGGGCATGAAGGTTCTTTACTGGTCGTCGGTCTGGGACGGAGCGTCCTCGGGATTTTGCGCCTGTTTGGCGGCGGCCTTCTCGGCGGCCTTTTCGGCAGCCTTGCGAGCCTTGGCGCGCTCGCGTTCCTGACGTTCGAAGGAATAGTTGGGAGTACGCGCCATTTAAGACCTCCTTGGCCGCTGGAAGCGCGACGGGCGAGACCCCTAGCGCGCTTTGTGCGCGATGCGCAGTGGAATCCTCCCCCGAAGGGGAGGATTTTGTCGATCTACTTAACGTTGCCGCAGAAACGTTGGATCCGCGAGCAGGCGTCTTCCAGCACATCGTTGCTGGTGGCGTAACTGATCCGGAAGAACGGCGAGAGGCCGAAAGCCGCGCCGTGGACGACGGCGACGCCTTCGGTTTCCAGCAGTTCGACGGCGAAATCCTCGTCGCTTTCGATGACCTTGCCGCTGGGCGCGGTCTTGCCGATCAGGCCTGCGCACGACGGATAGACGTAGAACGCGCCTTCCGGGGTTGGGCAATGAATGCCCTGGGCCTGGTTCAGCATCGACACGACCAGATCGCGGCGCTCCTGGAAGAGCTTGGCGTTGGGCTTGATGAAGTCCTGCGTGCCGTTCAGCGCCTCAAGCGCCGCCCACTGGCTGATGGAAGAGGGGTTGGAGGTCGTCTGGCTGATCATCTTGGCCATGGCCTTGATCAGCGGCTCGGGGCCGGCCGCGTAGCCGATCCGCCAGCCGGTCATGGCGTACGCCTTGGAGACGCCGTTCATCGTCAGGGTGCGGTCGTACAGCCTGGGCTCGACCTGGGCGATGGTGGTGAACTCGAAGTCGTCGAACACCAGGTGCTCGTACATGTCGTCGGTCAGCACCCAGACCTGCGGGTGCTTGAGCAGCACGTCGGCGATGGCCTGCAGCTCGGCGCGGGTATAGGCGCCGCCCGAGGGGTTTGAGGGGCTGTTGATGATCAGCCACTTGGACTTGGGCGTGATGACCTTTTCGAGGGCTTCCGGCGTCAGCTTGAAACCGCTCTCGGCCGTCGTCTCGACCGGCACGGGCGTCCCGCCGGCCAGGAGAACCATGTCGGGGTAGGACACCCAATAAGGCGCCGGGATGATGACTTCGTCGCCCGGGTTCAGGGTGGCGACCAGGGCGTTGTAGATCACCGGCTTGCCGCCGGGGGCGACGTGAACCTGGCTGGGCTTGTAGTCGAGGCCGTTCTCGCGCTTGAACTTGGCGCAGATCGCCGCCTTCAGTTCGGGCATGCCGTCGGGGTCGGTGTATTTGGTCTTGCCCGCGCGGATCGCCGCGATGCCGGCTTCCTTGATGTTGTCCGGGGTGTCGAAGTCCGGCTCGCCCGCCGAAAGGGCGATGATGTCACGACCGGCGGCCTTCAGAGCGCGCGCCTTGGCGCTGATGGCGATGGTGGCCGACGGTGCGATGCGCCGCAGGGCGGCGGACTCGAGCGACATTCTTGGGACTCCCCTGGGAAACCGGTTTTCAGGATTGCGGCGGTCTTTACGCCTCCGCTTGCCGCGGCGCAACGCGGGGCGACGCTCTTGAGGCCGGTGACTGCTTTGGGCTGGGACCGATGTTCGTGTTCGACTTCGATTCCCAACATGGCGCCTCGAAGCGGGCGAACTAGTTCCGCAAACGCGCCGCGAAGGTCGCCAGATGGCGGGCCAGATAGGTCCGCGTGGTTTCGTCGGCCAGCACGCCGTCGATGATCTTGGTGTGCGCCTGGCCCACCAGGATCTCGCCCAGTGGAACCGCTTCGGCGCCGGCGCGGCGGAGGGACAGTCGCAGGGCGTCCTGGGCGCGGACCGTCCCGGTCGCGCCCGGGCTGGCCCCGACCAGGCAACAGATCTTGCCGGCCAGCGGGGCGGGCTTGCCGCGCGAGGCCCAGTCGATGGCGTTCTTCAGCACGCCAGTGATGCCGCCATTATATTCCGGGCAGGCCAGCAGCAGGGCGTCGGACGTCCGGATGGCGTCTTTCCAGACGGTCACGGCCGGCGGATCGCCCACATCCTCGACGTCCTGATTGAACAGCGGCAGGTCGTGCAGGCCGAAGATTTCGATGGAGACGTCCTCGGGCGCCAGCGCCTGCGCCGCCCTCAGCAGCGCGGTGTTGAACGAGGCGGCGCGCAGGCTGCCGGAAACGCCAAGGATCTTCATGCCATGCTCTCTCACCGCCCCGGGACGGGCGACGCGAGAGAGATAGGATCAACCGGCCCGGGCGGCTAGCTCCGGCGACGCCGGGCCATGGTCGCCCAGCGCCCATGCACACTTCAGGTGCGTCCAGAGGCGCGACATGTCTTGGGCCGCGGCCCCGTCGGGCTCCAGTTCCATGACCGATTGACCCTGGGCGATAGCCTGCTGGAACACGCTGCGGGAGCGTAATCCCGCGGGCGCCAGCGGCAGGCCGCAGAAGCGCAGGGCTTCGACCACGTCCGGAAAAGCGACAGGAGCCACTTCGGGGCGATTGGTGTGGGCCTGGTTGAGCACAATCAGGCCCTGGCGATTGAGACGGCGCACCGTGTCAGCCGATCGCACGATGGGGGCCAGATCCAGGAAAGAGGGACGCCCCACCACCAGGCACATGTCCGAAAGATTGACCGCGTGCGCCACGTCCGTCTCTGGAGCCGCGGGCGTGTCGACGATCAGCAGTTCGACGCCCTCGCGCCTGGCGTTGGTCTGGGCGTGGAACAGCTTGCCGGCGGAGCCTTCGGCGAAAGCTGGACCGGGACGCCTTCGGGCGCGGAGCGCGTCCGAGGCTGATCGTTGAGGGTCAAGGTCGGCCAGCATAACCCTGTGGCCATCCAGAAAGGCTGCGATGGCCAGATTGACGGCGAGCGTGGTCTTGCCCGTTCCGCCTTTCCGGCAAATCACGCTGATTGTCTTCATGGCTAGTCTCCCTCCAGGCCGCCACCTGAACCGGAATCGATTGGCTCGACGCCAAGCTTCGCCATAGTGAGGGAGAAAATGTAAACGAAATACAACCTGCGCGACCTCGCGGGTTCGCGGGTCGCGCTTCAGTTCGCGCGGAGGTACAGGTCGCTTTGACCGCTCGGCGACAGGGCTTCCAGGTGATCCCAAAGGCGCTGGATTTCCTGGCTGGCGGCCGAGCCTGGCTCCCACTCGCAGACCGATCGGCCATGGGCCATCGACTGCTGGAAGGCGGCGCGGGCGCGCAGGCCGATGGGAGCCATGGGCATGCCGGTAAAACGCAGGGCTTCGGCGGCTTTCAGGACGCTGAGGGGCTCGGCGCCATTGCGACGGGGCGGCGCCTGGCTGAGAACGATCAGCCCCTTCTTGCCCAGACGGCGAACGGCTTCGGCCGATCGCGCGATGGAGGCGATATCCAGAAAGGTGGGGCGGCATACCAGCACGCAGAGGTCGGCGCACTGCACGGCCTGCAGGACGTCGGTGTCAGGCGCGGCCGGGGTGTCGACGATCAGGCAGTCATAGCCGCTGTAGCCGGCGTTCGCCTTGGTCTGGAACAGCTTGCCGGCGTTGATTTCCATCAGCGTCGGACCGGGCGCGACACGGGCTTTCAGCGCGTCGGTCGCCGAGCGTTGCGGATCGATGTCGGCGATCATGGTCTTGAGGCCCGCCAGATGGGCGGTAATGGCCAGATTGACCGAGAGCGTTGTCTTGCCGGCCCCGCCCTTGCGGGAAATCACAGCCAGGGTCTTCACGTCTGTCACTCCAGTTCAGACACGGTCCTTGCCCCACCGGCCTGTGGATAAGTAACGGTGTAATGTGAAGCCTTGGCAAATGAAATGTCGTGACGGGCGAGTGCTATCCCTTGAAAAACAAGGGCTGGGGGCTGTGACGTGGTTAATCCGCCCGCCATCGAGGCGCCACAGGCGCGGCCGATGCTTGACCCACCGGCGCCATTGAGCGAGGCAGGAGACGTGATGCGCCGCCTCATCGAGTTCGTGACCAATATGGACGCCCGCGCCTGGCGCACGGTGGCGGTGTCGTTCGTGCTGTTCGGCGGGGTGGGGATCGTCTTCCTGTTCGGGGCCCAGTTCCTGGGCTTCAGCGGCGAGGCGACGGTCGAGCATTGGCTGGGCGCCGCCAGCGGCCCCTGGGCCTTGCCAGCGGCCGTCGGCGCCTTCGCCCTGATGGCTTTCCTGGGCGTGCCGCAGTTCGTGCTGATCGCCGCGGCGGTGGTCGCCTTTGGTCCCTGGACCGGTTTTGCCTACAGCTGGATCGGCACCCTGGTATCGTCGCTGGTCGGCTTCTGGCTGGGACGGGCGTTCGGGGCCAGGGTGTTGCGCGAATTCGCGGGCGACGGCGTGGCCAAGTTCATGCGGCTGATCGGCAAGAACGGCTTTCTGGCCAGCCTCATCGTTCGCCTGGTGCCCTCGGCGCCGTTCATTGTGGTCAACATGGCCGCTGGCGTCACCCCGATGCGCCTGCGCGATTTCGCGGCCGGCACGGCCATCGGCATTGTTCCCAAGATCGGCCTCACGGCCTTCGCCGGCAATTCGATCGTCCAGGCCATGCGCGGGGGCGGCAAGCAGCACATCGTGCTGCTGGTGATCGCCGTGGCTGTCTGGATCGTCGCGGGCCTTGTCGCCCGCGCCTGGCTCAAGAAGCGCGAGGCGGCTGACTAGCCAGGGTGAGGGGCTCCGGCGCGTCCGGCAGATCCAGCGCGGCGCGCGTCGCCGAGCGCCACGCGCGGACCATCTCACCGAACCATTTGATGCGCGCCACGTCGGTCATGCCGTCGCTGCGCTCTATCCCGGCGACCCACGCCTGGATGACGAAGGGCAGGAACGTCCGCGCGGCGTTGGCGCAGGCGGCCTTGAGGTCGTCCGGGGCTTCTGGCGGCGGCGCCACGAACGGTTCGGTCAGGCCCGCGAGCAGCGCGTCGCAGGCTGTCGCCCAGGGCAGGGTCTCCGGGCCTCCGCGCGCCTCGCGCAGCAGTAGCAGGAGCAGGGCGGGGCGGGCCCGGCCCATCTCGATCAACGCCGCCATGCCCGATCCGTAGCCGCCCCACGGTTGGGCGGCGATGGCCTCGATCTCAACCAGGATCTCGCTGAACAGGGCGTCGATCAGGGCCTGGCGGGACGGATAGAGCCGGTAGATCAGGATCTTCGCCATGCACACCCGGTCGGCGATGTCCTGCATCGTCGTCGCCTGCAGACCCTTCTCGGCGAACACCATCACAGCGGCGTCGAGCACGGCCTGGGCGCGCGCGTCCCGATCGACCCGCGGCTTGGGCTGACCGGGACCACCGCGAGGCTTGGGTGTTCGAGCTTGGTTTGCTGCGGTCATCTTCGGTGATATGTAGAATGAAACTATAAGGTTTCAAATTACGAAACGGGGGGGATTCGGTGTCGGGATTCAAGCTTAACTATAAAGTGGCGCTTGTCGTGTCGGCAGTTTCGCTTTTCGTGATTCCGCTGGTCGTTCACGCTGGCGAGCCGGCCTCGGGCATCACCGTCGACCGACACAAGGCCGTCGCCCAGGCTTTGCCATTCTCCGACCGTCAGGACTTCGAGTTCGCCGATCGCGGCTTTCTGGGCACGCGCGCCGATCCGCTGATCAAGCGCGCCGACGGCCAGGTGGCGTGGAATCTCGCGGCCTATGATTTCCTGAAGGGCGAGCCGCCGGCCACGGTGAACCCCAGCCTCTGGCGGCAGGCCCAACTGCTGGCGCGTCACGGCCTTTTTCAGGTCTCTGAACGAGTCTGGCAGGTAAGGGGCTTCGATGTTTCCAACATCACCTTCATCAAGGGCGATAGCGGCTGGGTGGTCGTCGATCCGCTGACCACGGCCGAGACCGCGCGGGCGGCCTTCGAGCTGGTCACCGAGAAGCTCGGCGCGCTGCCGATCCGCGCGGTCATCTACACCCACAGCCACAGCGACCACTTCGGCGGCGTGCGCGGCATCGTCGATCAGAAGGACGTCGAGGCCGGCAAGGTGGCCATCGTCGCGCCCGAGGGCTTCATGAAGGAGGTGGTCAGCGAGAACGTGCTGGCCGGCAACGCCATGGCCCGCCGGGCCCAGTACCAGTTCGGAATCATGCTGCCGCCGGGCGTTGAGGGGCAGATCAGCTCGGGCATCGGTCAGGGCATCGCCAAGGGTACGATCACCCTGATCCCGCCCACCCAGACCATCGACCACACGGGCCAGGAGCTGGTGCTGGACGGCGTGAAGGTTCGCTTCCAATACACGCCCAACACCGAAGCGCCGGCCGAGATGAATCTCTACCTGCCGGACCTGCGTATTCTGGACATGGCCGAGAACGTCAGCCCGTCCATGCATAACGTCCTGACCCCGCGCGGGGCGCTGGTGCGCGACAGCAAGGCGTGGGCCGACTACCTGACCGAGTCGATCCGGCTGTTCGCCGACGGTTCCGACCTGATGATCACCAGTCATGGCTGGCCGCGCTTTGGCCGCGAGACGGTCAAGACCGTGCTGACCGAGCATCGCGACACTTACAAGTACCTGCACGACCAGTCGGTTCGGCTGCTGAACCACGGCCTGACCGGCGACGAGATCGCGGCTCAGCTCGAACTGCCGCCAAGCCTGGCCAGGGACTGGTACAATCGCGGCTACTACGGGAGCACGAGCTTCAACAGCCGCGCGGTCTATCAGCGCTACATGGGCTGGTACGACGCCAATCCCGCCCACCTGGCGCCCGCGCCGCCGGCGGAGACGGGCAAGCGCTACGTCGCGGCGATGGGCGGCGCCGACAAGGTCAGGGGCATGGCCGCCGAGGCCGCCAAGGCGGGTGACTACGCCTGGGCCGCCAGCCTGCTGAACCATGTCGTGATGGGCGACAGCGGCGACAAGGCCGCCCGGGCGCAACTTGCCGCCGTCTATGAGCAGCTCGGCTATCAGACCGAAAACGCCATCTGGCGGAACATGTACCTGACGGCGACCGACGAACTGCGTAGCGGGGTGCGCAAGGCGCCGGCCTCGATGGCGCAGCAGGACCTGCTGCTGGGCCTGGAAAGCCAGACGATCTTCGACGTCCTGGCCATCCGGCTGAACGCCGAGAAGGTTGGCGATGCGCGCCTAAAGCTGGCCTTCGTCTTCCCGGAGCGCAACGAGCGGTTCCTGGTCGAGGTTCGCAACCGGGTTCTGGTGGCCCAACCGCTCGCCACGGGTGAAACGGTCGACGCCACCCTGACCGTGGCCCGGCCGGTGTTCCTCGACTCGCTGTTCCGCGGGACGCCGCTGCTGCCCAAGATCCTGACCGGTGAGGTCAAGCTGGACGGGGATCGGTCCGCCATGAGCCGGCTGTCGGGGTGGTTTGACGCCTTTCCGAACGATTTTCCGATCGTGACGCGCCTCAAATAGTTTGATGTCTGGATGGAAGTTGCGCCGTGTGCGGCCAATCGCGCTCCGGGCGCAAAATGCTTGCTGGATTCCGGGGTGATGTGTAGAAAGTGCGCATGAACGTCGCGCGCACCCTGCTTCTGCTTCGGCTTACCAGCCCCTGGGCGCTCTAGGGTCACGCATCGTCGTGGCCGGGCGCGCAGGGGATGATTTACCCGCAGCCGCCCCGCACGCAGACACCTTCCGACGAGTAACCAAATGACCTCCGTAGCTAACGGCGCTTTCGACAAGCGCGACAATGTCGTGATCTTCGACACCACCATGCGCGACGGCGAGCAATCGCCCGGTGCGTCCATGTCGCATGACGAAAAGCTGGAGCTGGCCAAGATCCTCGAGGAGATGGGCGTCGACATCATCGAGGCCGGTTTCCCGATCGCATCGAACGGAGATTTCGAGGCGGTTCGCGAGATCGCCAAGATCGTCAAGAACTCGACCATCGCCGGTCTGTGCCGCGCCCATCAGGTCGATATCGATCGCTGCGCCGAGGCCCTGAAGGGCACGCAACGCGGCCGTATCCACGTGGTTATCGCCACCAGCGATCTGCACATGAAGCACAAGCTGCAGATGGAGCCGGACGCCGTCATCGACGTGATCGCCCGCTCGGTCGGCCACGCCCGCAATCTGCGCGACGACGTCGAGTGGTCGGCCGAGGACGCCACGCGCAGCGACCGCCAGTTCCTGCGGCGCGCCATCGAGACCGCAATCAAGGCCGGCGCGACGACGATCAACCTGCCCGACACCGTCGGCTACACCTATCCGTCGGAATATGCCGACCTGTTCAGCTGGATGACCCAGAACGTCGAGGGCGCCGACAAGGTGATCTTCTCGACCCACTGCCACAACGACCTGGGCCTGGCCGTGGCCAACAGCCTGGCCGGCGTGCAGGGCGGCGCGCGCCAGATCGAGTGCGCGATCAACGGCCTGGGCGAGCGCGCCGGCAACGCCGCGCTGGAAGAGGTCGTGATGGCCCTGAAGGTGCGCGGCGACAAGCTGCCTTACGAGACCAAGATCGACACCACCCACATCACCCGCGCCAGCCGCTATGTCTCGGCCATCACCGGTTTCCCGGTGCAGTATAACAAGGCCATCGTCGGCAAGAACGCCTTCGCGCATGAAAGCGGCATCCACCAGGACGGGATGCTGAAGAACCGCGAGACCTACGAGATCATGACCCCGGAATCGGTCGGCCAGGCGCCGTCCAGCCTGGTCATGGGCAAGCATTCGGGCAGCCACGCCTTCCGCGCCAAGCTGAAGGACCTGGGCTATGAACTGGGCCAGAACGCCCTGAAGGAGGCCTTTGGCCGCTTCAAGGACCTGGCCGACCGCAAGAAGCATGTCTACGACGACGACATCATCGCCCTGGTCGACGACGCCCTGGCGCGCGGCTCGGAGAAGATTCGCGTCCTGCACCTGCGCGTCGTGGCCGGCACTGATGGCCAGTCGGCCGAACTGACCCTGGATGTCGACGGCCAGGAGCGCACCGCCGAGGCGACGGGCGATGGTCCCGTCGACGCGGTGTTCAACGCCATCCACAAGATCGTGCCGCACAGCGCCGCCCTGCGCCTGTTCCAGGTGCACGCGGTGACCGAAGGCACCGACGCCCAGGCCCAGGTCTCGGTGCGTCTGGAAGAAGACGGCCGCATCGCCACCGGCCAGGCCGCCGACACCGACACCCTGACCGCGTCGGCCAAGGCCTATGTCAACGCGCTCAACAACCTCTTCGCCCGCAAGGAAAAGAGCCGCCCCGAAGCGGCGATCGCCAGCGGCTTCTAGGCGGCCTGGCGACCCTTCCAGGGCCGCGTCGCCAGGATCTCGGACGAGAGGTGGGCCTGGGGCTGGGTCTCCAGACCCAGGTCGCGCAGGCCTTCGCACAGCTGTCGGCGCGGCGCCTCGTCCAGGAACGCGCCCGCGTCGATCACCAACGCGCCGCCAGGACGCAGCATGGTCAGGGTGGAGGCGCAGACAGCGCGGGCGTCGGCCAGGGTCTCGCAGCCCAGGATCAACAGGATGTCGCTCTGTTCGTCGGCCGCCCTGCAGGTGGCCCGTCGCGCCGCCTCGACCCGGTGATAGCCCCGCCGCCAAAGCTGGCTCATGGCCTCGCCGGCACCAGGACCCGCGACCGCGACGAAGCAGAGCGGGGTGGCCTCGGCCAGATCCAGCATGCGGCCTAGAACCGGGTTGATCCCTTGCGTCGGAACGCCAAGCAGAAATTGTGCGGCCTGTCTGAAAGGGTGGGACCGGAGCGGGTGGGACGACATGGTCGATGCCTTCTTCTGTGATGACGCGTCTCGTGACGTCGTCGACATCGGTTTTCTGCGCCAGGTCCCCGCAAGGGCTCCATTCGGAACCACGCCGTTCGTGCAAGGGCGGCATAAGGAAAAGGTCTGATGACCCAGTCTTCCGCGCCATCGTTCGGCGACAACACAGCCGCCTTGCCCCCGGCCTGGCGCGAGACCGGCGTCCGCACGGCCGCGCTGGGCTTCGACATGCCCTCCGAGCCCGACACTGGTGCGATGTTGCGCGTGCTGGCCGCCTCCAAGCCCGGCGGAAACCTGCTGGAGCTCGGCGCCGGCACGGGTCTCGCCACCGTGTGCCTGGCCGCCGGCATGAGCGCTGACGCCTCCCTGCTCAGCGTCGATACGGACGAGCGCGTCCAGGCCGTGGCGCGCGAGGCGCTGGTCGATGATCCACGGGTCCGCTTCGTGATCGCCGACGGCCTCGACGTCGTGCGAGGGCAGGCGACGGGAAGTTTCGACCTGATCTTCGCTGACGCCTGGCCCGGCAAGTACGATGGCCTGGACGCGGCGCTGGCCTTGCTGGCGCCGGGCGGTCTCTACATCATCGATGACATGCTCCCGCAGCCCAATTGGCCTGACAATCATCAGGCGCGGGTTGACGCGCTGACCGCGCGGCTCAAAAGCCATCCCGACCTCGCGACCGTCAGCCTCTCCTGGGCCTCGGGCTTGGTGATAGCGGCGCGACGAACATGATCTGGATCCCCATCACCATCGGCGCGGCGGCTTTGCAGGTCGCCCGTAACGCCGCCCAACGCTCGGTCATGGGCGGAGCAGGGCCGTGGGGCGCGACCCTGGTGCGGTTCCTCTTCGGTTTGCCGTTCGCCACGCTGTTCGCCGGCGTGGCCTGGCTGTTGACGCCGGACGCCCAGGCGCATCCGACCGCCTGGTTCTGGCTGGCCTGCGTTCTGGGCGCCGGCGCGCAGATGGCCGCGACGGCGGCCCAGCTGGTCGCCATGCACCGCTCGACCTTCGCGCTAGGCACGGCGATGCAGCAGAGCGGTCTGCCATTCGCCCTGGTCTGGGGCGCCTTGCTGTTTGGCGATCATATCAGCGCGCTGACCTGGACCGGCGGGCTGGTGGCGTCCGCTGGCCTGGCCGCCCTGACCTGGCCCAGGGGCGAGGTGGTCATGCGGCGCGGCGCGGCCCTGGCGGGCCTGGGCTCCGGCGCGCTGTTCGCGCTCAGCGCCAACTGTTTTCGCCAGGCCAGTCTCACGCTTGATCCCGCTCATGCGGTGGTCTCGGCCTTCGCCACGGTGATGGTGGTGCAGGCGATCCAGACCGTGGCCCTGACCAGCGTCCTGGCGGTCCGCAACCCCGCCGCCCTCAGGGCTGTGGTCGCGGTCTGGCGGCAATCGCTGGGAGCCGGATTCTGCGGCGCGGCGGCCTCCGGGCTGTGGTTCACCGCCATGGCCTTAAGTCCGGTGGGGCCGGTCCGGGCCGTTGGCGTGGTCGAAATGCCCATCGCCGCCCTGGCCGGAAGACGCCTGTTCGCCGAGCGCCTGACCCGTCTGCAGATGGTCGCCGGAGTGGTCACGGCGCTCGGCGTGGTCATGGCCGCGTTGGGCTAGATTCCGCCATGATCGGGTGCTTGCGGACCCTTGCGGCAAATGCCTTTGGACGGGCCGCGAATAGACCTTGAAATCAACGCTTTCGCAGGGCAAACGGGCAATGTCGACGCGCTTTGGGGCTGTCAGGCGACGGCGCGGCCAGGGGGCGGCGCTCCCGTCGTGTCCCGGAGCACGAAGACCCGGATGAGACGGCGATTCCGGGGAATCATGTTGTCCTTGTCCGGTAGTGGGTTAGGTAGTGAATCGCGCACGAAGTCCGCTTCGCGCCGAGACTGGTCCAGAGCCTGCTTTTGTCTTGAATTGCCGCGTTTTGCCCCTCTATCCCTCAGTCAGGGCTTTCAATGTTTTCTTCCCTCTTCGGCGTGATCTCCAACGACATCGCCATCGACCTCGGAACGGCCAACACCCTTATCTATATGAAGGGCAAGGGGATCGTTCTGAACGAGCCGTCGGTTGTGGCGCTTCGCAATGTCGGTGGTCGCAAGATCGTTCACGCCGTGGGTATCGAAGCCAAGCAGATGCTGGGCCGCACGCCGGGTCACATGGAAGCCATCCGTCCGATGCGCGACGGGGTCATCGCCGACTTCGAAGTCGCCGAGGAGATGATCAAGTATTTCATTCGCAAGGTTCACAACCGCAAGGGCTTCGTGAACCCCAAGGTCATCGTCTGCGTGCCGTCGGGCGCCACCGCGGTTGAGCGCCGCGCCATCAATGACAGCTGCCTGAACGCCTCGGCCCGCCGCGTGGGCCTGATCGAGGGCGGCGAGTGATGCTCAACGGCGGGATGCGC
>CAYRTE010000050.1:0-31026 GCA_964427205.1 uncultured Caulobacter sp.
CGCCGCGTGACCGCGCGGCCCCGCTCAGCTCCATCCCCATCGCCGCTGTTGGGCCTGATCCAGGCGCCTCCCCCTGCGACGGGGACAGCAACAAGAATACGGGCGGTTTGAGCGCCGAGGATTGGCGCGATCAACTATTTTACAAGCTGCTGATCTGGCTGGAGTTTGTTCTGGAAACTACGGGGATTGGGGGCGATCTATCCCCTCAAGTCCTCCCCCTAGCGGGGGAGGTGTCGGCCCGTTCGGGCCGACGGAGGGGGAAGTGACGGCTGACCCATTGCGGTCTTCCCCCTCCGGCCTCCGGCCGCCTCCCCCTTCAGGGGGAGGACTTGGGAGCGCGACGCCGGACGTCGGCTTTCGGGAGGGAAGGCAAAGGGTGCTCCCGACCCGTTGCGACGTTTTTGAAACCCTCTCTCATAGAGAGAGGGGTTCCGAGGTCCGCCTCCCACCCACAACCGACCTCCCCAGCATCCGCGTTCGACCGGCCTCGGGAGCCTGACCTCACCAGCTATCCACCCGCACCGCCCACGGCCGCGCCGATCCCGCCGCCGCGTCCAGCCCGCCGACCACCCAGCGCCGGGTGTCGGCCGGGTCGATCACCGCGTCGATCTCCAGGGCCGCCGCCATGCTGGTCGCCTTGCCGGCCGCATAGAGCCGGGCCACCAGCTGGTCGTAGAGCGCCTTCTGCTCGGCCGGATCGCCCAGGGCTTCCAGCTCCTTGCGGTAGCCCAGCTTGACGGCGCCCTCCAGGCCCATGCCGCCGAACTCGCCCGTGGGCCAGGCGGCGATGAAGGCGGGGGAATGAAAGCTGCCCCCCGCCATGGCTTGCGCGCCAAGGCCATAGCCCTTGCGGGTCACCACGGTGAACAGCGGACTGCGCAGCTTGGCGCCGGCGATGAACTGGCGGCTGACGCGGCGCACGGCGGCGGCG
Organism: uncultured Caulobacter sp.; assembly: GCA_964427205.1. GTDB lineage: Bacteria > Pseudomonadota > Alphaproteobacteria > Caulobacterales > Caulobacteraceae > Caulobacter. The sequence continues at coordinate 932 of CAYRTE010000050.1, forward strand.
TCTTCGCTGTCGGGTCCCACCATGAAGCCGGGGGTGTCGCACAGGCTCAGCACCGGCAGGGCGAAGGCGTCGCACAGCTGCAGGAACCGCGCGGCCTTCTCGGCCCCGTCGCCGTCGATGGCCCCGCCCAGATGGCGCGGATCGTTGGCGATCAGACCCATGGGGCGGCCCTCGATGCGGATCAGGCCGGTGACCATGCCGGCCGCGAAGCCGCCGCGCAGTTCCAGGAACGTGCCCTCGTCCACGAGGCCATTAATCAGTGTACGGACGTCATAAACCCGCAGGCGGTTCTCGGGGATCGCATGGCGCAGCCGCCGCTGGTCGGGGGCGGTCCAGTCGGTCAGCGCGCCCTGGAAATAGGACAGGGCCTGTTTGGCCAGTCGGGTGGCGTGGGCCTCGTCGTCGGCCAGGATGTCGATGACGCCATTGGCCCACTGATGGGCCGAGGGGCCGATCTGTTCGGGCCGGAACACGCCCAGCCCGCCGCCCTCGATCATGGCCGGACCGCCCATGCCCAGATTGCTGTCCTTGGTGGCGATGATGATCTCCGACAGGCCGGCGATGGCGGCGTTGCCGGCGAAGCAGCGGCCGGCGACGATGGCGATCTTGGGCACGATGCCGGACAGCTGCGCGAAGCTGCGGAAGGTGGGCACATCCAACCCGGCCACGGCCGTGGTGTCGGTGTCGCCGGGGCGTCCGCCGCCGCCCTCGGCGAACCAGACCACGGGCAGTTTCTGGTCGGCGATCACCGCCATCAACCGGTCGGTCTTGCGGTGGTTCATCGCGCCCTGCGTGCCGGCCAGCACGGTGAAGTCATAGGCCAGGGCGGCGCAGCGGGCCTTGTCGGGCGCGAAGAGGCCGCAATTGACCGTGCCGATGCCGGTGATCAGGCCGTCGGCGGGGGTGTTGGCGATCAGGTCCTCGGTCGTGCGCCGACGTTTCTGGGCGGCGATGGCCAGGGCGCCGTATTCGAGGAAGCTGCCGGGATCGACCAGATCGTCGATGTTCTCCCGCGCCGTGCGATGGCCGGTCTTGCGACGCCGGGCGACGGCCTCGGGGCGGGCCTCGTCGAGGGTGAAGCGATGGCGGGCGATGACCTCGGCCAGGTCGGGGCGGATGGCGTCCAGGTCCTCGGCGGCCGCGTCGGCGGCGATGGCGGCGTCCATTTCGACGGGCTCGAGGAACAGCAGCGGCTGGCCCTCGGCCACGGTCTGGCCCGGCTGTACGGCGATCCTCAGCACCCGTCCGCCGGACGCGGCGTGGACGAGGTGCTCCATCTTCATGGCCTCCAGCACCGCCAGGGCCTGGCCGGGGCGGACGAGATCGCCTTCGACGGCCTCGATCGCCCCGACCGTGGCGGCCAGCGGCGCGGCGATGGTCAGCGCGCCGTCCAGGGTTTCGAAGTGGGCCTGGGCGCTCTCTGGCGGCAGGGGAAGCCCGGCGACCAGCTCGGCGGCGTGGTCGTCGATGAACCGGGTGGTGGCCGCGCCGTCCTTCCAGTCCGACTGCGCCAGGATCGCGCGGATCAGCGGCGCGGTGGTGGCGACGCCGGTGATCGTGAACTCGCCCAGGGCCCGGTCCAGGCGCGCGGCGGCTTCGGCCGGGTTGCGGCCTCGCGCGATCACCTTGGCCAGCAGGCTGTCATAGGCCCCGCCCACCGCCAGGCCGACCGCGCCCGCGCCATCCACCCGCACGCCGGGACCGCCCGGCGGGGCATAGGCGGTGAGGGTTCCGGACGAGGGTTTGACCAGTCCGTCGGCGGTCAGGGTTTCGGCGTTGATCCGGGCCTGGATCGCGGCGCCGACGGCGGGCGGGGCGGCGGTCAGGTCCAGCTCGGTCAGGGTCTTGCCGGCCGCCAGCTCGAACTGCAGGCGCACCAGATCCAGACCCGTGACCTCCTCGGTGACGGTGTGCTCGACCTGCAGGCGCGGATTGGTCTCGATGAAGGCGAAGTCGCCGGTGGCCGTATCCAGCAGATATTCCACGGTCGCCAGGCCGCGATAGCCGGCGCACAGGGCCTGCGCGGCGCTGGCCATGGCCGCGCGGGTGGCGTCCGGCAGGTTGGGGGCGGGGGCGATCTCGACCAGCTTCTGGTTGCGGCGCTGCAGGGAGCAGTCGCGGTCGCCCACCGCCAGCACGCGGGTTCCGTCGCCGACGATCTGCACCTCGATGTGGCGCGCGCTTTCGATCAGTTTTTCGGCGTAGAGGCCGTCATCGCCGAAGGCGGCCTTGGCCTCGCGGGTGCAGGCGGCGAAGGCGGCGTCCAACTCGCCGGGGTCGAGCACCAGCCGCATGCCGCGTCCGCCGCCGCCGGCCCGGGCCTTCAGCATGATCGCGCCGTGCTGGGTCAGGAAGGCCTGCGCGGCCGGCAGGTCCAGGGCGCCGGTCCCGGGGATCAGGGGGACGTTCAGCTTCGCGGCCAGGGCCCGGGCGGCGGCCTTGTCGCCGAAGGTCTCCAGATGCTCGGGCGCGGGGCCGATGAAGGTGATTCCCGCCGCCGCGCAGGCGCGGGCCAGGCCGGCGTTTTCCGACAGGAAGCCATAGCCGGGATGCAGGGCGTCGCAGCCCGCGCCCTTCGCGGCGGCGATGATGGCGTCGATGTCGAGATAGGCGCGGGCGCCGGAGCCGGGCAGGGCGACGGCCTGGTCGGCGGCGGCGACATGCGGGCTGGCTACGTCATCGCCGGCATACACCGCCACGCTCTGGATCCCCAACTCGGCGGCGGCGCGGGCGATGCGGAGGGCGATTTCGCCGCGATTGGCGATCAGCACGCGCTGGAAGGTCATGGCGGTTCCTGGAAGGGGCTTCATACGGCCGTTTGACGCACCATGGCCGCCCCCGCTTGACTCTCCAAGCCCATAAGATCAGAACAAAATAGGAACAAAGGAATGGAGTTATGGCCGTACCGCGCGAGGCGCGCCTGGCGGCATTGAAGGGCCAGATCGCTGCTCTGGAAGCAGGGACTCGGACTCCGAGTCCGGTCCTGAGCTTTGGCGATGCGGCGATCGACAGCTGCTTTCCGGCCGGCGGCCTGCCGTCCGGATGCTGGCACGAGGTGATGGGGGCCGGGCTGGAGGATGAGACCTCCGCCGCCCCCGCCGCCTTCGCCGCCCTGCTGATCCGGCCCCTGCTCAAGACCGGGGCGGTGGTGTGGGTGATGCGGCGCGCCGACCTGTTCGCGCCCGGTCTGGCGGGGCTCGACGTCCCCACGGGCCGGCTGATCCAGGTCAGGGCCCGCGACGAGGCCGAGGTGCTGTCGGTGCTGGAGGACGCCCTCTCCACGGTGGGCGTCGCGGCCGCCATCGGCGAGGCCCAGGCCCCGGAGCTGAAGGCCGGTCGCCGGCTGCAGCTGGCCTGCGAGAAGCGCGGCAGTTTCGGGGTGCTGCTGCACCGGCGGCCCTATGGCGGACCGGCGGGGAGGGCGCGGACGGTGTCGGGCTCGTCGTCGTTCAGCCGTTGGCGTATCGCCGGCGCGCCCAGCCAGCCGCCGCCGGATGTTCCGGGCCTGGGTCCGCCGCGCTGGCGGGTCGAGCTTGAGCGCTGCCGGGGCGGACGTTCCGGCGCATGGGTTTTGGAGTCTTCGGAGGCCGAGCATGGCCCGCATCCTTTCCGTCTGGTGTCCCAACTGGCCGATCACGACGTGGCGGCGGCGGAATCCGGGTTGCGACGGGCTGGGTGACAAGTCCTCCCCCCAGGGGGGGAGGCGGCGCGAAGCGCCGGAGGGGGAAGTGATCCGCAACGCTCGCCGACTTCCCCCTCCGTCGGCTGCGCCGACACCTCCCCCTTCAGGGGGAGGACTTGCCCCGCCGCCCTTCGCCCTGCTGGTCTCCGAAGCCGGAACCCGCCGCCTGGCCGCCGTCGACGAGGCTGCCCAGGCCCTGGGCCTGCGTCCCGGCCAGAAGGCCGCCGACGCCATGGCGCTGTGTCCCGACCTGGTCACGGCCGACCACGATCCCGAGGCCGACCGTGCGGCGCTGGAGGCCCTGTGCGACTGGTGCGTGCGGTTCTCGCCGGCCGTGGCGATCGATGGTGATGACGGCCTGTTCCTCGACATCACCGGGACCGACCACCTGTGGGGCGGCGAGGCGGCGATGCTGGCCGACCTGCTGGCGCGGCTGGCCCGCTGGGGCGTGCCGGCCCGGGCGGCGATCGCCGACACGCCCGGCGCGGCCTGGGCTCTGGCTCGGTTCGGCGAGACCGGCGAGATCGCGCCCCCGGACGGTCAACGCGCGCGCCTCGCCGAGCTGCCCGTGGCGGCCCTGCGGCTGGACGAGGCGGCGACGGCCCAACTGCCGCGTCTGGGCCTGTTCCGGATCGCGCAACTGCTGGGCCTGCCCCGCGCCCAGCTGGCCCGGCGGTTTGGCATGCACCTGACCCTGCGCCTGGACCAGGCTCTGGGTGCGGCGGGCGAGGCCCTGGTCTATCGCCGGCCGGCCAGTCCGTGGTTCGACCGTCTGGCCTTCGCCGAGCCGATCAGCGCGCCCGACGACCTGGCCCGGGTGGTCGGCGACGTCACGGCCCTGATCTGCCGCCGTCTGGAAGCCGAGGGCCAAGGCGCGCGGCGCTTCGAGGTGGTCTTTCACCGCCTGGACGGCAAGGCCATGCCGGTGCGGGCCGGGCTGGCGCGGCCCGGCCGCGACGCCGCGCGTCTGACCCGGCTGATGGTCCCCAAGCTGGACGTGATCGACCCCGGCTTCGGCATAGAGGTGGTCACGGTCTTCGCCGGCGACGTCGAGCCCCTGACCGCCGTCCAGGCGCGGCTGGACGCCGAGGCGGGATCTGGGCTGGACGAGACCCTGGCCCCGCTGGTCGACCGGCTGATCAACCGCCTGGGCGAGGACCGGGTCTGGCGGGCCGATCCGCACGAGAGCCACGTGCCGGAACGCTCGGTGATCCGCCGCGCGCCGCTGGGCTCGCCCTCCGGCCAGACCTGGGATCCGGAGCGGCCTCGGCCGGTGCGGCTGTTCAAGCGGCCCGAGCCGATCACGGCGATGGCCAAGCTGCCTGATGACCCGCCGGTCCAGTTCCAGTGGCGCGGCCGCTCGCACCGGGTGCGCCGCGCCGAGGGCCCCGAGCGCATCGGCCAGGAATGGTGGCGCGGCGATTTCGACGACACCGGGCCGGGCAGGATCCGCGACTATTACCGGGTCGAGGACGAGGCCGGCGGCCGGTTCTGGATCTTTCGCCAGGGCCTGTTTGGGACGGGCGAGGACCCGAAGTGGTGGTTGCATGGGCTGTTTGGCTGATGGTCGCCTATGCCGAACTCCAGACCACCAGCAACTTCTCGTTCCTGCGCGGGGCGTCGCACGCCCGCGAGCTGATGCCTACCGCCCAGGGGCTGGGTCTGGCCGCTGTCGGGATCGCCGACCGCAACACCCTGTCGGGCGTGGTGCGCGCCTGGACGGCGGCCAAGGACCTGAAGGTCCGCGCCCTGACCGGCTGCCGGCTGGACTTCGCCGACGGGACGCCCAGCCTGCTGTGCTACCCGTCCGACCGCGAGGCCTTCGCGCGGCTGACCCGGCTGCTGACCGTGGGGCAGCGCCGGGCCGGCAAGGGCGAATGCGAGCTGCACTGGGAGGATTTCCTGCAGCATGCCGACGGCCAGCTGGCGCTGATCGTGCCGCCCGCCAAGCTGGACGAAGCCTTCACGACTGACCTGACCCGCATGAGCGGAGACCTGCGAGGCCGGGTCTGGCTGGCCGCCAGCCGGGCCTATGCGGCCCGCGACCTGCAACGGCTGGCGCGGCTGGACGAGCTGGCCCGCGCGGCCGGCGCCCCGATGGTGGCGACCAATGACGTGCTCTACCACGCGCCCGAGCGGCGGCCGCTACAGGACGTCATGACCTGTGTGCGCGAGCACTGCTCGATCCACGAGGCGGGCTTTCGGCTGGAGGCCAATGCCGAGCGCCACCTGAAGACGCCGCAGGAAATGGCGCGCCTGTTCGAGCGCTGGCCGCGCGCCGTCGAACGCACGATGGAGATCGTTGAGCGCATCGGCTTCGACCTGAGCCAACTGCGAGAGGAATATCCCGACGAGCCTGTACCGCCGGGCAAGAGCGCCATGCAGCACCTGACCGACCTGACCTGGGCGGGAGCGGCCTGGCGCTATCCGAAAGGCGTGCCAGGCAAGGTCGCCGACCAGTTGCGCGAAGAGCTGCGCCTGATCGGCAAGATGGACTACCCCAACTATTTCCTCACCGTGCATGACATCGTGCAGGAGGCCCGGGCCATGGGGATCCTGTGCCAGGGGCGCGGATCGGCGGCCAATTCCTCGGTCTGTTACTGCCTGGGTGTCACTTCGATCGACCCCACCGAGCACCGCCTGCTGTTCACCCGCTTCATCTCGGAAAATCGCGGCGAGCCGCCGGATATCGACGTCGATTTCGAGCACGAGCGGCGCGAGGAGGTGATGCAGTACGTCTATCGCCGCTATGGCCGCGACTATGCCGCCATCTGCGGCACGGTGATCCACTACCGGCCGCGCAGCGCCATCCGCGACGTGGGCAAGGCGCTGGGCCTGACCGAGGACGTCACCAGCCTGCTGGCCGCCACGGTCTGGGGCAGCTGGGGCTCGGGCCTGCCGGAGGAGCATATCCGCAAGGCGGGCCTCGATCCCGACGCGCCCGAGATCGCCCGCGCCGTCAGTTTGGCCACCGAGCTGCTGGGCTTTCCCCGCCACCTGTCGCAGCACGTCGGCGGCTTTGTCCTGACCAAGCGCCGGCTGGACGAGACCGTGCCGATCGGCAACGCGGCGATGAAGGACCGCACCTTCATCGAGTGGGACAAGGACGATATCGACAGCCTGGGCCTGATGAAGGTCGACATCCTGGCGCTGGGCATGCTGACCGCCATCCAGCGCGGCTTTGGCATGCTGCGGGCCGAGCATGGTCAGCAGATCACCGACCTGGCCGACGTGCCCCGCGAGGTGAAGGGCGTCTATGACATGTTGTCCAAGGCGGACTCGGTCGGGGTGTTCCAGGTCGAGAGCCGGGCCCAGATGTCGATGCTGCCCAGGCTGCGCCCGGCGGAGTTCTATGACCTGGTGATCGAGGTGGCGATCGTCCGACCCGGCCCGATCCAGGGCGACATGGTCCATCCCTATCTGCGCCGCCGAAACGGCCAGGACCCGGTGGAATGGCCCGCGCCGTCGCCCGAGCACGGCCCGGCCGACGAGCTGAGGGGCATACTGGGCAAGACCTTCGGCGTGCCGCTGTTCCAGGAACAGGCGATGAGTCTGGCCATCGAGGCCGCCAAGTTCACGCCCGACGAGGCCGACGGCCTGCGCAAGGCCATGGCCACCTTCAAGAACCTGGGCACGCCGGCCGAATATCGCGACAAGTTCGTCGAGGGCATGGCCGGGCGCGGCTATCAGCGCGACTTCGCCGAGCGCTGCTTCAAGCAGATCGAGGGCTTTGGCCACTATGGCTTTCCCGAGAGCCACGCGGCCAGCTTCGCCAAGCTGGTCTATGTCTCGGCCTGGCTGAAATGGGCCTGGCCCGATGTGTTCTGCGCGGTGCTGATCAACTCCCAGCCGATGGGGTTCTATCAGCCGGCCCAGCTGGTGCGTGATGCGCGGGAGCATGGCGTCGAGGTGCGGCCGCCCGACGTGATGAACAGCGATTGGGACTGCACGCTGGAAGACATCCCGAAGGCTGCGCCAACCTCCAATGTCATCCCGGACGAAGCGAAGCGAAGATCCGGGACCGATCCAGAGCGCCGCGCTTCCGGCGGTCCCGGATCTTCGCGCTCCGCGCTCGTCCGGGATGACAGGGTTTCCGGGAACAAGCTCTTCAACCCCGAAACCCGCCCGTTCTGGAAGGCCGTTCGCCTGGGTCTGCGCCAGGTGAAGGGCGTGCGGGAAGCTGAGGCCAAGCTGCTGGCCATGGCGCGGGAGGAGGGCGCGCGAACGCCGGCCGACTTCGCGCAATACGGCGTGCCGCAACGGGCGCTGGAGTTGCTGGCCGAGGCCGACGCCTTTGCGTCAACCGGCCTGAGCCGGCGCGAGGCCCTGTGGGCGGTCAAGGGCGTGAAGGGCGAGAACAAGGCGCCGGTCCAGGCGCCGCTGCTGGCGGGCCTGCCGCTGTTCGAGGCGGCGGTCAGCCTGCCGGTCATGGCCCTACCCCAGGCGGTGGCCGAGGACTATCGCACCACCAGCCTGTCGCTGAAGGCCCACCCTTGCGCCTTCTACCGGTCGATGCTGGACGGCATGGGGGTGATCAGCGCTGATCGCCTGCCGGAGATCAAGGACGGCCAGCGGGTGGCGGTGGCCGGGATCGTGCTGATCCGGCAGCGACCGGGCACCGCCAAGGGCGTGGTGTTCGTCACGCTGGAGGATGAAACCGGCGTCGCCAACGCGGTGGTCTGGAAGGATCGCTTCGAGGCCGACCGCAATACGGTGATGACCGCCTCGTTCCTGGTCGTGCACGGCAAGGTGCAATCCGCCGAGGGGGTGATCCATGTGGTCGCCGAGCGCTTCACCGACCTGTCGGCTGAACTGGGAAGGCTGAAGGAAGATCCCAGGGCGCCGGCGCCGCGCGTTCGTCACAGGACGTCAGGACGCCTGCAGCGCAGCCGGGATTTCCACTGAGGGAGCGATCAGGCGCGGGTGCGGGTCTTGGCCAGCGCGACAGGCTCGGTCCCGCGAATGCGGTCGACCAGCGCGAACAGCTGGGCGCGGACGCCAAATTCGTCGCCCGCCAGGGCCGTGCCTTCCAGAAGGGCCAGAAGCTCGGCGTCGATCACGGGGCACGGCGTCAGGGGCGCGGCCTCGATCACGCCCGGCGCCTTTGGCCTGGCGGCCTCATTGCAGTCGACCAGCACTTCCGTGAGTTTTTCACCAGGGCGAAGGCCGGTGATACGGATCTCGATGTCGCGGTCGGGGACCAGGCCCTGCAGTTCGATCATGCGGCGGGCCAGGTCGATGATCTTGACCGGCTCGCCCATCTCCAGCGTCAGCACGCCTTCCGGCGGCTCGGGCGAGGTGGTCGACAGGGCCACGGCGCGCAGGACCAGTTGCACAGCCTCCGGGATGGTCATGAAGAAGCGTTCGACCTCGGCGTCGGTCAGGGTGATGGGGCCGCCGCGCGCGATCTGGTGCTGGAACAGCGGCACCACGGAACCCGCCGAGCCCAGCACATTGCCGAACCGCACGATGCTGACCCGCGTCTCGTGGCTGGAGCCGTACTGGCGGGCCAGGGCCTCGGCGACGCGCTTTGTGGCGCCCATCACGCTGGTGGGGGCCACGGCCTTGTCGGTCGAGATCAGGGCCATGTGCGCCGCGCCGAACGCCTTGGCGGCCATGGCCACGTTGCGGGTGCCCAGCACGTTGGTGCGGGCGCCTTCGCAGGGATGGTTCTCGACCATGGTGACATGCTTGAGCGCCGCCGCGTGGAACACGATCTCGGGCCGCTCGGCGGCGAAGACGCGGTCCAGACGGGCGGCGTCGCGCACGTCGCACAGGATCTCGCGCCGCGACAGGGTGGGCCAGGTCTCGCCGATCTCGCGGTCGATGTGAAAGAGATTGGCTTCCGAGACGTCCAGCAGGGTCAACTGGGCGCAGCCGCTGGCGGCGATCTGGCGACAGAGTTCTGAGCCGATGCTGCCGCCGGCGCCAGTGACCAGCACGCGCCGTCCGGCCACCAGGGTGCGGACCGGCTCGGGGTCCAGGCGCACGGGCGGGCGGCTCAGCAGCTCTTCCAGGCTGATTTCGCGCAGGGCGGTGGCGGTGTGGCCCATCTCGACCACGCCATGGCGGCGCAGCAGGCGCATGCCCTCGCTCTTCAGCCGACCCAGGCGCTCGGCGCCAAAGGCGCTCATCGGGCTGTCGGCCAGAAACAGGATGGCCGCCGGCGCCAGGCCGCCTTCGCGCAGTTGAGCCAGGACGTCGTCAAAGGCCGTGATCGAGCCCAGAACGCAGACGCCGCGCAGTTCGTCGCCGGTTTCCTTGTCCAGCGGCGAGACCACGCCCACCGGGGTGTAGCGCTCGCCAAGGCCGGTGGGGGCGCGCAGGAACTCCTCGGCCTCGGCGGCGGCGCCGACGATCAGCAGGCGGGGCTGGGTGGGATGGGCCGCGGCGGGGCGCAGGCCCAGGATGGATTCGAACAGCACGCGCTCATGCAGGCCGCGGCGCACGACGCGCAGGCTGGCCAGCAGGAAGACCTGGATCACGAAGGCGCCGATCAGGGCGCGGAGGCCTTCGAAGCGGTGCGTCGTCAGCCAGAGCAGGGCGGCGAAAACCAGACAGGTGGCGAAGGCGGACCGCGCGAGGCGGAGGATGTCGCTGGCGGCCACGAAGCGCCACGGCACGCGCTCGACGCGAAGGACAAGTTCGACCAGAAGGGCCGAAGCGGCGAACAGAGCGGCCTGCGGCAAGACGTGCATGTCGATCGTAGTGACACCGGCCAGGACCCTGCCGGCCAGGAAGGCCAGGAAGGCTAGCAGCGTGTGCGCTGCGATCTTTCCGGCACGGCCCATAGACGAAACCTCTACTTCAAACACCCGGCCGAGACCCGGAGTCGATCGGGCTTAGCACGCCTGCTCGCCGCCGTCCTCCCCATCGCCCCACGCTTTCTTAAGCACGTGGGAGCGGCAGAACCTCGACGATCTCGCCAGCCGGCGCGGCGGCCGCGTTCACCGGTCGCCGGACGAGAGCATCGGCCCGCGAGAAGACGCCGACCAGCGAGGAATCCTGATCGGGGAATGTGGCCACGGTCGCTCGCCCCTGGGGATCGATCGACAGGGCGGCCCGCATCCAGTGCTCGCGGGGGCCGTTGGGGCCCAGGGGCGTGGCCAACTGGGCCGCGATCATGGTCGGGGCGGGGTCGGCTCCGGTCAGGACAGCCAGCAGCGGACGCAGGAAAAGCTCGGCGCAGACCAGGGCCGAGGCCGGATTGCCGGGCAGGCCCAGAACCCGCCGTCCATCCGACAGGGTCCCAAACCAGGTGGGCTTGCCCGGGCGGATGGCGATGGTCTCGACCCGCAGGGCCAGGCCCAGCCGTTCCATCGCCGGCTTGACCAGATCATGGTCGCCCACCGAGGCGCCGCCGACGGTGACGATCAGGTCGGCTTCGATGTGAGCCACAGATGCGGCGATGGCTTCGGCGTTGTCGGCGGCGGCCGTCAGGCGGGTCGGGACTCCGCCCCAGGCCTCGACCAGGGCCGCCAGGGCGATGGAGCCCGATTCGAAGATCTGGTCGGGGGCCGGATCGCCGCCCGGCTGAACCAGCTCGTCGCCGGTGGCCAGGATGGCGACGCGGGGCCGTCGGGCGACCTCCAGCGTGGCGCGGCCCGCCGCCGCCGCCAGGGACAGCCGCCACGGATCGAGACGGACGCCCGCCTCCAGCAGGCGTTCTCCGGATCGGAAATCGCCGCCGGCCGCGCGGATGTTGGAACGGGGATCGTCGCCGGCGGCAAAGCGCACGGTGTCGCCGTCGCGCCGGGCCTCTTCCTGGATGACCACCAGATCGGCGCCCGCCGGAACCGGCGCGCCGGTGAAGATCCGCACGGTCTGGCCCGGACCGACAACGCCGGGATAGGCCTTGCCCGCGGCGCTCTCGCCGGCGACGCGGAAGGCGGCGTCCGCTGTCAGGTCGGCGCGGCGGATTGCCCAGCCGTCCATGGCTGAGGCGGCGAACGGCGGCTGGTCGCGGCTGGCGTCGACGGCGCTGGCCAGCACGCGCCCCAGCGCCTGGCCGATCGCGACGGTCTCCGCGCCGATCAGGCTGGCGTCGGCCAGCATGCGGGCGCGGGCCTCGTGAACAGTAAGGTTCTTGAGCGGAGCCTGGGCCATGCCCTAGCCGACGAAGGCCCGCTCGATGACGAAGTCGCCCGGCTCGGCGTTGGAGCCTTCCTTCAGGCCGTGGGCCTCCAGCAGGGCGGCGGTGTCCTTGATCATGGCCATCGAGCCGCACAGCATGGCGCGGTCGTGTTCGGGATCGAACCGGTCGGTGTCCAGGCCCAGGTCGCGGAACAGCTGGCCGCTCTGGATCAGGTCGGTGAAGCGGCCCTGACGCTCGAACGGCTCGCGGGTCACGGTCGGGTAATAGACCAGCTGGGCGCGGGCCTCGTCGCCGACCAGCGGGTCGTCGAAGATCTCGTGGGTGAACAGGTCGCGATAGGCCAGCTCCTTCACCTCGCGCACGCCGTGGGCGACGATCACCTTCTCGAAGCGGCTATAGGCGTCGGGATCGCGGGCCACCGCCAGCCAGGGCGCCAGGCCCGTGCCGGTGCCAAACAGGAACAGGCGCTTGCCGGGACGCACGGCGTCCAGCACCAGGGTGCCGGTCGGCTTCCTGCCCAGCAGCACCTGGTCGCCGGGCTGGATCTGCTGCAGGCGCGAGGTCAGGGGGCCGTCGGGAACCTTGATCGAGAAGAACTCGAGTTCTTCGGCGAAGCTGGGCGAGGCGATCGAATAGGCGCGCAGGATCGGCTTCTTCTCGCCCAGCTCTTCGCGGGGCGGCAGGCCGATCATCACGAACTCGCCGGAGCGGAAGCGGAAGCTGGCCGGGCGGGTGATGGCGAAGCTGAACAGGCGATCGGTCCAGTGCTTGACCCACAGCACGGTCTCGACGGACTGGGCGGCTTCCTTGACCGGGGCGGCGGGGATCGGGGCGGCGGGGGCTGGAGCGGCCGTCATCGTCAATGTTTCGGTCCTGGGCGCAGACGCGCGAAAAGGTCAATCCGGTATCGTCGCCACGGCCCTGAGGCGACGCTGGCTTCATTTGAGGAGCGAGGCAAGGAAGTCAACTCAGCTCCTCTGATGACGCTCCGGGAAAATCTTTCGCCAAACTGTCAAAACGCGCCGTAACACTTTTTCGAATTGCGTCAAAAATGTGATTGCCGACCACTGAAACCGGGCGCAGACTTCATTCTGCTTCGTTCGCGGAGCCAACGATACGGAGGAACGTATGCGGGTAAGGTTCGTGAGGGCCGCCGCGGCGGCCAGTCTGTTAGCGTTTGGTTTGGCCGGTTGCAGCGATGGCGGCGCGAAGACGAAAGTCGCGCAGGCCCAGAAGGTTGTCTTGGAAGCCAAGTCCGTCACGGCGTCCGGCTGTGTGCGGCCGGTCGAGACCACGTCGTGTCTCGTCGTTCGCGGTCGCGCGGGCGGATACTACGATATCAGCACCGCCAGCCCGGCGCCGGATCCGTCCAAGGGTGTGGCGATCTCGCTGCAGGGCAAGGACCTGGGCAAGAACACCCAATGCGGCCGTCAATTGACGGACGTGAAGTGGTCCTATCTGGGCATCCAGTGCGCGCCGCCTTCGACCTCCGCCTCGACCGACAAGGCCGACAAGAAGGCGGGCTAGACGTCCAGGCCGGGACGGGCGGCGCCTCGGCGACCGCCCGCCGGTTTCAGCCTTCGCCCGATCCGGGATCCGTGCGGGTCTTGGGAGACCGTGTGCTGTCTTCTTCCCCGCGCGGCTCAGTCGCCGGGCGGGGCGGCTTGCCTGTGTCCGAGGGTGGCCGAAGGTTTTCGTTCTCGACGGAGGGATTCGAGGCGCGCTCCGATGTCGAGCGCGGCGCCGGCGCGTCTTGGGTTGTGGCGGACTGGGTCATGCAGGCTCAACGCGCGAATGGCGGGTCCGATCCGTCTGGCTCAATGGCCCTGTCTTCCTGTTTCCGGCCGCCGCGCCGAGCCGGTTTGGCGAGGTTCGGCGGCCTCTCGCGGGCTTTCGTCGATGCGAACGCCGCCGAGACGGCTTGCGGCCGCTTGCCCGGCGGAGACGACCCTGCTAAATGGCGCGGCTCTGGCGATTGGACCCGGCGCGCCGACGGCCCTTGAAGGCTTCCGGCGCGTTGTCCATCTTCAGAGACCTGGACCCGAAAGGGGCCATGGTCTGCAGGAGTGTAGCTCAGCTGGTAGAGCGTCGGTCTCCAAAACCGAAAGTCGTGGGTTCGAGTCCCCCCACTCCTGCCATTATATGTTTTCGAGAGGTCCGGTTCCGGACCTGTCGTTTTGGAAAGTCGTGAGCCTCAAGAGCATGGCCAGGAAACCGGGTTCCAGCCCGTCCGCGATCAAGAGCCGCGCCGCCCGTACGGCGGCTGCGCTCGCGCCCGCCGGTGGGGCCCCCGCCGCGGCGGCGACGCCCAAGAAGAAGCGCACGAATCCCGTGCAGTTCTTCCGCGAAGTGCGCGCCGAAGCCCGCAAGATCACCTGGACCACCCGCAAGGAGACCTGGATCACCTCGGTGATGGTCTTCATGATGGTGGTTCTGGCGGCCCTGTTCTTCTCGGCGGTCGATGGACTGCTGGGCTTTGGAGCCAAGGCGCTCCTGTCGTTCGCCGCGGGATAAGAGACAATGAGCACCGAAACCGCGTCCAACCCGAACCACAAGTGGTACATCGTCCACGCCTACTCGAACTTCGAGAAGAAGGTGGCCGAGAGCATCCGCGAACAGGCCCGCAGCCAGGGCCTGGAAGACAGCTTCTCCGAAATCCTGGTTCCGACCGAGAACGTCGTCGAGATCCGTCGCGGTCGTAAGGTCGACGCCGAACGCAAGTTCTTCCCCGGCTATGTGCTGGTGAAGATGAACCTTTCGGACGAAGCCTATCACCTGATCAAGAACACCCCGAAGGTCACGGGCTTCCTGGGCAGTGCGTCCAAGCCGCAGCCGGTCTCCGAAAAGGAAGTCCAGCGCATCATCGGCACGATCGAAGAGGGCGTCGAGCGTCCCAAGACCGTCGTGCTGTTCGAGATCGGCGAAAACGTCCGCGTCACCGACGGTCCGTTCGCCAGCTTCAACGGTTCGGTCGAGCAGGTCGATGAAGAGCGCTCGCGTCTGCGCGTCACCGTCTCGATCTTCGGCCGCGCCACCCCCGTCGAGCTGGAATACAGCCAGGTCGAAAAGATCAGCTGATTTCGGGTTCATCCCGGGTTTGAACGTCGCAAACCCGCGTCGGAAACGGCGCGGGGTTTTTGCTGTCGGCAGGATGTCAGAGGGAGGCGCGCTCTGGCTTGGCCTGGCGCCCCGCGACGCCCGGAAATATTGTGATCTACTGATCCCAAACCACATTCAAAACGCCCGAGAACAGGATAAGGTGTAGCTTGTCTGGGTTGTGACAGGCCCGCTCACACGTCTTGCTCACTCCAGTGTTGGCCAGCATGCATGTAACGCTTACGGCGGCCCGCCGCCGCCTTTCATGGTTTCGCGGCCTGGCGCCCAGAATTCTCCGGCGGATGCGCGCGTTGCTTAGCGCCCCGGCCGCGCCGCCGCCGCCGCCGGTCGAAGAGCCCAGGCCCCGGGCGTTCCTGTCGATCGGCTATTCCTCCGAGCCGACCGCGGGCCTGATCCGGATCTTCTTCACCGCTTCGGCCCCCGATCCGACACCGGCCACCTTGGTCGTGAAGGCGCGCGACGGCCAAACCCTCTATGCGGCCGACATCGCCCTGGCGCCGCACGAACAAACGCGTTGGCTGGCCCTGCATGGCCATCTGCTGGGCGATGGCGTCCATGAGATCCGGATCGAGCTGCTTGATTCCGACGGCGACCTCCTGGCGGGGGACGTCGCGACCGTCTTCGCCCAGAATCGCGGAGCCCTGGCTCAGCGCGTGACGGAAGCCTTGCAGCGGCAATGCGCGCCGCTCGTCATCGATCAATGCGGCAGCGAGCTCTATGACTACGAGGATCGTCACGCGGCGCCGTGGTTCGACCGCGGCCCCGAGGCCGCCGCGGCCTATATCGCCGCCTTGGCGAGCGGCGGCGCCATCGACGCCGCCGAAGCCGCCGCCCTCGGGCAATTTGTGGAGCAGGGCTTCCTGATCGTGGAGGATTTGCTGGGCGCCGACGAACTGGAGGCCCTGAACCTGGCGATCGACGACGCCGTGGCGAGCCGGCGCGAGGGCTATGAGTGGGGATCCAGCCAAAGGCTGCACAATCTGCATCAGGCCTATCCGGCCGTGCGCGCGCTTTGGCTCCATCCCAAGGTGATGCGCCTTCTGGACCTGATCTTCGACGCGCCCGCCCGGCCATGCCAGTCGCTGACCTATGTGTTCGGATCGCAGCAGGATCACCACCAAGACACGATCCACCTGACACCGTTCCCGGCCGGCTACATGTGCGGCGTGTGGACCGCGCTGGAAGATGTCCACCCCTCGTCTGGCGAGCTGGTGGTGTATCCGGGCACACATCGCCTGCCGCGCATCTATCGCCAGACCGTCGATCTGCCGCCGGTCGTGGACGGCGACTGGACGGGCTTTGGCGACAAGGTGGTGGCGCGCTGGAAGCAGATGCTGGACGACGCGGCGGTCACGCCCCAGGTCTATCGGCCCAAGGCGGGCACGGTGCTGATCTGGCATGAGAACCTGATGCATGCGGGATCGGTTCGGGAAGACCTGACCAAGTCGCGCAAGTCGATCGTCTGCCACTACTTCGCCGAAGGTGTGGTGGGCTACTACGACTCCAGCGCCACGCCCGGCGCGATGCACCTGGATGCGCGGGGCTAGACGCCGCCCGCGCTGGACTCCCGCCGCCCTGGCTGCTACACGCCCCGCCTCGCTCCAGGACTCCGTCCCGGGGCGTGCTCGTCGTTTCGGCGAGTTCAAATCCGTGGGAGGGACGCCAAGCCCGCACCACGGCCAACCACTGAAGGCCGCCTGTTCGGCTTTCTTGAGAGGATACAATGGCTAAAAAGATCCTGGGCTATATCAAGCTCCAGGTGAAGGCTGGCTCGGCCACGCCTTCGCCCCCCATCGGCCCCGCACTGGGCCAGCGCGGCGTCAACATCATGGGCTTCTGTAAGGAGTTCAACGCGCGCACCGAGAACGTCGAAAAGGGCACCCCCCTGCCGACCGTGATCACCGTGTACCAAGACAAGTCGTTCACCTTCGTCACCAAGACCCCGCCGGCGACGCACTACCTGAAGCAGATCACCGGCCTGAAGTCCGGCGCGAAGCTGACCGGTCGCGAAACCGTCGGTGAAGTGACCCGCGCCCAGCTGCGCGAGATCGCCGAAAAGAAGATGAAGGACCTGAACGCCAACGACATCGAGGCCGCGGCCAAGATCATCGAAGGCTCCGCCAAGGCCATGGGCCTGAAGATCGTGGAGGCCTAAGTCATGGCTAAGCAAGCAAAGCGCGTCCAGGCGTGGACCGGCGATCGTGAAGCCACCCACACCGCTTCGGAAGCCATCGCCCTGGTGAAGGCCAACGCCAAGGCCAAGTTCGACGAGTCCATCGAGATCTCGGTGAACCTCGGCGTTGACCCGCGCCACGCCGACCAACAGGTCCGCGGCGTTGTGAACCTGCCGTCGGGCACCGGCCGCGACGTTCGCGTCGCCGTCTTCGCCAAGGACGCCAAGGCGGCTGAAGCCACCGCGGCGGGCGCCGAACACGTCGGCGCCGAAGATCTGTACGAAAAGATCGCCGGCGGCTTCATGGACTTCGATCGCGTCATCGCGACCCCGGACATGATGGCCCTGGTCGGTCGCCTCG
Organism: uncultured Caulobacter sp.; assembly: GCA_964427205.1. Lineage (GTDB taxonomy): Bacteria > Pseudomonadota > Alphaproteobacteria > Caulobacterales > Caulobacteraceae > Caulobacter. Next base: position 18,360 of record CAYRTE010000050.1, read on the forward strand.
GTAAGGTGCTGGGCCCGCGCGGCCTGATGCCTAACCCGAAGGTCGGCACCGTGACCCCGAACGTCGGTCAAGCCGTGAAGGACGCCAAGGGCGGCGCCGTCGAGTTCCGCGTCGAAAAGGCCGGCATCATCCACGCCGGCATCGGCAAGGTCTCGTTCACCGACGAAGCCCTGCTGATCAACGTCAAGGCGATGATCGACGCGCTGAACAAGTCCAAGCCTTCGGGCGCCAAGGGCATCTATGTGAAGCGTATCGGCCTGTCCTCGACGATGGGTCCGGGCTTCAAGGTCGACACCTCGTCGATCGTCTAAGCCTTTAGACGCTGACTATCGGCCAACTCGGCCACCGGAGCGGGCGCTGGAGCGATCCAGCGCCCGCTTTGCGTTTTTGGGTCGTGGTTGGCGGGTCGGCTAGCCAGTGTTATATTTCAGCTAGACGGAGGTGTCCGATGGCTTTCCACGTTCGCGATCCCGAAGCCGACGCCATGCTGCGCGCCTACGCCGAGGAAAAGCGCGTCGGCATCACCGACGCCATCAAGCTGGCCGTCACCCGCGCGCGGGAAGCCGATACGGCGGCGCGCACGGAGAAGCTGGCGAAGATGCGAGCCATATCCGCTCGAATCGCCGCTCTGCCGAATACTGGCCTGAAGGCCGACAAGGCGTTTTTCGACGAAATGTACGACGACTAGATGTTCGTAGACGCCTCGGCACTGTGTGCGAGCCTGCTTGGCGAAGTCGAGGGGGCGGCCTTTGAAGAGCGTATCGCGATGGCAGCTGGCCCGATGACCTCGGGAATAGCGATCTGGGAGACCGCCAGGAGCCTCGTCAGAGCTAAAGCTATCGAAGTCACCGACGCCGAGGCCGAGGTGTTGATCTATGTCTCCGCCGCCGAAGTGACGGTCTTCGACATAGGACTTCGCGAGGCGAGCGTAGCGCTGGATGCGTTCTCGCGATTTGGCAAAGGTCGCCACCCCGCCAGGCTGAACATGGGCGACTGCTTCGCCTACGCCTGCGCGCGGACCAAAGGCGTGCCGCTGCTGTTCAAGGGCGACGACTTTCCGCTGACCGATATCGAGCCCGCGTGAGCGAAGCCCAGACCCTCGACGTCGCCGTGATCGGCGGCGGGCCGGCAGGGCTGATGGCGGCGCAGGTGCTGAGCGCCGCCGGACGGTCGGTGACCGTGTTCGAGAAGATGCCGACCTTCGGGCGCAAGTTCCTGATGGCCGGGCGGGGCGGACTGAACCTCACCCACTCCGAGGACTTCGAACGGTTCGCGGGGCGCTACGGCGCGGCGAATGACGCTCTGAGACCTATGCTGGAGGCCTTCACCCCGGCCGATCTGGTCGCCTGGGCGCGGGACCTGGGGCAGGAGACGTTTGTCGGCGCCAGCGGCCGGGTGTTTCCCGAGGCGATGAAGGCCTCGCCGCTGCTGCGCGCCTGGCTGGCGCGGCTGGAGCGGCAGGGGGTGACGCTGCGGACGCGGGCCGAGTGGCGGGGCTGGACCGATGACGGCGCGCTGACATTCCAGACGCCGACGGGCGCCCAGATCATCAGGCCGCGCGCCACGATCCTGGCCCTTGGCGGCGCCAGCTGGGCTCGGCTCGGCTCGGACGGCGCCTGGGCGCCGCTGCTGGCGGCCACGGGCGCGGGTCTGGCTCCCTTCCAGGCCGCCAATTGCGGGTTCGACGTGGCCTGGAGCACGGTGTTTCGCCAGCGCTTCGCTGGCGAGCCGCTGAAGAATATCGGCCTGCGGCTGGGCGAGGTGACAGCGCGGGGCGACGCGATGATCGCCGGCTACGGGCTGGAGGGCGGGGCGATCTACGCCCTGGGCGCCGCGCCGCGCGAGGCCATCGCGGCCAAGGGGCGGGCGATCGTCGAGATCGACCTGCGGCCGGACATTCCGGTCGAGACCCTCGCGGCGCGGCTGTCGCGACCCCGCGCGGGCCAGTCCCTGGCCAATTTCCTGCGCAAGGCGGCGCACCTGTCGCCGGTCGAGGTCAATCTGCTGCGCGAGGCCCATGGCTTGGACCTGCCCGTCGATGCGGCGGCCCTGGCGGCGGCGATCAAGGCCGCGCCGATCAGCCTGACCGGCGCCCAGCCGCTGGACCGGGCGATCTCGTCGGCGGGCGGCGTGACGCTGGCCTCGCTCGATGGCTTGGCGCTGAAGGCCGCTCCCGGCGTATTCTTGGCCGGCGAGATGCTGGACTGGGAAGCGCCGACCGGCGGCTATCTGCTGCAGGCCTGCTTCGCGACGGGGGTGGCCGCCGCACGGCAGGTGCTGGCGCGGCCGCGTTAGACGGGCGGTGGTTGGGGCCTTCCGTCAGGGCGCTCAAGTTGCCTCGAGCTGTGGAAGGGGCCGATCGGCCGGTTCGCCGACCCTGTCCGCCGAGCGCGCCTTGCCGCGCCTGATGTCAGTCGGGGCCCGGCGATAGATCTCGCGGAACGCCGCGTTGAAGCTCCGCAGGCTGGAAAAGCCTGCCCTCCCGGCGATCTCGGTCATCGACAGGTCCGTGCCGTCGATCAGCCGCTTGGCGCGCTGCACCCGGGCGGTGCGGGCCACTCTGGAGGGCGTCGCGCCCAGGTGGACACGGAACAGGCGTGACAGGTGACGTGGGCCGATGCCAAGGCGCTCGGCCAGGGTGGTGACGTCGGCCTCGTCCAGGGCGCCGTCCTCGATCAGCCGCAGGGCGCGACCGACCGTGGCGCGCACGCCCATCCAGGCCGGGGAGTGCGGGGCGGTCTCGGGCCGGCAACGCAGGCAGGGGCGAAAGCCCGCGCTCTCGGCGGCGCAGGCGCTGGGATAGTAGCGGACGTTCCGGGACAGCGGCTGGCGAACCGGGCAGACCGGCCGGCAGTAGATTCGGGTCGAGGTGACGGCGATGAAGATCAGGCCGTCATAGGCCGGGTCGCGGGCGTGGCGAACGCGTTCGCAGAACGCGAAGTCCAGCGTCAGCGCGGGCTGCTGCTCCGATCCATCCATGGCGGCCTCCTTGGCCTCGACAATACCGCATGCGGGCCGGGACGCATCACGCGCCGGGTTGACCACGTCCGTTTCCTGCCAGTCGCGGGACAGGTCCGCTGCTAGGCCTTGGGGGCCAAGAAGGAGAGCAACATGGCCTCGATCCACCAGGAAATCCTCATCGACGCGACCCCGGACACCGTATGGGACGCGGTCGCCGACATCGGCGCGCTGCATACCCGGCTGGCCCCGGGGTTCGTCGTCGACACCCAGCTTGTGGTCGGCGCCGACCCGGCGGTCCGGATCGTCACCTTTGGCAATGGCGCGGTCGCCAGGGAGGTGATCATCGATCGCGACGACATCCGCCGCCGGCTGGTCTGGACGATCCAGGGCGAAAGCATTGCCCACCACAATGGGGCCATCGTGATCGTCGACGCCGGCGAGGGGCGATCCCGGGTGGTCTGGACCGCCGACGTTCTGCCGCATGCCCTGGCCGATGTGTACGGTCCCGCCATGGGCGTGGGGCTGGGCGTCATGAAAGGTCATCTCGAAAAGCCGCCGGCGCGGGCGTAACATGCCGATGGTGCGCCGTTCGCTGGCCGGTCCGAACGCGGGACGCAACGAAACAGCGCTTGTTACAGTTTAAGACGTTGGCGGAACACGCCGTAGCAAGGATCACTTCCATGACACGAGTTCTCGACGGTAAGGTCGCTGTCATCACTGGAGCGGCCGGAGCGATCGGCGGCGCGACCGCGAAGCTGCTGGCCGAGCGTGGCGCGACCATCGTGGCCGTCGATATGCCCGGAACAGACTGGTCCAAACTCAAGGCTGGCCTGCCCGCCGGCGCCAAGCTGGTCACGGCCGAAGCCGACGTCACCGACGAGGCCTCGGTCAAGGCCTATGTGGAGAAGGCCCAGGCCGAGTGCGGCCGGATCGACATCTTCTTCAACAACGCCGGCATCGAAGGTCCCGTCCAGCCGATCGAATCCTATCCGCTGGACGCCTTCATGAAGGTGCTGGGCGTCAATGTGGCCGGGGTGTTCCTGGGCCTGAAATATGTCCTGCCGGTGATGTACGCCCAGGGCGCGGGCAGCATCATCAACACCTCCAGCGTCGCTGGACTGACCGGTGCGGCCGGCATGGCCGGCTACTGCACCTCGAAACACGCCGTCGTGGGTGTGACGCGCGTGGCGGCTATCGAGGCCGCGCCCAGGGGCGTGCGGGTCAATTGCGTCAATCCCGGCCCGATCGAGAGCCGGATGATGCAGTCGATCAACACCGGCCAGTCCGGCGACCCTAAGCTCGCCCATGACCAGATCAGCAGCGCGGTGCCGGCCAAGCGCTATGGCACGCCCGAGGAGGTCGCGGGCCTGGTGGCCTTCCTGGCCTCCGACGACTCGACCTACTGCAATGGCGGCTTCTACACCGTCGATGGCGCACTCACCGCAGCCTGACCGGCCACGTCCGGCGCGGTATCAAGTCTGCGTCGGGCGGTTCCTGTCGCCCCCGGTTGAAATCCCTCCCCAAACCGTCTATAGGGCGCTCCTTCTCCGTCGGGTTCGCCCGGCGAAGACCTGTTTGTGAACAGCGGGGCGTGGGGTCACCAACGCCGTAAATGAGGAAGAGCCCTTCCTCGCCGTCGGGAGACAGGGATGGACAAGCCCACGCTATTTCCTCCTTCACGGATGGGACGCGCGGCTGACTTTCCTTGGAACAGGCTGATGCAACTCGCGTGCGGGAGCAATCCCTCATGTTCGTGGCATTTGGCTGCCGGAATGGTCCGGCCGCTGTAATTGAGTAGGAGACCGCAATGGACCGCGCTCAAAAGCAGGAGTCGATCGAGTCGCTGAAAAGCGTATTCGCCGGCGCCGGCGCTGTCGTCGTGACCCACTATACGGGCATGACCGTTGCGGAAATGACTGAACTGCGTGCCCGTCTCCGCAAGGAAGACGCCACGTTCCAGGTGGTGAAGAACACCCTCGTCCAGAAGGCCCTCGACGGCTCGATCGGTGAAGCGGGCGACGCCCTGTTCACCGGCCCGGTCGCCATTGCCTTCGGCAAGGATCCGGTCTCCGCCGCCAAGATCGTCACCCAGTACGCCAAGGAAAACGACAAGCTTAAGCTGGTCGGTGGCATCCTGGGTCAGACGACGGTTCTCGACGAAGCGGCTGTGCGGGCTCTGGCCACGCTGCCGTCGCTCGACCAGATCCGTGGCAAGCTTATCGGCCTCATCCAGGCTCCGGCGACCAAGATCGCTGGCGTCCTGCAGGCCCCGGCTGGCCAACTTGCGCGCGTCTTCAACGCTTATGCGACCAAAGACGCCGCCTAAAGGTCATCTCCGCGTACATCCCTCATTCGTTTTAGGAAACTGAACATGTCCAAGCTCGAAAAGCTGGTTGAAGAACTGTCCACCCTGTCGGTCCTCGAAGCCGCCGATCTGTCCAAGATGCTGGAAGAAAAGTGGGGCGTCTCCGCCGCCGCTCCGGTCGCCGCCGCTGGTCCGGCTGGCCCGGCCGCTCCGGTCGAAGCTGCTGAAGAGCAAACCGAGTTCACCGTTGTTCTGACCGCCGGTGGCGACAAGAAGATCAACGTGATCAAGGAAGTCCGCGGCGTCCGTCCGGACCTCGGCCTGAAGGAAGCCAAGGACCTGGTCGAAGGCGCTCCGCAGAACGTCGTCGAAAACGTCTCCAAGGCCCAAGCCGAAGAAGTCGCCAAGAAGCTGACCGAAGCCGGCGCGACCGTCCAAATCAAGTAATCCATTCCACGCTTCGGCGTGGATGGGTTCTTCCGGCGCTTTCCTCGGAGAGGGCCGGTCTTGGAACCAAGCAAGTCAGCGGCCCCGGAGGGAAACCTCCGGGGCCGTTTTCTTTGGCTGTGCGCCAGGGCTTTGCGGTTCCGCCGTCCTTCGGTATCCAGCAGGGATGACGATGGATCAGCACGACGTTCCCGCAGGGACTTTCTCCGGTTCGCCGGTCACGCGGAGGGGCGCGCTGGCCCTGACGGTCGCCGCCTTCGCATCGAGCCCCGCCCTGGCGGCCCCGCCGCGCAGGCCGGGCGTGATCCGATTGCCGGCCACGGTCGCCGACAGCGAACTGCGAGGGCTGTCGGCGACGGGCAAGACCTATTGGGCCTCCGGCTCGAAAGGCTGGCTGGTGCGCGGCAAGGGCGCGCGGCTTGAGGCGGTGCGGGGGACGGGGTTCGACGCGCTGGACTTTCGGGGACTGCACGCCTTTTCCGACCGCCACGTTCTGGCCATGAGCGCGGGGCCCGGCGAGGCCTCGCAGCTATGGCGCACCACCGATGGCGGCGAGACCTGGGCGCGCCTGTTCGCCAACAGCGATCCCAATGGCTTCTGGGACACCCTGACCTTTGTCGACCGGCGGCGCGGCTTCATTCTGGGCGATCCGACCCAGGGTCGTTTCACCGTGCTCTATACCGACAACGCCGGCGAAACCTGGACCCGCCTGCCGCCGGACGCCGTGCCGCCGGCCAATGACGGGGAGGGGGCCTTCGCCGCTAGCAACGGCTGTCTCGCGGTCGGACCCAACGGCCTCGTCGCGTTCTGCACCGGCGGCGCGGGCTGGGCTCGGGTCTATCTGTCGCGTGACGGCGGCCGCTACTTCCACCCGCTGGACACGCCGATCCGCGCCGACGCCCCCTCGCGCGGCGCCTTCGCCGTCGCCTTCGGAGGGAACGGGGCCCTGTGGGTCTGCGGCGGTGACTACAAGGATCCGACTGCGGCAGGGGTCAACTTGGCCTGGCTGGCGCCCAATAGCCGTACTTTCCAGGCCGTCGCCGCTCCCCCCGGCTATCTGTCCGGCTTGGCCGTCAAGGGCTCTACGGTGCTGGCGACCGGACTGGCTGGATCGATCGCCGCCGTGGATGGCCAGAACTTTGAGCGGGTCTCGACAACACCGTTCAACACCGCCCGCCTGATCACCGCCCGCAAGGGCCTGCTCTGCGGTCCCAAAGGCTCGATCGGACTTTGGGAGGCGTGAGCGCAACGGATCGTCGCCCAGCGCGTTCCACCCCCATGCTCAAGCTCGCCGGTGTCCTGCTCGTCCTGATGATCGTCTTCGGCATCCTCGGCTTTGTCGTGGACGTCGCCGGCGGCCTGGCCAAGATCGCCTTCTTCGTCTGCCTTATCGGGCTGGGCGTCTCGCTGGCCGCCAAGGCGCTCCGCAAGAGCTGAGCCCTTCGGCCAGGCACAAAAAGCACCGGTCCTGAGTGAACCTTTGGGCTTGGCTTCTGTTGGGTCATCAGTGATCGCCGGCGCGCCCCCTTGGGGGACGGGCCAAGGCGCACCACATGCCGTACCCCACCGAAGCGAGCGCCCCCTATGAACATCCTTATGGTTCTGACCTCCCACGATCGCCTTGGCGACACCGGCAAGAAGACCGGCTTCTGGCTGGAGGAGTTCGCCGCGCCCTACTATGTGCTGAAGGACGCTGGAGCGACCCTGGTCCTGGCCTCGCCCGCCGGCGGCCAGCCTCCGCTGGATCCCAAGAGCGACGAGCCCGACGCCCAGACCGAGGACACCGCGCGCTTCAAGGCCGACCCCGACGCCCAGAAGGCGCTGGCTACCACGGTGAAGCTGTCCGAGGTGAAAGCCGAGGATTTCGACGCGGTCTTCTATCCCGGCGGCCATGGCCCGCTGTGGGATCTTGCCGAAGACGCCAAGTCCGTCGCCCTGATCGAAGCCCTGATCGTCGCCGGCAAGCCGGTGGCCGCCGTCTGCCACGCGCCGGGCGTCCTGCGCGATGTGAAGGGGCCCGATGGTCAGGCTCTGGTGAAGGGCAAGACCGTTACGGGCTTCACCAACACCGAGGAAGAGGGCGTGGGTCTGACCGACGTGGTTCCGTTCCTGGTCGAGGACATGCTCAAGGCCCACGGCGGCGTCTATTCCAAGGGGCCGGACTGGGGTCCCTACGTCCTGACCGACGGCCTGCTGATCACCGGACAAAATCCGGCCTCGTCCAAGCCGGCGGCCGAGGCGCTGCTGGCGGCTCTCAAGAAATAGTCCGTTTCTGCAAGGCCCCGGAGGTTTCCCTCCGGGGCCGTCCTGTTTGACGCGCGTGCCGATTTGACGATGGTGATGGGCGACGCTGAGTTGCTGGCGTCCGCCGGCCGCGTCCGGGGGCGCGGGTGAAGTTCGCCGGGGAGTTCGCGATGTCGATCTGGGACTGGCTGATGAATCCCTCGGGGCTGACGCCCCATGGATTCTGCCTGAGCTGGGCGCCAGGCCTGATCGCCACCCATGTGATCGCCGACGCCGTAATCGGCCTGGCCTATTTCTCGATTCCCCTCGCCATCGCCTCGCTGCTGCGCCGTCGACCTGACATCCGCTACAGTTGGGTAGCCTATCTGTTCGTCGGCTTCATCCTGGCCTGCGGCACGACCCACCTGTGGGCCATTCTTACGCTCTGGTATCCGGCCTATGGCGTCGAGGCGGTGATCAAGACGATCACGGCGATCCTGTCGCTGGCCACGGCCGGGGTGCTGTGGCCGCTGTTGCCGAAGATCGCGGCCCTGCCGTCGGCCGCCGACCTGGCGCGCGTGAACAGCGAACTGGAAGCCCGCGTGGCCGAGCGCACGGCCGAGCTGACCAAGGCCCTGGCCCAGCGCGACCTGCTGCTGCGCGAGGTGTATCATCGGGTGAAGAACAACCTGCAGATCGTCGATGGCATGATGGTGATGCAGGCGCGGCGGCTGGCCGATCCGCAGGCCAAGCAGGCGCTGACGGACATGCGCAGCCGTCTCCACGCCCTGGGTCTGGTCCATCACCAGCTGATGGAGTCGCTGGATCTGGAGACCTTCGACATCGGGCCTTTCCTGAGGGAGCTGACGCAGAATGTCATGCAGAGCGGCCCTCCGTCGGAGGTCGGCTTCACCGTGCGGGCGGCTCCCCTGACCGTTGGCCTGGATTTCGCCATCCCGCTGGGCCTGATCGTCACCGAACTGGTCACCAACGCGCTCAAGCACGCCTTTCCCGACGGTGTCGGCCATGTCGAGGTCATACTGGAGCAGGACCAGACCGGTGTGGTGACGCTGGTGGTTGCGGACGACGGCAAGGGCCTCGATCCCGAACGCGACCGGACATCGCTCGGCTCGACCATTATCGAAGGCCTGGTCAAGCAGCTGGGCGGGACATTGTCCGTGAACCATGAGAACGGTGTCCGAAGCGAGATTCGCGTTCCGAGGCCTTTATCGACATGAGTCAGTTGCAGAACACCGTCCTGGTGGTCGATGACGAGTTCCTGATTGCGGAAGGCCTGTGCATGCAGGTCGAGGACATGGGCATGCAGGTCTGCGGCACGGCCGCGACGGCCGACGAGGCGGTGACCCTGACCCGGCAGCATCGACCGGCCGTGGTGCTGATGGACATGCGGCTGCGCGGCGAGGGAGACGGCGTCGACGCCGCCCTGGCCATCCACAAGGATGTCGGTTCCAAGGTGATCTTCATCACCGGCTCGCGCGAGCAGGCCACGATCGACCGCATTGCCCTGGACCACCCGGCGGGTGTTCTGTTCAAGCCGGTCTCCGACCGTCAGCTACGCGTGGCTATCGAGACGGCGCTGGCGTCCTGAGCCTGCTGCTCCCGGCTCCTCAGGCCACGGCGGCGATGTCCGTCGTCTGGCCCGGCAGCACGGGCGTAGCCAGCGCGGCCAGGGCCGGCTTGGCCAGCAGATAGCCCTGCATCAGGTCGACGCCCAGCGAGCGCAGAAGCTCATATTCGCCCACGGTCTCGACGCCTTCGCACAGCGGCGTCACGCCCAGATCGCGCAGCATGCGCAGGGTGGATCCGACGATGGTCTGCTTGACGGTGTCCGTGTCGATGCCGCGGATCAGGTCCATGTCCAGCTTGACGATGTCGGGCTGGAACTTCGACAGCAGGCCAAGGCCCGCATAGCCGGCCCCGAAGTCATCGATCGCGGTCTGGAAGCCCATGGCCCGATAGCTGCGCAGGATGTTGAGGATGTGGTCGGTGTCGAGCCGCTCGACTTCGGTGAATTCGAAGATGATGCGATTGATCGGGAAGCCCGTGCGCATCGCCGCCGCCAGGGTCAGGCGGATACAGGCGCGGGGCTCATAGACCGCGTTGGGCAGAAAGTTGATCGACAGGTGGGCGCCCTGGTCGGCCATGTTCAGCTGGGCGGCCAGCTCGATGGCCGTGACGCGGCACTGCTGATCGAAGGCGTAGCGATTGGTCTCCGAGACCTGGGTCAGCACGCTGGCCGCGCTTTCGCCGCCCGCGCCGCGAACCAGGGCCTCATGCGCGAAGACCAGGCCGGTGGATGTATCGACGATGGGCTGGAAGGCCATGGTGATGGGCGTGTCGAAGCCCGCGCCGTCGCGGCAGCCGCTGCACCCTGTCGCTGCCGTCATCTCAAGGCTCCAGATAGGCGTCACTGTGGGGGGCTGAGAATACGGCGCACAGGTTAAACAATGTATTCGCGCGCTTACTGCTTTCTCGACCGACGATGGCGAGGTCTGGCCGGGCCATTGACCCTGTCCAAGGTGAGCGGCGCGGGAAATCTATCCGCGATACCCTGTTATCTCAAAATCCAGCCCCTTGGCACTGAAAGCCCCGCGGCGCGCCGGAGGCCGATGGCGCGGAACGTCGGTTTCTCAACAAACCCCCTTTTCATCCACAGCCGCTTGGCCTATATCCGCCCGTTCACGAAGACATTCGGCGGAACGCGCACGCGTGTGTCCGCATATTACGCCCCGAGGCGCGGTCAGCCGCCCTCCGACCCGCGCGAAGGGGCGCCCGTCAGGTCTACCGGTCCCGGTCGCCTGATAGGGGAATTCCAGCGTCCGACGTTCCCGTCTCAGGCGGGTGCGGCGAGGGTGGACGCAGGATCAAGACGAACGCACGGGCGGAGTCTCTCCGCACGAGCCCTTCGAAACATTTGGCGCGGCGATCCGCGCCCAAGGGAAAAACATGGCGCAATCCTTCACCGGCAAGAAGCGGATCCGGAAGTCTTTCGGCCGCATCCCCGAAGCTGTGCAGATGCCGAACCTGATCGAGGTTCAGCGCTCCTCCTACGAACAGTTCCTGCAGCGCGAAGTCCGTCCGGGCGTGCGCAAGGAAGAGGGCATCGAGGCGGTCTTCAGGTCCGTCTTCCCGATCAAGGATTTCAACGAGCGCGCGGTGCTCGAATACGTCTCGTACGAATTCGAAGAGCCCAAGTACGACGTTGAAGAGTGCATCCAGCGCGACATGACCTTCGCGGCGCCGCTGAAGGTCAAGCTGCGCCTGATCGTGTTCGAAACCGAAGAAGAAACCGGCGCCCGGTCCGTCAAGGACATCAAGGAGCAGGACGTCTACATGGGCGATATCCCGCTCATGACCGACAAGGGCACCTTCATCGTCAACGGCACCGAGCGGGTCATCGTCTCGCAGATGCACCGTTCGCCCGGCGTGTTCTTCGACCACGACAAGGGCAAGACCCACGCCTCGGGCAAGCTGCTGTTCGCCGCCCGTGTCATTCCCTATCGCGGCTCGTGGCTGGACTTCGAGTTCGACGCCAAGGACGTGGTCTATGTCCGCATCGACCGTCGCCGCAAGCTGCCCGCCACCACCTTCCTCTATGCCCTGGGCATGGACGGCGAAGAGATCCTGACCACGTTCTATGACGTGGTGCCCTTCGAGAAGCGCACCACGGCCGGCGCCGAAGGCTGGGCCACCCCCTACAAGCCCGAGCGCTGGCGCGGCGTGAAGCCGGAATTCGCCCTGATCGACGCCGACACCGGCGAAGAAGTGGCTCCGGCTGGCACCAAGATCACCGCCCGTCAGGCCAAGAAGCTGGCTGACGCCGGCCTCAAGACCCTGCTGCTGGCCCCCGAGGCCCTGACCGGCCGCTATCTGGCCCGCGACGCCGTCAATTACGAGAACGGCGAGATCTACGCCGAAGCCGGCGACGAGCTGGACGTGGTCTCGATCCAGGCCCTAGCCGACCAAGGCTTCAGCACCATCGACGTGCTGGACATCGACCACGTCACGGTCGGCGCCTACATGCGCAACACCCTGCGCGTGGACAAGAACGCCGTCCGCGAAGACGCCCTGTTCGACATCTATCGCGTCATGCGTCCGGGCGAGCCGCCGACCGTCGAAGCCGCCGAAGCGATGTTCAAGTCGCTGTTCTTCGACGCCGAGCGCTACGACCTGTCGGCCGTTGGCCGCGTGAAGATGAACATGCGCCTGGAGCTGGACGCTTCGGACGAGATGCGCGTGCTCCGCAAGGAAGACGTGCTGGCGGTCCTGAAGCTGCTGGTCGGCCTGCGCGATGGTCGCGGCGAAATCGACGACATCGACAACCTGGGCAACCGCCGGGTGCGTTCGGTCGGCGAACTGCTGGAAAACCAGTGCCGCGTCGGCCTGCTGCGCATGGAACGCGCCATCAAGGAACGCATGTCGTCCGTCGACATCGACACCGTGATGCCGCACGACCTGATCAACGCCAAGCCGGCCGCGGCCTCGGTGCGTGAATTCTTCGGCTCCTCGCAGCTGTCGCAGTTTATGGACCAAACCAACCCGCTGTCGGAGATCACCCACAAGCGTCGTCTCTCGGCGCTTGGCCCGGGCGGTCTGACCCGCGAGCGCGCCGGCTTCGAAGTCCGCGACGTTCACCCGACCCACTACGGCCGCATCTGCCCGATTGAAACGCCGGAAGGCCCGAACATCGGTCTGATCAACTCGCTGGCC
>CAYRTE010000051.1:0-30732 GCA_964427205.1 uncultured Caulobacter sp.
CTGACGCCGTAACCCCTCACCTCCCACGCCTGCGGCGCGGGTCCCTCCTCTCCCTCTGGGAGAGGGTTGGAGAAAGGGGATTGGCCGCGCAGTATCCCCGTAGCTTCCGGAACAAACCCCAGCCAAATCAGTCGCTTGAAAAATAATCGATCGCGCCTGTCAGACGCGCTGAAACCTGCCGTATTCTGTACCCACCTCGTCGCGAGGAAAGGGCGCAAGGCCAGCGACCATTGCGGCGGCGGGGGGTGATCGAGCGGGACTGGGCTTCAGGGGGATACTGAAGCGTGTCCGGGGATCCCGGCGTTGCGGGACCCGCCCGCCGTTGGCGTGGATGGGGATCAAGGCGAGTGTTGGTCAGAATTGGCCCCACGCCCCCCGCCCTTCGGGCGTTCGGGAAACCGAAGCGTCCGGGTCCCGGTAAGGCCTCAACAGGGCCACCCGACGGGACGCTGACGGATAACGACCACGCGGAGCGGACGGCTTCGTCGAAACGGTAATTTCTATCTCTCATCCGGACGTGGTCCGGACGCTCCGCGACCCTTCCCATCCCTTCAGCGGCTGACCGCGTGAGGCTGAAAACCCGCGCGCGCTTGCCTATTATACACTCGTATAGCAACCTCTCCCCTTCAACTCGGGGAACACACCACATGGCCACCACCCAGACCCGCGACGCCGTCATTATCGGCGGCGGCCACAACGGCCTGGTCTGCGCCTTCTACCTGGCCAAGGCCGGGCTGAAGGTCACGATCTGCGAGGCGCGCGGCGTGGTCGGCGGGGCGGCGGTGACCGAGGAGTTCCATCCGGGTTTCCGCAACTCGGTGGCCAGCTACACGGTCAGCCTGCTGAGCCCCAAGGTGCTGGCCGACATGGGCCTGCACGGCCACGGGCTGAAGATCGTCGAGCGGCCGATCTCCAACTTCCTGCCGATCAGCGACAGCAAGTACCTGAAGCTGGGCGGCGGCCTTGAGCGCACCCAGGAAGCCTTCCGCCAGTATTCGCGCAAGGACGCCGAGGTGCTGCCAGCCTATTACGCCATGCTGGACGAGATCGGCGACGTGCTGCGCGACTTGGCGGCCGAGACCCCGCCAAACCTCGGCGACGGCATTCACGGCCTGCTGCGCGGCGCCCGCCAGGGCACGCGACTGGCCCTGCTAAGCCGCGAACGCAAGCGCGACCTGCTGGACCTGTTCACCAAGAGCGCCCGCGACTTCCTGGACGGCTGGTTCGAGAGCGACGCGGTCAAGGCCAGCTTCGGCTTCGACGCCGTGGTCGGCAATTTCGCCAGCCCGGATTCGCCGGGCTCGGCCTACGTCCTGCTGCACCACACCTTCGGCGAGGTGAACGGCAAGAAGGGCGCCTGGGGCCACGCCATCGGCGGCATGGGCGCGATCACCCAGGCGATGGCGAAAGCCTGCGAGGCCCTGGGCGTCGAGATCCTGCTCGATGCGCCGGTCGAGGCGGTGCATGTCGAACACGGCAAGGACGGCCCCCGGGCGGTCGGCGTGCAGCTGGTCGACGGCCGCCAGATCATGGCCCCGATCGTCTCGTCCAACCTCAATCCGGCGCTGCTGTACGGCAAGCTGATCGCGCCCTCGGCCCTGCCCGCCGCCTTCGCCAAGGCCATCAAGGGCTACAAGAACGGCTCGGGCACCTTCCGGATGAACGTGGCCCTGTCGGAGCTGCCGGACTTCACCTGCCTGCCCGGCAAGGTCTCGGCCGAGCACCATCAGTGCGGCATCGTGATCTCGCCCAGCCTGGACTACATGGACGAGGCCTATCGCGACGCCAAGGCCTTCGGCATCAGCAAGAAGCCGATCGTCGAGATGCTGATCCCATCGACCCTGGATCCCACCCTGGCCCCGCCCGGCCAGCACGTCGCCAGCCTGTTCTGCCAGCAGTTCGCCTGGGACCTGCCGGACGGCCGCTCGTGGGACAACGAGCGCGAAGCGGCGGCCGACCTGATCATCGACACGGTCAATGACTGGGCGCCCAACTTCAAGGCCTCGGTGCTGGGGCGGATGATCCTGTCGCCGGTGGACCTGGAGCGGAAGTTCGGCCTGGTCAACGGCGACATCATGCATGGCCACATGTCGCTGGATCAGCTGTGGGCGGCGCGGCCGGTGCTGGGCCACGCCAGCCATCGCGGGCCGCTGAAGGGTCTCTACATGTGCGGCGCCGGCTGCCACCCGGGCGGTGGGGTCTCGGGCAATCCGGGGCGCAACGCGGCGCGGGAAATCCTGCGTGACAAGGACTTTGTCACGGCGCTGAAGCTGTCGGTGGTGGGGCGATGATCTCACACGTCGACCCGCAAGCCGACTGGGGCCTGCCCGGCTGGACCTACGGCAACGACCGGTTCTTCAAGGAGGAACAGGACAGGATTCTGCGCCCCTCCTGGCAGGTCGTCTGCCATCTGAACGACATCCCCAAGGCCGGCGACTTCCACACCCTGGATTTCCTGGGCGAGAGCGTCGTGGTGGTACGCAGCAAGGACGGCGGCGTGCGGGCCTTCACCAATGTGTGCCGCCATCGCGGCGCGCGGCTGGTCGACGGCCCCAGCGGCAGTTGCGGCAAGGGCGGCGGGCGCATCGTCTGCCCCTACCACGCCTGGACCTACGACCTGGAAGGCCGGCTGATCGGCGTGCCGATGCGCGACACCTATCCGGCGCTGGACATGGACAGGCAGGGTCTGGTCAAGGTCGAGGTCGAGGTCTGGCGCGGCTTCGTGTTCACCCGACTGGAAGGAGATGGCCCGTCCGTCGCCGAGATGATGGCCCCCTACGACCATGAGGTGGCCCACTATCGCTTCGAAGAGCTCCAGCCCTTCGGCCGGGTCACCCTGCGGCCCCGCCCCGTGAACTGGAAGAACATCAGCGACAACTATTCGGACGGCCTGCACATCCCCGTCGCCCATCCGGGCCTGACCCGGCTGTTTGGCAAGGGCTATGGCGTCGAGGCCGCGCCCTGGGTCGACAAGATGTGGGGCCAGTTGATCGACGAGCCGTCGAACAATCCGTCCGAGCGGCTGTATCAGGACATCCTGCCCGACGTTCCGCACCTGCCGCCCGAGCGCAAGCGGCTGTGGACCTATTTCAAGCTGTGGCCGAACTTCGCCTTCGACATCTATCCCGACCAGGTGGACTTCATGCAGTTCATCCCGGTCTCGGCCACCCAGACCCTGATCCGCGAGATCGCCTACGCCCTGCCCGACGACCGCCGCGAGATGAAGGCGGCGCGCTATCTGAACTGGCGCATCAACCGCCAGGTCAATGCCGAGGACACCGAGCTGGTGGCCCGGGTGCAGGAGGGCATGGCGTCTCGCAGCTTCACGGCGGGGCCGCTGGCGAGTTCCGAGGTTTCGCTCCGCAGCTTTGGCCGCAAGATGCGGGCCCTGATCCCCGAGGCGCGGCTGGACCGGCCGCCGACGGGGTGGTGATGGATTTCAATCACCGTCATCCCGGGGCTTGTTCCCGGGACCCATGGTTCAGCTTCAGCGTGAGAGCTTTTTTCCGCTCCGCCCATGCGGCGGACAGATGGGTCCCGGGAACAAGTCCCGGGATGACGAAGTAGAGATGCGCGCGCCCTTCACCCGCGAAACCGCCGACACCCGCCGTCAGGCCCTGGTCGCCGCCGCCGAGACCGTGCTGGCCCGCGACGGCGTGGCCGGCGCCTCGGTGCGGGCGATCTGCGCGGAGGCGGGGGTCTCGCCCGGCCTGTTGCGGCACTATTTCGAGGGTGTCGACGCCCTGATCGCGGCGGCCTACGAGGCGGTCGGCCAGCGGATCGATGCGGCGCTGGAAGCCGCCGTGGCCGAGGCGGGCGAGGCGCCGCGCGCCCGGCTATCGGCCTATCTGACCGCCAGCTTCAGGCCGCCGGTGCTGGACCAGCAACTGCTGGCCGCCTGGCTGGCCTTCTGGAGTCTGGTGAAGGTCAATGACGCCATCGCCGACATCCACCGGCGGACCTATGCCGGCTATCGCGCGCGGCTGGAGGAACTGCTCACGGCCTGCGATACGGGTGTCGATGCGCGGCTGGCGGCCATCGGCCTGACGGCCGTGGTCGATGGTCTGTGGCTGGAGCTGTGCCTGGACCCGACGGTCTTCACCCCGGCCGAAGCCGGGGCGATCGCGGAGCGGCTGCTGGTCGGCTATTGGCCGACCCCGCTGTTTGTGGACTAGGCGGCGGCCGCGTGGCTGACGATGCTGCGGCCCCAGGTGGCGCGGCGAACTTCGGGTTCAAACACCTCGACCTTGGCGGTCTTGCCCTGCACGCGCATGTGGCGGGCCAGCATCTCGGCGATGGCCTGGGCCTCGGCCTGGCAGGAATAGGACCCGATCAGGTCCGGCGCATCATTCCAGGTCACGTGCCAGACACCAGAGACCGGACGCACGAAATAGTTGTGTTCGGTGGCCATGGGGAAACTCCTTGGACTGGCTTAAGCATCGGACATACAGCGTCCGCGTGACAGTGTTTCAATGCTGCACGGCAACATCCGTGTTGCATTGCACATTGCACAGGCCGCGCCAAGGCGAAGGCTGGTGAATCCAGGAGCAGCTTTGAGGCGAACGCGTCGGTGGGATCAGTCCTTCACCACCACGCCGCCCTTCATCACCTTGGCCACCGAGGAGAGGATGGCGATGTCGGCCAGCGGATCACCGGCGACGGCGATCATGTCGGCATAGCGGCCCCTGCTGATCGCGCCCACGTCGGCGGACTTGCCCATCAGGGCGGCCGAGACGGTGGTCGCCGACTGGATCGCCTGCATGGAGGTCATGCCGTACCGGACCATATAGGGCATCTGCCGGGCGTTCTGGCCGTGGGGAAAGACCCCGGCGTCGGTGCCATAGGCGATCCTGACCCCGGCCTTGACCGCCTTGGTGAAGCCCACGCGCTGGGCCTCGGTGGTCTCGGTGTTCTTGCGCAGGGTCTCGGCGGGCCAGCCATGGTCGCGGCCATAGGCGTCGATGAAGTCGCCGTTATAGATGTCGGCCACCAGCCAGGCGCCCTTCGCCTCCATCAGGGCGACGCCCTCGTCGTCGATCAGCGAGCCATGCTCGATCGAGCGCACCCCGGCGCGCACCGCCACCTTGATGCCCTCGGCCCCGTGGGCGTGGGCGGTGGCGTAGGTTCCGCGCTTGGCGGCCTCCTCGACGGCGGCCTTGATCTCGTCTTCCGACAGCTCCAGCTGGCCGGGCTCGGTGCCGACCGTCAGCACGGCGCCGGTGGCGATCAGCTTCAGGAAGTCGGCCCCGCCCACCAGCAGGGCCCGGGCCTTCCTATGGGTGTCGGCCACGTCCTCGACCACGCCGCGTCGCATGTCGGGCGGGATGCCGACATCAGCGGAGATGCCGGTGATCTCACCGCCGCCGCCGGGCGTGGTGATATAGGCGCCCGCCACCGACATACGCGGCCCGGGAACCAGCCCCTTGTCGATGGCGTCGCGCAGGGCGACATCGCTGAAGGCCCGCCACGACCCCACGTCGCGCACGCTGGTGAAGCCGGCCATCAGGGTGGCCCGGGCGTGGGCGGCGCCGATATAGGCCTGCTCGACGGCCGTGGTCAGCAGGGGCTCGGCGATATTGTCGGTCTGCTCCTGGTCGACCAGATGGGTGTGCATGTCCATCAGGCCGGGCAGGACGGTGAAGGCGCTCCAGTCCAGAACCGGGCCGTCGGTGGGGGCGGCCGTCCAGGGCCCGACCGCGGCGACGCGCTCGCCCTCGATGCGGATCAGCTGGTTGGTCAGCACCTTGCCCGCCTCGGTGTCGACCAGCCTGCCGGCATGGACGTAGGTCGGCCTGGCCTGGGCCAGGGCGCCGGGCGGGGTCAGGGCGACGAGACCGGCGGCCAGAGCGGCGATCGCCAGGGCGGCGATCGCCAGGGCGGCGAGGCTACGCGACATCGGTTTCACTCCGTGGCGGGAACGACGGCGAGCCGCTTGATCAGCCAGTGGATGGGCAGGCCCACCGCCAGCAGCGCCAGGCTCCAGAGACTGGCCTCGCCGGCGCCATACAGCGTCCAGAACGAGTAGATCGTCGCGATGATCGCCACCACGGTCACGGCGCGCGAGGGCTCCATCCGACCCTGGCTCTGCAGGCGCAGCGCCGCCATGGCGCAGAACAGATAGGCGAACAGCGAGATGGCCGTGGCCAGCAGGGCCATGAAGGTGAACAGCTCCACCATCGACTTGGCGTAGTTCATCGTCACAAGCACGGTCAGGAACAGGCTGGACAGTATGTGGGCCCGGACGGGCGCGCCGCGCCTTGAGGTCTTGGCCAGAAAGGCCGGAAACACCCCGCCCTTGGCCATGGCGTAGGGCACCTCGCCCTGCAGCAGCATCCAGCCGTTCAGGGCGCCAAAGCCGCTGATGGCCGCGAAACCGGCCAGGACCAGGCGGGCGTCGCCGCCCCCATACAGGCCCACGAAGTCGGCGAAGGGCGCGTTGGAGGTCTTCAACATGTCCGCCGGGGTCATCAGCACCACCGCCGAGCAGACGATCAGATAGATCACCCCGGCAAAAGCGGTGCCCACCAGGGTGGCGCGCGGAATGGTGCGCTCGGGATCGACGACCTTGCCGGCCGGCACGGTGGCCGATTCCATGCCCAGCAGCGCCCACAGGGTCAGGGTGGCGGCGGCGGTGATGCCGACCGGCGTCAGGTCCTGGGCGTGGAAGGGAAGGATGGTGGAGCCGCCGGTCTTGCCCAGCACCACGGCCGCCAGCAGGATCACCCCCATCAGGGGCAGCAGTTTCAGGGCCGTGGTCACGACCTGCATCCCACCCGCCAGCCGGGCGCCGAAGCAGTTCATGATCGTGAGGCCCCAGATCATCACCAGGGTGATCGCGCAGTGCAGGCCGGTCTGGGTGGCGATCTGCGGGAAAAAGACGCTGAGATAGCTGACCGTGCCGGCGGCGATGGCGGCGTTGCCGACCCAGATCGAGATCCAGTAGCTCCACGCCACCATGAAGCCGGCGGCGGGGCCAAAGGCCTCCTGGGTGTAGATGTAGGGTCCGCCCCCCTGCGGAAAGGCCTTGGCCAGACGGGCGAACACGAAGGCCAGGCACAGGGCGCCGCCGATGGTCAGGATCCAGCCCGCCACGGCGTTCCAGCCATAGGGGGCCAGCGAGGCGGGCAGCATGAAGACGCCCGAGCCGATCATGTTGCCCACGACCAGGGCCACGCACATCCAGAAGCCGAGCGGCCGGACGACAGAATTTTTCATGGGGTTACGCTTTCACGGACAATCCGGGGCGTCCACGGCTCGAGGCCGCGGCGCGGTCCAAAGAAAAAGGGGCGACCTCTCGATCGCCCCTTCCGCCTAGAACTTGCGTCCGATTTTCAGGCCCACGGTGCGGGGCTGGTTGGGCACGATATAGGTCTGGGCGCCGCAGACGCTCTCGGCGCATTCGGCGTAGCGGTTGAGACTGGCCCGCTTGTCGGTCAGGTTCTTCACGTAGAGCGACATCGACCAGTCGGCCTTCACGACACCGCCGGACACGTCCAGCAGGGTGTAGCCCGACTGGCGTCCGATGATGCCGCGCTCGTCGATCCGCAGGTCGGTCCAGCTGCCGGTCTGGTGGACGGCCGAGGCCTGCAGATAGGCGTCGAGCTCGCCGACGGAGAAGTCGTAACGGGCCGTGACATTGGCCTTGAACTTCGGCGTCACCGGCAGGGCCGTGCCGTCGGGAGCCTGCGGGGTGGCGCAGGTGGTGACGGGATTGCCCTGGGCGTCGGTGAATCCGCAATAGTTGGCCGTCAGCTTGGCGTCGGTATAGGCCGCCGCGCCGCTGATCGTGAAGCCTTGCGAGACCGCCAGGGTGACGTCGCTTTCCACGCCCTTGATGCGCGCCTCGTTGGCGTTCTTGATCTCGGTCAGGCCGTTAGCCCCCAGGATCGAGAACTGGAAATTCTGCCAGTCCTCCATGAACACCGCGCCGTTCCAGCGGACTCGATTCTCCATCCAGCTGGTCTTCCAGCCGAACTCGTAATTCTTCAGATAGTCGGCCTGATAGGGCGGCAGGGTCGAGCGGCGGTTGATGCCGCCCGGCCGGAAACCTTCCGAATAGGTGACATAGGCCAGCTTGTCGTCGTCATGCTTGTAGGTCAGCGTGACCTTGGGAACGTTGCCGGTTTCCTTCACCCGCTTGTCCAGGTTCGTACAGGGCGCGCCGTTGACGCCGCCGGCGCGGAAGCAGGCGCGCTCGCCGGTGCCGCCATAGCCGGTGCCGTAGCCGTAGAAGCCCTCCAGCGAGTTGTCGGACTTGAAGAAGCGGATGCCGCCCATCACGGTCAGCTTGGGCGTGATGTCGAAATAGGCCTCGCCGAACGCCGCCGTGTCCCGGTCGATCCGCTGCTGGGCGGTCAGCCAGATGGTGTCGCTATAGCCCGGCACCTCGATGTCATAGCTGATGCCGTCGATCTTGTAGCGCTGGGTGATCCCGTGTTCCTGCTTCTGGTAGAACAGGCCGCCGATCAGGCGGAAGCGCTTGTCGTCCGGCGTGGCGACCCGGATTTCGTGGCTTTCCTTCTTATAGCGGTCCTTGCCGGTGATGTATTGCGACGGGTTGGCGAAGCCGCCGGTGTCGTTGGTCCAGTAGAAGCCGTAGCCGACCTGGTCGTAGAAGTAGGAATAGTCCGAATAGTCCTGACGGGTGTCGACCGTGCGCTTCAGGTACGAGCCGGCATAGGTGACGTCGAGATTGGCGATCTGCCCCTCGATGGTCATGGCCGTCTGCGTCCACTTGTCATCCGAGGCTTCCGGATAGAAGTGGGTCAGCTTCAGGTCGCCGACCTTGGGGTCATAGGCGTAGATGCCGCTGGTCTTGGTGCGCTGGCCCATGATCGAGGGCGTGATCACCCAGTTCTCGCCCAGCTCGACGCGAAGGGCGGCGCGGCCGCCCCGGGTGCTGGAGCCGTTGTAGTTGTCGCTGGCGGTATTGGCGTTGCTGATCGTCACGTCATTGGTCGGATCGGCGTCGCCGCGGGTATAGGTGCGCGTGCCCTTGACGTTATCGATATAGCCGGCGGCTTCTTCGTTCCAGCCGACCAGGCGCACCGCGATGGTGTCCGACAGCGGCATGTTGATGAAGGCCTCTTCGACGTGGCCGGTATCGTCGCCGTCGACGATATTGCCCTCGATGTCGACGCCGGCCGAGAAGCCCGCCGTGCTGGGCTTGTTGGTGATGATCCGCAGCGTGCCCGCCTGCGAGCTGGCGCCGTACAGCGTGCCCTGCGGTCCGGCCAGGGCCTCGACCCGGGCGACGTCATAGACGTGGATGTCCAGCGCGCCCTGGATGGTGCTGATTGGTTGCTCGTCCAGATAGACGCCGACGCTGGGCAGCGACCCGGAGTGATTGCCGTCGCCGCCGCTGGCCACGCCGCGCATATAGACCTGGCCAAAGCCCGGACCCGCCGTCGTGAACGACACGCTGGGCAGGAACTTCACATAGTCGACGAAGTTGCCGACCTGCAGTTGCTCCAGCTTGGCCTCGCCCATCGCCTGGATCGAGACCGGCACGTCCTGCAGATTTTCCGATCGCTTCTGGGCGGTGACCACCACCTCTTCCAGCGACACCGCCTGCTGGGCGCTCGCGGCCACGCTGGTCAGCATGGTCGAAGCCAGCAGCGCGGCCGAATAGACCCCCGCCCGTTTCATGTTGTTGTTCAAAGCCATGGTCGCTCCCCGTACCATTTTAAGAGAACGATGTTCCGCCTCACCCAAGCGCTCGGCAAGGCTGAAAGCGCTGGAAAATCCCGAATCTTCCGAGTGTTGCAGAAATGGCAGACCCCGGAGGAAGTGTTCAAATTCTGGGCGCGGCGGGATAGCTCGCCAGACACTCTCCCAATGCCTGCCTGAGCGGGTCCAGGGCCGATTCGAAATTCCGCCAGTGTTCGACCGCGTCCTTGAAGAGCGGTTGGCGAACCTGTTCGGAACTGGCGGTGCGCACGGCGCGGTCGTTCTCGTGAAAGCTCAGGCAGGCGGGCTCGAACGGCAGGCCGCAATGCTCCAGCAGGGCGCGGATCTGGCCCTCCGGATCCTCGATCATCGCCTCGTAGATCACCCGATGCACCCGGCCCGGCAGCACGGTGTCGAAGTGATCCATCAGGTCCACATAGTCGGCATAGTAGCGGCCGATATCGGTCAGGTCATAGCTGAAGGCCTGGCCCCTGGCGAAGTGCTGCTTGAAGCCCGAAAAGCAGCAGCCCAGCGGATGACGGCGCGCGTCGATGATCTTCGCGTTCGGCAGGATCAGGTGGATCAGGCCGGTGTGGGCGAAGTTGTTGGGCATCTTGTCGATGAAGAACGGCCGATCGGTTTTCCGCTGCACCCGGGTGCGGTCCAGATACTCCTGGCCAAGTTCTCGCAGCGCGTCGGGCGACAGGTCGGCCAGCATTTCCGGATAGGTCGACTCCTCGCGCCGGTTGGCCTTGCCACCCAGCCGCCGCGCCATGACGATCAGGTCGGGCAGCTCCATCGTGCCCTCGACCTGGCTGTGGCTGGCCAGGATCTGCTCGATCAGGGTCGAGCCCGAGCGCGGCAGGCCGACCACGAAGATCGGATCGGGCGCCGGGCAGCCCCGCCCCGCCGTGGCGGCCAGCAGGGCCGGCGTGAAGACCGCCTTTGAGCGGGCCACATCGGCGTGGTTTTCCTCAGGATCGTAGTCGACCTGCTGGCGCCGGATCGCCGCGCCGACGGCATAGTGCTGGAAGGACTCGGCATAGAGCCGCGCGTCCTCCAGCGCCTTGCCCAGGGCGTAGTGCAGGTGCAGGCGGTCGTCGTCCGACAGGTCCGGCTGCTCCAGCCCGGCGGCCATGGCGGCGCGATCGGCGGCGTCGAACTTCACGGTCTTGAGATTGGCGAGACTCCACCAAGCCTCGCCCAGGCCCGGGGCCAGCTCCAGACACTTGCGATAGGCGGTGACGCAGTCAGCCTGCCGGCCCACGGTCTTGAGGGCATGGCCATAGCTCATCCAGCCCTTGGGCTGGCCCGGGAACTCGGCCAGCATCCGCTCGTAAATCCCGATGGCGGTGTCGTACTCACCCAGCCGCGACAGGATGGCGGCGCGCAGGTTGGCGTAGCCGGGATGGCGCGGATCGCGATCGGTGAGGCGCTGGATCTGAACCAGCGCCTCCGCCGACTTGTTCTGGCGATACAGCATGGTCACCAGATTGTGCCGCGCGGCGGCAAAGCCCGGCGCGATCTCCAGACAGCCAACCAGCAGCCGCTCGGCGTCCTCGTAGCGGCCTAGCCGGGCGCCGGTCTCGGCCAGCATGCGCAAGGCTGCGACGTCGGCCGGGTGCTCGGCGAGGTGGTCGCGCAGCCTTTGCTCGGCCTCGCCCAGCCGGTTGTCGATGAGAGCCGCGGCGGCCTCGATCAGAGCCGGATCACGGGTCGAGGCCCGCAACTGCTGGGCCAGGGCCTGCTCGGCGCCGGCCGTGT
This sequence comes from uncultured Caulobacter sp., assembly GCA_964427205.1. Classification (GTDB taxonomy): domain Bacteria; phylum Pseudomonadota; class Alphaproteobacteria; order Caulobacterales; family Caulobacteraceae; genus Caulobacter. The sequence goes on from CAYRTE010000051.1 coordinate 11,434, forward strand.
CGCCCAGCAGGTCCAGCCCCTCGGCCAGACCGCGCCAGGCCTCGCCGGCGCGAGGATCGAGCGCGACCGTGCGCCGGAACGCCGCGACCGCCTCGGCGGTGCGGCCCAGATCGGCCAGGGTCAGACCCAGCTCCAGCTGCCCCTCCGCCAGACTGGGCAGACCGCGCGCCAGCGGCGCGATCACGGCCAGGGCCTTGGCGGGTTCTCCGCTGAGACGGTGCGCGGCGGCCAGCACCACGGTCGTGCCGGCGTGGCGCGGAACGGCTTCCAGAATGGCCTCCGCCTGCTGTCGCGCCAGCACCGGATCGCGCTCCAGCAGACGCTGGGCGTGTTCAAGCGCGGTGGCGAGGCCGCCCTGGGCGGAGGTCGTCTGGGTGGTCATGGGACGAGGAGATCGACGGTGACGGGGGAAGTCAATTCGAGACGGCTCACAACCGATCCCGCAGCCCGTACCAGCTCAGCCCCGCCACGGTCAGCGGCCAGCGCAGCAGCTGGCCGCCCGGAAACGGCGGAGTCGGCAGGCGCGACAGCAGTTCCACCCCCGCCCCTTGCCCCAGCGCCGCGTCACCCAGCAGCTTGCCGACATAAGGCGCCAACATCACGCCCTGCCCCGAATAGCCAGACGCCACCCGCACGCCGGGCGCCACCTCGGCCACGAACGGCACACGGTTCATCGTGATGCCCAGGGTCCCACCCCAGGCATGGCTGATCTTCACCTGGGCCAGACGCGGATAGATCTTCAGCATGTGCCGCCGCACAAAGCCGGCGATATCGCGGGGAAAGCCCGGGCGATAGTTCTCGCCGCCGCCAAACAGCAGCCGCCCGTCGGGGGTCTTGCGGAAATAGTTCACGACGAAGCGGCTGTCGGCCACGGCGGCGTCGGACGCGATGATCTGATCGGCCAGATCGCCCAGCGGCTCGGTGGTCAGGATGAAGTTGTTGATCGGCATCACCCGATCGCGCGCCCGACCCGCCATGTGGTTCAGGCCGCCGTCGCCACTGATGATCAGCTGGTCGCAGGTGACCCGGCTGTCGGCGGTGAACACCACGATCTTGCCGCCCTGACGGGTCCAGGACAGCGCGCGGCTGTGCTCGTGGATCGTCGCGCCGACGGCCACGGCCGCGCGGGCCAGACCCAGCGCCAGGTTCAGCGGATGCAGGTGGCCGCCGCCCCGGTCCAGCAGGCCGCCATGATAGACCTCCGTGCCAAGGTCGGCGGCCAGGGCGTGCCTTCCGATCAGCGACAGGGCGTCATAGCCGTAGCGCCTGGCCATGTGCTCGATATGGGCCGCATCTTCAGCCTCGCCGCCCGGACGGTGACGGGCGTGGATCATGCCGGGCTTGAGGTCGCAGGCGATGGCGTGCTCGGCGATGGTGGCGTGCAGGTGGCTCCGCGCATCCCGGGCCAGCCGCCACAGGGCCATGGCGTCGTCTGGCCCCACCGTCTTTTCCAGCCAGGCCTGGTCGCGGCGATGCCCCGTATGGACCTGCCCGCCATTGCGACCCGAGGCGGCGCAGCCCACCTTGCCGCCTTCCAGGACGATCACCGAGGCGCCGCGCCGGGCCAGTTCGAGCGCCGCGCCGAGGCCCGTATAGCCCGCGCCGATCACGCACACGTCGGCGCGCACGTCGCCGGTCAGCGTGGGCAGGTTTGGGAAAGGCGTGGCGGTGGCGGCGTACCAGCTCATCTCCCTTCCCCCTTGATGGGGGAAGGGTCGGGGATGGGGGTGACTACGGCGGTTCCCCATACCCAGGCACTCAGACGATGTTCGCCCGAGGCTGAACGCTTCGCGTTCACCCCCATCCCAAACCTTCCCCCATCAAGGGGGAAGGGCTTCAAACCATCACACATTCAGCAACAGGAACTCCCGCTCCCAGGGGCTGATCGTGCGCATGAAGGTCTCGTACTCGGCCTGTTTCACATGGTCATAGGCCTGGCAGAAGATCGGACCCAGGATGTCGACCAGGTCCTGGCAGGCCTCGAACAGCCTCAGGGATTCGGTCAGACTGCGCGGCAGCTCGATGCCCCGGGCGCTGGCGTCGGTATCGACCGGGGCGCTGGGCTTGAGGTCATTGACCATGCCCAGATAACCCGCCGCCAGGGTCGCGGCGATGGCCAGATAGGGGTTGGCGTCCGACGAGGGAATGCGGTTTTCCAGCCGGCGGTTACTGGCGTTCGACGGCGGCACACGCAGGCCGCAGGTGCGGTTGTCATAGCCCCACTGGGTGTTGAGCGGCGCGCCGGAGTCCTTGGCGATCCGGCGGTAGGAATTCACGTAGGGCGCCAGCATCGCCATGATCGCCGGCAGATAGGTCTGCTGACCGGCGATGAAGTTGTGGAACAGTGGTGTCTCTTCGCCGGTCTTCGGATCGGAGAACAGGTTCTGGCCGTGCCTGTCGATGATCGACTGGTGGATGTGCATGGCGCTGCCGGGCTCGCTGGCCATCGGCTTGGCCATGAAGGTGGCGTAGATCTCGTGCTCCAGCGCCACCTCGCGGATGGTGCGCTTGAACATGAACACCTGGTCGGCCAGTTCCAGCGGATGGCCGTGGCGCAGATTGATCTCCATCTGGGCCACGCCGCTTTCGTGGATCAGGGTGTCGATCTCCAGGCCCTGGCGCTCGGAATATTCGTACATGTCCTCGAACAGCGCATCGAACTCGTTGACCGCGCTGATCGAATAACCCTGACGCCCGGTCTCGGGCCGGCCCGAGCGGCCGATCGGCGGCTTGAGCGGGTAGTCCGGGTCGGTGTTCTTGTCGACGAGGTAGAACTCGATCTCCGGGGCCACGATCGGAACCCAGCCCTTTTCGGCATACAAGGCCAGCACCCGGCGCAGCACCTGGCGCGGGCTTTCTTCGACGGGCCGGCCATCGGGATGGAAGGCGTCGTGGATCACCTGGGCGGTGGGATCCTGGGCCCAGGGCACGGCGGCCAGGGTGGCGAAGTCGGGGGTCAGCACGATGTCGGTGTCGGCCTGCACCGAATTGACCACCCCCTCGAACCCGGGGAAGTCGCCCGTGATGGTCTGGTAGAACACCGCCAGCGGCAGGTTCATCGATGGGGCGCCCAGGAACTTGCGCACCGGCATGATCTTGCCGCGCGCCACCCCGGCCAGATCGGGCACCACGCACTCGATCTCCTCGATGTTCTGCCGCTCGAACCAAGCCTTGGCTTCCTCCAGGGTCTCGACCCCGCGGTTCACCCGCTGATCGGGCTTGGCCTTCTTGTGCTTGGGCTGTTTCATGACGCGGCCTCCGGCTTCAGGGCGCGGAGAACGGGCTCGGCCTCGATCAGAGACTTGCGGATGATGCCGACCAGTTCGTCGATCTCCCCGTGGGTGATGATCAGCGGCGGGCAGCAGACGATGCTGTCGCGGATGGCCCGAACCATCAGGCCGTTCCGGATGCAGATGTCGCGAACGATGGGGCCGGCCTCGCCTTCCTTGTCGAGGAAGCGATGGTTGGTTCCCTTCTCGCGGACGATCTCGACGGCGCCGATCAGGCCCAGCGAGCGGGTCTCGCCCACCAGCGGCAGGTCGTTCAGGGTGGCCAGGGCCTTGGCCAGATAGGGGCCAGTGTCCTCGCGGGTGCGCTCGACCAGGCCTTCGCGCTCGAGGATCTCGATGTTCTTCAGCGCCACGGCGCAGCAGGTCGGATGGCCTGAATAGGTAAAGCCGTGGATGAAATCGCCGCCCTTTTCCTTCAGTTCGGCGACGATGAAGTCGGCCACGCCCACAGCCGAAATCGGCAGGTAGCCGGACGACAGGCCCTTGGCCATGGCGATCATGTCGGGCTTGATCCCGTAGTGCTGGTGGCCGAACCACTGGCCCAGGCGCCCATAGCCACAGATCACCTCATCGCAGACCAGCAGGATGCCGTACTTGCGGCACAGGGCCTCGACCGCCGGCCAATAGCCGTCGGGAGGGATGATCACCCCGCCCGCGCCCTGCACCGGTTCTCCGATGAAGGCGGCGACGTTCTCGGGGCCGACCGCCAGGATCCTGTCTTCGATCTCCTTCACCGCGCGGTCGCGGAAAGCGGCGGGATCCTCGCCAAAGCCCTCGCCGAATTGATAGGGCTGCATGACGTGCTCGACGCCGGGGATCGGCAGGTCGCCCTGCTCGTGCATGTGCTTCATGCCGCCCAGGCTGACCCCGGCCACGGTCGAGCCGTGATAGGCGTTCCAGCGGCTGATGAAGATCGTGCGCTGCGGCTGGCCCTTCAGCTTCCAGTAGTGGCGGGCCAGGCGGAAGACCGTGTCATTGGCCTCCGACCCCGACGAGTTGAAGAAGACGTGGGTCAGGTGGCCGCCCATCTTCTCGGCGATCTTGGCGGCCAGCCGGATCGGCGGCGGCGAGGCCGTCTTGAAGAAGGTGTTGTAGTAGGGCAGCTCCAGCATCTGGTCATAGGCCGCCTGGGCCAGTTCCTGCCGGCCATAGCCGACATTGACGCACCACAGCCCGGCCATGCCGTCGAGGATCTGATGGCCCTCGCCATCGTGGATATAGACCCCGTCTGCGCGGGTGATGATCCGGCTGCCGCCCAGCTCCTGTTGCAGCTTGTAGTCGGTCTGGGCTGGCAGGTGGTGGGCCAGGTCCAGCCGCTTGAGCTCGGCGATGTCGTGGTTGCGGATCGGGACGGTCATTGGGCTTGGTTCCTACGCGACGTCTTTTTGGGGCGCTCCCGCCAGGGCGGGACCGACGAGCGGCGCGCCTCTGAGGGCGCGTCCGAAAAGCTGGAAAAAGATCTGGGACTGAGGGTTGGCGGCGGTCTGCCACTCCGGATGCCACTGCACGGCCAGGAGAGGCGCGCCGTTGACGGTGGCGGAGACGGCCTCGACCACACCGTCGCTGGCGCGGGCCTCGACGGTCAGCCCCTCGCCCAGCCGGTCGACGCCCTGATAGTGGACGGAATTGACCACCGCTCGCTCGGTCCCGAACGCCGTCGACAGCACGCCGCCGGGGGTCAGGTCGACCGGATGCAGATGATCGAACATGCCGTTGAAATCGACCTCGTCAGGCGCGTGGTGGGCGATCAGCTCGGCGCTGGAGGCCATGTCGCGGCGCAGGGTGCCGCCGAACGCGACATTGATTTCCTGGAAGCCGCGACAGACGCCGAACACCGGCCGGCCGAGGTCGAGCATGGCCTTGATCAGGTCGGCGGTCATGCTGTCGCGGGCCAGGTCGAACGGTCCGGGCGCGTCGCCGATCTCCTCGCCATAGAGCGCGGGATCCAGGTTCGAGGGGCTGCCGGTCAGCATCAGGCCATCCAGCCGCGCGGCGACCTCCGATGCCTTCATCAGCTCGGGCATCGACGGGACCAGCAGCGCCGCGCAATCGGCATAGCGCATCGCCCCGGCGACATAGCGGTTCATCACCGCCTGGGCGGGCTCGATCCCGACGGTGCGGGTGCAGCAGATGATGCCGGCGACGGGGCGGGTCATGACAACAGCACCGCCGGCGAGCAGGCGTGCCAGCACAGCCAGACCTCTTCGCCCAGCTTGAAGTCTTCCTGATCCCAGCGGGTCAGGTTGGAGCGGTGGACCTTCACCCGGCGTCCTCCAGCAATCTCGACCTCATAGACCGACGAGCCGCCCAGATAGGCCTCATGCTTGATGACGCCCGCCACCGCGTTGGCGCCCTTGGGCGCGTCGCCAAGATTGGGAGCCTCGTCGCCGTCCTTCTTGTGCAGCTCGATCTTCTCGGGCCGGATCGCCGCCCAGGCCGCGCCGCCGCGCGGGCCGGTGACGCCGTGGTCCAGGAAGATGTCCACCGGCAGGTCGGGCGAGCGGATCACCGCATGGCTGGGCTCGTCCACCGCCAGCACGCCCTCGAACAGGTTCACGCTGCCGATGAAGTCGGCCACGAAGCGGCTGTTGGGAAACTCGTAGAGATCGCTGGGCGTGGCCACCTGCTGCAACACGCCCCGGTTCATCACCGCGCAGCGGGTGGCCAGCGCCAGGGCCTCGTCCTGATCGTGAGTGACCATGATGAAGGTGATGCCGACCTTTTCCTGCAGGGTGCATAGCTCGGTGCGCATCTGCTCGCGCAGCTTGGCGTCCAGGGCCGACAGCGGCTCGTCCAGCAGCAGCACGCGGGGGCGCTTGACCAGCGCCCGGGCCAGGGCCACGCGCTGGCGCTGACCGCCCGACAACTGATCGGGCTTGCGACCGCCCAGGCCGCCCAGCTGCACCAGCTCCAGCGCCTCCTCGACGCGCCGGTCGCGCTCGGCCTTGGGCACCCGGTCCACCTTCAGGCCGTAGGCGACATTGTCGGCCACCGTCATGTGCGGGAACACGGCGTAGGACTGGAACACCATGTTCACCGGCCGCTTGTTGGGCGGTATGGCGGAGACATCCTGGCCGTCGATGAGAATACGGCCCTCGGTCGGAGTGTCGAAGCCGGCCAGCATCCGCAGCAGGGTGGTCTTGCCGCAACCCGACGGACCCAGCAGCGAGAAGAACTCGCCCTCCTCGACGCTCAGCGAGACATTGTCGACGGCCACCATCTTGCCAAAGCGCTTGGTGACGTTCTCGAAGGTGATGATGCTCACGACTTGTCTCCCCCATGGCCCGCCGTCGCGGCCGAATTGCCCTGCAGCTTCAGGGCGACGGCCGTCAGGATCACCGTCAGTACGATCAGGATGGTCGAGGCCGCGTTGACCTCGGGCGTCACGGAGAAGCGGACCATCGAATAAACCTTCACCGGGAAGGTCACCGTGTCGGGTCCGGCCGTGAAGAAGGTGATGACGAAGTCATCGAGGCTGAGCGTGAAGGCCAGCAACGCCCCGGCCACCAGCGACGGGGCCATGTGCGGCAGGATCACGTCCTTGATCGTCCGCCACTCGCCGGCGCCGAGATCGCGGGCCGCCTCCTCCATCTCGCGGTTGAAGCTGGTCATGCGGGCCCGCACCACCACCGCCACGAAGGGGAACGAGAACGACACGTGCGAGATGATGATCGCCCCCAGGTTCAACGGCCACACCATGCCCTGCGGCCACGGCATGACCTTGGCGAAGAACACCAGCATCGCCACGCCCATGCAGATCTCGGGCACCACGATCGGCAGGGCCAGGGCGCCGTTCAGGGCTGTCTTGCCCGGGAAGCGGAACCGCCAAAGGGCCAGCGCCACCATCGCCCCCAGGGCCACGCTGACCACGGTGGAGACCGCCGCGATGGTCAGGCTGTTGCCGAACGCCTCGATCAGCCCGTTATTGTTGAAGGCCTTCTCGTAGTATTTGAGCGTGAAGCCCTTCCAGACGATGTTGCGCCGGCTGTCATTGAAGCTGAAGGCCATCAGGGCGATCAGCGGCGCGTAGAGGAAGATCGCCACGGCCGCCAGCCAGGCCTGCATCTGCCAGCGGCGGAGATATTCCAGGGGTCCGGGAGCGGAGCGCCCCGGTTTTCTCTTGAGGGCCATCACTTGGCCTCCGGGGTCTTGCGAGACAGCACCGCCTGGATCGCGATGGCGATGAAGGTCAGGTACATCAGCAGGAACGACATCGCCGCGCCGAACGGCCAGTCATTGGCGCGCTTGAACTGGCGCTCGATGACATTAGCGATCATCTGACTGTCGGGACCGCCCAGCAGGTCGGGCGTCAGATAGGCGCCCAGAGCCGGGATGAAGGTGATCAGGATCCCCGAGGCGATGCCCGGCAGGGCCAGCGGCACGACCACCTTGAACAGGGTCCGCATATGGCCTGCGCCGAGGTCCAGGCTCGCCTCCAGCAGCGACTTGTCCAGCCGGTCGAGCGCCGAATAGAGCGGCAGCACCATGAACGGCAGATGCACGTAGATCAGACCCAGGATGACCGCGAAATTGTTGTGCAGCAGCTCCAGCGGCTGGAACTCGCCGATCGGCGCCAGACCCAGCAGGGCGCCGATCGTTCCGCCGCCCTTCCACAGCCATTCCAGGCCCATGTTGACGTAGCCCTCTGTCCGCAGCACCGCGATCAGGGCGTAGGTGCGGATCAGCAGGTTGGTCCAGAACGGCAGCATGATCAGCAGCAGCAGCCAGGTCTTGGTCTTCTCGGACGCGAAGGTGATGGCCAGGGCGACGGGGAAGCCGATCACCAGGCACAGCCCCGTGGTGATGGCCGCCACCCAGACCGACTTGATGAAGATCTTCAGGTACAGCGGCTCGATCGCCCGGGCGTAGTTCTTGAACGTGCCGGTGATCGCGATCTCGGTCAGGCCGTCATTGTTGCCAAAGCTGTAGGCCCAGACGATGGCCAGCGGGACCAGGAAGAACAGCACCAGCCAAAGCAGCGGCGGGCCGAGCGCGCCAGCGAAAACCGCCTTGGCCTGTTTCCAGCTCTGTTCCATGGGTGGTCCCCCTAAAATCCTCCCCCCAGCGGGGGAGGTGTCGACGCAGTCGACGGAGGGGGAAGTCGGGCTGACTCAGCAGCACTTCCCCCTCCGGCCTTCGGCCGCCTCCCCCGCTGGGGGGAGGACTTGGCTCGCGCCCTAAGCCGCCCGCACCCGCGTGATAACTTCCTCGTACTGGCTGGCCTTTTCGGCCCCCTCGAAGGCGCCGTATTCGCACTTGGCCATCACCTCGGGCGGCGGGAAGATCGCCGGATTGTTCTTGTAGTCGTCCGGCATCAGCGCCTTGGCCGCCGCATTGGGTGTCGGATAGAGGATGGTCTTGGAGATCGTCGCTCCGGCCTCGGCGTCCAGCAGATAGTTGATGAACTTGTGGGCGTTGAGCGGACGCGGCGCGCCCTTGGGGATGCACAGGGTGTCGGAGTTGATCAGCGACCCTTCCTTGGGGATCACGAAGCCGACGTCCTCGTCCTCCGTCATCAGCTGGGCAATGTCGCCATTATATTCCAGCACCAGGTCCACCTCGCCCGAGGCCAGCATGTCCTGGCCATTGTCGTCGTGGAACGCCTTCACATAGGGCTTTTGCTTGATCAGCATCTTCTCGATCTCGGCGACGAGCTCGGGCGGGATGTTGTTGACGCTGTGGCCCTTGTATTTGGCCGACAGGCGGATCAGGTCGGCGCTTTCCGACAAGAGGGCGATCTTGCCCTTATACTGGTCGCTGTCGAACAGGTACTTCCAGCTGTCGGGAACGCCCTTCACCTTGCTCTTGCGATAGCCTATGCCCAGCACCAGCCAAGTATAGGGCATGGAGAACTTCCGACCCGGGTCGTATTCCGGGTTCATGAAGGCCGGATCGATGTTCTTCAGGTTGGGGATCTTGCTGTGGTCCAGTACCTCCAGCAGGCCCGCCTGACCCATGCGGGTGACGAACTCGTTGGACGGCACGATCACGTCAAAGCCCGGATTGCCCGCCTTCAGCTTGGCGAACAGCTCGTCGTTGGTGGCGAACAGACTCATGTTCACGTCGACGCCGGTGGCCTTCTTGAAGTCGGCCAGCGTCGTGTCGCCGATATAGGTGTCCCAGTTGTAGAAGTTCAGCTTGGCCTCCTCGCCCCCCGGCGCGGGCTTGGCGGCGTCCTTCGGACCGCAGGCGGTAAAGGTCAGGCCGATGGCGGCGGCGCCAGTAGCCGTCAGCAGCGATCGGCGGTTCATCCCGCGTTGAGTGATGGTGCTCATGGTCCCTCAAAGCTCCTTGTTCTTTTGAAGCCGGCGATCCCCCCGGCGGTTTCAACCCAAAGCCATTTCCGCGCAGCGTGATCACGCGTTGCGCAGGTACCAATCGAAATCGAGGCTGGTGACCACCTCGAAGAACCGCGCCTGTTCGGTGCGCTTGACCGAGACGAACATGTCCACGAACCGGTCACCCAGATAGTCGCGCAGCACGGTGGACTGGTCGAACAGATCGACCGAGGCGAACCAGTTGGACGGCAGGCGCGACTTCTCCTTGGCCGCGGCGGCATAGCCATCGCCGACCACAGCCGGGCCCGGATCGATCCTGTTGGTCAGGCCGTGGTGGGCGCTGGCCAGAAGCACGGCCATCACCAGGTACGGATTGCCATCGGCGCCGGCGACGCGGTGCTCGACATGGCGCGTGGGGGCCGGTCCGGCCGGAATGCGCAGGGACACCGTGCGGTTGTTGACGCCCCAGGTCGCGGCGACCGGGGCATAGCTGTTGGCCTTGAAGCGACGATAGCTGTTGGCGTTGGGCGCCAGGATGGCCATGCCCTCGCCCAGCAGCTGCTTCATGCCGCCGATGGCGTGGCGCAGCATGGGCGAGCCTTCCGGATCCTCGTCGGCGCACAGGTTGTTTCCGTCCTTGTCGTTGAAGCTGACATGGACGTGGAAGCCGTTGCCGGCGCGGTCGGCCCAGGGCTTGGCCATGAACGTCGCCTCGCAGCCGTGGCGCAGGGCCACGCCCTTGGCCATGCGCTTGTAGAGCAGGGCGTCGTCGCAGGCCCGCAGCGCGTCGGGCTTGTGCTTGAGGGTCAGTTCCACCTGGCTGGGCGCGAACTCCGAGATCGCGCCTTCCAGCGGCACGCCGATCACGTCGGCGGTGTCCCACAGCTCGCGCAGGAACGGGGCGATGGCCTCCAGCTCGGGCAGGCCATAGACCTCGATGCCGTGCGGGCGGCGACCGGTCTGCAAGGACTTGGGCGGCTGCAGGTCGCCGTCGGCGGTGCGCTCCAGGTCGACCAGGTAATATTCCAGCTCGCAGGCCGCGACCGGAGTCAGCCCGTCGGCGGCGTAGCGGTCCAGCACCCTCTGCAGCACGTGGCGCGGGTCCAGGTCGTTGGGCGTCCCGTCCAGTTCGTACAGCGACAGCATGACCTGGGCCATGTCGTCGCCCAGCCAGGGCGCAAGCGTGAGCGTACCGGGCACGGGCCGCGCGCGGCGGTCGGCGTCGCCGTCCTCCCAGACCAGGCCCGTGTCCTCGCAATCGGCGCCGGTGGTGTCGACCACCAGGATCGAGCCCGGCAGGAAGCGGCCATAGTCATAGACCGCCTGCAGCTCGTGGATCCGCAGCCGCTTGCCGCGCGGCACGCCGGTCATGCTGGTGAAGAACACATCGACGAACCGCACCTGCGGGTTGGCGGCCAGGAAGTCGCGGCATTCCTGGGGATCGGCGACCATGGGGGACGTCATGCGGATAGGCCCTCGAGCGCCCCGGCGAAGCCGTCGACCGCCGCGACCAATCGGTCGATCGACGCATCTTCAGTCACTGGAGACACCAGCATCATGTTGTGAAAGGGCGCGATCAGCACGCCCCGATTGATCAGCCACAGATGAAGCGCGGCCACGAGGTCGTGGTCCAGAGCCTTACGCATCTCGGTGGCATTTTTTGGCGGAGGATCGGCGAAGACCAGCTCGACCCGCGCCCCGACATGGACCACCGACCACGGCAGGCCCCGCGCCGCGATCACACCGTTCAGCCCGGCCACCAGCCGCTCCGCTCCGGTCAGCATGCGGTCATAGGCGGCGGGCGCCATGACCTCGGTCAGCATGGCGCGCATGGCGGTCATGGCCAGGGCATTGCCAGACAGGGTGGTGCCGATGCCCGACTGGCCGGGTCCAATGCGCGCCTGGGCTTCGTCCATGCGCGCCGAGAGCTCGGCCGTCACGCCCCAGACCGCAGCCGGCACGCCGCCGGCTATGGCCTTGCCGACCACCAGCATGTCGGGCTCCAGCCCATGCAGGCCGGCATAGCCGCCCGGTCCGCTGGACAGGGTGTGGGTCTCGTCCAGGATCAACAGGGTCCCGGCGTCGCGGGTCAGGCGGCGCAGGGCCTCGTGAAAGCCGGGCTCGGGCAGGATCATCCCGCAATTGGTCATCACCGGCTCGGCCAGCACGGCGGCCACCTGGTCGGAAGCCAGGGCCATTTCCAGGGCGGCCAGGTCGTTGAACGGCACGACCCAGGTGGTGGCGGTCAGGTCGTGAACCTGGCCGAGCAGGCCGGGCTTCATCACCCGCGCGCCGTCCCTCAGCACCACGAAGGCGTCCTCGACCATGCCGTGATAGCAGCCGTCGAACACCAGGATCACCGGTCGCTGCGTAACCGCCCGGGCCCAGCGGATCGCCGCGCGATTGGCGTCGCTGGCCGTGGTCGCCGTCTGCCACAGCGGCAGGCCGAAACGCTCGGCCAGCAGCCGGCCGACAATGATCGCACTGGCGGTCGGCAACATGAAGCCCGTCCCGCGCCGGGCCTGGTCGGCGATGGCGGCGGCGACGCTGGCCTCACCATGGCCGAACATCGACGGCGTGTCGCCCAGGCAGAAGTCGTCATACAGCCTGCCGTCGACATCGGTGATCTGCGCCCCGACGCCCTGGGCCGCGAAGATCGGCGACGGACTGGCCCAGTCGCCCATCCAGTGCATCGGCGCGCCCCCGCGCCAGACCTGCGCCGCCTGCCCCGCCATCGCCACGCTGCGCGGATGCTCGGCCGTGAAGCGCGCGGCTTCGGCGGCGAAGAGGTCTTGAAGGCCCAGGCGGGTGGCGATTTCTGCGATCATCGCGCCCTCCTCACCACCGTCATCCCGGGACTTGTTCCCGGGACCCATTGTTCAGCTCCAACGTGAAGCGCAAGCGGACCGCCCGCGGTCCGCCCCTTCCACACTTGCGGCGGACAAATGGGTCCCGGGAACAAGTCCCGGGATGACGAGAATGTTTGGAAGGCGGAGGAACGCATCATCCCACCCCGCCAAAGCACAGGTACTTGGTCTCCAGATACTCATCGAGCCCCTCGGACGCGCCCTCGCGGCCCAGGCCCGACTCCTTGACCCCGCCGAACGGCGCGACCTCGGTGGAGATCAGGCCTTCATTGATCCCGACCATGCCGGCCTCGATGGCCTCGGCCACCCGCCAGCAACGGCCGACGTCGCGGCTGTAGAAATAGGCCGCCAGGCCAAACGGCGTGGCGTTGGCCAGCGCGATGGCCTGCGCCTCGGTGTCGAACTGCACGATCGGCGCGACGGGGCCGAAAATCTCTTCCTGGAACAGGCGCATGTCGGCGGTCGCGCTGGTCAGCACGGTGGGCTGGTAGAACAGGCCCGCAAGACCATGCCGTTCGCCGCCGGTCTCGATCCTGGCGCCCTGCTTCACAGCCTCGGCGACCAGGGCCTCGACCTTGAGCAGGGCCTTCTCGTTGATCAGGGGGCCAATGGTGACCCCCTCGCCTGTTCCAGGGCCAACCTTCATCGCCGCGACCTTTTCGGTCAGCCGCGCCGCGAAGGCGTCATGGATGCCCGACTGCACGATCAGCCGGTTGGCGCAGACGCAGGTCTGGCCGGTGTTGCGGTACTTGCTGGCGATCGCGCCCTCGACGGCGGCCTCCAGATCGGCGTCGTCGAAGACGATGAAGGGGGCATTGCCACCCAGCTCCAACGACAGCTTCTTCATGGTGCCGGCGCACTGGGCGTACAGCGTCTTGCCCACCGGGGTAGAGCCGGTGAAGGACAGCTTGCGCACCCGAACATCGTCGCACAGCGCCTTGCCGATGGCGCTGGCGTCCTTGCCGGTGACGACGTTCAGCACGCCAGCCGGCATGCCCGCCTCCACCGCCAGCCGGGCGATGGCCAGGGCGCAAAGCGGCGTCTCGGCCGCCGGCTTGACCACCACCGTGCAGCCGGCGGCCAGGGCCGGACCGACCTTGCGGGTGATCATGGCGATCGGGAAGTTCCACGGCGCGATGGCCGCGCAGACCCCGACCGGCTGCTTGATCGAGGCCAGGCGCTTGCCCGGCATGGGACTGGGAATGGTGTGGCCGTAGGCGCGCTTGGCCTCCTCGGCGAACCAGTCGATGAAGCTGGCGCCATAGACCACCTCGCCCCTGGCCTCGGCCAGAGGCTTGCCCTGCTCGGCGGTCATCAGCCGGGCCAGGTCGTCGGCATGGGCCAGCATCAGGTCGCTCCACCGGCGCAGGATCGCCCCGCGATCCTTGGCGGTGCGCGCGGCCCAGGCCGGAAAAGCGCGATGCGCGGCTTCGATGGCGATGCGGGTTTCGGCGGCGCCCAGGTCGGCGACCTGGGCGATCACCGACCCGTCGGCCGGGTTGGTCACTTCGAAGGTCGCGTCGGCCTCGATCCACAGGCCATCGACAAAGGCGGCGGTTTCGACAAGTTTCATGAGGTCACCTCAGCGTCACGGACACCGACTTCAGGTCGGCGTACTTGTGCAACGCATGGAGGCTGCGGTCGCGACCGAAGCCCGACTGCTTGAAGCCGCCGAACGGCATGGTGATGTCGCAGGCGTCCCAGCCATTGACCCAGACCAGACCCGCCTTCAGCTTCCGCGCGCCGCCAAGCGCGCGGTTGATGTCCGAGGTCCATAGGCCGGCGGCCAGGCCGTAGACCGTGTCATTGGCCAGGGCGATCGCCTCGTCCTCGGTCCTGAAGCTCATCACCCCCAGCACCGGCCCGAACACCTCCTCGCGGGCCAGGGTGGAGTCGGGCTCGACGCGGTCGAAGATGGTGGGCTCGACATAGAAGCCGCCGCTCTCCTTGCGCACCCGCTGGCCGCCCAGCACCCGGCGGCCGCCCTGGCTGTCGGCGGTGGCGATATAGTCCAGCGCGGTGTTCATCTGCCGCTCGCTGACCATGGCCCCAAACACCGTCTCCGGGTCCAGCGGGTCGCCCGGAACCATGTCCCTGGCGATCGCGACGACACGCGCCACGAAGTCGTCCTTGATCGAGGCCTCGACCAGCAGGCGCGAGGCGGCCGTGCAGACCTCGCCCTGATTATAGAACACGCCCCACGCGGCGGCCTGGGCGGCGGCGTCAAGGTCCGGGCAGTCGGCGAAGACGATCTGGGGCGACTTGCCGCCCAGTTCCAGCGACACCCTCTTGAGGTTCGAGCGCGCCGAATATTCCATCAGCCGCCGGCCCACAGGGCCCGAGCCGGTGAAGGCGATCATGTCGACATCCATCGACAGGGCCAGGGCCTCGCCGGCCACGGACCCGAGGCCCGGAACCACGTTCAGCACGCCCGGCGGCAGGCCCGCCTCCAACGCCAGCTCGCCCAGTTTCAGGGCGGTCAGCGGGGACTGCTCGGCGGGCTTGAGCACCACCGAATTGCCCATGGCCAGCGCGGGGGCGACCTTCCACATCGCCATGTGCAGCGGGAAGTTCCACGGCACGATCGCGCCGATCACGCCCAGTGGCTCGTGCACGGCGTAGCTCAGCCGGTCGACCGGCGAGGTCCCGACCTCGCCATACACCTTGTCCAGCGCCTCGGCGTACCAGCGGCAGGTATTGATCGCCAGCGGCACATCCACGGCCCGGGCGTCGCGGATCGGCTTGCCCACATCCAGGCTTTCCAGCAGGGCCAGCTCTTCGGCGTCCCGCTCCATCAGCTCGGCCAGGCGGAACAGGATCGCCTTCTTCTGGCGCGGCCCCAGGTCGCGCCAGCGGCCGTCCTCGAAGGCGGCGCGGGCGCTGGCGACGGCGCGATCGACATCGGCCTGACCGCAGGCGGCCACGTCATTGATCACCTTGCCGTCGCGCGGTGAGACATTGTGGAACACCTCTCCCGACGCCGCCTCGACCAGGGCGCCATCGATCACCGCCAGCCCTGGCAGGGTCAGGCGCGAGACGGCGTCGGCGATGGCGGCGGGAAGGGTCACGAGCAGGCTTTCCTGAAACTGTGATCACAGTTCGCGGACCAAGCGCCGCTGTCAAGACAGGCGCTCACGCCCCCGCCTCCACCGCCGCCCGCATCTTGTCCATGCCTTCGGACAGGTCAGCGGCGATGGCGCGGCGGGCGCCCTCGGCGTCGCGGGCCTTCAGGGCGGCGATGGCCTCGGCGTGGCGGTCGGCAGGCAGGCTGCCGGTGCCGACGCGGCCGAACACCACCCGCATGAACGGCCCGATCTGCAGCCACAGCCCGCCGGCCATCGACAGCAGCACATCGGCGCCGGAGCGCTCATAGATCGCGAAATGAAAGGCGTGGTTGGCGGTCATGTAGCCGTCGACGTCGCCGGCCGCGAGGGCCGCGTCCAGGCGGGCGTCGATGCCCTGCAGCGTGCGGATCAACAGCTCATCGGCCAAGGGCGCGGCCCGGGCGGCCAGCTCCGGCTCGATCCACAGCCGGGCCTGGGACAGCTGTTCCAGGCGGTCGGCGGTCAGGGACGGCACCGACAGGCGCTTGTTGGCCGGGTTGATCGCCAGGGCCCGCTCGGCCGCAAGCCTCCGCACGGCGTCGCGCACCGGCATCGGACTGACCCCCAGCTCGGCGGCCAGGCTGCGCAGGGACACCCCGACGCCGGGCGCGATGCGGCCGGTGATCAGGGCCTGACGGATCGCGTCATAGACCTGGTCATGCACGGCCGTGGAATCGGCCAGGGCGCGTCTTTGCGGGGCGGCGGGCACGAAGGGGCTTCCAGAAAGCGGTCAATTGCGATCACAGTGCATGATCCCTCGCCCGACGCCAGCCCCCGGCCCAGCCTTCGAGACCGCCCATGCCCGATTTCGGCGCCAACAACCTCGACGCCTTCTGGATGCCGTTCACGCCCAACCGGCGGTTCAAGGCCCATCCGCGCATGCTCTCCAGCGCGAAAGACATGCACTACAAGACCCCCGAGGGCCGCGAGATCCTCGACGCCACCTCGGGCCTGTGGTGCGTCAACGCCGGCCATGACCGGCCGCGCATCCGCGAGGCGATCCAGAAGCAGGCGGCCGAGATGGACTACGCTCCCTGCTTCAACATGGGCCACCCGCTGGCCTTCGCCTTCGCCAGCCAGTTGGCCCAGGTGACGCCCGAAGGCCTGGACCGGATCTTCTTCACCAACAGCGGTTCAGAGTCGGTCGACACCGCCCTGAAGATCGCGCTGGCCTATCACCGCGCCCGGGGCAAGGGGACCAAGACCCGGCTGATCGGCCGCGAGCGCGGCTATCACGGGGTGGGCTTCGGCGGCATCTCGGTGGGCGGCATCCCCAAGAACCGGATGTATTTCGGCTCCCTGCTGACCGGTGTCGACCATCTGCCCCACACCCACGGCGTGGCCGGCAACCTGTTCGCGAAGGGCGAGCCCGAGCACGGCGCCGACCTGGCCGACACTCTGGAAAAGATCGTCGCCCTGCACGACGCCTCCAACATCGCCGCCGTGATCGTCGAGCCGGTGGCCGGCTCGACTGGCGTGCTGATCCCGCCGAAGGGCTACCTCGAACGCCTGCGGACCATCTGCGACCGGCACGACATCCTGCTGATCTTCGACGAGGTGATCACCGGTTTTGGCCGGCTGGGCGCGCCGTTCGCCGCCGACCGCTTCGGCGTCACGCCCGACCTGATCTGCATGGCCAAGGGCCTGACCAACGCCGCCGTGCCCTGCGGCGCGGTCGCCGCCTCGAGCAAGATCTACGACGCCATGATGGAGGGCGCCGACGCCCCCATCGAGCTCTTCCACGGCTACACCTATTCGGCCCACCCCCTGGCCTGCGCGGCCGGGATCGCGACGCTGGAAACCTACAAGGAAGACGACCTCTTCGCCCGCGCGGCGGGGATGGAGGCCTACTGGCAGGAGGCCATGCACGGCCTGCGCGACGCCCGCCACGTCATCGACATCCGCAATCTGGGCCTGATCGGCGGCATCGAGCTGGAGCCCCGCGCCGGCGCCCCCACGGCGCGGGCGATGGAGGTGTTCGAAGCCGCTTTCGACGCCGGCCTGCTGATCCGGGTGACCGCCGACATCATCGCCCTGTCGCCGCCGCTGATCATCGAAAAGAGCCACGTAGATCAGGTTGTCGAGACCCTGCGCGGCGTGCTGGCCAGGGTGGACTAGGCTCGCGGATTTGATACGGATCAATTCAACCACGCCGCGCAAGCGCACACTTCAGCCGATCCCAATGGGCCAGAGCATCACCATGTCATCGCCAATGATCGCCACCCGTCGCCTGCTCCTCGTCCTGGCCGCCGGCGCCAGTCTGGTCGCCTGCGCGACCACACCGGGCGAGCCATCAAAGGCCGATCTGGTCGCGCGCGGACGCACCCTGGCCCTGACCGAGTGCTCGCAGTGCCACGCCGTGGGGTCCAGCGGCGGCGGCGCGACCGCGGCGCCCAGCTTCGCCAGCGTCGCCGAGCGCTACCGCAACACCCGGCTCGACTGGGAACTGGAGGCGATCTCGCAGGTCGGCCACTACCAGATGCCGCGCAAGCAACTGACCTCGATCGATATCGCCGACCTGACCGCCTATATCCGCTCGCTGGACCGCGCGCCGCGTTAGGGGCGTGATGCGGGGGCGCTGAAGCGGACCTTGCGAAGGTCAGCGAAGGGTGGTGAGCGGACGTTCTGGACTTATGCCTGAGACGTCTCATCGCCGGGGCGAGAGCGCCAATTGACAGGTGAGCCCTAGAAGGGTCGCCCCCAGCATGCAGACAGCCGCCGCGAGGCGTGGAGCAAATATCCCGATGATATTGCCATCGGGAAAAGCCAATTCAGCCATGCCTTGATGCAGCGCTAGCAACTCGTTCCCGGCACCCAGCAAACTGCAAAGCGGCGCGATCAAACCCAAGGCTGCGGACAACCGGACGGATCGGGCCCTGAGCGCAATTGAGCCCATAAGCGCTAGTGCCCAAGCGACTAACATGATCGAAGCGAAATCTTGGATGGGGTCGAAGAGCTGGACGACTCGTCCACCAGCCATGTTCAGGATTATCGCGAGCCAAAAAAGAAGCGCTGCACCTAGACCAGTAAAGATGGCGAGCCTGCGCGCTGACATCGGATTATCCCATAAATCCAGCACAATCCCTCAGGACGCTGATGTCTGCAACGGGTGGGAAGCCGCCCTTACCTCGTGGCTATTTTCCCTTGGCTTCTGAGGTCTGCATAGATGCAGTTTCCCTTCGGGCCGCGATCCGGGTCCTCGCCCTCCACATAGGCGGCCCACGCATCGCCAGCCTTCGTCGGCTCGAAGTCTGGAAGACCGCAACGCGCCGCCGCGTCGACAATCTCCCGCCGACTTGCCCATTTCCCCGCGTTCTCGTCGCCCACAAAACAGGCCGTAAGAACAAAGCTTGCGAGCGTGGCGAGTACCACAAAGGACTTTCTCATACGGCCTACAGATCGCGCTTCCGCTCAGGCGTCAACGTGGCGCAACTGAAGGTCCGACTTGGGTCGGGAGCGCCCCTCGCCCATTGACCCGAAAGCGGACGCCCCGCGTCCCGCTCATCCTTAAATCTCTTGGAGGCTGCAGCGTGCCGGAGTGGAAAGGTCTGTCAAGGACGGCCTCCGGCCGCCGCGTCGCGGCGACGCGGAGCGTCGTCCTTGAGAGACCTTTCCACTCCGGCGATCGTCTCGCCGTGAGATTTAAGGATGGCTCCCTTCGGCGCGAAGGGGGGCGGGGCGCCAACCCTATCCGTCATCCCGGGGCTTGTTGTTCAGACCGGGGAGATAGCGGACACCTGTTCGGAGACATGGCTGACGG
>CAYRTE010000052.1:0-29037 GCA_964427205.1 uncultured Caulobacter sp.
CCTCACGCAAGAACAGCTTCTGCGAAGCGGACAGGTCGAGCCGAAACGCAAAAACTCATCACGGTCATCCGGGTTCGTCCCGGCCGCTTCGCGCCTCCCCAACCCCTTCAGTGGCTCATGCCGCGTGAGGCTGAGAGCCCGTGTCTTCTCCCTTCCCCCTTTGATGGGGGAAGGGCGGGGATGGGGGTGACCCCGCCGGACGATTTCACACCGTCAGAGCCCCATGCTGAACCGCTGCCACCCGCATCCCCAACCCTTACCCCATCAAGGGGGATGGGGGCGGGAGCAAGCTCCGGCCAAACTCGCTTGACTTCCGTAGCGAAAGAAAACGAACCTCGACGTTCAGGCTCCAGAGAGACTCGCGCGTGACCACCTATACCGACCTCATCGCCGGCATCACCACGACCGACGCAGGCCACGCCGCCCACGTCACGGACGACTGGAAGCAGGGCCGCACCACCTATGGCGGCCTGTCGGCGGCGTTGTGCCTGGAGGCCGCGATGCGGACCCTGCCCGACGCCCCGCCCCTGCGCTCGGGCCAGTTCGCCTTCATCGGCCCGGCGGCCGGAGAACTGGCCATCGAGACGAAGGTGCTGCGCCAGGGCAAGTCGACCCTGTTCGTCGGCGTCGATCTGGTAGGCGAGCAGGGCCTGGCGACGCGGGCCATCCTGACCTTCGGCGCGGCGCGGGAGTCGCACCTGGCCCATTCCGACATCCCCTGCCCTGCCGTCGCCCCGCCCGACCAGCTCCAGCCCTTCCACAAGGACCCCGAGGCCGCGCCGGGCTTCGTGCGCCAGTTTGACTTTCGCGTCGCCGGCGGCGGGCGTCCCGGCTCTGGAGAGCCGCCGGAATATCTGCTGTGGATCCGCCATCGCGACGCAGCGGCGACCTCGCTGTCGGCGCTGATAGCCCTGGCCGACGCGCCACCGCCACCGGCGATGACCCTGTTCCAGCGCTTCGGCCCGATCTCGACCATGACCTGGTCGCTCGACGTCGTGGGCCTGCCCGCGCAGGATGACGACGGCTGGCGGCTGCTGCGCAGCACGGCCGAGACCATCGGCGACGGCTATTCTACGCAAGGCATGATGCTGTGGGACGCGGCCGGTCGTCCGCTGATCGCGGCGCGGCAGAACGTGGCCGTCTTCGTCTGACGGTGCGGGTTGAGCTTGGCGGCGACCGGGTTTTGCCCTCATCCTCCGGCCGGTTCGGTCGACCCGTGATGTCGGCCCGCGTGGGGGTATTCGCATGACCAAGATCGCCTGCCTGGCCGGAGCGGCCGTCGCCGCCCTGCTGGCCGCCAGCGCCGCCGCCCAAACCTCGGAAGAGGCGACCAGGGCCTATCTCGACCAGATCGGCGCCAAGAACGACACCCTGCACGCGGTGATCGCCGTGAACCCCGCCGCCCTCGCCGACGCCAGGGCCCGTGACGCCGAGCGCAAGGCCGGCAAGGTTCGCTCGGCCATCCACGGCCTGCCGATCCTGCTGAAGGACAATATCGAATCCGCCGAACCGCTGGCCACCACCGCCGGCTCCCTGGCCCTGAAGGACAATGTCACCGGCCGCGACGCGCCGCTGGTCAGAGGCCTGCGCGACGCTGGAGCGGTGATCCTGGGCAAGGCCAACCTGTCGGAATGGGCCAATATCCGCTCCAACAAGTCGATCAGCGGCTGGAGCGCCGTCGGCGGCACGGTGCGCAATCCCTATGTGCTGGACCGCAGCGCCTGCGGCTCGTCCAGCGGCTCGGGCGCGGCGGTGGCGGCGGGTCTGGCCTGGGCGGCGATCGGCACCGAGACCGACGGCTCGATCACCTGCCCGGCGGCGATCAACGGGCTGGTGGGGCTGAAGCCGACCGTCGGCCTGGTGTCGCGCACCCACATCGTGCCGATCAGCCACAGCCAGGACACCGCCGGTCCGATGACCACCACGGTCAAGGACGCCGCCGACATCCTGACCGCCATCGCCGGCTCCGATCCCGCCGATGTGGCGACCCAGGCCGCCGACAGCCACAGGACCGACTACGCCAAGGGCCTCGACAGGAACGCCCTGAAGGGCGTGACCCTGGCCGTGGCGCGGTTCTATACCGGCTATTCGCCCAAGACCGACGCGGTGTTCGAACAGGCCCTGGCCGACCTGAAGGCCCAGGGCGCCACCCTGGTCGAGGTCAAGGATTTCGACGAAGGCCCGATCGGCAAGGCCGAGGGCGTCGTGCTCTACACCGAGCTGAAGGTCGATCTGGCCGCCTATCTGGCCTCGACCGATCCGAAGAAGGTCCCCAGTCGCACGCTGGCCGACCTGATCGCCTTCAACAAGGCGACGCCCAAAGAGTTCGAATGGTTCGGCCAGGAGAGCTTCGAAAAGGCCGAAAAGACCAAGGGCTACAGCGATCCCGACTACATCAAGGCCCTGGCCGATTCCAAGCGGCTGGCTGGTCCCGAGGGCATCGACAGAATCCTGAAGGAGACCGGCGCTGTCGCCATCGTGGCCCCGACCACCGGCCCGGCCTGGACCATCGATCCGCTGAACGGCGACAATTATGGCGGCTCGTCAACCACCCTGCCCGCGGTGGCCGGCTATCCGCACCTGACCGTGCCGATGGGTCAGGTCACCGGCTTGCCGGTGGGCCTGTCGTTCATCGGTCCGGCCTGGAGCGAGAAGCTGCTGCTGAACCTGGGCTACGCCTATGAGCAGGCCACGATGAAGCGCAAGGCGCCGACCTTCCTGAAGACCATCGCGCCCTGATCCGGGCGCGACCTCAGACCCGGGGGCGGATGACCTCGATCGGCGGCGGCGGCGGGGTGACCCGCTCCGCCGACGGCGCATAGGGGGCCGGCGGTCCAAACGGCCTCTGGGTCGCGCAGCCGCAAAGGGCCGTCGCCGTCAGGGCCAGGATCAGGCCGGCCTTCAGCATCCGACTAGGCCCACGCCGCCGAAATTGCGGTTGCCGCCGACGCCGACGCCGCCGAAGCGGTCGCCGACCGCGACACCCACACCCAGAGCGCCAGGCGGGCTGGCCACGGCCACGCCCAGATTGCCGCTGGAGGTAAAGATGCCCAGGCCGGACTTGAAGCAGTGATTGTCGCCGCGCGGATCCCAGACCTCGACCCGGCCATCGGCGCGGGTGAAGGCCCAGCGCTCGCCACGCTCGTCGCGACCGCTGACCTTCAGCTTGCCCGCGCCGTCGGGCGTGACGCCATAGGACTCGCGGGTAAAGCCGTCGACCGCGCAGGACGAGACCAGGCCCGGCCGGCTGAGATCGCCGTTCAGGGCCGCCGCCGAACGGGTCTGGGCGTTGTAGGCCGAGACCTCGGTGTCGCCGCCGCGCCCGCCGCCGACGAACACCTGGGTGCCGGTCGAGCTGTCATAGGTCATGATGTCGGGGGCCTGGCCGCTCAGGGGCTCGCCGCAGGCGACGGGACGACCGCCACCGGGACCGCCGCGACCGCTCTGGGCCTGGGCCTGGGCCGCGCCAAGCGAGGCGGCCACCGTCAGGGCGACGGCGAAAACGTGGACGAACTTGCTCATTTGGGGGCTCCCCCGGCTTGAGGTCCGCCCGCCAGGGCGTCTCCGGACAGCTGCGGCGGCGCGGCGGTCGCCGAGGCCGGCAGGATGCTCGGCGCGGGCCAGTATGAGTCGAAGTCCAGCCGGGCCAGGTCGCGGGGCGTGCGGAACACTTCCGGCGCCTCGTACCAGGGACGGCAGGTCAGTTCGCCGCTGAAGTGGCCCTTGACCAGGGCCTCGCAGCCGCCGGGACGGGCAAAGACGCGGTTGTCGACCGAGCGCACCTGGCCGCCGGCGTCGGCATAGATGCCCGAGCGCATGACGCGGTGGATGCGATTATTGGAGGCGAACACGATGCCCGAGGCGGCATAGATGCCGACATCCATGGCTTCCAGGTCGCCGCCGCGGATCTGCAGATTGGCGTTCTCCAGCACCACCGCCCAGTCGCTGTCGCGAACCACGGGATTGATCAGCGTGGTCTCATCGCCCCCGCCGACATAGACGCCGCGCGAGAAGCCATCGACATACAGGCCCTCGATCTTGACCAGTTGTTGGCGGTTCATGCCGGCGATCACGAAGCCGGCCGAGTTGCGGGTCCGGGCCGAACCGGTCCAGTCGCCCAGACGGGTGATGCGGATGTCGCGCAGACGGCTGTCGCCCGAGGTCTCGAACGCCGCGCCGATGGCGGTGGCGGCGACCTCGACATTGGACGCCATGATCTCGCCGGTGGCCTTGACCACGGGCTGACGGGTGCGGCCGATGAAGACAGTGTCCTGCAGCTCGATGCGGCTGTCCTGGACATCCATCGCCGAACCTTCGCCGCTATAGCGGATCGTGACGCCCTTCAGAGCCAGCTCGGTGGCGCGGCCGGTGATGCACGAGGCCTGGCCAGCGCGCAGGGCCTCGATGCCAAGACCCTCCAGCACCACATACTGAACGCCCGGCGCGATGCGGACGCACGGCTGGCCGGCTGGCGCGATCAGGATCGGCGCATTGCGCGACGGCGTATAGTCGCGGACCACGATGGTCACCGACTGGGTGATGTTCAGCGACTCGACGCAGGCCCCGCCCTCTCTCGAGGTCAGGGTCAGCAGGTCGCCGTCATAGAGACGGGCCAGGGTGTCATTGACCTGCCCCGGATAGGCGTAGTCGCAGTTGATCTCGCGCTGGACATAGCCGGGGCGACCGCCATTGCCGTATTCGCAACGGCCGCGAACGCGATAGCTGCCGCGCGGGCAGGGCTTGGCCTTGGGCCGGTGGCTCGTCTTGCAGCCCCGCGACAGGTTGGGCTCCAGCAACAGGCCAAAGCACGGACGAATCTGCTGGTCGATCCTGGCGTCCGGCGAGGCTAGCGCCATGGCGGGCGCGGCGGCGAGGCCGAACGACAGCGCGGCCACCAGGGCCAGGAAGCGGCTCAGGCGGCTCATCGATAGTCCCTCTCGATATAGGGCCGACCACCGCGTTCGGCGGCGGGCCTGGGCGGACGCGAGACCTGCGCCAGCAATTGTTGCAGACGCCAGACCGACGGCTTGAAGCCGGCCAGGGCGCCGTCCAGCTGATAAACGACGGCCTTGGCGCGATCCTGGTCGGCCACCCCCTGCAGGCCCAGCGAGAAGAAGGTCGACATGGCGTATTTGGCCTCGGCCGAGCCCTGGCGTTCGGCCTCCTCGTACCAATGGTAGGCCCGGGCATAGTCGCGGGGCACGCCCACGCCTTCGGAATACATCACGGCCAGGACCAACTGGGCCTTGGACGAGCCATTGACGGCCGCGTACTGCACCGCCCGCACCTTCTCGATGGCGCTCAGCCGGCCAGTGATCGGACGGCCGATCATCGCCTGAAAGGTCTGGGCGTCATTGGTCGAGAGCATTTTCTCGTCAATCAGCGGCGTCGGGATCACCCGCAGATAGGCCAAGGCCTCGCCGATATGGACGAAGGGCAGTTCGTGCAGACGAGCCTGGGCGGCTTCCCGGGCTTCCCCCGACTGGTCGGCCTCGTCGGAATGGGGCACGCCCGATTCCGGGGATTCGGGCGGATAGAACTCGTAGGGCGGAATCCAGCGCTTGGCCTTGGTCTCGACAAACCCGCCATACGAGGCCCGCTGCGGCGAAGAGCGCTCGAAGTCCTTGAGCATCACATAGGCCGAGACGTCGCCAGTCTGCACCGCCAGATAATTGTAGAGATAGGCGTCGACGTCGTTGCGGCGGAACAGGTCCAGCGCGGCGGGCGTGCCGGCGCGCTTCTGGCTGCCATAGGCCTCGACGGCCTGCAGATTGTCGGAGGGCTCGCCATAGGGGCCGAAGAAGCCGTCATGGATGCGAGCCAGCACGCGGAAGCCATCCGCCCCCTGGCTGGAGAGCACGTAGATCACGCGGTTGCGGACCTTCTCGCGCTCCTCGGTCGACATGCGCGACAACAGCCGGTCCAGCGCGCCATAGGCGCTCTGGCGTTCGAACGCGCGGCAGTCGTCGAAGCGCGACAGGGTCCGGCCCTCGCCCTTGCCGCGACGCTCATAGGCCGCGATCGGCGCGTAGCCGCCAGCGTTGGACAGGGCCATGGCGTACCACACCGCCGCCTCGACCTGATCCTCAAGGTTCTTGTCGACCGAGCGTTGACCTTCATAGCGGCGGGCCAGTTCCAGCTGCGCGAAGAAGTCGCCGCGGAAGCCGCCCTGGCGAAGCGCCCGGATTTCTTGCTGTTGCTGGTTGAACTGACCCGAAACGCCCTGGGCGGCCTGCGGACGCGGACAGGCGCTGGCCTTCCTCTGGAACCAGAGACTGGGACCGACATCGCAGCCGACAAGGGGAATCACCACGGCGGCGACCAGCGCACCGATGGGCACGCGGCGCATCAGGCCGCTTCCTCCGGAAACCGCCCCGAACAGGGATTTTCGCAGCGCGGAATAGCGCGAAACAGCGTCGCTGACTTCGTGCATCACTCCCCCTGCAGCACGCCGTTAACCATAAACATCGAGGACTCATGTGCCCCGGGTTGCATACTGTCAAGGTGAAGCAACGGCGTTCGGCCAGGGACGTGTTTTCCCACCCGCACAAGGACTCGCGCCTCAGGAGAATTCGTCAAACCCCAGCGAGATTCGCCGCAGGTCAAAGGCGCGCAACCGTGACCGGCGCAACCGCGAGGGGAATTTCTTTTGCCCATAAACAGGCTCGCCGCGCTCGGTTTTCGAGCGCGGCGAGCTCCGGATCAGACCTTGAGGGACTAGCGTCCGGTCGGCATGTCCTTGAAGGCGACGTCCTTGTCGACCCGCACATCGCCCGGCAGGCCCAGGACCCGCTCGGCGATGATGTTCTTGAGGATCTCATCGGTGCCGCCGGCGATGCGCAGGCCCGGCGCCCACATCAGGCTCTGCTGGAACGCCGCCTCGGCCGGGGCCTGATCCGGATCGACCAGGATGCCGTACTGGTCCTCCATCTCGACAGCGGTGTTGGCCAGCTCCTGCATCTGGTTGGCGGCGATGATCTTGCCGATCGAGCTTTCCGGCCCCGGCGTCTGGCCGCGCGACAGGGCGGTCATGGTGCGGAAGCGGGTGAACTTCAGGCCTTCGGACTGCACGTACCAGTCGGCCAGCTTTTCGCGGAAGGCGTTGTCCTTCAGCGCCGGGCCGGTGGCGCCGGTCAACTCGCGGGCCAGGCCCATGATCTCGCGATAGTTGGGACCCGACGAGCCGCCGACCGCCAGCCGTTCGTTCATCAGGGTGACCAGGGCCACCTTCCAGCCCTCGCCGACCTCGCCCAGCCGCTGGCTGTCCTTGACCCGCAGGTCGGTGAAATAGACCTCGTTGAACTCGCGGCCGCCCGACATCTGGTGGATCGGCCGGCATTCGACGGCGGCGTCCTTCATGTCGATCCAGAACATGGTCAGGCCCTTGTGCTTGGGCACGTCGGGATCGGTTCGAGTCAGCAGGATGCCGTAGTCGCAATAGTGGGCGCCGGTGGTCCAGACCTTCTGGCCGTTGATCACCCACTCATCGCCGTCCTTGACGGCGCGGGTGCGCAGGGCCGCGACGTCGGAGCCGCCCGCCGGTTCCGAGAACAGCTGGCACCAGATCTCCTCGCCCTTCACGGCGGGGCTGACGAAGCGCTGCTTGGTCTCGGTGTTGGAGAACGCCATCACGGTGGGCACGCACATGCCCAGGCCGATGGTGAAATAGCCGTAGCTGAGACCGGCCTTGGTCTCCTCCTGGCCGAAGATCACCGACTGGATCGGCGTGCCGCCGCCGCCGCCGATGGCAGCGGGCCAGGTGATGCAGGCGTATCCGGCCGACGCCTTGCGGGCCTGCCAGGCCTTGGCGGCGACCATGTGCTGGTCGGTGTTGGGCTTGAGATCGCCAAACTGGGCGCGGTGCGCGGCGGCGTTCTCGGCCAGCCAGGCGCGGGCCTTCTCGCGATAGGCGGCTTCTTCGGGTGAATCGTTGAAGTCCATGATCGTCTCTCCCTTACGCCGCGTTCTTTTGTTCGAGCTGGCTGACCAGCCGCTCTTTCCAGACCCGCGGCGCACCCGCCACGAGGCTGAGCTGGCGCGAACGCCGGTAATAGAGATGGCAGTCGACGTCCCAGGTGAAGCCCATGCCACCATGGACCTGGATGCTTTCCTTGCTGGCGAACCAGTAGGCGTCGGACGCCGCGATGCGGGCGGCCGAGGCGGCGATCGGCAGCTCCGGCGCGTCCACGTTCAGGGCCCAGGCGCCGTAATAGGCGTTGGAGCGGGCGACCTCGTTCTTGACGTACATGTCGGCCAGCTTGTGCTTGATGGCCTGATAGCCGGCGATGACGCGGCCAAAGGCATAGCGGCCGAGCGCGTATTCCTTGGCCATCTCCAGGCACTTGTCGGAACCGCCCAGCTGTTCGAAGGCCAGCAGCACCGCGGCGCGATCCATGATCGCCTGCACCAGCTCGAAGCCGGCGCCCGCCTCGCCCACCCGCTCGGCCGTGACGCCGTCGAAGGTCAGCTTGGCCACGCCCCGCGTCGGATCCAGGCTCTTCAGCGTCTCGCGCGCGACGCCCTTGGCCTTCAGGTCGACCAGGAACAGGCCCGGCTTGCCGCCTTCGCTGGCCAGGACCAGGGCCATGTCGGCGACATCGCCGTCGGTGACCGGGATTTTCACGCCCGTCAGCTTGCCGCCTTCGACACGGCAGGCGAGGTTCGAGGCATTGACCACGCCCGGGCCTTCCGAGGTCGCCAGGCAGCCAATCAGTTCGCCAGCGGCGATGCGCGGCAGGACGGCGGCCTTCTGGGCCTCGCTGCCGGCCAGCATCACGCCCTCGGCCAGGAAATAGACCGTCGAGGCGAACGGGATCGGCGCCACGGCGCGACCCAGTTCCTCGGCGATGGCGCACAGCTCGACCCGGCCAAGGCCCAGGCCGTTGAACTCTTCGGGGATACAGGCGCCCAGCCAGCCCTGCTCGGCGACGGCGGCCCACAGGTCTTGGTCGAACGAGCGGCTGGCGTCATCCAGGACGCCGCGCACGACGGCGGGGCCACAGCGCCCGTCGAGGAACTTGCGCGCCTCGTCCTTCAGAAACTTCTGGTCGTCGGAAAAGTCGAAATCCACTGGGTGGCCTCCCTGGGCGCGGCTCTCGATTGGCGCGCCTCGAAATCCACCCTGACTGACCTTTCGCCGCAGGGAAAGATTGACCCGGCGTCAAGGATTTCAGGTTCTTATGGCGACCGTTCAGTTCACCTCGCGTCCAAGGGGCCATGGCCAAGACCGTCTATCAGCGCAACCAGAAGGTTTGGGTCGAAAGCGTCGGCGCCTGGGCGACGATCGAGCGGATCGTGCCGATCTGGGCCAAGGGCTTCGATGAACCCGTGCGGGTCACCTATGACGTGGGTCTGGGACGCGAATTCCTGGCTCACGAGCTCAGGCCCGAGGAAAAGGTCGACGCCGAGGGCGCCGGCATGGTCGCCAACTGGCGGGTGCTGCGCGCCCGCAACAAGTGGCAACAGGAAAGCGACTGCCCGCACCACCCCTATCCCGGCACCTATCCGGTGGTGGTCACAGACCCGAATGACTGGGGCGGCTGGCGCACGCCGGGGGCGGAGTACGACCGTGATCCGCGCAAGATCGAATATCAGGCCCGGCTGATTTCCAGCGCCCCGCGCCTGCACGCCATCGCCCGTCAGATCCTGGAACTGGTCGCCGATCATCCCGAGGACGCGCCGCCCGCCCTGGCCGCCCTGGCCCAGCAGGCCTCGGCCATCGAGCGCTATCTGAACGAGGTTCCTGCCGCGTCAGAGACCGCGGCCTCGCCGCAGATTTCGGACTAGGCTTCCGTCGCCGCGGGCCTGGCGCGGAAGTTTCCTCGCTTCCAGGCCCAGTAGAGCACCACGACGGCCACGCCCGTGCCGACGATCATCGCCGGCAACGAGGCTTCGGGGCCAAAGGCGCCGCCACTGAGGAATTCTGGGGCGCCCGGCTTGGGCTTGCTGACGAACAGGCTTTCCTTGACGGCGATCCCCGACACCGCCGCGCCCCAGACCCAGCCCTGGGTGAAGTTCCAGGCCGCGTGGACGCCGATGGAGACCCACAGCCGTCCGGTCAGCATGTAGAAGGCCGCCAGCATCAGGCCCGCCTCGACGGCGATGGCCGCGGCCGCCACCCAGGATGAATTGGGATTGCCCAGGTGCAGGACGCCAAACAGCGCCGCGGAAAGCACCAGCGCCGGCCAGGCCCCGAAGGCCCGCATCAGCAGGCGCAGGATGATGGCGCGAGTGATCAGTTCTTCCATCACGCCGGATTCGATGGCGATGCCGATGGTGGCCCAGGGCGAGGAGGCGCGTGGGCCGCTGATCTCGTAGACGCCCAGCAGATAGAGGCCGGCGACCACCGCCGTCAGCATCAGCGCGCCGATGACCAGACCGGCCAGCAGTTCGAGCGGCGCCTGCCTGAGGCTCAGTTCCTCGGGCCAGCGCCCCTCGGCGAGCCGCACGACGCCCGCATAGGCGATCAGGCCCGCGACGCAGACGGCAGCCACTTTCAGAACGCCCAGGACGCTGCCGTCGCCGTCCTTGAACATCGGGGCCGCGAAATAGCTGGCGCCGGCATAGATCAGGGTGAAGACGACGAACAGAAGCACCATCCAGGCGGTGGCGCGCAGCCATAGAAGCGGCCCTGGATGCAGAAATCGCCGCGTCCCGACCTCAAGGCCAGACGTGGCGGCAGTCGTCGATATGGTCATTGAAATCGCCCCCGAGCGCGGGAGCATGGACCTGAACGCTCGACCCGTTCAAGCCTCATGCTTCCGCGAGGGCGTAGAGACTAGAAGCGGTAGCCGATACCGACCGAAGCCACGATCGGGTCCAGCTTGACCTTGGACTTCAGGGCGCCGCCATTGATCGAGGCGTCGGTCTCGAACCAGACCTTCTTGACGTCGATGTTCAGGTTGTAGCGCTCGTTCAGCGGCACATCGGCGCCGACCTGCAGGGCGTAGCCGAAGCCGTCATCCAGCTTCACCTTGAAGCCGTTCTTGTCCTTGCTGCTGTAGAACAGCATGTAGTTCAGGCCAGCGCCGACATAGGGGCTGAACTTGGCGGCCGGGAACGGGTGGTATTGCAGCGACACGACGGGCGGCAGGACCCAGGTCTTGTGAACCTCGATGTCCGTCCCGGGCCCAACGGCCTTGACGGTGTGCTGGGTCGTGCCGGCGATCACCTCGACGGCGAGCTTGTCGCTCAGGAAATAGGACAGGCCGATGGTCGGCTTGATGTCGTCATTGACGTCGGCCTTCAGGCCCGAGGCGACGCCCGCGGCGGTGACAATCGAATTGCCGGCGTCAGGCGCCACATCGGTGACGCGGACGTTCAGAACCAGATCGCCCTTGGCCTTCGGCTTGACGGCCTCTTGAGCCTGAGCGGCGGAAACGGCCAGAAGGCTTGCGGCGCAGGTCAGGGCCAGGCGGGTCGCGATGGTCATCTTTTATCCCCTTATTTCGAACCGGACGCTGCATTTGGGGCGCCCGAGTGGGGAATTGCGCCCAGTTGAGCGCGCTTTCTTTGATCAGGAACAAGTCCGCACTGAAAATGTGGCTTTTAGGCCAAGCCTTATTACTTAAGGGCTCTCGCCGGGGCCGCTTTGGCCGACTAGATTGCCGACATGCGCACAGAAACGCCCCAGGCCATCCGGCTCGCCGACTATCGCCCCTTCCCGTTCGAAATCGAGGAGACCGAGCTCCTCTTCAAGCTGGAGCCCGCGGCCACGCGGGTCGTAGCCACGCTCAAGGTCCGGCGAACGGGCCATGCCAGCGAACCGCTGGTCCTCAATGGCGAGCGGTTGAAACTGATCTCGGCGGCGATCGACGGGCGCGCCCTGAACGCGTCGGACTACAGGCTGGACGCCGAGTTCCTGACCCTGGCCGATGTGCCCGACGCGTTCGTGTTGACCACCGAGGTCGAGATCAATCCGGCCGCAAACAAGGCGCTGATGGGTCTCTATATGTCGGGCGGCCGTTTCTGCACCCAGTGCGAAGCCGAGGGCTTCCGCACCATCACCTACTTCCCCGACCGTCCGGACGTGCTCTCCCGCTACACCGTGCGGATCGAGGCCGACGAGGCGTTCAGCTATCTGCTGAGCAACGGCAATCTGTGGGAAGGCGGCGAACTCGATAGTGGCCGCCACTACGCCATCTGGAACGACCCTTTCCCCAAGCCGGCCTATCTGTTCGCCCTGGTGGCGGGCGAACTGGACGTGCTGGAAGATAGCTTCGTCACCATGAGCGGGCGAACCATCGCCCTGCGAGTCTATGTCGATCCCGGCCAGGCCGCGCGCGGCGCCTATGCCATGGACGCCCTGAAACGCGCGATGAAGTGGGACGAGGACGCCTTCGGTCGCGAATACGACCTGGACCTGTTCATGATCGTCGCCGTGCGCGACTTCAATTTCGGGGCGATGGAGAACAAGGGGCTGAACATCTTCAACAGTTCCCTGCTGCTGGCCGACCCCGAAACCGCCACCGACGCCGACTACGAGCGCATCGAAGCGGTGGTGGCCCACGAATATTTCCACAACTGGACCGGCAACCGCATCACCTGCCGCGACTGGTTCCAACTGTGCCTGAAGGAGGGCTTCACGGTCTTCCGCGACCAGAGCTTCTCCGCCGACCAGCGCGGCGCGGCCGTGCAGCGGATCAAGGACGTCAAGGCCCTGCGCGCCCGCCAGTTCGCCGAGGACGCCGGCCCGCTGGCCCACCCGGTGCGGCCGTCCAGCTATATGAAGATCGACAACTTCTACACCGCGACCATCTACGAGAAGGGCGCGGAGATCATCCGCCTGCTCAAGACCCTGCTGGGCGACGAAACATTCCGGAAAGGCTCGGACCTCTATTTCGAGCGCCATGACGGCCAGGCCACCACCGTGGAGGCCTTCATCGCCTGTTTCGCCGACGCCTCGGGCCGCGACCTGACCGACGTCTTCGCCTGGTACGAACAGGCCGGCACGCCCAGTGTGTCGCTGGTCAGCGAGTATCACGAGGACCTAAAGGCGCTGGAGATCACCCTCACCCAGTTCACGGCCCCTACGCCCGGCCAGCCGACCAAGACACCCCTGCCGATCCCGGTCACCATCGGTCTGCTCGACGCCGAGGGAGCCCCCCTTCGCGACAGCGAGGTCGTGGTGCTGGACGGCGCGACCAAGACCGTGCGCTGGGAAGGCGTGGCCTCCCCGCCGGTGATCTCGGCCCTGCGCGGCTTTTCGGCTCCGGTGAACCTGACCACCGACGCGCGGCCGGTGGATCGCTATGTGCTGTTCGCCGCCGATCCCGACCTCTTCAACCGCTGGGAAGCTGGCCAGACCCTGGCTCGTGAGCTGATCCTGGCGCGCGCCGGCGGCGCGGCCGACGAGGTCGGTGAAGAGCGCTATGCCGACGCGCTGGGTCGCGCCTTGCTGGACCAGGCTTCGGAGCCGGCCTTCAAGGCCCTGCTGCTGGCCTTGCCCAGCGAGCCGGACCTGTCTTTGGCCATGGAGCCGGCCGATCCGGCGGCCATCCACGCGGCCCGTAACGCCCTGCGCAACCGCATCGCCGTGCATCTGGGCGACCTGCTGCGTCGCCTGCATGGCGACCTGCAAACGGCCGGCGAGTTCTCGGCCGACGCCCAGGCCGCCGGCAGGCGGGCCCTGCGCAATGGCTGCGCCGACCTGCTGGCGGCTGATCCGCACGCGGTCAATGTCGAGCGCATCCTCGGCCACTTCGAAGCCGCCGCCAACATGACCGACGCCATGGGCGCGCTCTCGGCCCTGGTGCAGATCGGCGGCGAGGCCCGCGACAAGGCCCTGACCGCCTTCCACGCCAGGTGGAAGGACGAGCCGCTGGTGCTGGACAAGTGGTTCGCCGTCCAGGCCCGCGATCCGTCGCAGGACGTCCTTGACCGCATCGTCGCCCTGACCAGGCACCCCGATTTCGACGCGACCAACCCCAACCGCTTCCGGGCGCTGGTCTCGACCTTCGCCAACTTCAATCCATCGCGGTTCCATGATCCCAGCGGCGCGGGCTATCGCTTCCTGGCCGAAAAGATCCTGGCCGTGGACGCCTATAACCCGATGACCGCGGCGCGCCTGGTCGAGGCCCTGGGCGGCTGGCGGCGCTATCCAGAAGCCCTGGGCGGCCAGATGCGCGAGGCCCTCAAGGGCGTCGCGGCCCATCCGGGCCTGTCCAAGAACGTGCTGGAACTGGCGACCAAGGCGCTCGACTGACGACGCCGCGCCCGGTCGCCGACGGATCGATTGCGACCAATAGGCTCATACCCCGCCAAATCGGCCGTTCGGCCGTGACGGGGACCTTTAGCGTGCGGTAGATTCAGCCGGTGTGGCGAAGTGACTCGCCACGGCGTTTTTGGGGAGCCTTGGGCGTTTGAGAGTTGGGGATGCGAGACCCGGAAGACCGGCGCAAGCTGGCCTTTCCGCGGCGGGCGTCGTGCGGTCGATCACCGCGCGTTCGCCGTCGCAGGTCTATGTCCGCGTCGCCATCCTCGCCGCCTTGCTCCTGCTGGCCGTCTACACCGCCTTCGGCGTCAAGCGCCTGCAGGACGAGGCCGCGATGGCGCCCGGCGGGGCCAGCCTGGCCGCCGAGGCCAGCCTGGTGGCCAGTCGCATCGAAGCCAACCTGGCCGCCCAGCGCGCCGGTCTGTCGGCCGCCTCCGACATCCTCCAGCGCGACCCCGCCGACACCATGGACGCCGCCGAGATCGCCCTGCGCGCCAGCGGCGGCGAAGCCATGGCCGTGGCGGTCGCCGGCCCTGCGGGCGTCCAGGCCGTGGCGGGGCGTGACGAAGGCGCGGACTGGAAGGCCGCCGCCCGCGCGGCCGCCGCCTCGGGCCGCTCGACCTGGATCGGCGCGGCGGGCGAAACCGGCCGTCTCTATGTCGCCGCCGTAGCTCCAGCCTCGACAGGACGCAATTTCATCATCGCCAGTGGCGATCCCGCCCGCCTGCTCGTTGAGCCCGGCAAGGGCGGCGCCCGCGCAATCGCCCTGCCCGACGGTCGGCTCGTGGCGGCCCAGGGTCCCGCGATCCAGAGCATGCGCACCTTCCGCGAGGCCTTCGCCCTTTCGATGGAGGACGTCGGCGGTCAGAGCGCCGCCCTGCGCGGCCAGGCCCCGAACGGCGCCCTGCTGGACGTTGCGGTGCAGCCCCTGGCCGAAGGCGCCCTGCTGGCCGTGGCCGGCGCCCCGTCGCGCAACCTCGCGAACATGGACCGCCAAGTCATGGCCGGCGCCTTCAACCTGCTTGCGCCTCTGGGCGTCGGCATCGCCCTGGCCCTGCTGCTGATGATGCAGAGCCGCAAGGTCGAGGTGGCTCACCGCGAATTCGTCGACAGCGAGCAGCGCTTCCGTCTGGCCGTCGAGGCCGCCCGCTGCGGCATCTGGGAATGGGACCTGCGCGCCGACCAGGTGTTCCTGTCCGATGTCACCGGCGTGATGTTCGGTTGGGGCGGCGGCGGCATCGTCTCGGGCCAGGAGATGCTGGACCGCATTTCCATCGACCACCGCGAGCGCGTTCGTCAGGCCCTGGCCAACGCCGCCATGTACGGCGCCTTCGACGTCTCGTTCCGCGTACCCGCCACCCAGCAGGGCGGCCGCTCGATCTGGATCGACGCCCGCGGCCAGGGCTTCGGCAATCCGGGCCAGGACGGCTATGTCCGCATCATCGGCGTGGCTCTGGACGTCACCGAAGAGCGCCTGGCCCAGGCCCGCGCTCAAGCCGCCGAGAACCGTCTGCGCGACGCCATCGAGAGCGTCTCGGAAGCCTTCGTGCTGTGGGACCGCCAGGGCCGGCTGCTGATGTGCAACCGCAATTATCGCAGCGTCTTCAACCTGGAGCCCAAGCTGCTCAAGCCCGGCGCGCCGCGCGCCGAGGTCAATCGCTTCGCGGCCCTGGCCATCAAGCAGGACCACCCGGCCCCCGACGGCGCCAAGGGCGTACGCGAAGCCGAGCTGATGGACGGCCGCTGGATCCAGATCAGCGAGCGCCGCACGGCCGAGGGCGGCCTGGTCATGACCGCCGCCGACATCACCGCCATCAAGAACCAGGAAGAAGCCCGCCGCCTCAACGAGGAGCAGCTGCAAAGCGCCGTCGCCGGTCTGGAGCGCAGCCAGGAACAACTGGCCGAACTGGCCCGCAAGTACGAGATGGAGAAGGTCAAGGCCGAGGGCGCCAACAAGGCCAAGAGCGAGTTCCTGGCCAATATGTCCCACGAGCTGCGCACCCCGCTGAACGCCATCAACGGCTTCTCCGAGATCATGATGAACGAGATGTTCGGTCAGCTCGGCGACCAGCGCTACAAGGGCTACAGCCAGGACATCCACAATTCCGG
This sequence comes from uncultured Caulobacter sp., assembly GCA_964427205.1. Classification (GTDB taxonomy): domain Bacteria; phylum Pseudomonadota; class Alphaproteobacteria; order Caulobacterales; family Caulobacteraceae; genus Caulobacter. The sequence goes on from CAYRTE010000052.1 coordinate 16,322, forward strand.
CCAACATCTGCTGGCCCTGATCAACGACATTCTCGACATGTCGAAGATCGAGGCCGGCAAGATGAACCTGAAGTTCGAGCCGCTGAACCTGGAGGATGTCGCCGAAGACGCCGTGCGTCTGGTCCGCAACCGCGCCGAGGCTGCGGGCCTGAAGCTGGTGATCGACTTCCCGCAACTGCCCGAGATCGAGGCCGACTATCGGGCGGTCAAGCAGGTGCTGCTGAACCTGCTGTCCAACGCCATCAAGTTCACGCCCCGGGCCGGCGCCATCACGATCCGCGCCGAGGTGCGTCGCGATCCCCTGGGCGAGCGGGTGCGGGTCTCGGTGCAGGACACGGGCATCGGCATCGCCAAGGAGGATCTGGCGCGCCTGGCCCGGCCGTTCGAGCAGGTCGAGAGCCAACTCTCCAAGACCACCCAGGGCACGGGCCTGGGCCTGGCCCTGACCAAGTCGCTGATCGAGATGCATGACGGGTCGCTGGAAATGGCCAGCACGCCAGGTGAAGGCACCACGGTCAGCTTCAGTCTTCCGATCCGCCAGAGCGAGATCCATCCCGCCCGCGACTTCGCCGCCGCCTGATCGCGCTCGCCCCGATTGAGGCGAATTATGGCATTGCTTTCATAGACTTAATTCCACGTCATGAAGCAAACGTAACGAGTAACCGCGTTATGTCAGGTCTAAACCCTCGCTCAGGAAAAGCGCCCCGGCGCATATCGAGGGAGTTACGCAATGTCCAAGTTCATCAACCGCCTGGCCGCTGTCGCCGCCCTGGCCCTGGCCGCTACGCCGATCATCGGTCTGACCGCCGCGCACGCCGCCGAACCTGTTCAACCCGTTCGGATCCAGGTCGGCGACCTGACGCTGTCGAGTCCCGCCGACGCCGCCGAGTTCATGCGTCGCGCCGAGCAGGCCGCCGATGAAGTCTGCGCCGCACGCACCGTCAAGGAAAAGCTGCGCGGTCTGTCGATCCGCGCCTGTTATCTGGACTTCAGCGCCGATCTACGGAGCGAGCTGAGCCGCACCCAGCTGTCCGATCTGCGCGCCGCGCGCCGCGCCGCGCCGGCCGCCTTCGCCACGCGCTCCATCGGCCTGTTCTAGACAAGGGGTCTAGCCTCGACGCATCCACGCCGCGACCGCCCAGGCATGGGCGTCGTGGCGCAGGGCGACCACGGCGTCGCGCGGATCCAGCCAGGCCAGTTCGTGGTCGTCCTCGACCTTGAGACCGGCCTTCAGGTCGATCATGCGCGCCGTATGAACGCCGCCGAAGTTGCGCATGGGCTGGCCGTCGGACTTCAGAAAGAACTGCGAGACCGTGGCGACCAGGTCATCGACCTCGACCACCAGACCGGTCTCTTCGCCAAACTCACGGACCACCGCCTGGGGCTCGGTTTCGCCCGGATCGACGGCGCCGCCCGGCAGGTCGAAATAGGGCGACTTGCCAGGTTTGGTCACCCGCACGACCGCGATCTCGCCCACGGCGTTCTCGACGATCCCGAAGGCTGCCGGGCGATCCCGATAGTCTAGCCCCGGCGCTGGCTGGCCGAACGCGTGCAAGCGGTCAGTCCTTGCCGTAGAGATCAAGCCACGGATCGGCCTTGCCGCTCTCGACGTCGGCGACGCTGATCTCGGGGCGATAGCCGATCTTGCCGTTGGCGCTCTCGCGCCAGGCCTCGGTCACCAGGTCGCGCAGCGCTGCGGCGCCGGCCGCCAGACGCTGCTGGGTGAAGGCCCTGCCGCGCGGATCGCTCTCGACCAGCCCGCCAGCCTTTTCCAGCGCATACAGCGGCTCGGTCAGCTTCCAGGTCGTGGTCAGATAGCCGACCACCCTGGTCTCGATGGAGCAGGCGCAGTCGACATAGGCCGGCATCAGCGCCTTGATCTGGGCCTCGTCGCCGACAGCCTTGGCCAGGGGGCCTTCAAAGTTGAAATGAGTCGCGCGCGACTGGGTGTAGCCGTTCGGATTGGGGTAATCGCCCCAGCCATTATAGTGGACCGACAGGTGCATCGGCTGGCTGGCGTCGCCGACATAGTGCGCCCAGACGCCCAGGTCGCGGATCAACAGATCTTCGCGACGCTTCAGGTCAGCGGTGTAATAGGCCTTCTTGACCGGATCGGTCGCCGACTTCTCGGCCGCGACCAGGATGCGCCAATAGGTGAAGTCCTTCACCAGCTGCTGATAACCGTCGATGATCGCGTAAGGCAGATAGCCCGCCTTCCAGCTGTCGACGCCGGCGGCGCGCAGGGCGGTCTCATAGTCGGCGCGTGTGCCGGGCATGCTCTCGACCGTGAACATCGGACCGCCGTACATGCGGCCCTGGTCATCGACATCCAGGAAGTGGGCCGCGTCGCGATCATGGTCGTGGATCTTGCCCGAGCCCTTCGAGCGGTCCAGTTCGCGGGCATACTCGCCGATCGTCGCCGCCGCCGTGGGCGTGCGCAGGAAGGCCGGCACATCCGACGGCAGGGCCTGGGCGCCCAGCACCCCGACCACACGGTGGCCCGACGCGCCCCAGGCCAGGGCGGAATTGGCCGGCGCGGCGAAGCTCGCCGCGATGGCGAGAACCTTTAGGCTGGACGACAGGCGCGACATGAAAGCTCCGCGAAACGATTAAAGACCCAGGGCGTCCTCGACACGCCCGACCCAGGCCTTGACGGCTGGATAGAGCGACAGGTCGAAACCACCTTCGTGGGCGACCCGGGTGTAAGCCACCAGCGCGATATCCGCCAGAGTGAGCCGTTCGCCAACCAGGTAGGGCGTGGTCGTCAGCTGGGTTTCCAGGCGCGCCAGGGCCGCCCCGCCGCGTTCCACGAGCCTGGCGTCCAGTTCGCTCACCGGCTTGCCCAGATAGGCCACCTGGAACCTCGCCACGGCGACGTAGGGCTCGTGGCTGTATTGCTCCCAGAACAGCCACTCATACATCTTGGCGCGCTCGAAGGCGTCCGTCGGGATCAACGCCGATCCCTCGGCCAGGTGCAGCATGATGGCGTTGGACTGGGCCAGCGCCCGGCCGTCGTCGAGGATCACCGCCGGCACCTGGCCGGCCGGGTTCATCGCCAGGAATTCCGGCGTGCGCGACCGCGATCGCAGGATGTCGACCTCGACCCAGTCGAACGGCAGGGCCAGTCGCTCCGCGGTCCACTTCACCTTCAGGCAGTTGCCCGATTTCGTGTCACCGTAGATGCGCAGGGTCATCGCTCGCCTCCAAAGGGTTGTCACGGGCCCGTGATCGGACTATCCAGAGCCCGCCCGACAGATACGCCGATAAGAGGATTCCCTCGATGCGTCGCACCCTCGCCGGAATTTTGGCCTTCATGGCCATGTCCACCGCCCTTCCCGCTTTCGCCGCCGACTCGGACTCTGCCTCGCGTCCAGATCCGCTTGGCGACCTGATCACCGGCGCCCTGACCGGGACCATTCCAGGCACCCTCGAATACAAGATGCGGGCGACGCTGTATCACGCCGGCGCCAAGGGCATCCGCGGTCTGGACTCGCTGGGCTGCAAGGTCGTGGCGATGCGCACCGTGGCGGTCGACAAGACGGTGATCCCGCGCCGCACGGTGCTGTTCATCAAGGAAACCGTCGGTCTACCGATGCCCGATGGCTCGGCCCATGACGGTTACTGGTACGCCTCAGACGTCGGCGGCGCGATCAAGGGCCTGAAGCTGGACCTGTTCAGCGGCTCGGGCCGCGCGTCGATGAACCCGTTGCTGGCCTTGAACCTGACTCACCTGTCGGTCAGCAAGGTCGGCGAGTTCAAGGGCTGCCCGCCGGAATAGGCCGGGCTTTACGGCGCAGACCGGCGCCGCCTTCTCCATCCCCGCCCGTTTGCGGCTGCTCTAGGCGGCCTGCAGCTGCTGCTTGACGCGTTCGGCCAGGGTCTTGATGTCGATCGGCTTGGGCAGGAAGGTCACGCCCGTCTCGCCTTCCAGCAGGTCGCTGAACTCGGCCTCGGCATAGCCGCTGATGAACATCACCGGCGCATTGCCCAGATAGCCGCGCGCCTTCTTCAGCAGGGTCGGACCATCGATGCCGGGCATGATCACATCGCTGATCAACAGGTCGATAGTGCCGGCATTGGCCTCGGCGATCAGCAGGGCTTCCTCGCCGTCGCAGGCTTCAAGCACCTCATAGCCACGAGCGCGCAGCAGACGGGCGGCGACGCCGCGCACGGCGTCTTCGTCCTCGACGAACAGGATGCGGCCCGCGCCGGACAGGTCGCGGGGCGGACGGGCCTTGGGCGGCTCGGCGGCGACAGCGGCCGCCTCGGCGATGGCGGCGGCCGTCGGCACGTGGACCGGCAGGAAGATGCGGAAGGCCGCGCCCTCGTCCGGACGGCTGTGGACGTGGATCCAGCCATCGCTCTGCTTGACGATGCCATAGACGGTGGCCAGGCCCAGGCCCGTGCCCTCGCCCACCGGCTTGGTGGTGAAGAACGGGTCGAAGATCTTGCCCATGACGTCGGGCGGGATGCCCGGACCGTCGTCGCTGACTTCGATGAAGGCGGTGTCGCCGTCGGCGCCGGGGAAGCCCAGGGCGACAGCCTCTTCCTGAGTGAGGCGAGCCGTGCGAATGCGGACAATGCCGCCGCCCTTGGCGGCGCGCACGGCGTCGCGGGCGTTGACGGCCAGGTTCATGACCGCTGTTTCCAGCTGGCTCTTGTCGGCGCGCACCTGCGGCAGGTCGCGGCCATAGTCGGTGATCAGCTTGACGTCTTCGCGCAGCAGGCGGCGCAGCAGAACCTCGAACTCCGAGATCAGCTCGCCCAGGTCGAGCACCTCGCGCTGCACGGTCTGCTTGCGCGAGAAGGCCAGCAGCTTGCGCACCAGATCGGCGGCGCGGACGCCCGTCTGGCGGATTTCATTGAGGCCTTCGTAAGAAGGGTCGCCGACCGGGTGACGGTGCAGCAGCTCGTCCAGCCGCAGCTGGATGGCGGTCAGCAGGTTGTTGAAGTCGTGGGCGACGCCGCCGGCCAGTTGGCCGATGGCCTGCATCTTCTGGGCCTGGGCCAGTTGCAGCTCGATCTGCTTCTGCTCCGAGACGTCGATCATGTAGGCGACCAGACGGCCCTCGGCCCGGTACAGATAGAGGTGGGCGATGCGGGTGGGGTCGCGCGACAGGCGCACCTCGAACGGCCCGGCCTTGCCGCCGGCCATGCGGGTCTCGGCCTCGGTGCGGGTGACCGGCTCGATCAGGTCGCCAAACAGCACCCCGGCCTTGGCGCTGGGGCCGGCCATGGCGGCCAGCGCCGGATTGGCCTCGAGAATGCGGGAATTGAAGGGATCCAGCCCCTCAAGCAGGGCGGCGCCGAACGGCGAGGCGCCGGAGAAGGCGTCCAGCGAACCGGGGGGCGGCGCGATGGCCGGGGCCATCGGCGCGGCCGGGGCCTCGGCGGCGAGGGTTTGGAGGACGACGGGCGGCGCGAGGCGGACCAGCAGACGCCCGCCAGCCAGGCGGGACACCGTGGCGACCCGGTCGGCGCCGTCGACGCGCAGAACACCTTCGGCCATCTCGCCCTTGCGCGCCCGGACCAGGGCCGCGAACAGGCCCGAGCCCGCCACGCCCTTGGGCAGACGACGCGCGTCGCCCATGATCAGGCGCCAGGCGACATTGGCCGCCAGAAGGCGACCGTCGGCGGCGACCAGGGCGGTGGGTTCGTTCAGGGCGTCGATGAAGCCTTCGGTAGCGTCCAGATCGCTCTCGTGATGGGCCGAGGCGCGAATGGCCACCAGACCCAGAATCGCGACGCCGGCGACACCGCCCAGCAGCAACAGGCCCGCCAGGGTGGCCGGTCCGGCGCGCAGGGCCGGCACGGCGGCCAGACCCGCGGCGGCCACGAAGAAGATGGCCGCGCCCCAGATATAGGGGTCGAAGCGGCGGCGCGAGACGCCGGTGTCAACAATGTCCTGGACGGGCATTTCGGCCATGGACGACGGCAATCCTTGTTCAAAGCCCGGTCGCGACTCACTTCGAGCCGACCCGAGGATACTCTTTATGGAACGCAAGGTCAGAGGGCGTCTGAAATACGCTTTAAAAACGGCCAATTAGAGCGGACGGGCCGAAGGTCTGGGCTTCTTGCCGTTCATGATGAAGCCGATGACCTTGGCCACGGCCTCGAAATGATCGGCGGGAATTTCCTCGTCGATCTCGACGGTCGCATACAGGGCGCGGGCCAGGGGCGGGTCTTCCAGCACCGGCACGCCGTGCTCCTCGGCGACGGCCCGGATCTTCAGGGCCAGATCGTCCATGCCCTTGGCCACGCACAGCGGCGCTGGCGTCTCGCCGGGCTCGTACTTCAGCGCCACGGCGTAGTGGGTCGGGTTCATCACCACGACCGTGGCCTTGGGCACCGCCTGCATCATCCGCTGCCGCGAGCGCTGCATCTGGATCTGGCGGCGCTTGGCCTTGATGTGCGGATCGCCGTCCGACTGCTTATACTCGTCCTTGACCTCCTGAAGGGTCATGCGCATCCGCGTCATGAACCGCTGGCGCTGCCAGAACCAGTCGAAGCCGGCGGTCAGGCTGAGCAGCAGAAGCACGGCGAAGAACAGCTTGGTCGCCAACTTCATCGCCGCGGGGATCATCGCGGACGGATCCATGCCGACCATGTTGATGACTTCGCCCGTGTGCGGCTTGAGCACGAAATAGGCGATGACGCCGGTGACGATGAACTTCAGCGCCGACTTGGCGAACTGCACCAGGCCATCGATGCCGAACAGCCGGCCCATGCCCTTGATCAGGTCAAGTTTCTTGAGGTCGGGCTTGATCTTCTCCGGCGTCATCATGAAGCCGGTCTGGGCCACGTGGGCGATGACGCCGAAAATCGCCGTGGTCAGCATCACCAGAACCAGCGGCGGCAGGGCCGCCACGATCGCCTGCCGGGCGATGACCACCGCGCCGCCGCTGCTCAGATCCATCTGGCCGGCGTGGGCCAGGAACGGCGCCAGCGCCGCGGCCAGGTCGCGGGTCAGCCAGCCGCCCGCCATCAGGATCACGCAGACCGCGCCCAGCAGCGAGGCCAGCTGCGGAACGTCCGCGCTCTTGGCGACGTCGCCCTTGGCCTTGGCGTCCGACAGCTTCTTGGCTGACGGCTCTTCTGTTTTCGAGTCGTTGTCGGTGTCTTCCGCCATGGCCTGCCCCTAGTTGAAGATCAGGAGGAGGTCGCGGTAGCGGTCGGTCCAGACCATGGCGATGCCGCCAAGACTGAGCGCCAGCAGGGACAGGCCCAGGATCACGCTGAGCGGAGAGGCCACGAAGAAGATCTGGAACGACGGCATGACCCGTCCCACCAGGCCCACGGCCAGGTTGAAGACCAGCGAGAACACGATCACCGGCGCGGCCAACTGGATGCCCAGGGAAAAGCTATCGGCCACGGTGCGCACCGCCAGGGTGGCGGCGTCATGCACCGGCACGGCGCGGCTGAACGGGAACAGGTCGTACGACTTGACGATCGCTCCGATGAACAGGTGATGCAGGTCGGTGGCCATGATCAGGGTCAGGCCCAGCATCGACAGAAAGGTCGCCACCGCCGTGCTGGACTGGCCCATGGACGGGTTGGTGGTCTGGGCGAACGACAGGGTGGTCTGCATCGAGATCACCTCGCCGGCCGTCGACATGGCGGTGAAGAACAGCTTCAGCACCGAGCCGATCATCAGGCCGATCAGGATCTCGTGGATCACCTGGCCCCACAGGCCGCCGACCGAAGTTGGCACGCCAGGGACGGTGTTCTGCAGCAGGGGCGTCAGGAGCAGGGCCATCAGCAGGGCGAACCCCAGGCGAACGCGCGGCGGCACCGAGGTGTCGCCAATGCCGGGCATCAGCATGACCATGGCGCCGACCCGCGCGAAGACGAGACCGGCGACATAGACCTGGGCGGCTGTCGCGTAGGAGTCCAAACGCCCCTCGCCTCCCCTACATGCCAGCGATGCGGGCGGCGATCTGGCGCATGAAGCCCGCCATCAGCGCGCCCATCAGCGGCAGGAAGATCAGCAGCGACACGAAGATGGCCACGATCTTGGGCGCATAGACCAGGGTGGCTTCCTGGATCTGGGTCAGGGCCTGGAACAGACCGATGGCCACGCCGACCACCAGACCGACGATCAACACGGGCGCGCACAGCTGAAGGGTCAGCCAGATCGCGTCGCGACCGACATCAAGAACTTCGGCGCCGGTCATCGCAAAGCCTCGTGAAAGCGAGCCGAACAGGGCTCAGAATCGAGGACTATAGATGCGACGGGTATGGTTAACAGGGCGTTAGGAGTTGTAACCGGCGGAGGCCAGAACGGCGACCGCGACGCTGCGCCGCAAGCCGCCGAGCTGTCGTCGGATCAGCGAATCCGGATCCGCACCGGCACCTGCACATAAGACCCCGCGCGGCTCTTGCCGTCGGGACCCAGCAGGTCGATCTGGAACTGGGAGACCATCTTCAGGGCCGCGTCGCCGACGCCCATTTCCGGGGCGCTTTCGCCTTCGACGGTGCAGGCGGTCAGGTGGCCGTCATCCTTGACCAGGCAGTTGAGGATGGCGACCGCTTCGCGCGGCTGGGACGCCGGGATCAGGAGGTCCGTATCAGCCTTGGCCGGCGCGGCGTTGGAAAGAGCGGCGGCGAGAACAAGCGAAGCAATCACGATTTCGTCCCTGTTAGTTCCTGATCCGCTGCGTCGCCTGAGCGATGCGCCGACCTTTGTTTCGACGGGGCGACCCTGCCGCCCCCTCCTTCTTGAGGTAGATCGGTGTCCCGATCCGGGTCAGTGGGCGTGAGCCGCCTTCAACCGTTGCAGTCCCTGTGCCGCCAGATCGGTCAGCGACCGCAGGCCAAGCTCGGAGAACACATCAAACGCGCAGGCCAGGGCCACGGCGGCCCGGTCCAGTCGGCCGTCGTCGCGACCGGTGATCTCGACCCGGGCCTCGTATAGCCGGGCCAGGTTCATCTGGGCCACGGCCCAGGCGGCCGGATCGCGACCGCCCGGCTGGGCGGAAAGCTCGGTCTTGAAGGCCATCTCGGCGGCGTCCAGCACCGCGAGGTCGGCGGTGAGCTCAGCGCAGCGCGCCAGGCTGAGGGCGCGGTTGTTGGCGACCACGGCGCGCAGGGCCAGGGCCGGCTGGAGCTTCAGCACCTGGGTGGCGCGGTCATAGCAGGTCACCGCCTGTTCAAAGGCGCGATCCGAGGTCGTAGCCTCGCCCACCGACTGCAGACCCATGCCCAGCGCGGCCTGGGCGCGGGCCCAGTCCATCGGGCTATGGTCCATCGACAGCGGCTCCAGCGCGGCGGTCAGGGCCTCGACGCCATCGGCGATCAGGGCCAGTTCGCCGTCCAGCTCGCCCAGTTGCACCAGAGCGGAGCCACGCAGGCCTTCCAGCCGCGACCAGGTCAGGGGCTCGAAATCGGGATCCAGGGCGACGGCGGCGGCCGTGGCCTCGGTAATCGCCAGCTGGATCAGGGCGCGATCCTTCAGGCGCGCGCCACAGGTCAGGATCAGCTCGATGCGCGCGGCGCGCTGCTCGGCCAGCAGCAGCCGGGCCGAGCCGCCCTTGACGCGCTTGGCGGCGGCCAGGGCGCGCAACGGCGCGTCATAGCCCTGCACCGCGGCCAGGGCGCGATCGATATTGTTCTCGGCAAGGCCCGCGCGGCCGTCGAGACCGGCGACCAGCGCCAGGGCCAGGCCGCAACGCTGTCCCGGCGCGGTGCGCGCCAGGGTCAGGGCCGCGCCGGCGGCGGCGTTCAGGCCCTCGTCGCCGAACAGGTCGGCGCCCAGAATGGCCAGGACAGCCTGCTCGCAGCGGGTGGCGGCCAGGGCCTCCAGACGACGTTCACTTTCGAAGATCTTGCCGGCGGCCTCGGCGTGGGAGGCCGCCTTGCGCAGGGCGGCGGCGTCGCCGGACCGGCGGGCCAGCTCGCGCCAGACCACCGCCGCCTCGAACAGGCGCGCGCCACGATCCTTGGCCCCGATGCGGCCCGCGGCCACATCGGCCGAGCGCGCCTCGTTGGTCAGCAGTCTTATGTCGAGAAGCTCCAGCAGCGAGGTGTCGCCGCCCGTCAGGCCTTCGCGATGCGCGGACTTGGAGTCAGCTCCGGCGTCGACGCCGAAGAGACGTTTCAGATCACGACCGAACTCGAACATCGACGCGTATCTCCGCAACGGACCGTCCCACACCGGGACGTCCGGCAAGGGTTCAACGCATCAGGAGCAAAGCCGGAGCCAACGCACTTAACAAGTGGTTAATAGGTGTTTACGGAGCGTTAACCATAAATAGTCAGAGACCCTCGGAAAAAGGGGCCTCAGCCCGTCAATTCAATGATTTTTGGCCCAGATTGGCACATTTCTTGCTGGGGCGCCGATGGCTGCATGGCTTCGCAAACCAATGTTGTTAGAACATTGTTCACGAATGTGAAGATGACGTTAACCATCAAATTTAAGGTCTCGTTTACTTTTCGTTCCGGGACCAACGCCCGCAACGGCAGGTTCAGGCCCTCGCCGCCCGGCCGCCCCCTCCCCTTCCCCGCGAAACAGGCTAGAAATCCCGCTCCATCGCGAGGGAGCCCGCCATGACCGTCATTCTGTGGACCGCCAGCCTGTGCCGCTCGGACCCGGGTTATGGCGGCTGGTCCTTCGTGCGGCGAATGGAGGGCCAGACCGGTCCCGAAGCGATCAAGGGCGCGGCCGGCGGCGATCGGCGGACCAGCGGCGCCCGCATGTCGCTGACCGCCCTGACCGAGGCCCTGGCCAGCCTCACGGACCAGCCCGCCAACGCCACCGTAACCCTGTATTTCGAAGATCCGGCGCTCGCGACCGAACTGGTCAGCGCCGATGGCGTCTACGCCACAGCCGAACCCGAGGCCTGGGCTGCGGCCCGGGCGGCGGTCGCCGCCCGCCCCGTTCTGAACCTCGCCCCCCTGCCCGCCGATACGCCGGCCGCCGGGTTCCTGGCCGCCTGGGCCGATTTCGGCCTCGACACCGCCAAGACGCGCGGCAGCTTCAAGGCCGCGATCCCCAAGCCCAATCTGCTGAAGTTCCCGGGTTAGGCCAGCCCGCCAGCGATCAGGTCGGCCGTCGCCGGATTGCAGGCGAACGGGATGTTGGCGAGCGTCGCCATGCGGATCAGCGCCTTGATGTCGACGTCGTGCGGCTGCGGCGACAGCGGATCGACGAAGAAGATCAGCACATCCAGCCGGCCCTCGGCGATCAGCGCCCCCAACTGCAGATCGCCCCCCAGCGGGCCGCTCTTCAGCCGTGTCAGGTCCAGGTCGGGCAAGGCTTCGAGGATGCGGCCGCCCGTGGTGCCGGTGGCGTAGAGCGTCTTGTCGGCCAGGAAGGCAGCATGGGCGCGAGCCCACTCGACCAGAGCGGCCTTGCGGTCATCGTGGGCGACGAGGCCGATGGTCAGGGATGCGCTCACCCCCGCTCCCGCGTCCGCTCGAAACGCACCTTGGGGAAGCGCTCGGTCACATAGCCGATTTCCCAGGACGACTTGCCCAGGAACACCGGCTGGTCGTCGATGTCGGTGGCCATGGCGGTCTTGTGCTTGTCCTGGAAGTCCTCGACATCGGCGCGTGCGCCGCTGATCCAGCGGGCCTCCGCATAGGGCGACGGCTCGAAGATCACGTCCAGGGCGTATTCGCCGCCCAGACGGTCGGCCATGACCTCGAACTGCAGCTGGCCCACGGCGCCGACGATGAAGTCCGAGCTGCCCAGCATCGGGCGGAACAGCTGGGTGACGCCTTCCTCGGCCAGGCCTTCCAGCGCCTTCTTCAGGTGCTTGGCCTTCAGCGGATCCTTGACCCGCACGCGTCGCAGGATTTCCGGGGCGAAGTTGGGCAGGCCGGCGAAGCGCAGGGTCCCGCTCTCCGACAGGCTGTCGCCCACCCGCAGCACGCCGTGGTTGGGGATGCCGATCACGTCGCCGGCATAGGCGTCCTCGGCCAGTTCGCGGTCTGACGCGAAGAACATCACCGGGGCGTTGACGCTCATCGACTTGCCGGTGTTCTGAGCCTTCAGCTTCATGCCGCGCGTGAAGCGGCCGCTGGTCAGGCGCAGGAAGGCGATCCGGTCACGGTGATTGGGGTCCATATTGGCCTGGACCTTGAACACGAAGCCCGACACCTCGCTGTCGCCCGGCGCGACATGGGTCTCGACGCCGTTGCGCACGGCCTTGGCCGGGTGCGGCGCGGGCGCATAGGCGCCGATGCCGGCCAGCAGTTCGGCCACGCCGAAGTGGCGCAGGGCCGAGCCGAAGAACACCGGCGTCATGTGGCCTTCCAGGAAGCTCTGCACGTCGAAGGGCTTGGCGGCCTCGGAGACCAGCATCGCGCCCTCCTCCACCTCGGCCAGCTCCTCGGGGTCGAGATACTGCACGATGGCGTTGGACTTCAGAGACACCGGCGCGGGATGGCCGTCGTCGTCGGTCGAGCTCTTCTTGGCGTAGGGGATGAAGGTCTGCTTGCGCAGGTCCAGCATGCCCTTGAACCGTCCGCCCGATCCGGCCGGCCAATAGAGCGGCGCGGGGTCGAGGGCCAGCTTGGACGACACCTCGTCCAGCAGCTCGAACGGGTCCTGGGCCTCGCGGTCCATCTTGTTGATGAAGGTGATGATCGGGATGTCGCGCAGGCGGCACACCTCGAACAGCTTAAGCGTCCGCGGCTCGATACCCTTGGCGGCGTCGATGACCATGACCGCGGCATCGACCGCCGTCAGCGTGCGATAGGTGTCGTCGGCGAAG
>CAYRTE010000053.1:0-28529 GCA_964427205.1 uncultured Caulobacter sp.
CCAACCGCCAAAACATCAAATCAAGCTTGCAACGCGGGAGCCATCCACACAGGACATTCTGATCGTCTGGGGAGGGTGGCAAGGCGACTATCCCGTAAGGGACCTCGTCAGAGCGTAGCAGTCGCTCGGCCCAGCAGCTTCGTCGAGTTGAGGGCGCGCTTCCCAATTCGCCAGCGTTGCTTCGTAGCTGAGCCCCGCCTTGAGAAGGACCGCAGCTGACGCGACGTTGGCGGGATGGCATGTCGCCCAGACACGCAGGATCGGGGGCTGCGCGATAGCCCAGGCGACTACGGCTGACGCGGCTTCGGTAGCGTAGCCGTTTCCCCAGAAGGGTTCCGCGAAGATGTAGCCGAAGTCGGCCTTGGGCGGCGACAACCGCAATTCCAACACCCCGAGGAAACGCCCAGACACTTTCTCGGTAACGGCCCATGGAAAGGCCGAGCCCGAGAGCCAGCAGTCTTCACACCGCTCCGCGAACGCCAGGCTGTCAGCGATCTCCCGATGGCGCTGAAAGGGCATGAAGTGGGTCGGAGCGGCTTCGCCTGCATACTGAAAAATGGCTGAGGCGTCCGATCGCTGGACCGGACGGAGGTGCAATCGCTCGGTTTCAAAAGCCTCGGGAGCCCGCATTCGCTGACGATATGCGCAGGCGCCGAACGTCCGCAACGGGTCGAAAACGGCCTGCGCCGTTCCCAAGCGCCCTCTAAGCCGCCTCAAACCTCAGCGGGCCGCCCCAGAAGCTTTCGACCAGCCCGTTCTGCGGTCCCGGCTCGCCTGTCGTCAGGAACACGCGGCTGCCGCCGGTTCCGGGATCCAGCTCCGGATGGCGCTGCAGGTAGAGCTCCAGCGCGTCGGCCGTGGCGGCGGGCTGCTGGATCAGCGGGGTGCCGGCCGGCAGGGCGGCGCGGAAGATGTCGGCGACGATCTCGTAGTGGGTGCAGCCCAGCACCACCCGGTCGGGATAGCGGCCGATGCGGGTCTTCAGGGCCTGGACGTGGCCGTCGATCTCCTTGGCCAGCTCGACCGCGCCGGTGTCAGCCTCGATCATCCGGGCCAGGTTCGGGCAGGGCTCGGAAAACACCGCCAGGTCCTGTTTGCGCTTGTCGATCTCGATCTCATAGACCCGCGATTTCGCCGTGCCGGGGGTGGAGAACACGCCCAGCACGTCCAGCTGCTCGACCTTGTCGCCGCGACGCTCGGCCTCGTGCTCCCAGGGCAGGCCGGTGGCGGCCTCGATGGTGGGCACGATGATGCCCAGGATGTTGACCGGCCGGCCCAGCTGTTTGCGATAGGCCGGCAGCCAGGTCTGCTGCAGTCTGCGCAGCGCGATGGCGCTGGCGGTGTTGCAGGCCAGGACGACCAGACTGGCGCCGGTGTCGAACAGCCGCTCGCAGCCGGCGCGGGTCAGGTCGACGATTTCCTCGCCGGGCCGACCGCCATAGGGCGCGTTGGCCTGGTCGGCCAGATAGGTGAAATCCGCCTGCGGGAGGCGTTGCACGAGAGCGCGGTGGACGGAAAGACCGCCAACCCCTGAGTCAAAGACGCCGATGGACATGAAGGGGGTTTAGCCCTGGCCGTTCGTTTCGTCCACGCCAGCTGTAAGGTTACAGTCCTGTCATGTGACGGCGACCCGGGGCTGGCCTAGGGTCGCCGCCAACACTTTCACCGGAGATCATCCGTGCAACGTCGTACTTTCCTCGCATCAGCCGCCGCCACCGGCGTCGCCGCGACCCTGAATCCGAGTTTCGCCATGGCCGCCGACGGCAATCCCCTGCTCGCCAAGTGGACAGGCCCCTATGGCGGCGTGCCGGCCTTCGACAAGGTCAAGGTCGCCGACTTCAAGCCGGCCCTGGAAGCGGCCATGGCCAAGAACCTGGCCGAGGTGGACGCCATCGCCGCCAGCCCCGCCGCGCCGACCTTTGAAAACACCATCGCCGCGCTGGAAGACAGCGGCCGGACCCTGTCGGACCTCTACTGCTATTACGGCATCTGGGGCGGCAATATGAGCACGCCCGAGTTCCAGACGGTCGAGGCCGAGATGGACCCCAAGCTGGCCAGCTTCGGCGACAAGATCACCCAGAACGCCGCGCTCTTCAAACGCATCGAGGCGGTCTACACCTCGCCGGACAAGGCCAAGCTGACCCCCGAGCAGCAGCGCGTGCTGTGGATCTACTACACCAACTTCGTGCGCGCCGGCGCCAAGCTGGACACGGCCGCCAAGGCCCGGGTCGCGGCGATCAACACCGAGATGGCCGGCTATTTCACTAAATTCAGCCAGAACCTGCTGGCCGATGAAAACACCTATATCGAGCTGACCGACGCCGATCTGGTCGGCCTGCCGGAGTCGCTGAAGGCCAACGCCGCCTCCAGCGCCGCCCAGCGCAAGCTGGCGGGCAAGCATATCATCGTCAACACGCGCTCCAGCGTGGACCCCTACCTGACCTATTCGCCGGTGCGCGCCACCCGCGAGAAGGTCTGGAAGGCCTTCGTCAATCGCGGCGACGGCGGCGGCGCCACCGACAATAACGCCCTGATCGCCAGGATCCTGAAGCTACGCGTCGAGCGCGCCAAGCTGCTGGGCTACAAGACCCACGCTCACTGGCGTCTGGAAAACGCCATGGCCAAGACGCCCGAAAGCGCCATGGGCCTGATGGAGGCGGTGTGGAAGCCGGCCATCGCCCAGGTGGCCATCGACGTGGCGGCCATGCAGGCCATCGTCGATAGCGACGCCAAAGTCGGGGGGGCGAGCTTCAAGATCGAGCCCTGGGACTATCGCTACTATGCCGAGAAGGTCCGCAAGGCCAAGTACGACCTCGATATGAACGAGGTGAAGCCGTACATGCAGCTGGACAAGCTGCGCGAGGCGATGTTCTGGGCCTCGGGCGAGGTCTATGGCTTCCAGTACCAGAAGGTCGAGGGCCTGCCGGTCTATCACGAGGACATCACCGTCTATGAGGTGACCCGCGGCGGCAAGCATGTGGGCCTGTGGTACTTCGATCCCTATGCCCGCGAGGGCAAGCGCTCGGGCGCGTGGATGAACGCCTATCGCACCCAGGAGCGGTTCAAGGGCGAGATCACCACGATCGTGTCCAACAACTCCAACTTCATCAAGGGCGCGCCCGGCGAGCCGGTGCTGATCTCGTGGGACGACGCCACCACCCTGTTCCACGAATTTGGCCACGCCATCCATGGCCTGAACGCCAACGCGACCTATCCGACCGTGTCGGGCACCAATGTGGCGCGCGACTATGTCGAGTTCCCCAGCCAGCTGAACGAGCACTGGCTGCCCACCCCGCAGGTGCTGAGCAAGTTCTGCGTCCACTACAAGACCGGCGAGCCGATCCCCCAGGCCCTGGTCGACAAGATCAAGGCGGCGGGCACCTTCAACCAGGGCTTCGACACCACCGAATATCTGGCCAGCGCCCTGATCGACATGAAGCTGCACCTCGCCGGCGACGTCGATATCGATCCGGACAAGTTCGAGCGCGAAGAGCTGACGAAGCTGGGCATGCCCAAGGAGATCGTCATGCGCCACCGCACGCCGCAGTTTGGTCACGTGTTCTCTGGCGACGGCTATTCGGCCGGCTATTACAGCTATCTGTGGGCCGACACCCTGACCGCCGACGTCGCCGAGGCCTTCAAGGAGGCCCCCGGCGGCTTCTACGACAAGCCGACCGGCCAGCGGCTGATCGAAACGATCATGTCGAAGGGCAATTCGGTCGATCCGGTCGATCAGTTCAAGGCCTTCCGGGGCCGTGACGTGAAGATCGGCGCCCTGATGCGCGATCGTGGCTTCCCGGTTCCGCCGGGGGCGTAAGGACTTATCCCTCTCCCCTTGCGGGAGAGGGTGGCCCCGGCGAAAGCCGGGGTCGGGTGAGGGGTTCCCCGGCCTGTTCGGCGCGACCCCTCATCCGTCATCTTTCGGATGACACCTTCTCCCGCAAGGGGAGAAGGGAAGGATTGCAGGCTGCGAGGTGTAACCTGAAGATCGCCCTGTCCGCTCTGGCGTTTTCCCTGACGCTTTCAGCCGCCGCCCGCGCCCAGACCGTCGACCTGGGCCCCGCTCTCGAAGGCCCCGGCAGCGCCGTGGTCGAGGAGCTGCTGGTGGTCGCCCGCGCGCCAGGGCCGGCGATCTGGCTGGTCGAGAAGGGCGGGGCGAAACTCTATGTCGTCGGCTCGGCCGCGCCCCTGCCCCATCAGATGGCCTGGAAAAGTCCGCGCCTGGAGCGGGCGCTGGATCAGGCCGACCTGCTGCTGGCGCCGCCCAAGGCCTCGGTCGGTCCGACCCAGATCGCCGGCTTCATCCTGAAGGGCGGGGCGGGCCTGCGCCAGGGTCTGGGCGACAGGCTGGAGGATGAGCTGCCCCCCGACCTGAAGGCCCGCTTCGTCTCCGGTCGCACTCGGGCGAGAAAGGGCGCGAAGGAATACAGGAGCTGGACGCCAGCCATCGCGGGGTTCCTGCTGCTGTCGGACTTCCGCCAAGCGGCCGGGCTGTCCGAAGCCAAGCCGGTCAGCACCATCGAGCGCATGGCCAGGGCCCGCAAGGTCAGGATCAAGGCCATGGGCCAGTACCGGATGAGCGCGGTGGTCAACGCCGCCGGCAAGCTGTCGAAGGACGCCCAGCTGGCCTGTCTGCGCGACGCCCTGGACGAGCTGGAATATGAAGGCGGCCGGCCGACCACCATCGGTTCGGACTGGGCGCGGGGCGATCTGGGCAGCGTCCGGGCCCGCTATTCGGCCAGCGCCGCCCAGCGCTGCCTGCTGCGTTCGCCCGGCGGGGCCAAACTGCTGGAGCAACAGATCGGCCAGTCGGCGTCGGCCCTGGCGGGCGCGCTGAACCGGCCGGGCGTCACGGTGGCGGTGGTCGACCTGGCCTTCCTGCTGCCGGCCAACGGGGTGCTGGACCGGCTGAAGGCGAGCGGGGCGACGGTGACCTCGCCGCCGGACTAGCTCATCCGCGAAATCAGCCGCGCCAGCCGCGCCACGCCGTCCTCGATCTGTGCGGCGTCGGGCAGCGAATAGCTGAGCCGCAGGGCGTTGGCCGTCGGAACCTCGGCGAAGAACGGCTCGCCGGGCACGAAGGCGACGCGCTCTTCGGCCAGGGCCCGTTCCAGCATGACCTTGCCGTCCATCCCCTCGGGCAGCCAGACCCAGACGAACATGCCGCCCTGTGGTCGCGACCAGGTGACGCCGGTCGGCATGTGGCGCTCCAGGGCGGCCAGGATGGTGCGGGCGTTAGACCCGTAGGCCGCGCGCAGCATGCCCAGGTGCTGGTCATAGCCCTCGGCCACGGCGCGGTGGGCGACCATCTGATTGATGGTCGAGACGTGCAGGTCGGCGCCCTGCTTGAGCAGGACCAGCTTCTCGATCACCGCGCGGGGGCCGCAGACCCAGCCGATGCGCAGGGCCGGCGACAGGGTCTTGGAGAAGGTGCCGCAAAACAGGGTGCGGGCCGCCTCGATCCCGCCCGACCGGGCGATGTCCAGCGACAGCAGGGTCGGCAGGGCCTCGCCGCTGAACCGCAGTTCGCGATAGGCGGCGTCCTCGATCAGGGTCATGTCCAGATCGCTGGCCAGGTCCAGCAGGGTCTCGCGCTCGGCCAGGGTCAGGCTCTGGCCGGTGGGATTGGCGAAGTCGGGGACGAAATAGCCCAGGCATCCGGCCGCCCGCTCGCGCGTCGCGGCGTCCAGTCCGTCGGCCAGGCCGCCCTCCGGCAGATCCAGATAGGCCGGCTCGTAGCCGTTGAAGGCCTGCAGCGCGCCCAGATAGGTCGGCCGGGCCACCATCACCGTGTCGCCGCGGGTCAGGAACAGCTTGCCCAGCAGGTCCAGGGCCTGCTGCGAGCCGGCGGTCAGCATGATGTTGTCGGGCCCACACGGCATGCCGTCGCGGGTCATGCGTTCGGCGATCCATTGGCGCAGCGGCAGATAGCCCTCGCTGACCGAATATTGCAGCGCCTGGGCCGCCAGCTTCGGATCGGCCAGGATGGCGTCATAACCGGCCTGGATCGCCTCGGTGGGAAACAGGCCCGGATTGGGGATGCCGCCGGCGAACGACAGGATGTCGGGCTGGTCCAGCAGTTTCAGAAGTTCGCGGATCTCGCTGGCGCGGACGCGGGTCATGCGCTCGCTGAAACGCGTGGCCCAGTCGGGAGTGGTGGTCGTCATGTCGTTGAATGTCCGTAGATTTCGCTGACGGCTTGGCCGTCCATGAGCCGCGCGCGCGGCGTCTCGCCCGATCAGGTCAGGAGCGTCATACGGAGCGGATAAGGTCCTGCGAGCGACGGAGCCCAAAGCCCCGACGACCGCTCTGGGTCGTGTTCATGGGCAAAGCCTAGCGCGATCATTCCGCGAAGGGAACCGCTGAAGCTTGACGTCGCCCTCGCACGGCGGGAACGCTGGCGGGGTCATCAGGGGATAGCCGCATGAAGCTCTGGATTTCCGTCGCCGCCCTGGCCCTGGCCGCCACGGCGGCGCGCGCCGAGGTCACCGACGCCACGCCGGGCGGCTTTCAGGTGCGGCAGGTCGCCGAGATCGCCGCCCCGGCCGCCAGGGTCTGGGCCTCGCTCGTTCAGCCGGCCACCTGGTGGGACCCGGCGCATACCTGGTCGGGTTCGGCGGCCAACCTGTCGCTGGCGGCGGCTTCGGGCGGCTGTTTCTGCGAGCGCCTGCCGGGCGGCGGCTCTGTGCTGCACATGAGCACCGTCCATGCCGCGCCGGGCCAGAAGCTGACCCTGTTCGGGGCGCTGGGCCCGCTGCAAAGCAGCGGCGCGGCCGGCCATATGACCTTCGGCCTGGCTGAGAAGGACGGCAAGACCACCCTGACCGTCACCTATGACGTCGGCGGCTATATGAAGGGCGGTCTGAGCAGCATCGCCGGGCCGGTCGATGGCGTGATCGGCCAGCAGGTGGCGCGACTGAAGCGTCAGGTCGAGACCGGAAACCCCAACTAACCAAGAGCCATCGCAACAAAAAAGGGCGGCCACGAGGGCCGCCCTTTTCCGGACTTTGGGGTCGGGGGAAAGGTTTTTAGCCGGCCTCGGCCATGTCGACCTCGGTGGCGCCCAGCAGGGCCATCTGCAGGCGCGAACGGTCGCGGCGGGCCGCTTCCAGGGCGCCTTCGGACAGGGCGGCCTCGGAGGTGAGGCGCTCGACCTGGGCCTGCAGCTCGCCGAGCTTTTCCTCGTGCTGGCGGCGCGCGGTGTCCTGGGCTTCCTGCATGGCTTCCAGGCGGACGCGCAGCTGGTTGGCGCGCTCCTCGGCCCGTTGCAGGGTCTTGTCATGGGCCACGGCGGCCTTGGCCAGCTGGTCGGCGCGTTCGATGGCGGCGGCGCGGGCGGTGTCGACGCCGGCGTGGCGCTGACGCAGGCCTTCGCCTTCGTCTTCCAGCGAGCGGATGCGGTCGAGAGCCCGTTCAAGCGCGACGTTCAGATCGCCAGCCCGGCGTTCGACGGCCTGTTGCTGGGCGCTGGATTCGGCGAGGCGCTGCGAGATCTGGCCGTTCATCTCTTCCAGCTTGTCGGCGCGGCCGGTGGCGGTTTCCAGACGGGTCTGCAGGGCCGAAATCTCGGCGCGGCCGGCCTCGACCTGGCTTTCCAGGCCGCGAATGGTGCGGCCGCTGTCGGCCTGGTGCACGGCCAGGGCGTTTTCAGCGGCCTGGATGCGCGCGCGTTCGGCGGCGATCTGGGCTTCCAGATCGGTCTCGATGCGCGACAGGCGGGCGATGTCGATACCGGCCTGGTCGATGCGCTTCTTCAGGGTCGCCACTTCCTCGACGAGGAGAGCGTTTTCCTGGTTGGCGCGGGCCAGCGAGGCCTCGGCCTCGCCGCGGCGGGTGTCGATGTCCTGGCTCTGGGTGCGCAGGGTGTCGACGTCCTGGACCAGATGTTCGATGCGGGCGGTGGCGTCGCGCAGCGAGGCGTCGAGATTGCCAACCTTCAGATCCGACTGCAGCAGGCCGTTGCGCAGACGGTCGATCTCGAGGGCGTTGTCTTCGAGGGTGGAGTCCTGGGCCTGGATGCGGGCGTCGGACTCGCCCAGCGCCGTCTGGGTGACGGCCAGCTTGGCGGTGAGCTCGCGCTCCTCGGTCTGCGCCAGGGCGACCTGGCGCAGGGCCTGTTCGTAATTGGTGCGCAGGGCGATCAGTTCGGCGTGCTCGGCGCGGCGGGCTTCGAACTCTTCGGCGACCGGCTGGCGAATCTCGGCCAGCAGGGGCTCGATGGCCCGCAGGTGCTCGACCACGCGGCTGATGCTGTCCAGCCCGCCATGGATGGTTTCGTAGCGGACGCCGATGGCCTGGGTGGACTCGATCAGGCGCTCGGAGAATTCCGTCCGACCCGAGTCCTCGACCAGCATTGCCGGCTTCACCGTCTTCGTGTCGCGCACGTTCTTCGACAGCAGCCTCATGTCGCCCACCTTGTCCCTGAGGGTTGACGGCGCGATAGCCGTCCAGACCCCGAATCCCTTGCCCAGAGGTTAACAAAATAGTCGAAGGTCAAGTCGAATGTCGAGGGCGCAGAGGTCGCACCCCGCCCTTGAGCTTCGCCTGAAACGCGAAAACCGCCGCCCCGACCCCAAAGGTCGAACGCGACGGCTTCCTGAAGCGTCGGCGATGGGGTTTTAAGCCGCCGCCTGTTCCGCCGGCTGGGCCGGATCCAGGCGGATCAGGTAGTCGAAAGCCGACAGTGAAGCCTTCGATCCCTCGCCCATGGCGATGATGATCTGCTTGTAGGGCGTGGTGGTCGCATCCCCGGCCGCGAACACGCCGGGCAGCGAGGTCTGGCCGCGATAATCCACCTCGATCTCGCCGCGATTGGAGAGGGCCACGCCGCTGTCCTTCAGCCATTCGGTGTTGGGCACCAGGCCGATCTGCACGAACACGCCCTCCAGATCGACGCGGTGGGTCTCGTCGCTGCCCCGGTCCTTGTAGGTCAGGCCGTTGACCTTGGCGCCGTCGCCGTGGATCTCGGTGGTCATGGCCGAGGTGACGATGGCGACGTTGGGCAGGCTGGTCAGCTTGCGCTGCAGCACCGCATCGGCCCGCAGCTGGCTGTCGAACTCGATCAGGGTCACGTGGGCGACGATGCCGGCCAGGTCGATGGCCGCCTCGACGCCGCTGTTGCCGCCGCCGATCACCGCCACGCGCTTGCCCTTGTAGAGCGGCCCGTCGCAGTGCGGGCAATAGGCCACGCCCCGGTTCTTGTATTCGGTCTCGCCGGGCACGTTGACGTTTCGCCAGCGGGCGCCGGTCGACAGGATCACGCTGCGCGACTTCAGGCTGGCGCCGTTCTCGAGCTTGACCTCGATCAGGCCGCCCGGGACCTTGGCCGGAACCAGGCCCACGGCCTTCTGCAGGTTCATGATGTCGACGTCATAGTCCTTGACGTGCTGCTCCAGGCCCGAGACCAGCCGGGGCCCTTCGGTGTGCGAGACCGAGATGAAGTTCTCGATGGCCATGGTGTCCAGCACCTGGCCGCCGAAGCGCTCGGCCGCGAGACCCGTGCGAATGCCCTTGCGGGCGGCGTAGATCGCCGCCGCGGCCCCGGCGGGGCCGCCGCCGATCACCAGAACGTCGAAGGCGTCCTTGGTCTTGATCTTCTCGGCCGCGCGGGCCACGGCGCCGGTGTCCAGCTTGGCCAGGATCTGTTCCAGGTCCATGCGGCCCTGGCCGAAGGGCTGGCCGTTCAGCAGGATGGTCGGCACGGCCATGACCTGGCGAGCCTCGACCTCGTCCTTGAACAGCGCGCCGTCGATGGCGACGTGGGTGATGTTGGGGTTGATGGCGGCCATGGTGTTGAGCGCCTGGACCACGTCCGGGCAGTTCTGGCAGCTCTGCGAGAAATAGGTCTCGAAGTGGAACGGGCCCTCCAGGGCGCGGGCCTGGTCCAGCACCTCGGCGTCGACCTTGGGTGGGTGGCCGCCCACGTGCAGCAGGGCCAGAACCAGCGAGGTGAACTCGTGGCCCAGCGGCAGGCCGGCGAAGCGGACGGATGCATCACCCGCCGCGCGGGTGATGGCGAAGGACGGCTTGCGGGCATCGTCGCCGGTCAGGTTCAGGGTCACCTTGTCGGAGGCGCCGGCCACGTCCTGCAGCAGGGCCAGCATATCCTTCGAGCCCGCGTCCTCGCCCAGCGAGGCGACCAGTTCGATCGGCTGGCGCAGGTTCTGCAGATAGGCTTTCAGCTGGGTCTTCAGGCTGTCGTCCAACATGGCGGGCTCCGGATGCGAGGCGCAATTCTCCCGTCTGGAGGCGTGCGCGAATTTTTGGAGGGGGTGGCGTCGCCGCCGGCTCCGTGGAGAGACGGGGCGGGCGACGACGCTCAGGTCGCGACCCCGAAAGGGTCGCGGTGGTCGGGTAGGCTTTAAATCTTGCCGACGAGGTCGAGCGAGGGCTTCAGGGTCTTTTCGC
The DNA here is from genome assembly GCA_964427205.1 of uncultured Caulobacter sp. GTDB lineage: Bacteria > Pseudomonadota > Alphaproteobacteria > Caulobacterales > Caulobacteraceae > Caulobacter. Next base: position 10,408 of record CAYRTE010000053.1, read on the forward strand.
CTTCTTCCCACTTGGCCGGGCAGACTTCGCCCGGGTGGGCGGCGACATACTGCGCGGCCTTGACCTTGCGCAGCAGTTCCAGGGCGTCACGACCGATGCCGCCGGCGGTGATCTCGACGATCTGGATCTTGCCGTCCGGATCGACGACGAAGGTGCCGCGATCGGCCAGGCCGACTTCCTCGATCATCACGTCGAAGTTGCGGGTGATCGTGCCGGTCGGGTCGCCAACCATGGTGTAGTTGATCTTGCCCACGGCTTCCGAGGTGTCGTGCCAGGCCTTGTGGGCGAAGTGGGTGTCGGTCGACACCGAATAGATTTCGACGCCCAGCTTCTGGAACTCGGCGTAGTTGTCGGCGAGGTCTTCCAGTTCCGTCGGGCAGACGAAGGTGAAGTCAGCCGGATAGAAGAACACGACCGACCACTTGCCCTTCAGGTCGGCGTCGCTGACGGTGATGAACTTGCCGTTCTTGAGGGCTTCGGCCGTGAAGGGTTTGATGGTGGTGTTGATCAAGGACATGGAGTGCTCCCGTAAATGGTGGAGCCTATGTACCCAGCGCCAATCGATAGGTCCAATCGATTAAATCATTCCCGTGGATAGGGTGGCTCTATGCGGCGTGACCTGACCCGCCTATATGGGATCCATGCTCCCCACCCTGCGCCAACTGCAATATCTGAAGCTTCTGTCGGAACATGGCTCGTTCAGCCGCGCCGCCGAGAGCGCCCATGTCACCCAGCCGACCCTGTCGGCCGGCATCCAGGAACTGGAAAAGATCCTGGGCGCGGCGGTGGTCGACCGGGCGCGTTCGGGCGTGATCCTCACCGCCGCCGGCCAGGAGGCCGTGCGCCGGGCCCAGGACATCCTGACCCGCACCGAGGATCTGGTGCAGGCGGCGCGGGGCGCGGGCCTGCCGCTGGCCGGCCGGTTCCGGCTGGGCGTCATTCCCACGGTCGCCCCCTATCTGCTGCCGCGCGCCCTGCCCCTGCTGCGCGACCGCTTCCCCAAGCTGCGGCTGTTCCTGCGCGAGGACCTGACCCAGCGCCTGATCGCCAGCCTCAAGGCCGGGGCCCTGGACGCGGCCCTGATCGCCCTGCCCTATGACATGTCGGGCCTGGACTGGGCCCATGTCGAGGACGATGAGCTGCTGGCCGCCGCGCCCGCCAACCATCCGATGGCCGCCTCGGTCCGGGTCGATCCCGACAGCCTGGCCGGCGATGACCTGATCCTGCTGGAGGACGGCCACTGCCTGCGCGACCACGCCCTGGCCGCCTGCGGGCTGGAGGCGCCCAAGGGCTTCGGCGACGAGGAAAGCTTCGCGGCCACCTCCCTGCCGACCCTGGTGCAGATGATCGGCTCGGGCCTGGGCATTTCGTTCCTGCCGGCCATGGCCGTGCAGGCGGGCCTGACCAACAACGCCGCCGTCACCGTGCGGCCGCTGGACCACGCCCATTCCAGCCGCGAGATCGTGGTGGCCTGGCGGGCGGGCTCCACCCGCGCGGCCGAGGGGCGGTTGCTGGCCGAGACGCTGCAGGCTGTCTGATCGCGGAGCCGGGGCCGGTCGACCTGTCGAAAGCGAGATAATCAGATATATCTAAATAGGCTCTTGCGCTTTCGCCAATCCGATATATCTATCGTTTCGATATAACGAAATAGGATCGAAACAACATGTTTGGACGACACCATCACCACCACGGCTTTCGCGACGCCAGCCAGTGGGGCGGCCATCACAGCCGCCATCCCTTCGGCTTTCACGGCCATGACCATCACGGACGCGGTCCCGGCCGGGGCGGCCGCATGGGCCGGTTCTTCGACCACGGCGACCTGCGCTTCGTGGTCCTCAAGCTGATCGCCGAGCAGCCCAGCCATGGCTATGAGCTGATCAAGGCGGTCGAGACCGCGGCCGGCGGCGCCTATACCCCCAGCCCCGGCGTGATCTATCCGACCCTGACCCTGCTGGAAGAGCTGGGCTACATCACCGTCACCGAAGTCGGCGGCGGCAAGAAGCTGCACACCATCACCCCCGAGGGCGAAGCCTTCCTCGAAGCCAACGTCCAGCCGGTGAAGAGCCTGTTCGAGCGCATGGCCGAGGCCGCCGCCCGCAGCGCCGCCTTCTCGCCGCAGATCCTGCGGGCCCGCGAGAACCTCAAGACCGCCCTGCGCCTGAAACTCACGGGGGGCCAGCTGTCGGCCGAGCAGGTCGAGCAGATCGCCAAGGCCCTGGACGACGCGGCCGGCGTCATCGAGCGTCTCTGATGGAGACCCTGATGCGCAGCCATGCCCGCCTGCCCACCGACAAGGCGGCCCGCTACATGACCCAGCTGGCCAAGCACTGGAGCCACAAGTTCGCGGTCACCTTCGATGCGACCAGCGCCCGCATTCCCCTGCCGATCGGGGACTGCCGGATGCTGGCCGACGCGACGGGTCTCGACATCACCGTCGAGACCGCCGACCTCGAAGGCCTGGCCCGGCTGGAGGACGTGGTCGCCGAACACCTGCTGCGGTTCGCCTTCCGGGAAAACGTCAGCAAGCTGGCCTGGACCCGCGCCTGGGAAGCCGGGCGGATCGACCCTCCGGCGCGGCGGGTGGGGCTCTCTCAGGCCTAAGCCTTCCCTCTCCCCCAAGGGGAGAAGGATCTGGTCAATGCAGCCCGCGCAGCAGGTCCAGCCTGCGCATCGCCTTGCCGGGCAGTTCCGACATCCGGCCTAGCGGCAGGGACTCGGCCATGTGGCGCACGCCATACGCGGCCTGGCGCACGAAGGTGGCGGGCGAGGGCGAGCCCAGGAAGCCGAACACCACGGTCTGCCGGGCGTTGGAAAACTCGCGCTTGAAGCGGTAGTCGCCGGCCCCCAGGTCGAGGCGGTCATGGGGCGTATCATCCATGCTTTTCAGGATGTCCTGGAACAGCATCAGGCCCGGCGAATAGCGCTCGAACTGCGGATTGTGGGCGATCAGCCAGCCATGGATAGTGTGGGCGCCGCGCAGGTGAAGGTGCACGGCGGCCAGCTTGCCGCCCAGATGGAGGGTGTAGAGCCCGCCGCCAAAGCCTGCGTCGCGGGTCGCGAACAGCGCCTCGACCAGGTTCATCACCCAGGGGGTCCGGAAATAGTCGGTCTGGCCGGTGGCGATCAGCTGGGCGCGCTTCCAGGCGATCAGCTGGTCGAAATCGGCGCGGCTGTCCGACATCGCCGTGAAGACGGCGGGGCCGACCTCGCGCTCGGCCTTGCGGCGCTTCTTGTCGATGTCCTTGAGCACGCCCGAACCGGCGGCCCTGCGCCCGGCCTCATAGGCGGCGTAGCCGTCAGGCGCCTCGACGATCCAGGAGTCCGCCTGGCCGCGTCCGTGGCGGGCCAGGGTCTCGTCGTCGGCCTGCATGTGGCAGAAGTCCAGGCGGTGGACGCGCAGGGCGGTCAGCAGCTGGCGCGGATCCATCGCGACGCCAGGGGCCGAGACCAGGGCCTGATAGTCGCACATCGGGGCGCCGACCGGCATGCCGACATCGGCCCGGACCCGGGCGGGCAGGAATCCGATCGCCTGGCCGTCGTCGGCGCGCAGGATGGCGACCTTGATGTCGCTGGCCCTCTTGCCCGTCGCCTCGCGCGCCCGGGCCACGGCCTGGGTCCAGCGCGGCGACAGGAAGGGCGAGTCCAGACGCGGTTGTCCGGCCTGCAGGCTCGACCAGCGGTCGATGTCCGAGGGGTGCAGATCCAGCGCGGCAACGACCTCGATCTTCAAGACGGCTTGGCTCTCTGGCGGACCACGGTGGGTTCTCGTGGCCCCATCTACGCCGAGATAGCTTTCCCCATTGTTGACGAGACGACAACCTCCGGTAAGGCCGCGCGGCCGGATCAATCCATCAGCTGACGCGACAGGTAGGTGTAGTGCAGCGCCCACCTGCGGGCGTTCGACTTCGGGTCCGCGCCATTGGCGTGGCCGCCGTCGGTGTTCTCGAAATAGAGGTGGTCGACCTTCAGGTCGTCCAGCCTTGCGGCGAACTTGCGGGCGTGGCCCGGATGCACCCGGTCGTCCTTGGTCGAGGTGGTGATATAGGCCAGCGGATATTTCACCCCGGGCTTGAGGTTCTGATAGGGCGAATAGGCCTCGATCCAGGCCCGTTCGGCCGGGATGTCGGGGTCGCCATATTCGCCTTTCCACGAGGCGCCGGCCGGCAGAACGGTATAGCGGATCATGTCCAGCAGCGGGCTTTCCACCACCACCGCGTTCCACAGGTCGGGCCGCTGGGTCATGGCCACGCCCATCAGCAGGCCGCCATTGCTGCGGCCATAGGCCCCCAGGTGACGGGGCGAGGTGATCTTCTTGGCGATCATGTCCTCGGCTACGGCGTAGTAGTCGTCGAAGGCGCGCTGGCGATTGGCCTTCAGGGCGGCGTCGTGCCAGGCGGGTCCGAACTCGCCGCCGCCGCGGATATTGGCGACCGCATAGCTGCCGCCCTTCTCCAGCCACAGCTTGCCGATCAGCGGGTCATAGACCGGCAGTTTCGACAGGTTGAAGCCGCCGTAGGCATGCAGCAGCGTCGGGTTGGAGCCATCGTGCTTGTGGCCCTTGGGATGGATCAGGAAATAGGGAACCCTGGTCCCGTCTTTGGATGTGGCGACCTTCTGCTCGACCTCGAGATTGCCGCCTTCGAACTGGGCCGGCAGGGCCTTGACGGTCTCGGACGCGCCGCTGACCGCGTCGGCCAGTTTCAGCTGAGTGGGGGTGGTGAAGCCCTCGACGCTGTAGAAGATCTGGTCGCCTTCGTCGGCGTGCGAGCCCAGCGACACCGAGGCGTTGGGCAGGCCGGGCAGGGCGGCCTTGGTCCAGCCGGCGCCGGCCGGTCTGAACGTGAACACCCCGCCGCGCACATTGTCATAGATCGCCGCGACCACCGCGTGGTCGGTGACGGTCACCTGGTCCACCGCCTGCACGGCCGTGGGGGCGAAGACCACGCTGGTCGAAAGGCTCGCGTCCGGCGTCACGGCGACGATCGAGCCGGCCCTGGCGCCCAGGCCGTCCTCGTTCAGCTCCACGATCAGCCTGCCGTTCAGCAGACCGGCGATATTGGCCTTCCGCGGAATGGCCAGGGGTACGACCTTGCCGCCCGTCCAGACATTGCGCTCGGTGTGGAAGAAGTCGGTGGCGCGATCGATCAGCACCACCCGGGCGCCGGCCGCGTCGCGCAGCACATTGGGACGCGCAGAGACGTCGCTCGTCTGGCCGCGGAACACTTCGACGGCGTCGGACAGGGCCTGGCCGCGCTTCAGGGTCTTGATCACCATGCCGTAGCCGCTGTCGGTCGTCGTGCCGGGGCCCCAGTCGCGGGTCAGGATCAGGGTGTCGGCGTCCAGCCACTCGGCGCCCTGCTTGCCCTCCGGCAGGACGAAGCCGCCCTCGACGAAGCTCTTGGCCGTGAGGTCGAACTCGCGAACCTCGACGGCGTCCTTGCCGCCGTTTGACAGGTTCACGAGGCAGCGGTCATGGGTCTTGGGACGGCAGTCGGCGCCTTTCCAGATCCAGTTCTTGCCCTCGGCCTTGGCCAGGGCGTCGATGTCCAGCACCGTCTCCCAGACCGGCGAGGCGGTCTTGTAGGAGGCCAGGGTCGTGCGCCGCCAGACGCCGCGCACATGGGTCGCGTCCTGCCAGAAGTTGAAGACGCTGGTCCCGATGAAGTTGGGCGCGGCGATGCGATCCTTGGCCGACAGGATCGTCAGGGCCTGCGCCTCCAGGCCGGCATAGCGCGGATCGCCCGACAGCACCGGCAGGGTCTTGGCGTTCTCCCGGTTCACCCAGGCCAGCGAGTCGGGGCTTTCCACCGCCTCCAGCGCCAGGTGGGGATCGCTTTCCTGGGCGGCCAGCGCGGCGCCGGAGGAGAGCAGGGCGAGGGCCAGGGCCCCGGCGGAACAGGTGCGAAACAGGATCATGGGCCGGGACGGTATCGGAAAATTTTCCCGGCGCCAGAGGTTCTCCAGCGACGTCAGACCCCGTCGTCGGGAATGTTCAGCATCCCGCCACACGCCTTGCAGTGCACCGCGTCCGGATCGTGCCGGCGCAGGCCGCAGTCGTGGCACTGATAGGTCACCTTGTGCGGCCGCAGGATCGACTGGATCAGGCCGATGAACAGCGACACCCCGCCCAGCATGGTGAAGATCGACAGCAGCTTGCCCCACACGCCCGGCAGGGTGATGTCGCCATAGCCGGTGGTGGTCAGGCTGGTGACGGTGAAATACAGCGCGTCGACATAGCCGCTGACGCCCTCGTAGCGGCCGACGAAGCTGGAATAGACAAAGCCGGTGATCACGAAGACGAAGGTCAGAAGGGAGGCGGCCGCCTTGGCGATCTGCTCGACCCGGGTGTCGTCATAGCGCCGGCCGACCGTGCGCCAGAAGAACTCACTGTTGATCAGGGTCCACAGCCGCACCACCCGCAGGAAGCCCAGGTTCAGCAGCCAGGCCGGGAACAGCAGGGTGGCCAGCACGAACAGGTCCACCCAGACGATCGGCTTCTTCAGCCAGGCCTTCAGGTCGCCATGGGCGACGGCGCGGGCGGCCATGTCCAGCGCCAGGAACCCCGCCACCGCATAGTCCAGCACATAGAAGGTCAGGCCATGATCGCGCATCGTCGGGGCGGCGACGAAGAAGGCGATGATCAGCAGATCGACGATGATGATCGCATAGCGGAACCGCACGGCGACGGGTGATGACCCATGATACAGGGCGCGAAGCCGGGCCCGCAGGCGGAAACCCTCTTGGTCACTGGTCTTCAAGCGCCGCCCTTTCCGGTCACACTGTCAGGTCAAATGATCGCGGCGGGCGCCGGGCTCTGACTTGGCGACGGTTTTCCACTATATAGCCCCACCATGAGCCGCACCTTCCTCAAGATGAACGGCCTCGGCAACGACTTCGTCGTGATCGAGACCGCCTCCCAAGCCTTCAACCCGACGGCGGAGGACATTCGCGCCATCGCCAAACGCGGCGACGGCGGGATTGGCTGCGACCAGGTCATCGCGATCGATCCGCCCCGGAGCGAGGGCGCGAGCGCCTATGTCCGCTTCTGGAACTCCGACGGCGACGCGGTCGGCGCCTGCGGCAACGGCACGCGCTGCGTGGCGTGGCTCTTGATGCAGTCGGCCGGCAAGGACAGCGTGGCCTTCGACACCGACGGCGGCCGCCTGTCGGGCCAGATGGCCGGCGACAAGCGGGTGACGGTCGACATGGGCCAGCCGGGCCTCGACTGGACCCAGATTCCCCTGTCCGAAGAGATGAACACCGAGCGGGTCGAGCTGCAGGTCGGTCCGATCGACGCGCCGCTGGTCCACACGCCGGTCTGCGTCTCGATGGGCAATCCGCATGTGGTGTTCTTCGTCGACGCGCCGGTCACCGACGAATTCGCCACCGGAACCGGATCGCTGGTCGAGCATCACCCGCTGTTTCCGGAGGGCGTCAATGTCGGCTTCGCCCACATCGTCGCCCGCGATCACATCAAGCTGAAGGTCTGGGAACGCGGCGCGGGCCTGACGGCGGCCTGTGGCACCGGCGCCTGCGCCGCTCAGGTCGCCGCCGTGCGCCGGGGCCTGACCGACCGCGTCGCCACCGTCGAATTCGAGAGCGGGTCGCTGGTCATCGAATGGCGCGAGGCCGACGGCCACGTGATCATGACCGGCCCGATCACCCTGGAATATACCGGCAAGCTGCCGGAAAAGGTCGCCGCATGAGCCTCCACCCCGGGCTTGCCGCTGGAAACACGGCCGTCATCACCGGCGCCGCCGACGGCATCGGCCTGGCCGCTGCGAAGATCTTCCGCGAGATGGGCCTGAACGTGGTGATGGCCGACGTCACCGGCCGCAAGCTGAAACAGGAAGCCGAGGCGATCGGCGCGCTCGCCGTGCCGACTGACGTCGCCGACCGCGCGGCCGTCGAGGCCCTGAAGGCTGTCGCCCTGGAAAAGTTCGGCGCGGTCGACGTGCTGATGAACAATGCCGGGGTCGGCGGCGGCGGCGACGCCTTCGCCGGCGACGACGCCTGGTCGCGCATCCTCGACGTCAATCTGTGGGGCGTGATCAACGGCGTGCAGGTGTTCGGCGAGGACATGGCCCTGAGCGGGCGTCCCGGCCTGATCATTAATACCGGAAGCAAGCAGGGCATCACCCAGCCGCCAGGCGACACGGCCTACAACGTCTCCAAGGCGGCGGTGAAGGCGCTTACCGAAGGCCTGGCCCACACGCTGCGCCAGACCGAGGACTGCCAGGTCACCGCCCATCTGCTGATCCCGGGTTACACCTTCACCGGCATGACCAAGCGCGGTCCGGGCGGCAAGCCCGACGCGGCCTGGACGCCCGAACAGGTCGTCCACTTCATGCTGGCCCGCATCGAGGCCGGCGACTTCTACATCCTGTGCCCCGACAACGACGTCACCCGCGCGGTCGACGAGAAGCGCATGGCCTGGGCCATGGGCGACATCATCGAGAACCGTCCGGCCCTGTCGCGCTGGCACGACGACTGGAAGGACGCCTTCGCGGCGTTCATGGAAAAGTCGTGACGACCTACACCGTCATCTCGCGCCCGCCGACGCCCAAGCCCGCTGTTGGTGAAGAGGGCGGCCCCGCGACCACGATGTCCGGTCCCGACGGCGTTGACGTCGTCACCTTCGGTTGCCGGCTGAACGCCTATGAGTCCGAGGCCATCCGGGCCCGCGCCAGCGCCGACGGCCTGCAGGACGCGGTGGTGTTCAACACCTGCGCGGTGACGGGCGAGGCCGTGCGCCAGGCCCGTCAGGCGATCCGCAAGGCGCGGCGCGAGCGGCCCGACGCCCGGCTGATCGTCACCGGCTGCGCCGCCCAGATCGACCCCGCCGCCTTCGCCGCCATGCCGGAAGTGGACCTGGTGCTCGGCAACGCCGAAAAGGCCGCGCCGGGCGCCCTGCTCGACACCTCCACCCGCGTGCGGGTCAATGACATCATGTCGATCAAGGAGACCGCCGGTCACCTGATCGCCGGCCTCAAGGACCGCGCGCGGGCCTATGTCGAGGTCCAGAACGGCTGCGACCACCGCTGCACCTTCTGCATCATCCCGTTCGGACGCGGCAATTCGCGCTCGGCCCCGGCCGGTGAGGTGGTCGAACAGGTCCGCCGCCTGGCGGCCGAGGGCTATAACGAGGTGGTTCTGACCGGGGTCGACGTCACCTCGTGGGGAACCGACCTGCCGGGCCAGCCGACGCTTGGCCAGCTGGTGGGCCGGATCCTGAAGCTGGTTCCCGACCTGCCCCGCCTGCGGCTGTCGTCGATCGACGCGGCCGAGATCGATCCCGACCTCTTCAAGCTGCTGGAAACCGAGCCGCGCCTGATGCCCTATCTGCATCTGAGCCTGCAGGCCGGCGACGACATGATCCTCAAGAGGATGAAGCGCCGGCATAATCGCGCCGACGCCCTGAAGCTGGTCGCCGAGGTGCGCCGCGTGCGCCCCGACACCGCCTTCGGCGCCGACCTGATCGCCGGCTTCCCGACCGAGAGCGAAGAGGCCTTCGAAAACACCCTGAAGCTGGTCGAGGAGGCGGGTCTGGCCTTCCTGCACGTCTTCCCCTACAGCGCTCGCCCCGGCACGCCCGCCGCGCGGATGCCGCCGGTCAAGGGGCCCGTGATCAAGGACCGCGCCCGCCGTCTGCGCGAAGCCGGTCAGGCGGGTCTGGAACGCCACCTGCAGCGCCAGGTCGGCCGCGTGCTCTCCGGACTGGTCGAGCGCGACGGCGTGGCCCGCGCCGAGGACTTCACCGAGATCACCTTCGCGGGCGAAGCGTCGTCAGGCCAGATCCTGGCCTTCCGCGTTACCGGCCATGACGGCGCGCGGGTGATCGCCGAGCTGGCGCCGTGAGCCTGAGCGGCGGCTGCCAGTGCGGCGCCGTCCGCTTCCGCGTCGACGGGCAACCGGGCCGCGCCTCGATCTGCCATTGCCGCATGTGCCAGAAGGCCTTCGCGGGACCGTTCGGGGCGCTGGTGACGGTGGAGGTCGCGGATCTGAGCTGGACCCGCGGCGCGCCGACCCATTTTCAGAGCTCCGATCAGGTGAAGCGCGGCTTCTGCGCCGCCTGCGGCACGCCGCTGACCTTCGACTACAGCGACACGGTCATCGATCTGGCGGTCTTCGCCTTCGACGATCCGTCGGCGGTGACGCCGGAAATCCAGCTGGCCCGGGAAAGCCGCGCGCTGTGGATCGACCATGTGGCGGATCTGCCCGTGCGGCCTTCGAACGGCCCGCCGAGCCAGATCACGTCTCGTCAGCATCCGGATCGGGACACCTAGTCCTCGGCCTTCTCCTCGCCGCCCGCGAACCCCGGCAGGCTCCAGCCCAGCTTGATCGCCGCCGCGCGCAGGCCGAAGGCCGCGACAAACCCGGCGACGCCCGCCGGCCAGAACCCCACACCCAGCAGATCCAGCACGGTGAACACCGAGGCCCCGAGCAGGGCGGCGGTGATGTAGATCTCCCGGCGCAGCAGCAGGTTGGGCTCCTCGGCCAGCACGTCGCGGATCACGCCGCCGAAGGCGGTGGTCAGCACGCCCATGACCACGGCGGTGAAGGGATGCACCCCCAGGCTCAGGGCCTTGGCGGCGCCGACCACGCAGAAGGCGGCCATGCCCAGGGCGTCCAGCCACAGCAGGGCGCGAAACCGCCAACCGCGCTTGCCCAGGGCCCAGACCACCGTGGCGGCGGCCAGGCAGGCCAGGATGTAGCCAGGCCGCTGCACCCAGAACACCGGCGCGCCGATCAGCAGGTCGCGCAGGGTGCCGCCGCCCACGCCGGTGATGGCCGCGAAGAAACCAAAGGTGATGATGTCGTGCTTGCGTCGCGCGGCCGCCAGCGCGCCGGTGGCTCCGAACACGGCGGCGGCGGCGTAGTCCAGCCAGAACAGGGCGGTCGATAAAGGGTCGAGAAGGGGGTCCATGGCTGTTCATGCCACGGCCGGGTCGGCCGCGGAAACCTTGGCCGGGTAATATCTGATTTACACTTTCGCCCGTTCCCCTAAAGGAGCGCTGATGAACGACAAGCCCGAGCAGAAACAAGGCTGGTTCCAGCGCCTCACGTCGGGCCTGACCCGGTCGTCCCAGGCGATGACCGAGCAGGTCACCGGGGTCTTCACCAAGAAGCCCCTGGACCAGGAACAGCTGGACGCCCTGGAAGAGATGCTGATCGAGGCCGATCTGGGACCCCAGATCGCCGCGCGCATCACCGACGCCTTCGGCAAGGCGCGGTTTGGCAAGTCGTCGACCGATATCGAGGTCAAGGAAGCCCTGGCCGAGCTGGTCGCCGCTGAACTGGCCGACCGCGAGGGGCGTTTCGATCCGCTGGGCGGGCCGCGCCCCTATGTGGTGCTGTTCATCGGCGTCAACGGCTCGGGCAAGACCACCACGCTTGGCAAGATCGCCTCGGACCTCACCGAGAAGGGCGCCCGCGTCCTGATCGCCGCCGGCGACACCTTCCGCGCCGCCGCCGTCGAGCAGCTGAAGGTCTGGGCCGACCGCGCCGGGGCCGACTTCATGTCCAAGCCCACGGGCTCCGACGCCGCGGCTCTGGCCTATGAGGCCGTCGAGCGGGCCAAGGCCGAGCATTATGACGTCGTGCTGATCGACACCGCCGGCCGGCTGCAGAACAAGCAGGGCCTGATGGACGAGCTCTTGAAGGTCATCCGCGTCGTCAAGAAGGTCGATCCCGACTATCCGCACGAGACCCTGCTGGTGCTGGACGCCACGGTCGGCCGCAACGCGCTCGCCCAGGAAAAGATCTTCGGCAACCAGGTGGGCGTGTCGGGGATTGTCATGACAAAGCTGGACGGCACCGCGCGCGGCGGGGTGCTGGTGCCGGTGGCCCGGGCCAGCGACAGTCCGATCAAGCTGATCGGCGTGGGCGAGGGGGTGGAGGATCTACAACCCTTCGACGCCCGCGCCTTTTCGCGCTCGCTGGTCGGGCTGGAGGACTAGGCCGTGGACGAACAGAAGCCCAGCAAGAGCAGCGCCGCCTGGGTGCGCACCGCCGTCGACTATGGCGCGCCGATCGCCTTCGCGGTCGCCTATTTCACCACCAAGAATTTCCAGACCGCCACCTGGGTGCTGGTCGCCGCCTCGGCGGCGGCCCTGGCGCTGGGCTATGTGGTCGAGCGGCGCGTGGCGCTGCTGCCGCTGTTTTCCGGCGTCATGGCCCTGATCTTCGGGGTGCTGGGCCTGATCTTCCACAGCGACGTGTTCGTCAAGATCAAGGTCACGGTGGTCAATGGCGCCCTGGCGGCGGCGATGATCGGCGGGGTGCTGATGAACCGCGCGCCGCTGAAGGCGCTGATGGGCGAGGCCATGCAGCTGCCCGACGCCGCCTGGCGCACCCTGACCCTGCGCTATGGGGCCTATTTCGCCAGCGCCGCCGTGCTGAACGAGATTGTCCGCCTGACCCAGGACACCGACAACTGGGTGAAGTTCCGGATCGCCCTGCTGCCGCTGGCGATCATTTTCTCGCTGACCCAGGTGCCGTTCATGATGAAGCACATGGCCAAGGGCGAGGAGCCGACCGCGCCCGAGCCCCCGGACGCCGGCTTCTAGAGGCGCCTCCCGGGCGGCCTCAACAGCCCCCTGTTCTTGAGGCGGAAACGGCTTGCGCCGCCCACGGAGCATTGTCGTCAAATCGACGCGTAACGATGATATTGTCTATCCGTCGGCTGAAAAGGCGAAGGCGAGCTCATGTCCAAGACCAAGGTCGAGAAGAGCGGCGGTTTGCTGGAGCGATCGCCCAGCCATCTGTTGCACCGGGTGCTGCAACTGGCGCTCGACATCTACGCCGAGGAGTGCGGCGCGGCCGGTATTACCCAGCGCCAGTTCGCCGTGCTGTCGGCCGTGGCCCAGAACGAGGGCGTCACCCAGACGGCCCTGGTCAAGGCCACCGGCATCGACCGCTCGACCCTGGCCGACATGGTCGCCCGGATGATCGCCAAGGGCCATCTGGAGCGCCAGCGCTCCGACCAGGACGCCCGGGCCAACAGCGTGCGCCTGTCGCCTTCGGGCCGGGCGATGCTGGAAGAGGTCGCGCCGATGGTCGCCATGGCCGACGCCCGGATCCTGGCCCTGTTGAAGCCCGGCAAGCGGGGCGGCTTCCTGGATCTGCTGGCCGACATGGCTGGCGCCGACCTGCATCCGGCGGTCGAGGCCGAGCCCAAGGTCAAGAAGGCCAAGGCCGACAAGCCGAAAAAAGACAAGAAGCCCAAGAAGGACAAGGCCGCCAAGAAGGCGGCCTGAGGCCTTTCTAAACCACGATATTCAGCAGCGAGCCCGGGCGCAGGACCTTCTGCGGCTGGGCGTCCGGCTGCGTGAACGGCCGGACCGGCGCCTGGCGCTGCGGCTGGGCCTGGGCTTGCGCCTGCATCTGCACCGAGGCGGTTGCCTGGGCCGGACGGGTGGGCGCGGCGTCGCCCAGCGCCGCCTGGAAGAAGGCCGAACGCGTCGCCGCACCGCCTGACGCGGGCGTCGAGGCGGGTCTGGCGGGGACTGACGGCCAGCCGGAGGGACGGACGGTGCTCATGACTCGAAGTCTAACATGGTTAATCGAAAGTCTGCGAGCATGGTCAACGTCGGGTTAACGCCAAAGCGCCGCGACGTGTCAGCGCACCTTGAAAACTGTCATCCCGGCCAAGTGCGAAGCGCGCCGAGCCGGGACCGCCGGAAGCTCTGAGCCTGTGGCGGTCCCGGCTCTCCGCTACGCTCCGGCCGGGATGACAGTTCTTAGCGGGCCTTGGCCAGCAGGTTCTCGGCCGCATCGGGCGTCAGCGGGCCGGTGTGCTTGGCCAGGATCATGCCGTCCGAGCCGACCAGATAGGTCTCCGGCACGCCGGTGACCCCGAACTCCAGTCCCGCGGCCCCGTCGCGGTCCACGAGTCGCGCGGCGAACGGGTCGCCCAGGCGGGTCAGGAAGGCTTGCGTGTTGGGCGGAGCGTCCTTGTAGGCGACGCCGATCACCTTCACGCCCTGGGCGTTCAGCGCCATCAGCTGCGGATGCTCGACCTCGCAGGGCGCGCACCACGAGGCGAAGAAATTGACCAGCACCGGGCCGCCCTGAGCAGCGTCCTTGAGGGAGGTTGGCTGTCCGCTGGACAGCTCGGGCAGGGTAAGGGCCGGCATCGGCTTGCCGACCATGGCGTGGGGCGAGACCTTGGGGTCGCGCTTGAGGGCATAGCCGGCGAACAGCAGCGCCAGGGCCGCCAGCACGGCCAGCGGCGTGAAGGCCAGCCAGCGCTTCACGCCCGCGCCGCCCTGGCCGCTTCATCCTGCAGGCGCTCCAGTTCGGCTTTCCACCGGCGGGCCTGGGCCAGGCTGTCGATGATCATCCAGGCGAAGGCCACGGCCGTGATCCCGAAGGCCGGCCACAGATAGATCGCATATTTCCCAGCGTCGAAATCCATCTCAGCTCTCCGCCATCCGCAGGGCCAGGGCGCGGGCCCTACGCCGCCAGACCAGGGCGCGGATCCGCACCAGCCACAGCGACCCGAAGGCCGACAGATAGGCCAGGGTCATCAGGGCCCAGGGCCACAGATAGACGGCCGGCAGCCGGTCTTCCGGCGCGGCGAACAGGGTCGAGGTCCCCTGGTGCAGGGTGTTCCACCAGTCGACCGAGAACTTGACCACCGGCAGGTTGATCAGCCCGACCAGGGCCAGGATGGCGGCGGCGCGGGCGGCCTTCTGTTCGTCCTCCAGCGCGCCGCGCAGGGCCAGATAGCCCAGATAGAACAGGAACAGCACCAGCACCGAGGTCATCCGGGCGTCCCACTGCCACCAGGTTCCCCACATCGGCTTGCCCCACAGGGATCCGGTGACCAGGGCCAGGGCCGTGAATACCGCGCCCAGCGGCGCGCAGGCGCGGGCGGCGGCGTCGGCCAGGGCGTGGCGGAAGATCAGGGCCAGAAGGCTGGAAATGCCGAGGAACAGATAGACGACCATGCTCATGATCGCGGCCGGCACGTGGATGAACATCATCCGCACCGTGTCGCCCTGCTGGTAGTCCTCGGGAACCGAGAAGGTCAGATACAGACCGATCAGGGCCAGCCCGACGGCGAGGGCGCCGAACATCGGCGCGGCCCACCGCGAGAAGGCCATGAACCGCTCGGGGTTGGTCAGGAAATCAAACGGGTGTCGGGCGTCCATGGATTGCTGATTAGAGCTCCGCACGAACGCCCGCAATGCGTATCGACCCGTATCAGCCGGCCCTGTGCTTCATGATGATCTTGCGCTCTTCCTTGTGACCCTCGCCATGACCCATCTTGGGGCCGCCTTCGTGGCGGCTCTCAAAGCGATGCACGCGCATGCCCGGGCCGCCATGCGGGCTGATCGCGTCGAACGCCTTTTTCTGGCTGGGCGACAGGGCCGCATAGAAGGCCTTGGTCGCCGAGGCGCGCTTCTGGAAGGTTTCGGCCATTTTCGCCATGTGGGCGGCCTGCCTGTCGAGGCGCTCGGGCGTGGTCAGCGGCTTGTCGTCGTCGTCCTTGCTGTCCCACTTCAGGCCTTCGGCCATCTTCTGCGGCGCGGTGGCGTCGAGATAGGCCTTCAGGGCGCCGTCCTGGTCGGGGCGCAGCTGCAGCACGTCGCGCAGATGTTTGGCGTGGGCTTCGGGATCGCCGTGCATGCGGTGGTGCATCATCACCATGCCGTCGCCGCCCATCATCATGGCGTCCATCGGCGGCAAGGGTGGCGGCGGCGGGGCGGGTGGCGCGGGCGGCGCCGGCGGTGGCGGCGGCATCTGGGCCATGGCGGCCCCCGCGGCGGCGGTGATCGCGAGAACGGCGCTGGCGGCCAGGGCCAGGCGGCGCGTGGAATGACGCATGATGGAGCTCCTGAAGCGAAATCTGCCCAGAGCTTGGCCATCGGCTTATGGCGCGAAAATGTCAGGCTGGATGAACAATGTTACAGGATTGTCGTGGAGGGCTGCCTAGGGCTCAGTCCAGCGCGTTGCGGCAGGCCGCCGCCATGGCCAGGGGGCTCAGGCCCACCGCCGCCGTGCAATAGGCCAGCATCAGATAGAGACCCGGCGTCCACGGCAGCCCGCTGGCCAGGGCGTCCAGGGCGCCGGCCCCGAAGATCACCGGCGGCACATAGAGCGGCAGCACGATCACCGCCACCAGCAGGCCGCCGCGCCGGCTGCCCAGGGCGAGACTCGCCCCCAGCCCGCCCAGGAAGGCGAAGGCCAGGCCGCCGAACAGGCCGCACAGCACCAGCAGCGGAATGATCTTCGGATCGGCGCCCAGGGCCAGGGCCGCGATCGGGGCGGCCAGGGCTAGCGGGGCGCCAGAGGCCAGCCACTGGGCCAGGCACTTGGCCACGGCCACGGCCTCCAGCGAGGCGGGGCCCAGGCTCAGCAGGTCCAGGGCGCCGTCCTCGAAATCACGCTCGAACAGGCGCTCCAGCGACAGCAGGGCCGCCAGGGCCAGGGCCAGCCAGGCGATGCCGGGGGCCACGGCGGCCAGCTTTTCCGGGGCGCGGCCGGCGGCCATCGGCAGCAGGGTGACCACGCCGGCATAGAAGGCCAGGGCCAGCAGCGGTCCGCCGCCCTTGCCCCAGGCCAGGGCCAACTCGCGGCGCAGCAGGATCAGGAAAGCGGTCATGCGCCCACCTCGACCCCAATCTGGGCCACGCGGGCGGCGACGGGCAGGGGATCGTGCACGGCGGCCAGGATCATGCCGCCGCCGACCAGATGCTCGGCCATCAGGGCGCCGAAGGTCAGGCGATGGGTGGAGTCCAGCGGCGCCATCGGCTCGTCCAGCAGCCACAGGGTGCGCGGGCTGGCGACCAGCCGGGCCAGGGCCAGGCGCCTGCGCTGGCCGGCCGACAGGCGCCGAACCTCCAGGTCGAGCAGGCGGACCAGATCAAAGCGCTCGGCGGCCTGGCGGGCCGTGGCCGGCGAGCCGCCGCACCACAGGGTCTGGAACCGCAGCTCCTCCCAGGCCGTGCGCGTGGATTTCAGGCCGTCCTGGTGGCCGACCATGTGCAGATGCTCGGCGCGGGCGGTTTCCGGCTCGAGATCCTCGAAGATGATCTGGCCGCCCTCGGGCCGCAAAAGCCCGGCCACGGCGCGCAGCAGGCTGGTCTTGCCGGCCCCGTTGCGACCGGTCAGCTCCACGGCCTCGCCGGCCTCAATCCGCAGATTGAAGCCCGAAAACAGTCGTCGCTCGCCGCGAGACACGGCCAAATCTTTAATGAGAACAGTTCTCAACATGCCAAGACCTTGTCCCGCGCATGGACGTTGAACATTAGCGGCGCTAAGAAGCCATCGGCCGTCCCCCTCCAGCTTGTCAGGGGACGCGGCGCGGGGATGGACGCTGTGGGTCCGCCTCGATCGCGCGATCCCGGGAGTGGTTTTCGGGCGGCCGTGGACAGAGAAGGGATCTCCCGAATGGCGTCTGTGGACAGCCTCAAAGCCCGCCGCGAACTGATCGTCGGCGGCAAGACTTACGTCTATTACAGCCTTCGCGCCGCTGAGGAAGCCGGTCTGACCGGTGTTTCTTCCTTGCCGGTGTCGATGAAGGTGCTTCTCGAAAACCTGCTGCGCAACGAAGACGGCGTGTCCGTCGACGAACCCGACCTGAAGGCCGTGGCCGCCTGGCTGCAGAACAAGGGCGCCGTCGAGCACGAAATCAGCTTCCGTCCGGCCCGCGTGCTGATGCAGGACTTCACCGGCGTTCCCGCCGTGGTCGACCTGGCCGCCATGCGCGACGCCATGGTGGCCCTGGGCGCCGACCCGGCCAAGATCAACCCGCTCAACCCCGTCGACCTGGTCATCGACCACTCGGTGATGGTCGACAATTTCGGCAATCCGAAAGCCTATGACGACAACGTCAAGCGCGAGTACGAGCGCAATATCGAGCGCTATCGCTTCCTGCGCTGGGGCTCGTCGGCCTTCAACAACTTCCGCGTCGTGCCCCCCGGCACCGGCATCTGTCACCAGGTGAACCTGGAATATCTGGCCCAGACCGTCTGGACCAACGACGTCGACGGCGACACCGTCGCCTATCCCGACACCGTCGTCGGCACCGACAGCCACACCACCATGGTCAACGGCCTGTCGGTTCTGGGCTGGGGCGTGGGCGGCATCGAGGCCGAGGCCGCGATGCTGGG
>CAYRTE010000054.1:0-27726 GCA_964427205.1 uncultured Caulobacter sp.
CCGAACAGGTGTCCGCTATCTCCCCGGTCTGAACAACAAGGGCGGGAATGACGGAGTATATTTGTTCTGGTATTGTTCTAGGCGCAAGCTGGGGGCGCCGCCATGGTTCCGCGCGAGGCGTGGATCGCGGTCTACATGATGACCGACCATTGTCGAGGCACCCTCTATACGGGTGTCACCGGTCAGTTTTTCTCGCGCATCGTCCAGCACCGTGAAGGACATTTGCCGGGCTTCACCAGGACCTACGGCCTCAAGCGGCTGGTCTGGTACGAGATCCACGATCTGATGACCGAGGCGATCCAGCGCGAGACGTCCATCAAGCGCTGGCCGCGCCAGTGGAAGATCAACCTGATCGAGCGGGACAATCCGCGTTGGGACGATCTCTATTCAGCCGTCTTTGAATGGACGCCGGTCCAGCGGCTGGTTTGACACCGCCAGCTCATAAAAACGCCCGTCATTCCGAGCCTCTGGCTCGGGAGGCCTCTGTCCGCCGCAGGTGCGGGAGGGGCGAAGTGCGCGCGCACTTCGCTGGCGCTTCACGGGTCAGCTGAAACAGGGGTTCCCGCCACAAGGGCGGGAATGACGGGAGGTATGGGGATTGGCCCTGCTCAATCCCCGTTCTTTCCAGCACAAAACCCAGCGGGTTCAACGCCCTGTAAAATAGTTGATCGCGCCAATCAGACGCGCTGAAACCTCCCGCATAATCATCCCACCTCGTCGCACGGGAAGGGCGCAAGGCCAGCGACCATTGCGGCGGCGGGGTGTGATCGAGCGGGACTGGGGTCGAGGGGGATACTCGACCGGTCCGGGGATCCCGGCGTTGCGGGACCCGCCCGCCGTTGGCGTGGACGGAGAGACCCACGGGAGACGCTTCGAGCCCTCGTGCTTCGACCGCCGAATGGCTTCGGAAACGGAGCGGTTCGGGTCCTGCTAAGGCCTCAACAGGGCCACCCGGCGGGACGCTGACGGATAACGACCACGCGGAGCGGACGGCTTCGTCGAAACGGTTAGTTCTATTTCATCTCCGGGCGAGGCCCGGACGCTCCGCGACCCTTCCCACCACCCTCGCAGCGAAAGCGCGAGGTCGCGGCGCCGTGTCCGGCCCCTGATGATTCCCGGCGAACGCGCCCGGCGAACGCGGAAGTGATCTCCTTAGGTGTTTCTTCATCATGACTCGCGCCTCGGTCGCCGCTAGCCTGCGGGCGAACGCAGGAGAGGCAGGGTATGGCCGCGCGATCGCCGGCCCCGGTCGGCGCCGAGTCGAGTTCGAGTCAGGACGCGGCCCTGCTGGCGGTGTCGCCCAGCGTGGCGGTGGCGCTGAAGCATGCGCCGATGGGCATCGCGATCTTTGATCGCCAGATGCGCTATCTGGCGGCCTCGCGGCAGTTCCTGACCGATCAGGACCTGCCGGCCGATCTGTCGCTGATCGGCAAGGTTCATTACGAGGTCTTCCCCGAGATTCCGCAGGTCTGGCGCGACCTGCACGCCCGGGTGCTGAGCGATGGGATCGAGCTGCGCGAGGACGAGGGCGACCGCTTCGTCGACCGCAATGGCAAGGTCCACTGGATCCGCTGGTCGATGGCGCCATGGCGCACCGATGACGGCGCCATTGGCGGGCTGGTTCTGTATACCGAGGTGGTCACCTCCACCGTCGAGGCGCGCCGGAAGCTGGAGGCCGCCGAGGCCCGCTATCGCGCCGTGTTCGACCAGGCGGCCATGGGGGTGGCGCGGGTCACGGCCGACGGCGCCTTCCTGGAGATGAACGACCGCTTCTGCGCCATCGTGGGGCGCGACCGCGAGACCCTGCTGGCCGGCCGCTTCCGCGATCTGGTCCAGGAGCACGACCGCTCGGCCGCGATCGGCCAGGCCCGGGCGCTGCTGGCCGGCGAGATCGACAGCTTCGTCGCCGAGCGCCAGGTCGTGTCGGCCGCCGACGGCGGCCTGATCTGGATCCACCTGACGGCTTCGCGGGTGCTGCTGGGCGACGAGCCGGCCTATCTGGTGGTCATCATTTCCGACATCTCGGCCCGCAAGCGGGTCGAGGCCGAACAGCACTCGTATCAGGACAAGCTGCGGCTGCTGATCAACGAGCTGAACCACAGGGTCAAGAACACCCTGGCCACGGTCCAGTCGATGGCGGCCCAGACCCTGCGCAACGAGCCCGATCCGGTGGTGGCCTTCGAGAAGTTCGAGTCGCGGCTGCTGGGCCTGTCGCAGGCTCACGATGTGCTGACCCGCGAAAGCTGGAACGGGGCCGACCTGCGCGAGGTGGCCGAGCGGGCCCTGGCGCCGTTCGAGGCCGCCGCCTGGACCACCATCGAGGGGCCGCCGGTCTGGCTGGCCCCCGGCGGGGCCCTGACCATGGCGCTGATCTTCCACGAACTGGCGACCAATGCGCTGAAATACGGGGCGCTCTCGACCCCCGGCGGCCGGGTGGCCTTGACCTGGGCCTATGACGCCGAAACGCGTGACCTGTCCCTGACCTGGACCGAGTCCGGCGGACCGCCCGTGGTCGCCCCGACCCGCCGGGGCTTTGGCTCGCGGTTGATCGAACGCAGCCTGCGCGGCGAGCTGAAGGGCGAGGCCAGGATGGATTTCCGGCCCGACGGCCTGGTCTGCTCGATGCAGGCCCGGCTGTCGGAACCCGCCCCGCCGCTGGCGTCCAGCCTTCCTCTTGCGTCGAGCCTGCCGCGCACGTAACTCCCCGTCCATGAGCACCAGGGTCAAGATCTGCGGGCTGTCGACCGCCGAGGCGGTCAGCGCGGCCGTCGAGGGCGGCGCGGCCTATCTGGGCTTTGTCTTCTTCGAGAAGAGCCCCCGCAACCTGACGCCGGAGGCCGCCGCCCGGCTGGTCGCGCCGGTCAGGGGCGGGCCGGTCAAGACGGTGGCCGTCACCGTCGATCCCGATGACGTGCTGATCGACCGCCTGATGGCGACGATGCGGCCCGACCTGATCCAGGTTCACGGCAAGGAGACCCCCGCCCGGGTCCGCCAGATCGCCGAGCGCTCGGGCGTCGGGGTGATCAAGGCGTTTTCGGTCTCGTCGGCCTCCGACGTCGACCAGGCCCGGGCCTTCGAGACCGTGGCCGAACAGTTCCTGTTCGACGCCCGCCCCGTGGAAGGCCCTGGCGGGGAGAAGGGCCTGCCCGGCGGAACCGGCGCCCGCTTCGACTGGACCCTGCTGCGGGGCCGGCGATTTTCCCGTCCGCATTTCCTGGCCGGCGGGCTGGACCCGTGGAACGTGGCCGACGCCATCCGGGTATCGGGCGCCCCGCTGCTGGACGTTTCCTCTGGCGTGGAACGCGGTCCCGGCCTAAAGGACCCCGCTCTGATCACGGCGTTTCTCGACGCCGTCAAACGCGTGTAGCTCTGCCCAGCCTTTGGATGATCTCGTGAACGCCCCCTCAAAGCCCAACGACTATTCGGCCTATCCCGACGCCAACGGTCGGTTCGGCGACTTCGGCGGTCGCTATGTGGCCGAGACCCTGATGCCGCTGGTGCTGGAACTGGGCGAGGCCTATGCCGCCGCCAAGGCCGACCCGGCCTTCCAGGAAGAGCTGAAGAGCTTCAACACCCACTATGCCGGCCGGCCCAGCCCGCTCTATTTCGCCGAGCGCCTGACCGAGCACTTCGGCGGGGCCAAGATCTATTTCAAGCGCGACGAGCTGAACCACACCGGCTCGCACAAGATCAACAACGCCCTGGGCCAGATCCTGCTGGCCATGCGCATGGGCAAGACCCGGATCATCGCCGAGACCGGCGCGGGTCAGCACGGCGTGGCCACCGCCACCGTCTGCGCCCGCTTCGGCCTGCCGTGCGTGGTCTACATGGGCGCCACCGACGTCGAACGTCAAAAGCCCAATGTCTTCCGCATGAACCTGCTGGGCGCCGAAGTGCGTCCGGTGACCTCGGGCACCGGCACCCTGAAGGACGCCATGAACGAGGCGATGCGCGATTGGGTCACCAACGTGCACGACACCTATTATCTGATCGGCACCGCCGCCGGCCCGCACCCCTATCCGGTGATGGTCCGCGACTTCCAGAGCGTGATCGGCATCGAGGCCCGCCAGCAGATCCTGGAGATGGAAGGTCGCCTGCCTGACGCCCTGGTGGCCTGTATCGGCGGGGGCTCCAACGCCATCGGCCTGTTCCATCCGTTCCTGGCCGACGAGGGCGTGCGCCTGATCGGCGTCGAGGCGGCAGGCCACGGCGTCAACACCGACAAGCACGCCGCCTCCCTGACCGGCGGCCGCCCTGGCGTGCTGCACGGCAACCGCACCTATCTGCTGCAGGATGACGACGGCCAGATCATCGACGCCCACTCGATCTCGGCCGGGCTCGACTATCCCGGCATCGGTCCCGAGCATTCGTTCCTGCACGAGATCGGCCGCGCCGAATATGTCTCGACCACCGACGAGGAGGCCCTGGCGGCCTTCCAGCTGTGCTCGACGCTTGAAGGCATCATTCCGGCCCTCGAACCGGCCCACGCCTTGGCCCGGGTCGGCGAGATCGCCCAGCAGCTGGGCAAGGGCAAGATCGTGGTGATGAATCTCTGCGGTCGCGGCGACAAGGACATCTTCACGGTGGCCGAGGCCCTCGGGCGTAAGATCTAGGACTTAACCAGCGTGACCAAAGACCGTATCGACCGTCGCTTCGCGGCGCTGAAGGCCGAGAACCGCGCCGGTTTCGTGACCTACATCATGGCCGGCGACCCCGACGCCGCCACCACGCTGTCCGTGCTCAAGGGCCTGCCGGGGGCCGGCGCCGACCTGATCGAGCTGGGCTTTCCCTTTTCCGATCCGATGGCTGAAGGGCCCACCATCCAGCGCGCCGCCCAGCGCGGCCTGAAATCCGGCATGACCCTGCAGGGCACGCTGGACCTGGTCGCCGCCTTCCGCGAAGGCGACGCCGACACCCCGATCATCCTGATGGGCTATCTGAACCCCGTGCTGAACCGCGGCTTCGAAAGCTTCGCCGCCGCCGCCGCCAAGGCTGGCGTCGATGGCCTGATCGTCGTCGACTGTCCGCCGGAAGAGGCCGACCCGCTGACCGACGCCCTGGAGGCCGAAGGCATCGCCCTGATCCGCCTGGCGGCGCCCACCACCGACGATGCGCGCCTGCCCATGGTGATCCGCCGCACCTCGGGCTTCCTCTATTACGTCTCGGTGGCCGGCGTGACCGGCGTGAAATCGGCCGACGCCGCCGACGTGGCCCCGGCCGTGGAGCGCCTGCGCAAGGCTTCGGGTTTGCCGGTCGCCGTGGGCTTTGGCATCCGCACGCCCGAGCAGGCGGCCGCCGTGGCCCGCGTCGCCGACGCCGCCGTGGTCGGCTCGGCGCTTGTGGATGAAATTGAATCGGCCGCCCAGTTGAACGAAAACGTGACCGAGAAGGTTCTTCTCAAGGCGTCGCAGCTGGCTAAGGCTGTGCGATCGGCGCGAGTCGGGAACGAAGTGAGGCTTTAAGGCTATGGCTATGGCTGAACCCCAGGACCCGAAAAAGGGCGACAAATCCAAGGCTTCGGCCGAAGGCCGACGCGGCGGCGGGTGGCTTTCCCGCATCGCCCCCGGCGTGCGTGGCGCCTTCGCCAAGCGCGAGACGCCCGAGAACCTCTGGGTCAAATGCCCCGATACGGGCGAAATGATCTTCCGCTCCGACCTGGAAGCCGCCCTGTGGGTAACGCCGGCCGGACGCCATATGCGCATCGGGCCCGAGGCCCGCTTCAAGTTCACCTTCGACGACGGCGTCTATGAGACCCTGCCGACCCCGACGGTGCCGGAAGACCCGCTGCATTTCTCGGACGGCAAGCCCTACAAGGACCGCCTGATCGCGGCCCGCAAGGCCACCGGCGAGCCGGACGCCATGGCCATCGCCCACGGCGTGGTCGGCGGCGCCAAGGCCGTCGTGCTGGTTCAGGACTTCGCCTTCATGGGCGGCTCCCTGGGCATGGCCGCCGGCGAAGGCTTCGTCGCCGCCGCCCGCGCCGCGCTGGAGCGTGATGTTCCGCTGATCGCCTTCACTGCCGCCGGCGGCGCCCGCATGCAGGAAGGCGCGCTGTCGCTGATGCAGATGGCCCGCACGACCCTGGCGATCAACGAACTGAAGGACGCGGCCCTGCCCTATGTCGTGGTCCTCACCGACCCGACCACCGGCGGCGTCACCGCCTCCTACGCCATGCTGGGCGACGTGCATCTGGCCGAGCCGGGCGCCCTGATCGGCTTCGCCGGCCCGCGTGTCATCGAGCAGACCATCCGCGAGACCCTGCCGCCGGGCTTCCAGCGGTCGGAGTACCTCGTCGAAAAGGGCATGGTCGACCGGGTCACGCCGCGCAAGGAGCTGCCGGCCGTGCTGGGCTCGATCCTGACCACCCTGATGATGGGTCGTCGCAAGGCGGCCTGAGCCTTATCTTGACCGAC
Organism: uncultured Caulobacter sp.; assembly: GCA_964427205.1. Classification (GTDB taxonomy): domain Bacteria; phylum Pseudomonadota; class Alphaproteobacteria; order Caulobacterales; family Caulobacteraceae; genus Caulobacter. Next base: position 6,414 of record CAYRTE010000054.1, read on the forward strand.
CATCTCCGCGTCCACGACGCCGCCCTGGCGCGGCTGCAGGCCCTGCATCCCAAGCTGATCGACCTGTCCTTGGACCGGATGTGGCGGCTGTGCGCGGCGCTGGGCAATCCGCAGGACCGCCTGCCGCCGGTGATTCACGTGGCCGGCACCAACGGCAAGGGCTCGACCGTCGCCTATCTGCGGGCCATGGCCGAAGCGGCGGGGCTCAGGGTTCACGTGTTCACCTCGCCGCATCTGGTGCGCTTCGCCGAGCGTATCCGTCTGGCCGGAACCCTGATCACCGATGACCAGCTGGCCGATGTGCTGGCCCGGGTCGAAGCGGCCAATGCCGGCCTGGCGATCACCTTCTTCGAAATCACCACGGCGGCGGCCCTGGTCGCCTTCGCCGATGTCCCGGCCGATCTGTGCATCATCGAGGTCGGGCTTGGCGGGGTGCTGGACGCCACCAATGTCGTGACACCCGCCGTCAGCGTCATCGCCCCGGTCGACATCGACCACCGCGAGTTCCTGGGCGACACTGTCGAGAAGATCGCGGTCGAGAAGGCCGGAATCATCAAGCCCGGCGCGCCAGCCGTCTCGGCCCGCCAGCGCGAAGAGGCCGAGGACGTCATCGACACCGCCGCCGCCCTGGCTGGCGTGGACCTCACCCTGATGGGCCGAGACTTCGACGCCTGGAACGAGCGCGGCCGCCTGCTGGTGCAGATGCAGGATCGCCTGCTGGACCTGCCCGCGCCGTCCCTGCCGGGCGATCATCAGTTCGCCAATGCTGGCCTGGCCGTCGCCGCCCTGCTGGCCCTGAATGACCCGCGCATCGACGAGGCCGCCATGGCCGCCGGGATCGCCGGCGCGGTCTGGCCGGCGCGCTTCCAGCGGCTGACGGCGGGGCCGCTCGCCGACACGGCCAAGGCGGCGGGCGCGGACCTGTGGCTGGACGGCGGCCACAATCCCCATGCCGGCCAGGCCGTGGCCCGGGCGCTGGGCGATCTGGCCGCCCGCGATGGTCGGCCCGTGGCGCTGATCTCGGGCCTGCTGGCCAACAAGGACGCCACCGGCTTCTTCACGCCCTTCGCTTCGCTGAAGCCGCAGGTCTTCACCGTCACCTTCGAAGGCCACGCCGCCGCATCCGCCGCCCAGACTGCCGCCGCCGCCGAACTGGCCGGGCTTCGAGCCCATGTCTGCGACAACCTCGAGGACGCCCTTGCCAAGGCCCTGGCCCTGACGCCCACGCCGCATGTGCTGATCTGCGGCTCGCTGTATCTGGCCGGCGAAGTGCTGGCGATGAGCCCGGAAACCTGGCCGACCTGAACCAGAGCTTGGGCGCGGGCCTCAGCGGGCGTATGGCTGGGGCACGCCGATAGGGCGGCTCGGCCCGCTGGACATCCCCGGCAGGCGCGCCCGTCCTGGCAGGAGCCGCCCATGGCCAAGGGTCAGAAGAAGTCCAACAAGGAAGTCCGCAAACCGAAGGCCGACAAGAAGGCCGCGCCGGCCTCGGTCTCGCCGTTCATCGTGACGTCTGCCAAGAAGTAGGCCGCGAAACCAAACCGCCCACCCCGCATGGCGGGATGGGCGGCTGGATCTTGGTCTAGACGCGAGTGGCTCAGGCCGGCTGGACGCCAGCCTCGGTCAGCCATTCCAGGATCTTCTGCTTGGGCATGGCGCCGACCTTCATCGAGGTCATCTGGCCGCCGCGGAACAGCATCATGGTCGGGATGCCGCGCACGCCGTAGCGCGACGGGGTCGTGGGGCTGTCCTCGATATTGACCTTGGCCACGGTCACGTGGTCGGCGAGTTCCTCGGAGATCTGCTCCAGGGCCGGAGCGATCTGCTTGCAGGGGCCGCACCATTCGGCCCAGAAGTCGACGAGCACGGGGCCTTCGGCCTGCAGCACGTCGCGTTCGAAGGATTCGTCGGTCACCGTCACGGTGCTCATCGGTTTTGCTCCATCAGGGCGCCGCTCTTGTCGGCGCGAAACAGGAAAGCCCGCGAGTCGTCGCGAGCGCTTGAAGAAGATGTAGGCGCCAGGGACGTTCCCGGCAACGGCCTAGCCGATCCGGCTCAGCGCCAATGACAACACCTTTTCTGGAACCGGCATCAGTTTGGGGCCGTCCGTCCACACCAGAGCCGCCTCGACCTGACGGTCTTTGAACACCTCGCGCAGCACCGCCACATAGACCGCCATCTGGGCCAGATAGGCCGGATCGGCGTCTTCGATAGCAGCGGGGGCGGGGCGGTTGGTCTTGTAGTCGACCACCAGGATACGCTCTGGCGTCACCACCAGCCGGTCGACCCGGCCGGAGATCGCCAGCCCCTTGGGCAAAAGCGGACTGGTCCCGGCCAGGGCTACCTCGGCCCGCGAGCCGGGACCGAACACGGCGGCGAAACGGTCGTCTTCCAGAACGCCGAAGGCGGCGGTGGCCATTTCCAGGCGCTGGTCGTCGGACAGGTCGCGTTCGGCCGCCAGAAGCCGCTGACCGGCCGCGCGGCGTTCGGTCGGCGTCACATCGGGCAGGATCTGCAGCAGCCGGTGGATGATCTCGCCGCGCCGGTAACGGCCCAGGCCTTCGACCTTGGCCAGGGGCGAAGGGGCCGCCGCGCGGCTGTCGGCCTCGTCCTCGATCCGTGACGGCGCGGCATAGCGGGCGGTGGCGGGTTCAGGCGTCGCCAGACCCACGGCCCAGGCGGGCAGGGGCGCGGCGACGATCTCGGCCAGGGTTTCCTTGGGCAGGGTCCGGGGATCGGGCCCATAGCGCAGAATCGGCGCGTCCGGGTCGCCGATCTCGTGGACGTCCGGCGCGATGGCCGGATGGGCGAAGGCCGCCCGCGCCGCCGCGTACCAGCCGCCCACGTTCTCATCCTTGGTGCGCGCATCGATCCGGCCGCACAGCACCAGCCGGTCCCGCGCCCGGGTGAGGGCGACGTAGAACAGCCGCAGGGCTTCCTGGGCTTCCTTCTCGTCGCGCAGTTCGCGGGCCTGGGTCGAGGCCGCGCAGTCGGCGCTCTTGCCGGTCGACCACAACACGCCGCCCTCTTCCGTGGTCAACAGCGGCGAGCCGCCCGCGCCACGCTTCACCGTGGTCTCGGGCAGGAAGACGATCGGCGCCTCCAGGCCCTTGGAGCCGTGGGCGGTCATCACCCGCACCTCGCGGCGGGCGCCTTCCATCTCGCGCTTGACGATGATGTCCAGCGCCGCGAAGTCGGCGACCAGGGCTTCCAGGTCGCGGATGTTGCGTTGTTCGGCGTCCATCACCTGGGCCAGGAACTCGTCCAGCGCCTCGTCGGCCTCGCCGCCCAGACGGGTCAGGACCTTGGCGCGGTTGGACAGGCCGTCGGCGTCGACCTTGCCCAGCAGGGTGGCGAAGAACTCGAACGGCTGGCGCTTGCGGCCCTCGACCAGGGCCCAGGCCAGCAGATCGCGGGCGGCGGCCCAGCGCGGGTCTTCCTCGGCGCGCAGCGACAGCGTCGCCCACAGGGTGCGCGGCTTGCGGCTCCTGGCCAGGGCGTAGACGTCGTCGTCAGTCAGGCCGCAGAACGGGCTCTTGAGCAGGGCGGCCAGGGTCAGGTCGTCGTCGGGGAACAGCACGAACCGTCCCAGGGCCAGCAGGTCGTCAAAGGCGATGTGGGCCGACAGCGACAGGCGGTCTGCCCCGGCCACCGGCACCCCGCGCCGCTTCAGGGCCCGGATGATCTCCTCGAACAGCACCTTGCGCCGCCGCACCAGGATCAGGATGTCGCCGGCATGGGCGGCGCGGCGGATTTTCAGATCCTTGTCGTGGACCTCGTCGCCACGCGCCAGGATGCCGGCGATCTCGGCGGCGATAGATTCCGCCAGACGGCGGTTGGCGCTGTGCTCGGTCTCGGCGTCGAGCGGGGCCTCCCAGGCGTCGCGCTCTTCGCCGGGACGTTCGCGGGTCAGGGGCCACAGGTCGACGCAGCCGGGACCGTCGGTGCGGAAGGCCTGGTGCGGCTCCAGGTCGCCGCCGGTGGGCATCAGGCCCAGGCGGTTCTCGGGAACCTCGAACAGGGCGTCGACGAAGCTCAGCACCTCGCGGGTCGAGCGGTAGGAGACGCTGAGCGGCACGGCCGAGCCTTCGCGCCCGGCGTCGGCGATGCGGGCGATATAGCCTTGCGTCTCGATCAGCAGGCGGGCCGGGTCGGCCCCCTGGAACGAATAGATCGACTGCTTCTGGTCGCCGACCACGAACAGGGTGCGGTTGTCGCGGCCCTTGCGCCAGCCGGTCGCCCCGGCCCCGACGAAGAAGTCGTTGGTCAGGGCCTCAAGGATTGCCCACTGCTCCGGGGCGGTGTCCTGGGCCTCGTCCAGCAGGATGTGGTCGATGCCGCCGTCCAGCTTGTAGAGCACCCAGGCCGCGTCGACCTTTTCGGTCAGCAGCACCTTAGCGTGCTCGATCAGGTCGGCGAAGTCGAGTGCGCCGCGCGCGGCCTTTTCGTTGGCGTGGGCCGAGATGTAGAGCGCCGCCAGCCGCAGAGCGCCGGACGTATCCTGGGCCACGCCGGCGGCGCGAACCTGCTGGCGCACGAAGGACAGCCGGTCGGTCTCCTCCAGCAGCGCCTCGCGCAGATCCTCCCGGACCCTGAAGGTCGTGGTGGTCTGCAGGTGCTTGCGGGGCTCTTCCTTGTCGGTGAACAGGGCGGTCAGCGCGTCGTCGAAGGCCATGGTGGCCAGGGTCGCCCGCAGCCGGGCGGCGTGCTCGGTGTCGCGAACCTTGCCGCTGGATTCGAGGACGCTGGCGCAGGCTTCCCAGAGGTCGGGGTCCAGTTCGGCCATCGCTTCGGCGGCGATGGCTTCGGGGCTTGTCGGCTCGGCGAAGCCGCAGACGCGCCAGACGTCATCGATCGCGCCGGAGAGACCGCCCTGCCGGGCCATATAGTCGGCGATCGCGCCGCGCCGGATCTCGAACGTGCCGAACATCGACTCGAAGGCCGCGAAGTCCAGCGCCACCGAGAACCGCGCATAGGCGTCGGCATAGACGTCGGCATGGGTGTCGACATAGGTCGCCACGGTGCGTCGCGCGGCCCGGGCCACGGCGGCCGAGGCCGAGTCGTCCATCACGGTGAAGCCGGGCGACACCCCGGCCTCCAGCGGAAAGCGCCGCAGCAGCTTTTCGCAGAAGGCGTGGATGGTCTGGATCTTCAGGCCGCCCGGCGTTTCCAGAGCCCGGGCGAACAGGGCGCGGGCGGCCGAGAGCTTCGCGGCGTCGAAATGCGCCTCGGGCTCGCCGACCAGCCGGGCCAGCTCGGCCCGCAGGGCGGCGTCGGCGGTCACCGACCAGCCGCCCAGCCGCTCGAACAGCCGCCGCTGCATCTCGGCGGCGGCGGCCTTGGTGTAGGTCACGCACAGGATCGCCTCGGGCGTGGAGCCGGCCAGCAGCAGCCGCGCCACCCGGTCGATCAGGGTCTTGGTCTTGCCCGATCCGGCATTGGCGGTGACGAAGGCGCTGATCGCCGGATCGGCGGCGAGGCGCTGATAGTCGGGAAGACCGGTCACTCCGAACCCTCCCCGTCATCGCCGCTGGTCGACCATTCGAACACCCGCGCCAGATGGGCGTAGTCGCCGGGGTGGTCCTTCACGAACTGCGGGGCGGTGCGTGAGCGGTAGGGCTGGGACGGATCGTCATAACGGCCGATCAGGGTGCGCAGGCCGTCCAGCGCCTGGAAGGCGGCATGCTCGCTGTCGGCGGCGGCGACGCGAACCTCCTCCAGACCAGCGGGCTTGCGGCCGGTGACGCGCACATAGGTCAGGTCGCCCGGCTTGCGATCCGGCAGGTCCTTGAAGCCGCCGTTCAGCAGGATCGCCGCCGTCAGGGTCAGTTGTGGCGAGAAGCCGGTCTCGACCTGCTTTTTCGAGGGCGCGGCGCCGGTCTTGTAGTCGAGGATATGGGCCAGGCCGTCGCGGGTGGGCTCGATGCGGTCGGCCTTGGCGGTGAGGGTGAATTCGCGGCCGCCGATGTCGAAGGACAGCACGCCCTCGGCCTCGACGATGATCTGCTCGGCGCCGGCGCGACGCTGGCGCTCCCAGTCGGCGACCCAGGCGGCGGCTTCCTTCGCCAGGGCGCGCTCGCGAGCCAGGGCTGTGGGCGGCATGCCGGCCGACACCAGCTCGCTCATATAGAGCGCCTCGAAGATGGCCGGGGCGTCGGCGGGGACCGGTCCCGGATGCTGCTCGGCAAATTTCTCGAAGGCCGCATGGATCGCCGTGCCCCGGGCGCGGGCCTCGACCGGCTCGTCGGGGCGTTCCAGCGGATAGAGTTTCAGGATATCGCGCGCCCAGACGGCGTAGGGGTCGCGGGTCAGGGCCTCGACCCGCGTGACGGCCATGCGGCGCGGACGATCCTCGACCGGCGGCGTGGGGGCGGGGCGCGGATAGGGCGCATAGGCGCCCGGCGCGTCGAGGGCGCGGGCCCAGTCCAGGGCGTCCTGGCGCCGCGGCAGTTTCAGGCCCGCGCCGCCGGCGAGGGTCTTCAGTCGCCATAGCCAGCGGGACTCCACGGCCGGCGCGCCGCCGCGTCGCTCGCAATGAACCAGGATGACGTCCGGCGCGCTGGCGGCCTGGGCGAAGTCGTGGGCGGTGAGGCCGACCCGGCGCTCGGGCGGCGGCAGGCCCAGCTTTTCGCGCATGGGCCGCGACAGGAACGGATCGATCGGCGCGCCCTGCGGCCAGATGCCTTCTTCCAGTCCTGCCAGCACCAGCCGGTCGGCGCGCACCAGCCGGGCCTCGATGGCCCCCAGGATACGCAGGCGCGGATGGGTGGCGCCGCCCACCCGCAGGGTTTCCTCATTGACCAGCCGGTCCAGAATGTCGGCGAAGGCCCGGGGGCTGGCGTCGGGCAGGACGACCCCATCCTCGATCAGGGTCGAAAGCAGGCCGCCCAGGCATTCGCCCGCCGAGCCGATCCACAGCCGGTCGGGGCCGGTCAGGGTCTCCAGCGCCTCGGTCAGGGCCAGGGCGGCTTTCGACGGCGGGGCCCGTTCCTCGACATAGGGACCTCCGGCATGGGCGACCGCCGCCAGCAGCCTCTGGGCCAGGGCCCTGGCGGCGGGGTGCGCGTCCAGCCGGGACAGCAGGCCCTCGACGGAGCGGGGCGCGGGACCGCGCAGGCCTTTCAGCTCCAGCAGGGTCGAGGCTTCCAGACCATCGTCCGACCGCACCAGCGGATGCTTGGCCAGGGCCAGCAGCCGCACCGGATCCAGCGGATCGACGACCAGACCGGCCAGATGCTGGGCCAGGATCGCGGCGGGGCTGGCGGCCAGCGGCGCGCCGGCCGAGCTGTCGGGGATCACGCCCCAGCGGACCAGGCGGGCGGTGACGCGGCGGGCCAGGGTCTGGTCGGGCGTGACCAGGGCGGCCGTGCGGGTCGGGTCTTCCAGAGCCTCGCGCAGGAGAAGCGCGCAGGCGCTGGCGGCCTCCTCCTCGGTGCGGGCCGAGATCAGCGACAGGCCCTTCAGGCCCTCGGCGACCGGATCGAGCTGGGGCGCCTCGGCGCGCAGGCTCTCGATCTGGGCCAGCCAGTCGGCGGTGGCCTCGGCCGGGCGCAGGGCCTCGTTGACGATCCGCCGCCGCCAGCGGCCCCGGCTGTCGCTTTCGGGGAACCACGGGCGGACATCGGCGCGGGTGATGCCGGCGCGGTCCAGCAGGCGACGCATGGCGCCCTGCGGGTGTTGCTCGCCGACCTTGTCCCAGGCGCTTTCGGCCAGGTCTTCGTCCAGACCCGGCAGCACGACCGCGCCCAGCGGGGCGGCGGCGACCACGCGCAGCAGGTCTGCGGTGGCCGGGGCCGTGCCGGTCGAGCCGGCGGCGACCAGCACTTCGGTGGGCGGATGCTCGGTCCAGCGTTTGGCCAGGGCCCGCAGCAGCAGTACGCGGCGGTCGGCGACGTCGATCAGGCCCAGCTCTTTCAGCCGGGCGGGCCATGCTGCGAGCACCGCCTTGAGGAACCGCGCCGAGACCTGCCAGTGCTGCGCCAGATCGCCGTCGGCGAGGCCGTCGAGCTTGCCGTCGGTGTCGATTTCCTCGATCCGGCAGCTATCCAGGAAGTCGGACAGGGCCTTGGCCATCTCCAGGGCTTGCGACGCGCCGGGCGTGAAGGTCAGGAGATCGGCGTGGTCCACCACGATCCGCGCCAGCTCGAACCGGCGGCGGCGCGAGGAGATGGCGGGCGGCAGGTCCAGGGCCAGGTCGCCCGGCTCGAACGGCGGCTCGCCCTCGTCCAGGTCGCCCAGCGGCCGGATCTGCGGCAGCAGCAGGGCCTTGCCGTCGCTGGCGGCCAGCAGGGCGTCGGCCACGGCGCGCGCGCCGCGCCGGGTGGGGGTCAAGAGCGTGGCGCGGGGCAGGGCCTCGGGGCCCATGTGTGACAGGGCGGCCAGAAAGCCCCGGGCCAGGTCGTCCACGAAGGGGCGGTGGGCCGGGATCGAGAACCAGCGCGGCCCGTCGCGATCAAAGGGGCCGCCGAAGGTCATTTCAGTTTGGCCTCGGCCAGATCGCGCGCGCCGGGATCGCCGACGTGCATCCACAGTCCCTCGGGCGAGACGCCGTGGACGCGGTGGTCAGCGGCCAGATCCTTCCAGATCGGCAGCAGCGAGAACGGGCCGTCAGGGCCCTTCGCCGTGATCGCCGGCTTGCAGATATGGACGCCGACATAGACCAGCGGCGCGGTCTCGCCAGTGGCCTTGAAGCGCACGACGCCGTCTTCGCCCAGAAAGACATCGCCCGTGTCGTGGAAGCCCAGCGAGCCGGCGGTCGAGGCCAGCAGGAGGCAAACATCCATGGTGTCCGGGTCCCACACCGCCGCGACGGCGTCGAGGGCGGGGGCGCCGCTCTCGATCCAGACCGAGTCGATATTGGCCACCCACACCGGCTCGTCGCCGAGCAGTGGCAAGGCGTGCTTGATGCCGCCGCCGGTCTCCAGCGCCTGGGGGCGCTCGTCGGAGATGATGATGCGGGGTCCAAGGCCCCGGGCCTGGCGGGCCGTCAGATGCGCTTCCAGCCGGTCGGCGAAGGCGTGGACATTGACCACGGCGGTCTCGACGCCCGCTTCGACCAGGCGGTCGAGCATATGATCGATCAGCACCCGGCCGCCGACCTCGACCAGCGCCTTGGGCCGGTCGTTGGTCAGCGGACGCATCCGTGTGCCGAGGCCGGCGGCCAGCACCATGGCGATCTTGGGCGCGCTCATCGGCGGGCCTCGGTCGGGACGTGGGCGTCAAACCAGGCTTTGAGGCCCGCCATGGCCGGATCGCGCAGATTGCGTTCCAGATAGCGCCAGGTCCGCGGCATGTAAGCCTCATACTGGGGGCGACCCAGCAGGGCCTGGCGGGCGAACACCCGGCCCAGGATTCGCGCCGCGTTGGAGGCTGCCAGGGCGCGATAGTCCGCGATGAAGGCGGCGCGATCCATGTCCGGCCGGGCGGCCATATAGCGATCGAGCATGGCGCCTTCGGTCTCCGGCGACACATCGCGGCGGGCGTCCTGCAGCAGGTGGGTCAGGTCCCAGGCCGGGTGGGCGCGCAGCGCGTCCTGGAAGTCCAGCAGGCCGACCCGGGCCGGGCCCTCGCGCGCCGGCAGCCAGACCAGGTTCTGGGCGTGATAGTCGCGGTGGGTGAAGACGGTCGCCCCCGCCTCGCCGCGCACCCAGACCGGAGCCCACAACGCATCCCAGTCGGCGACGGCGGCGTCGCTGAACGCCGGCAAGCCGGAAAACTTCGGCCACCATTCCAGGAAGGTGTCCGTGGCGATCTTCAGGGCCAGGGTGTCATAGGTCAGCAGCGGCCAGCTCACCCCGCCCGGAGCGTCCAGGATCTCCGGCGGGGTTTCGGCGTGCAGGGCGATCTGCAGATCGACGGCGGCTTCGTACAGCAGGCGCTCGTCCTGCCCCTCGGCGATCAGGGTGGCATAGAGGCCGTCGCCGAGGTCTTCCAGGATCGCGAGGCCGGCCTCGATGTCGTGAGCCAGGATGACCGGCGCCGACAGGCCGCGCTCGCGCAGATAGGCGGCCGTCGCCACGAAGGCGGCGACCGAGCCGGCGGCGAGACGGGCGGCGGCGTTGTAGCCCAGGGCGATCCGTTCGGCGTCGCTGGCGTCCGGCGGGCAGACCACGCTCTCTAGGGCCGGCGGCTGGTCCATGAAGATGAAGCTGACGCCGCCATCACGGTGCAGACGCTCATAGCTGCGGGTCGAGGCGTCGCCGCCCAGGTTTTCGCGGCGAACGTCGCCATAGCCATGGGCCTGCAGGAACGCGGCCTTGGCCGTCTCGCGCTCAGAACTCAAGGGTGCGTCCTTCAAATCCGCCGTGCCGGGTGATCGTGACGCGTCGCGCGTCGCCATCGAGGGCGATGTCTATATCGAGCCGGTTGAGCGGCAAACGCCCTTCCAGTCTCTGAGGCCACTCAATCAGGGCGACGCCGTCGTCCAGAGCCTCGTCCAGGCCGATCTCATAGGCCTCGTCGGGATCGCTGAGGCGGTAGAGGTCGAAATGGGCCAGGGGAAAGTCAGCCGTTTCGTAGAACTGCACCAGGGTGAAGGTCGGGCTCGGAACCTCCTCGTCGGGCGTCGTCAGGGCGCGGATCAGGGCGCGCGCCAGGGTCGACTTGCCGGCCCCCAGCGGCCCGGTCAGGCAGATGGCGTCGCCCGGCTGGAGGGCGCGGGCCAAGGCGCGGCCCAGGTCCTGGGTGGCGGATTCGTCAGCCAAACGGAGGAGGGGGAGGCGGAGAGAGCTCAAGTCAGGGCGCCTTCGGGGTGCTTTGGCAGGACCCGCTCCACATAGCGCTTCAGGCGGGTCGTGGCTTCCCCCGTATCGGCGGCCAGGGACGCGGGATCGATAGGCTTGCCGATCACGAGCTCGAATTCACGGCCGGTCTTGTTCAGGAGCTCATGGAAGAGCGTGATGTCGCGAAGTTCCCGCGAGCGCCTGTCAAACAGGTGAAACAGGGTCGACCACGGGCCGGCGACATGGATCGGGATGATCGGGGCCTCGTACTTGCGGGCGATCGATACGGCGGAAGCCGCCCAGGGTGGGTCGGTCAGCAGGCCGTGTTCGTCCTTCACCGCCAGCCGGCCGGCCGGAAAGATCATCAGGGCGCGCCCGGCCTCCAGGGCGTCCCGGGTCATCGACAGGGTCAGGCGCATGCGTTCGCGGCTGCGCTTTTCCTCGACCCATTCGACCGGGATCAGCACCTCGTCGAATTGGCGGCACACACGATGGGCGTCGGCATTGGCGTAGAAGACGATGTCTGGCCGCAGCCGTTTCAGGGCGTCGTACACGGCCACCCCGTCGGCGATGCCGGTCGGATGATTGGCGACGACGACCGTACGGCCGCTGGCTGGTATGTTCTGAAGTCCCCGCACCGCGACCTTCAGGTCCAGCAGGGCCGAGACATGATCCAGCGCCGCGCGGCCACTGATTTGCGCGATGTCGTCGGCCATGCGCCGGGCCTTGTCGTAGCCGAGCAGGGCGTAGAGCGGCGGGCGAAACAGCGGCCACAGGGGCGAGGCTGTCAGCCGGGGCGCGCGCTCGGCGATGAGCGTATCGACAATGTGAAGGGGCCTGGGCGCCGGACGCGCCTCTGGAACGTTGACCATGGCGCGAGCTTAGGCGCCGTCGCGGTCGATGTCAGGAAAATTGACGCCTGGCGCGCAAGGGTTGAGCCTAGGGTTCAGGGATCTACGGGAGTGGCGAAGTTGAAGATGTTCACACGCGGGCTGATCGCCCTGGGGATCGTGGCGGTGATCGCCGCCGGCGCCTACGGCTACTGGAACATGGAGCTGCGCTGGCGGCCCAAGACCATCACCAAGCATCAGGCCGAGATCGCCAAGATCCTGCAGGAGTCGGGCTGGGTGTCGCCAGGCCTGGCGGGGCCGAAAGTCTACATGATCAGCTTCCGCACCTGCCCTGACTGTGTGCGCTTCAAGGCCGAGGAGTTTCCCAAGCTGCACGCGGTGGGCGTCGACACCCGCGTGATCGAGATCGCCCGCGCCGACAAGAACGGGGTCGCCAAGTCCACCCCTGTCGAGCGCGCCACCGTGGCCGAGCTCTGGGTCAACCGCAGCTGGGCTCTGGCCGAGCGCTGGGACGAGACTCCGGTCGAGGCCTGGACCGCGCCGGGGATCAAGCCGGCCGATGGCGACATCGCCCGCACGGCGGTGATCGAGGCCGGCCGGGCCAATGTCGAGAAACTGATCCCGCTGATGAAAGACAACGGCGTGAAGTTCGCCTGGCCGCTGATGGTCTGGTGGACCAAGGACGGCCAGATGCGGGCCTGCGCCTGCGAGAAGCCCGAGACGTATCGCTTCGTGCGCAAGGAGCTGGGGGCTTAAGCGGCTTGCCCCCGGCCGCCGTCCCGGGCTAACCGCAGTCTTGATGCCGACTTCACTCCGCACCGCCTATCGCGAGCGCCTGGCCCAAGGCGAGATCAAGCCCGATGTGGCCCAGGCCGCCGCCGTCGACGCCCTGTCGCGACTGGAGGCCGATCTGGATTCGGCGGGCGAGCCCAGCTTCTCGCTGTTTGGCCGCAAGCCCAAGAGCCAGCGGGGCGTCTATCTGTGGGGGCCGGTGGGGCGCGGCAAGTCCATGCTGATGGACCTGTTCTTCGACAGCGCGCCCATCGCCCGCAAGCGGCGCATCCACTTCCACGCCTTCATGGCCGAGGTTCACGGCCATATCGACGCCTGGCGCAAGGGCGACGCCGCGCAGCGCAAGGCGCGCTTTGGCCAGCACAAGGGGGACGATCCCATCGCGCCCACCGCCGAATTGATTTCAAGCCAGGCCCGGCTGCTGTGCTTCGACGAGTTGCAGGTCACCGACATCGCCGACGCCATGATCCTGGGCCGGCTGTTCGAGGGGCTGTTCGCCCACGGCGTGACCCTGGTGGCGACTTCCAACCGGCCGCCGGACGATCTCTACAAGGACGGGCTGAATCGCCAGCTGTTCGTTCCCTTTATCGAGATGCTGAAAGGCGCCCTGGATGTCGTGGCCGTGCGGGGCCCGGTGGACTTTCGCCTCGATCGGCTGCGGGCCGCCCGCACCTGGCTGTCGCCCAACGACAGCGCGTGTCAGGCCGAATTCGAGCGGCTCTGGGTCGACATGCTGGACGGAGCGGCCGAGACCGGCGCCAGTCTCGAGGTGCTGGGTCGCAAGATCCGCCTGCCGCGCGCGGCCGGGGGCATGTTGCGATCGTCCTTCGCCAGTCTGTGCCAGCAGGCGCTGGGGCCTCAGGACTACCTGGCCCTGGCCGAGCGTTTCCACACCGTTTTTCTGGAAGACGTGCCGCGCCTGACGCCCGAACGGCGCGACGCGGCCAAGCGCTTCAACACCCTGATCGACGCGCTCTACGAAGCCGACGCCAAGCTGGTGGCCTTGGCGTCGGCCGAGCCGGAGGCCCTCTATCCGGCCGGCGACGGGGCGTTCGAGTTCGAGCGCACCGTTTCGCGCCTGCAGGAAATGCGCTCGGCTGACTATGTGGCCCGGGTGCGGGACTAGGAGACAGCATGAGCATTCAGGACCGCATTCGCGTACGCGAGACCAAGCTGCTTTCCGACAACTGGTACGTTCTGAAGACGACGACCTTCGACTGGAAACGCCGCGACGGAACCTGGCAGACGCAGGCCCGCGAGCACTATGACCGCGGCAACGGCGCGGTGCTGCTGCCCTACAATCTGGCGACCCGCACGGTGCTGTTGGTGCGGCAGTTCCGCTATCCTGCCTATCTCAACGGCTATGACGATCTGCTGATCGAAGCCGCCGCCGGCCTCCTCGACGACGCCGAGCCCGAGGCGCGCATTCGCGCCGAGGTCGAGGAAGAGCTGGGCTATCGCCTGGGCGAGGTTCGCAAGGTGTTCGAGGCGTTCATGAGCCCCGGCTCGGTGACCGAAATCCTGCACTTCTTCGTGGCCGAGTACGACAGCGCCATGCGGATAGGCGAGGGCGGGGGTCATCCCGACGAGGGCGAGGACATCGAGGTTCTGGAGCCCGGCATCGACGAGGCCCTGGCCATGATCGCCGACGGCCGTATCCGCGACGCCAAGACCATCATGCTGCTGCAGCACCTGGCCCTGCACGTGTTCAGGAGCTAGTCGCGGTTTAGCGGCACGGTGAACCGGCAGATCAAGCCGGCCGGATCGTAGTCGAGCGCGACCGTTCCCTGCAGTTCGCCGGTGATGCTGCGCTCGATCAGGCGCGAGCCGAAGCCCCGTCGAGACGGCGGCTTTGGGGAGGGACCACCCGTCTCACGCCATTCAAGGAACAGGATCTCCGTGTCTTCGACCGACCATGCCACTCTGAGCTGGCCGGCTTCCGACAGGGCACCGTACTTGGCCGCGTTGGTGGCCAGTTCGTGGAACACCATGCCAAGCGCCAGGGCCAATCGCGCGGAGAGCTGAATCTCCGGACCGCTCAGGGTCACGCGTTCGGCGCCGTAAGGGCTCAGCTCCTGCCAAAGGATCTGACGCAGGCCCGCGCCCGACCAGTGGCTGTCGGTCAGGGCGTTGTGCGTCTTTGACAGCGCCATCAGGCGAGATTCAAAGGCCTCGGTGAACCGCTCCGGCGTGGTCGAGCCGCGCAGGGTCTGCTGGGCGATGGCCTGGACGGTCGCCAGGGTGTTCTTCACGCGGTGGTTCAGCTCGTCCATCAGCAGGCGCTGGCGGTCCTGGGCCTCGACCTGCTCGGTGATATCGGAGCCCTCGACGAACACGCCGGAAATCTGGCCGTCGTGTTCGATGATCGGCTGGTAGATGAAGTCGAGATAGCGCTCTTCCAGCGGCGCGCCTGCGGTGCGTTGCAGGGCGACCCTGATTTGCCGGCCCACGAAGGCCTCGCCGGTCTGGCGCACCGAGTCCAGCAAGGTGGCGAATCCCTGCTCGAGGACCTCGGGCAGGGCCTGGGTCAGCGGCAGGCCAATGATGTCGCGATGGCCGATCAGTTGCAGATAGGTGTTGTTGACCAGTTCGAACACATGGTTGGGGCCTCGCAACACCGCCATGAAGCCCGGCGCCTGCATGAACAGTTGCCGCAACTGCTGGCTCTGGGCCTGAACCGCCTGGGCCCGGTGCAGGACTTCGTCACCCAGCATCGCCGCCGCCGCCGGGACCCGGCCACCGAAGGCGACGTCCTTGAGGCGCTGGATCTCCGTGACGTCCTGGGTGTGCTGCAAGATGTAGTGGGTCTCGCCATTCTGGCCAGCGATGGGCGTATGGGTCGCGCTCCAGATCCGGGCCTCGAAGCCGCCGCCAAGCTTCGCGGGGCGCTGAATCGCGTAATGGATGAGCGGCAGCAGATCGATCAGGCCGGTATCACGGGCGCGGATCAGCGAGCTTTCCAGCAGCTGGCGGCTCTCGCCTTCGGAGGGAAAGGCCTCGAACAGGCCCACGCCCTCCAGTTCCGCCCAGGTGCGCCCCAAAGTCGCTAGGTAGGCCTGATTGGCGGCGACATAACGAAATTCCCGGTCGAGCATCATGTACGGACTGGGGATCCGGTCGAACACCGTCTGAAAATCGATCGGATCACGCATCAAGGCGCGCCTCCACGCGCATCACAAGCAGCAGAATACCAGCTTTGCCATAAAGGTTCCCGGCCTGTCCTCGATATCGCTGTGAGAACGTTTCTCAACAGCAGCGGTTTCGTTGACACCCCCGCGCCAAGGCTTAAATGCATCTCGCAACGCACAATGGCTACTGGGGTTGGACCTATCATGACCGACACGAGCCGGGGGCTGCCCGAGCGCCCGATGTCGCCACACCTGCAGGTGTGGCGGTGGCATATCACCATGGCGTGCTCGATCCTGCACCGTGGCTGCGTGATGGGCCTGTATGTCGGCGCCGTCCTGCTGGCGCTGTGGGCCCTGGCCCTGGCCTCGGGCCATGAGAGCTACGCGCTCTATACCGCCATCATGGGTTCGCTGCTGGGCAAGTTGGTCTTGCTGGGCCTGACATTCGCCCTGTTCTTCAACATCGCCTATGCGATCCGCCAGACCTTCTGGGACGCCGGGGTCGGCTTCGCGCCGAAGACCGCCGACCTGACGGGCGCGACCGCGATCGCCTTCGCGGTGGTCGCCACCGCCGTCACCTGGGTGATCGCCGCAGCCACGGGAGCGCTCTGAATCATGGCCGAGAACAAGTCGGAACGATTCCGCACCCCGCTGTCGCGAGCCCGCGGCATGGGCGCGGCCCGCCATGGCGTCAGCCACTTCATGACCGAGCGGGTCTCGGGCATCGCCCTGATCCCCCTGTCGCTGTGGGGCGTGTTCGCCGGGCTGAAGCTGGCGGCTGGTGATTTCGAGGGCGCCGCCCTTTGGCTGGCCACGCCGCTGAACGCGGTGATGCTGGCCCTGCTGCTGGTCGCCGCCCTGATCCACCTGCAGGGCGCGGTCCAGCTCGTGATCGAGGACTACATCCACAAGTTCACGACCAAGAGCGCTCTCGTCATTCTCAATATCTTCGTCTGCGTGCTTAGCGGCTTCCTGGGGGTCTTCTCGATCCTCAAGGTCGCCCTCACCGGAGCCTTTTGATGTCGGCCTACAAGTTCATTGACCACAAGTTCGACGTCGTCGTCGTCGGCGCCGGCGGCTCGGGCCTCCGCGCCGCGCTCGGCTGCGCCCAGGCCGGCCTGAAGACCGCCTGCGTCACCAAGGTGTTCCCGACCCGCAGCCACACCGTGGCGGCGCAGGGCGGCATCTCGGCATCGCTCGGCAACATGGGCCAGGATGACTGGCGCTGGCACATGTACGACACCGTCAAGGGGTCGGACTGGCTGGGCGACCAGGACGCCATCGAATATCTGACCCGCAATGCGCCGGCCGCCGTCTATGAGCTGGAGCACTGGGGCGTGCCCTTCTCGCGCACTGCCGAGGGCAAGATCTATCAGCGCGCCTTTGGCGGCATGACCAAGAACTATGGCGAAGGCCCGATCCAGCGCACCTGCGCGGCGGCCGACCGCACCGGTCACGCCATGCTGCACACGATGTATGGCCAGTCCCTGGCCCACGACACCGAGTTCTTCATCGAGTATTTCGCCCTCGACCTGATCATGGAAGACGGCGTCTGCCGGGGCGTCACCGCCTGGAAGCTCGACGACGGCACCCTGCACCGGTTCCAGGCCCAGATGGTGATCCTGGCCACCGGCGGTTACGGCCGCGCCTATTTCTCGGCGACTTCGGCTCACACCTGCACGGGTGACGGCAACGCCATGGCCCTGCGCGCCGGCCTGCCGCTGCAGGACATGGAATTCGTGCAGTTCCACCCCACCGGCATCTACGGCGCCGGCTGCCTGATCACCGAGGGCGCCCGCGGCGAAGGCGGCTATCTGACCAACTCGGAGGGCGAGCGCTTCATGGAGCGCTATGCGCCGTCCGTGAAGGACCTGGCCCCGCGCGACATGGTCAGCCGGGCCATGACCATCGAGATCCGCGAAGGTCGCGGCGTGGGCCCCAACAAGGACCACATCTTCCTGCACCTTGATCACCTGGATCCGAAGATCCTGCACGAGCGCCTGCCCGGCATCTCCGAAACCGCCAAGGTCTTCGCCGGCGTCGACGTGACCAAGGCCCCGATCCCTGTGCTGCCGACCGTCCACTACAATATGGGCGGCATCCCGACGAACTATCACGGCGAAGTCGTCACCAAGTCGGGCGAAAACCCCGACCAGGTGATCCCCGGCCTGATGGCCGTGGGCGAGGCGGCCTGCGTTTCGGTGCACGGCGCCAATCGTCTGGGCTCCAACAGCCTGATCGACCTGGTGGTGTTCGGCCGTGCGGCCGCGCTGCGCTGCGCCGAGATCCTCAAGCCCATGGCCACCCAGCCGGAGCTGAAGAACACCAATACCGACGCGCACCTGAGCCGTTTCGACCGCTATCGCAACGCCAGCGGAACCCAGGGCACGGCCGCCCTGCGTCTCGAGATGCAGAAGGCCATGCAGGAAGACGCCGCCGTGTTCCGCACCGGCGAAACCCTGGTCGGCGGCGCCCAGCGCCTGGCGAGCGTCTGGGAGAAGGCCAAGGACATCAAGGTCAATGATCGCGGTCTGGTGTGGAACACCGACCTGATGGAGACCCTGGAGTTCGACAACCTGATCGGCCAAGCGGTCGTCACGGTGGCTGGCGCGGTCAACCGCACCGAAAGCCGCGGCGCCCACGCTCGCGAGGACTTCGGCGATCGTAACGACGGCGAGTGGATGAAGCACACCCTGGCCTGGCTCGACGTCGACACCGGCAAGGTGAAGATCGATTACCGCCCGGTCCACAGCTACACGATGTCCGACGACATCGCTTACATCCCGCCCAAAGCACGGGTTTATTGAGGGTCCTATGGTCGAGCTGACGCTTCCCAAGAACTCCCAGGTCAAGGCCGGCAAGCACTGGCCGGCGCCCGCCGGAGCCACCAAGGTCAAGACCTTCAAGATCTATCGCTACGATCCCGAGGCGGGCGGCAATCCGCGCTGGGATACGTACGACGTCGATATGGAAGCGGTGGGACCGATGGTCCTGGACGCCCTGCTCTATATCAAGAACACCATCGACCCGACCCTGGCCTTCCGCCGGTCGTGCCGGGAAGGGGTGTGCGGCTCCTGCTCGATGAACATCGGCGGCCGCAATACCCTGGCCTGCACCCACGGCTGGGCCGAAGTGCCGGGCAAGGCCGTGCAGATCGCCCCGCTGCCGCACGCGCCGGTGGTCAAGGACCTGATCCCGGACCTGACGCTGTTCTACGCGCAGTACGCCTCGGTCGAGCCCTGGCTGCACACCGACACGCCCGAGCCGCAGACCGAGTGGAAGCAAAGCCCGGAAGACCGCCTGAAGCTGGACGGTCTGTACGAGTGCATCCTGTGCGCCTGCTGCTCGACCTCGTGCCCCAGCTACTGGTGGAACGGCGACAAGTATCTGGGCCCGGCGGCCCTGCTGCACGCCTATCGCTGGCTGATCGACAGCCGCGATGAAGCCACCGGCGACCGCCTCGACCAGCTTGAGGATCCCTTCAAGCTCTATCGCTGCCATACGATCATGAACTGCGCCCAGGTCTGCCCCAAGGGGCTGAACCCGGCCAAGGCGATCGCCGAAATCAAGAAGATGATGGTCGAGCGCGTCGTCTGACGCGCTCACCGGTCTTCCCGGCGCTGATGGCGCTTGCCAAAAGGTGACGCCGCCGTCATTTTTGACGAAAGGGAGGGCGCGTCTTGAACGCATCTGAGTCGGGCGATCTTAACGCGCGCGTGGTTATCGTGGGGGCTGGCCATGCCGGCGGCTCCGCGGCGGCCTTTTTGCGCCAGTACGGCCATACAGGTCCGATCGTGCTGATCGGCGAAGAGCCCCTGCTCCCCTATCAGCGCCCGCCGCTGTCCAAGGGTTGGCTCAAGGGCGAGGCCGACGCCGACTCCCTCTCCCTCAAGCCCGCTGATTGGTACGCCGACAATGGCGTCTCCCTGCGACTGGGCGGCGTCGTCACCCGCATCGACCGTGTCGAACGCGTCGTCCATCTCGCTTCGGGCGAGACCTGTCCTTACGACTATCTGATCCTGGCCACCGGCGCCCGCGCCCGGATGCTGCCGATCCCCGGCGCCGGTCTGGCCGGCGTGCTGGCCCTGCGCACAGCGGCCGACGCCGAACTGCTCAAGAACGCCCTGGGTCCAGGCAAGCGCCTGGCCGTGGTCGGCGGCGGCTATGTGGGCCTTGAGGCGGCGGCATCGGCCCGCGCGCTCGGCGCGCACGCCATGATCATCGAACGCGAGGCGCGGGTTCTTGCGCGTGTCGCCTGCCCTGTGCTCTCGACGTTCTTTCAGGACTATCACACGGCGCGTGGGGTGGTCTTCGAGCTCAACGCCGGCGTCGAGGCTTTCGAGGGCGAGAACGGTCGCGTGACCGGGGTGCGGTTCTCCGATGGCCGCCTGGTTGCGTGCGACGCCGTGCTGGTCGGGGTTGGCGCCATTCCCAACGACGATCTGGCCAAGGACGCCGGTCTCGACTGCGCCAATGGCGTGGTGGTGGATCTGGAGGCCCGGACCCAGGACGCGCGCATTTTCGCGATCGGCGATGTCAGCCACCGGCCTCTGCCGCTCTATGAGCGCCAGTTCCGGCTGGAGAGCGTGCCCAACGCGCTTGAACAGGCCAAGCAGGCGGCCGCCGCCATTGTCGGTCGCCCGGGCCCCGCGCCCGAGGTTCCGTGGTTCTGGTCGGATCAGTATGACCTGAAGCTGCAGATCGCCGGCCTGCCGTTCGATGCCGACCGCATCATCGTGCGCGGCGACGTCGCGGCCGCGAAGTTCGCGGTCTTCCATATGAAGGGCGACCTGATCCAGGCCGTCGAGGCGGTCAACGCGCCGCCCGAATTCATGGCGGGCAAGCAACTGATCGCCAAACGCACCCCGGTCTCGGTGGAAAAGCTCGCCGACGCCACGGTATCAATGAAGGACGTGGCGGCCTGAAAGCCGCCCATAGAGGGGAGCCCCGAACGGGGAAGCTAAGGACAGCGCATGGCCAAGATCACCTATATCGAGCACGACGGCACGGAACACGCTCTCGACGTCAAGTCTGGACTGACGGTCATGGAGGGCGCGGTGAAGAACAACGTGCCGGGTATCGACGCCGATTGCGGCGGGGCGTGCGCCTGCGCCACCTGTCACGTCTATGTCGATGACGCCTGGCTTTCGAAGACCGGCGACAAGTCGGCCATGGAGGAGTCGATGCTCGACTTCGCCGAAAACGTCGAGCCCAACAGCCGTCTGTCCTGCCAGATCAAGGTGAGCGACGCGCTGGACGGCCTGATCGTCCGGCTCCCGGAAAGCCAGCATTAAGCAAGCTATCCAGAAAGCGTCGTTATATCGTCACGAAGGGCTTGCCACGGGCGGGGCGCGGGACTAAATCCGCCCCTCGCTCGGAACCGCATCGCGGCCGGACGGCGCGGCCCCGAAAGGGCGCTTGCATCGCCCGGTTCGCTTCGTTAGTTTCCGCGCTCCAATCGACTCGGTGATGGACATACGAGGGAAGCCTAGGCGGCCCTGGTCCATTCTTTTGCGCTCCGTCTCCCGGTTTTCCGGGTTTCGAAAAGTTCGAAACGAGTTAGTTGACTTCGGAGTGTCGCCTCTTTAGAAGCGCCGCTCCGGGCATCGCCGCCAAGTCTTCGCAAGAATTCAGCGGCGCGGTGCCAAGTCTATCAGCCAGTTGTTCTGAAGTTTCTTCAAAATAATCGGTTGACTGACAAGGTCAGCTTCTCTAGAAGCTGCCCACTCTGGTGGATCCGGGATTTCCCGGGTTGACCACTTCGGTTCGAAACGTTTTGCAAAAAACGATTTGACAGGGGTTTCGAGGTTGGATAGATAGC
>CAYRTE010000055.1:0-27442 GCA_964427205.1 uncultured Caulobacter sp.
GGTTGGAAGCATCCATCGCCCCGCCGCTGGTCGCGCCGGCGCCGATCACCGTGTGGATCTCGTCGATGAACAGCACCGCGTTGGGGTGGTTCTCGAGTTCCTTGACCACCTGCTTGACGCGTTCCTCGAAGTCGCCGCGATAGCGGGTGCCGGCCAGCAGCGCGCCCATGTCGAGCGAGAAGATGGTGGCCTCCGCCAGGACCTCGGGGACCTGATGGGTGATGATCTTGCGGGCCAGGCCCTCGGCGATGGCGGTCTTGCCGACGCCCGGCTCACCCACCAGCAGGGGGTTGTTCTTGGTGCGGCGGCACAGGATCTGGATCGCGCGCTCCACTTCGCTGGCGCGGCCGATCAGGGGGTCGACCTTGCCCTGGCGGGCCTTTTCGTTGAGGTCGACGCAATAGGCTTCCAGAGCCTCGCCACCAGTCTTGGTGTTGGGCTTTTCGGCGTCGTCTTCGGCGGCGCCGGTGCTGGCGCCCTTGACGGCCTTGGGCTCGGACGCGCCGGCCTTCTTGGCGATGCCATGGGCGATGAAGTTCACCGCGTCATAGCGCGTCATGTCCTGCTCCTGCAGGAAGTAGGCGGCGTGGCTTTCGCGCTCCGAGAAGATCGCCACCAGCACATTGGCGCCGGTGACTTCCTCGCGACCCGACGACTGCACGTGGATCACGGCGCGCTGGATCACGCGCTGGAAGCCGGCGGTGGGCTTGGCGTCGTCCTCGTCGTCGACGACCAGCGAGGCCAGTTCGACGTCGAGATAGTTGGCGAGGCTCTTTTTCAGCGCGACCAGATCGACGTCGCAGGCGCGCATCACCCCGGCGGCGTCATCGTCGTCGGTGAGGGAGAGGAGCAAATGCTCCAGGGTCGCATACTCGTGCTTACGCTGGTTGGCGTAGGCCACGGCGCGGTGGAGGGATTCTTCGAGAGGGCGAGAAAACGAGGGCAAGGGGGGAGGCTCCTCAGTCTTTTTCCATGGTGCACTGCAGGGGGTGCTGATGACGGCGCGCCGAGTCGATGACCTGCGCAACCTTCGTTTCAGCAACTTCGTAGGTATAGACGCCGCACACACCAACACCGTGTTGGTGAACGAGCAGCATGATCCGGGTCGCGTCTTCGCGTGACTTGTTGAAGAACCGTTCGAGGACGTACACGACGAATTCCATCGGCGTGTAGTCGTCGTTCAGAATCAGAACTCGATAGAGCGAAGGCTTCTGTGTCTTCGGCTTCACCTCAGTGATGACCGAAGATCCAGATCCGTTATTCTGTCCGCCTTGCTTCCGCTCGGCCATTGACCGTTTTCTCCCGGCGGGCCGAACCACCCGCCTTGCTAGATTAGATATGGAAACGCGGCGGCTTTGGAAGAGGCCGACGCGATAGTGCGCCGCTTTAACACAGGGGCGCCCTGCAAAATGGCTTCACGATTGGGAGAACGGAGGCCGCGCGATGACGGTTTCTCTGGGCGAGGAGCCGAAATGGGGCGCGACGGCCTGTCGCGCAAGGGCAAGGCGGTGGCGACGCCGGGCGAGGCGCGATCATCGGCTCTTCAGCGTCCGGCCGGTGACGACCGCCCCCGCGCCGAACTTGCCGCGCAGGGCGTCGATGGTCTTCTCCTTCGCGAGGATCTGGCGCTCGTCGCCGGCGAAGAAGTCGTCGGCCGCGCCCTCGGCGGGGACAAACTCGGTCAGGCCGGCCCCGATCAGGCGGTAATAGGTCCCGCCGGGTTCGCCCGCCAGAAGTTCGCGAGCCACCTGGAACAGCGTCCGCGCCGTCTGGGTCGGCACCGCCAGGGTGCGCCGGCGGGTATGGACCTTGAAGTCGGGGGTGCGCAGCTTCAGCGTCGCCACGCGACCGGCCACGCCCTCGGTCCGGGCCTGCTTGGCCACGCGCTCGCACAGAGGCCACAGTTCATCCTCCAGGTCGCTGGTCTTGAAGAGGTCGTCGTTGAAGGTGGTCTCGGCGCTGATGGTCTTGCGGACCTGATCGGGATCGACCAGGCGCGCGTCCTGGCCCTGGGCCAGACGATGCAGGCGCAGGCCGCTTGAGCCCAGGGTGGCCGCCAGATGCTTGAGGTCTGCCGCGGCGATGTCGCCCACGGTGCGAAAGCCCTCGGCGGCCAGGGCCGTGACCGTGGCGGGGCCGACGCCGGGCAGGATCGATACCGGCTTGTCAGCCAGGAACGCCTTGGCTTCGGACGCGCCGATCACCGAGAAGCCGCGCGGCTTGTCCAGTTCCGAGGCGATCTTGGCCAGGAACTTGTTGGGCGCCAGGCCGATCGAGACCGTCAGGCCCACCTCGCGCTCGATCTCGGCCTGCAGACGGGCCAGCACCAGGGCCGGGGGCGCGCCATGCAGCCGCTCCGTGCCCGACAGGTCCATCCAGGCCTCGTCCAGGGACAGGGGCTGGACCAGCGGCGTCAGGGCCTCCACGCGGCTGAAGATCGCCCGGCTGGCGGCCTTGTATTTAGCGAAGTCCGGCTTGATGACCACGGCCTGCGGGCACAGCTTCAGGGCCTTGTACATCGGCATGGCCGAGCGGGCGCCGCTCATGCGGGCGATATAGCAGGCGGTGGTCACCACGCCGCGCTTGCCGCCGCCGATGATGACGGGAAGGTCGCGCAGCTCCGGCCGGTCGCGCTTTTCCACGGCGGCGTAGAAGGCGTCGCAGTCCATGTGCGCCATGGCCAGATCGCCCAGATCGTCATGCACGACCAGACGCGGCGAGCCGCAGGCCGGGCAGCGCCGGGGCCTGTCCTCGCCGGTCCAGAAACAATCGCGGCACAGCGCCTTCATGCTCGAGCGTGGCCCTTCAGAAACCCGAAACGCAAGGTGAACCTATCGCGAATCGATGGCGAGGCGTTCAGTTGGGACACTCGTGTCGCGCGGATGATCCTTGTGGACCTAGAACTCTTTGGACGCCTGCGATTGCAGGGCTATACGCCGCGAACCATGCTCGATATCGGCGCGAACGTGGGCATGTTCACCTGGTCGTTCATGCAGGTGTATCCGTCCTGCAAGCCCACGATGATCGAGCCCAATCCTCACTGCGAGGAGAATCTGGTCAAGTTCCCCTTCGAGCGCCACATGGTGGCCGCCTCGAACGAGAACGGTGAGGCCGAGCTTTTTCTGACCCGCGAATGGCTGCAGTCCACCGGCAGCTCGCTGTATCGCGAGAATTCACAGCATTTTCGCGATGAGGTCGTCATCCGCGAGGTGGTGCCCAAGGTCCGTCTGGATGACCTGCTGGCCGGGCGACAGTTTGATTTCGTCAAGATCGACACCCAGGGCGCGGAGCTGGACGTCCTGCAGGGCGGGCGAGAGGTCATCGGCAAGGCCGACTACGTGATGATCGAGATCTCGCTGGCCGACTACAATCCCGGGGCCGGGCGCGCCGAGGACATCATCGAGGCGCTGGCTTCGATGGGGTTCGTCACCACCGAGACCCTGGCCCTGTTTCGCTGGCAGGGCGAGCCGGACGGCAAGGTCGTGCAGATCGACTGCATCTTCGAGCGCCGCGTGCCGCGCCCCTCGCAGGGCGGCGTGTTCGCGCCGCACAAGGACACCGCGGCGCTTGTCGCGTTCCTGCGCGATCAGAAGCAGCGCAACTGGAATTTCAGCGTCCTGCGGATCGGGGCGTCGGCGCCAGAGCTGGACGACCTGGCCAGCGCCTCGATGGGTGACCACGACAGCCCGTCAGCGATCCATTTCGCCGGCGACCTGAACAACGAGAGCACCTGGCGGGCGCTGCTGGATCATGTGGCGCGGCATGGGCGGTTTTCCTATGCGGTCTGCCCGCATGTGATCCAGCGCCTGGCCGATCCCGACCTGCTGCTGCGCATGCTGCCGCTGGTCGCCGAGGCGGGGTTCCTGTCGGCGCCGGCCCGCTACATGGAGCTGTCCAAGACCGAGGGGCCCTATCGCGGCGGCATCGATCACCGCTGGATCCTGGACGATTTCGAGGGGCGCCTGACCCTGGCTCCGAAGCTGGGTCTGCTGGAATACATGGCGCTGGAGAACGAGGCCGCCATCACCCAGTATGGCCCGTCCGAATATCAGGTGACCTGGCGCGGCGGCCTTGACGTCCAGAGCCTGTTCCAGTCCGGCCTGCGCCAGCAGGAGGTCATCAGCCGCTACAGCGCCTTCCTCGACCGTTCCTGATCGGCCTCAGTCTTGCGGCCACAGCCAGGCCGCGCCGCGGACGCCAGAGCTGTCACCATGTCGGGCCTTGAGCACCGGGGTCTCGAAGGTGTCGGAAAACACGTGCGGCGCGATGGCCGCGGGCAGGCGCGCATAGAGGGCGTCGAGGTTCGACAGGCCGCCGCCCAGAACGATGACATCGGGGTCGATCAGGTCGCAGACTATGGCCAGGGCGCGTCCCAGGCGGTCGACAAGGCGATCCAGGGCCGCCAGGGCCGGGACGTCGCCGGCCTCGATGGCGGCCAGGGCCGCCTGGCCGGTGGGATGGCCGGCGTCGCGGGCGAAGGCTGGTCCGGAAATCCAGGTCTCCAGGCACCCCTTGCGGCCGCACCAGCAGGCCGGGCCGGGATACTCTTCCGGCCTGGGCCAGGGCAGGGGCGTGTGACCCCACTCGCCGCCGACGCCATTGCGGCCCTCGATGATCCGCCCGTCGACGACCACCCCGCCGCCGCAGCCGGTGCCCAGGATGGCGGCGAACACCACGCCTTGTCCGGCGCCCGCGCCGTCGGCGGCTTCCGACAGGGCCAGGCAGTTGGCGTCATTGGCCAGGCGGACTGGGCGCTCCAGGCGGGCGATCAGGTCCTGCTCGAAGCGTCGGCCATTCAGATAGACGCTGTTGGCGTTGCGGATCAGGCCGGTGCGCGGCGAGATCGAGCCGGGGATGCCCATGCCCAATCGTTCGGCCTTGGCGCCGGCCATGGTCTCGGCGTCCGCCAGCAGGTCGGCGACGGCCTCCAGGGCCTCGTCATAGTTTCCCGGATTGGGCTTGCGGACGCGGGCCACGAAATGGCCGTCGTCATCCAGGGCGGCGGCCTCGATCTTGGTGCCGCCGAAATCGACGCCGAAACGGATCATGTGAACAGTCGCGCCTCGATCGCGGTCTTCAGGTCGGGCCAGTGGTCGATGCGCGCGTGCCGGTCCGGCGCGCTGGGGGCCAGGGGGCGCAGCCGCTCGTCGCTGACCATCTGGAAGCGGGTGACCTCGGGCGCGCTGGCGGCGACCGATTCGAGCTGCGGCAGCAGGTCGTCGATAAACACCGAGGGTCCCGAGGTGCGGCTGGACAGCTGAGCCGCCGACGGGCCCTTGGGGCCGCTGTTGATCACCAGCGGATAGTCGAAGCCGTGGGTCTTCAGCCATCGGGCCCGAGCCAGGCGGCCGTGCTCCGGGGCATTGGTCAGGATCACCACCCCCGCGCGCGTCGAGAGGCTGGCCAGGGCGTCGGCCGCGCCCTCGGCGGGCATCAGATCATCGGCCCCGTCGCGGAAAAAGTCGTCGAACAGCACCTTGCCGGCGATCAGGTCCAGGTGATCGGTCTCGCCGGGGCGATAGATGTTCTGGAACAGGGCGAAGCGATCGACCCGCAGCTCGAAGCCGTGTCGGCCGATGAACGACGCGAAACCGCGCATGAACTGGGCGAGAACCTCATCCACATCGACAATCACCAGCGGCGCGCCGGGAGCGATGGTGCAGGCTTCAATGTCGGAGTAACTGGGTTCCATGATCTGCGATCGGCCGGTGTTAACGCGATTAGCGCGGGCTTAAGGATATTCGTGCGATCTGGAAGACAGAAGCGACGCGAATCCCTCAGGCGTCGCCACGGACCGTATGGTCGGGGTCAGGATGACGAAGAAGGTCCTCATCGTGGAGGATAATGAGCTGAACATGAAGCTCTTTCATGATCTGCTCGAAGCCCAGGGTTATGAGACCCTGCAAACCCGTGAGGGTCTGCAGGCGCTGTCCATCGCCCGGGAAAACCGCCCCGACCTGATTCTCATGGATATCCAGCTGCCGGAGATCTCGGGACTCGAGGTCACCAAGTGGCTCAAGGAGGACGAGGATCTGGCGCACATCCCCGTGGTGGCCGTCACGGCCTTCGCGATGAAGGGCGACGAGGAACGGATCCGGGAAGGCGGCTGCGAGGCCTATATCTCCAAGCCGATCTCGGTGGCGCACTTCCTCGACACCATCAAGCGCCTGTTGGAGAAGACCCCGGCATGAGCGCGCGCATCCTCGTTGTGGACGACATCGAAGCCAATGTCCGCCTGCTCGAGGCCAAGCTTTCGGCCGAATATTATCAGGTCTCCACCGCCAGCGACGGCCCCACGGCCCTGGCGATGGCGGCCAATGATCTGCCCGACATCATCCTGCTCGACGTGATGATGCCCGGCATGGACGGCTTCACCGTCTGCAAGCGCCTGAAGGACGACCCGATTACCCGCCATATCCCGGTGGTGCTGGTCACGGCGCTGGACGGCCGCGCCGACCGCATCCAGGGGCTTGAGGCGGGCGCCTCGGACTTTCTGACCAAGCCCATCGACGACGTCATGCTGTTTGCCCGCGTGCGCAGCCTGACCCGCCTGAAACTCGTCATCGACGAACTGCGCCAGCGCGAGGCCTCGGGCCGCCGCATGGGCGTGATCGCCGGCGCCGCCTCGCGCCTGGACGGCCTGGGCGGCCGGGTGCTGATCGTCGACGACAACGAACGCCAGGCCCAGCGCATCGCCGCCGAGCTGAGCATCGAGCACCGTCCCGTGGTCGAATCCGATCCGGAAAAGGCGCGGATCAGCGCCGGCGGGCCGGTCGACCTGGTGATCATCAACGCCGCGGCCAAGGGCTTCGACGGCCTGCGCTTCGCCGCCTCGCTGCGGTCCAACGAGCGCACCCGGCACCTGCCCGTGCTGGCCATGGTCGACCCCGACGAGCGTTCCCGGATGGTCAAGGCGCTGGAAATCGGCGTCAACGACATCCTGCCGCGCCCCATCGATCCGCAGGAGCTGGCGGCGCGGGTGAAAACCCAGATCCAGCGCAAGCGCTACACCGACTATCTGCGCAACAATCTCGATCACAGCCTGGAACTGGCCGTCACCGACCAGCTCACGGGGCTCCATAACCGCCGCTACATGACCGGCCAGCTCGACTCGCTGGTCCAGCGTTCGGTGCTGGGCGGTGATCCGGTCGCGGCCCTGTTGATCGACATCGATCACTTCAAGAAGATCAACGACACTTTCGGCCACGACGTGGGCGACGAGGTGCTGCGCGAGTTCGCCCTGCGCCTGGCCTCCAATGTCCGCGCCATCGACCTGCCTTGCCGCTACGGCGGCGAGGAGTTCACGGTGATCATGCCCGACACCCAATTGGCCGACGCCATGCGCATCGCCGAGCGGATTCGCATGCACGTGTCCGGCTCGCCCTTCCGGGTGGCCCAGGGCAAGGAACTGCTGACCGTGACCATCTCCATCGGCGTCTCGGCGACGCTTGGAGAGAAGGACACCCCCGAGGCCCTGCTGAAGCGGGCTGATGAAGGCGTGTACGAAGCCAAGGCTTCTGGCCGCAATGCTGTGGTCGGCCGCGTCGCCTGAGGCCGCGTCGCGAGCGAAATACAAACTTCATCGTCCTGTCGCGGCTGCAAGCTTGCGCGGGTGATCCGTTTGGGCAATTTGCGCGGATGAATACTCCGCTGACTTCACTCGTCGCCACGATGGCCCTTTCGCTGGGCCTCGCCGTTTCGTCCCAGGCCGCGCCGGTCGCCAAGCCTGCGCCCAGGCTGGTCGTGGTGATCTCCATCGACCAGTTCAGCTCCAACCTCTTTACCCAGCATCGCCCCGAGTTCACCGGCGGCCTGGGCAAGCTGGCGCGCGAGGGCGTGGTCTATCCCAACGGCTATCAGTCGCACGCCATGACCGAGACCTGTCCGGGGCACTCCACCCTGCTGACGGGCAAGCACCCCAACAAGACCGGCATCAGCGCCAACGACTGGTACGACGCCAGCCAGGGCAAGCAGGTCTATTGCCTGAGCGACGACAGCGTCACCCTGGCCCACGACGCCAAGGGCCGCGCGGTCAGCCCCAGGAACATGGTCGCGACCACCTATGGCGACTGGCTGAAGGCCGTTTCGCCGGCCAGCCGGGTGTTTGGCGTCTCGGGCAAGGATCGCGGCGCGATCACCATGGCCGGCCACAAGGCCGACGGCGCCTTCTGGCTGCAGCCGGGCTTTGGCTTCACCACCTATGTCCCGCCAGGCGAGACCGCCGAGGCGCGGCTGAAGCCTGTGGCGGCCTTCAATGCCAGGATGCTGGCCGATCTGAAGAAACATCCGTTCGTCTGGAACTATTCCGACAAGCTGGTCGGCGGCTCGGCCAAGCGCTGCAAGGCGCTGGAGGCTGACTACGAGACCGGCGGCCGCAAATGGCGCGCGGCCCTGCCGATCCCGCCGGCGACCAGCGAAGCCGATACCCTGCGCGACCTGGGCTCCAGCCCCTATCTTGATCAGGTCACGCTCGAACTGGCCGCCCAGCTGCGCGACACCTACGGCCTGGGCGACGGCCCGCAGGTGGATGTGCTGACCGTCAGCCTGTCGGCCACGGACTATATCGGCCACCGCTATGGCACGCGTGGCCCCGAGATGTGCGACCAGATGGTTCGTCTCGACGAGCGGCTGGACACCTTCCTGGGCAAGATCAGCAAGGCCAAGGGCGGCGTTCTGGTGGTGCTGGCGGCCGACCATGGCGCCGCCGACATGCCCGAGCGGCTGCACGACGAGGGCTATGACGCCGACCGCATCGCCACCAAGACCTGGCTGGGCAAGCTGAACGCCACGCTCCGCGCTGATCTGGACCTGTCCTACGATCCCCTGGTCGCGGACGGCGGCATCAACACCATCGATGTCGTCGGGCCCGACAGGAAGACCCTGCCGCTGGTCGAGCACATGCGGATCACGGCGGCCGCCCTGGCCCTGATCTCGCGCCAGCCCGAAGTGATCGAGGCCTTCGACGTCAACAGCCTGCTGACCGCCGAGCCCGCGCCCGCCGACGCCTCGCCCGAGGAAATCTCGATCAAGGAGCGTATGCGCCGCAGCGCCTATCCGGGCCGCTCGGGCGATATCGTCATCGCCTTCAAGCCAGACCTCGTGCCCGCGACGGCGGGGGCGACCTATGTCTCCACCCACGGCAGTCCCTGGGACTTTGATCGCCGGGTGCCGATCATCTTCTGGTGGAAGGACGGCGCGCCCCGCGAACGCATCCTGCCGCTGGATACGGTGGACATCGCCCCCACCATCGCGGCGGTGACGGGGGTGAAGCCGCCGGCGGATATCGATGGGCGCTGCCGGCCGTTGGGCAGTGGGCACGATTGCTAGCCGGAAATCCTCCCCCTAGCGGGGGAGGTGGTCGCGTAGCGACCGGAGGGGGAAGTGACGCGGACGGTCCGCCAATACTACCCTCTCCGTCGCCCTTCGGGCGCCACCTCTCCCTTCAGGGAGAGGGATGAATCAAAAACGCCCGGCCATTTCTGGCCGGGCGTTTTCGTATGTCGTACCGATGAGGCAGATCCTACTTGATCTTGCCTTCCTTGAATTCGACGTGCTTGCGGATGACCGGATCGTACTTCTTCAGCACCATCTTCTCGGTCTTGGTGCGGGCGTTCTTCTTGGTCACGTAGAAGAAGCCAGTGTCCGCCGTCGAGTTCAGGCGGATCTTGATTGAAGCCGGTTTGGCCATGGTCGAATCCCTGCGGTATCGCGCAGGGTACCCGCGCGCTGGAAATGAGAGGCGCGGAACATACTCATCAACCCGCCAAAGTCAATTGCCAGCGGGACACCGCGTGTAGGGATAATCGACCGCACGGGCCCGGCCGCCGATCTGGCCCTCGATCCGGCCGATGATCGTGCTCGCGTCCACGCGCTTATACAGAATGCGCTGGGGAAAGTCGTGGGCGGGGTCCTCGAACACCACCGTGTCGTCGGTGATCTCCTTTAGCGGGAAAGTCGCCTCCGGCTGGCCCGAGGGCTTGGCGTTGAAGGCCAGCTTGCCGTCGGGACCGGGGGCGATTCGCAGGAACTCGAACTCGCGGACCTTGCCGTCCTTCAGGGTGCGGCTCATGCCCAGCATCACGCCGCCGCCGGGGGCCATCCACTGCTCGTCGACGCGGCCATTGGAGCGGACCTGCATCCAGCAGCCCGTCATCCAGGACAGGCGGCTGACATCGGGTTCAGGCGCGGGTGGCGTGGTCGCCAGGGCGGACGCGAACAGAATGGCCAGCATGTCGATCTCCCCCGCGATGCGCCGGCTCAGACATAGGTCAGGTTCCGGGCGCCGTTAAGGAAACGCATGAAGGGGGCTGGACGTCCAGCATCCTTCAACCTCTGGCCGATCTCGGCGACGACGAAGCGCGTGATATTGGGCAGGTCCAGGGCCATGGCCTCGTCGAAATCGACCCAGGCGATCTCGTCCAGCTCGCCGCAGTCGGGCTGGCGGTCCAGGCTGAGCAGGGCCTCGGCCGGGGCCATGAAGAACCGGGCGTCGAAGCGGCGGGTGCGATAGGGCGGGGTGATCGCCCGGGCCACGAAGGCCAGCGGCGCCAGGTCGGGCAGGGCGCCCTGGGCCAGGAAGGGCCGCCAGGCCCCCGCGGCGGGTCGTGAAGGCGCGGGACGGGCCAGCAGCAGGCCTGTCTCCTCGAAGGTCTCGCGGATGGCCGCCAGGCCCAGGGCGCGCGCCAGGGTCGCGGGGCTGGGATGGCGAGGTTCATGGGTCAGGCGGGCGGTGACCTCGGGCGCCAGTTCGCTGGCCGAGGGCGCGCGATAGTCGCCGCGATCGACCCGGCCGCCGGGGAACACCCACTTGTCGGGCATGAAGGCGTGGCCGCCCGCGCGGCGTCCCATCAGCAGGCGCGGCTTGGCCGCGTCGGTGCGGACGATGATCAGGGTGGCGGCGTGGCGCGGTCGCAGCACGCCGGTGCCCGGCTCGCGCACGGCGGCGTCGTTGATGGTGTCGAATTTGGCGTCGATCGGCTCGTCCATGATTCAAGCTTAGTCCGATCGCGCCATTCGCAAAGCCGCCCCTTACGTCAGCTTGACCATCCCGCCGCAAGCACCCCAATGTCCGCCGGCTTTTTAGAGGAAGACGCGCATGTTTGGACGGGTTTCGACGCTGGCGATCATGGCTGGCCTGGCTTTCGGCGCGCCGGCCCTGGCCGCGCCTTCGGCGGCCAAGATCGAGGCCGCCACCAGGGCGGTCCACCCCAAGGTCGTCGCCTGGCGCCGCGATTTCCACGAGCATCCGGAGCTGGGCAACCAGGAGGTTCGCACCGCCGCCATCATCGCCAGGGAACTGAAGGCCCTGGGCTTCGAGGTCCGCGAGGGCGTGGGCAAGACCGGCGTCGTGGGCATCCTCAAGGGCGGCAAGCCCGGCAAGGTCGTGGCCCTGCGCGCCGACATGGACGCCCTGCCGGTCGAGGAAAAGACCGGCCTGCCGTTCGCTTCCAAGGCCACCGCCACCTGGGAAGGCCGCACGGTGCCGGTGATGCACGCCTGCGGCCATGACACCCATGTCGCCATGCTGCTGGGAACCGCCACGGTGCTGGCCAGCATGAAGGCCGACATCAAGGGCACGGTCGTCCTGATCTTCCAGCCCGCCGAGGAAGGCCCCCAGGCCGGCGAGGAAGGCGGCGCCAAGCTGATGATCCAGGACGGGGCGCTGGACCAGCCCAAGGTCGACGCGATCTTCGGCCTGCATATCGGCCCGGCCGACGCTCACGTGCTGAACTACCGGGCCGGCGGTTTCTATGCCGGAGCCGACCGCCTGACCATCACCGTCAAGGGCAAGCAGACCCACGGCGCGCGCCCCTGGGCGGGCATCGACATGGCCAGCGTCTCGGCCGACATCATCCAGGCCATCAACCAGATCGCCGCCCGTCAGGTCGATGTCGGCGTCTCGCCCTCGGTGGTGACGATCGCCACCATCAATATGGGCCTGCGCAACAACATCATCCCTGAAGACCTGAAGATGGAAGGGACGATGCGCACCTTCACGCCCGAGCGTAAGGCCGAGCTGATCGACAAGGTCACCAAGGCCGTCGCCGCGATCGGCGACCGCTATGGGGCGAAAGCCCAGGCGGTGTTCAGCCAGCCCTATCCGGTGACCTACAACAATCCCGACCTGTCCAGCTGGGTGAAGGCCTCGCTGCTCAAGGCCTCACCGGGCAAGGTCGATGACCAGGCTCCGCTGGTCACGGGGGCGGAGGATTTCTCGCTTTACGCCCTGAAGGTCCCGGCCGTGTTCGTCCAGCTGGGAGGACGTCCCAAGGGCGTTCCCGCCGCCGGCGCGCCGGCCAACCACTCGCCGTACTTCACGGTTGACGAGGACGTGCTGGAGACCGGCGTGAAGGCCGAGGTGTTCATGGCGCTGGATTATCTGGAGAAGAAGTAGGGGGCTGGAAACTGGCCCCCTCCGCGCCTTCGGCGCTCCTCCCCCGTAGGGGTCAGGAGGGGGCGAGTGGCTTCCGCGCCCCAAACCACGGAACCATCCGCCGCAGCGCGTCCTCGATCTCGGCCGTCGAGACCGCGAAGGAAAAGCGCATGAACCGGTGGCCCTCGATGGGATCGAAGTCGATGCCTGGCGCCGTCGCCACCCCCGTGTCGGTCAGCAACTGCTTGCAGAAGGCCATCGAGTCGTCGGTCAGATGGCCGATGTCGGCCCAGATGTAGAAAGCCCCGTCCGGCGGCGCGATCCTGGCGAGGCCCAGGGCGGGCAGGGCGTCGAGCAGCAGCTGGCGGTTCCTGCGATAGACCTCGACATGACCTTCCAGCTCTTCCTGGCAGTCCATGGCCACCAGGCCGGCGTGCTGGCTCAGCGATGGCGCGGTCAGGAACAGGTTGCCCATATAGGCCCGCGCCCGGTGGGCGTGGTCCAGCGGCGACAGCAGCCACCCCAGCCGCCAGCCGACCATGCTGAAATATTTCGAGAAGCTGTTGACCACCAGGGCGTCGGAAGCGAACTCCAGCATCGAGCGGACCGGGCCGATATAGCTGAGGCCGTGATAGATCTCGTCGCTGACAATCCGGATGTTCCGCTCGCGGCAGACAGCGGCGATGGCGGCCATCTCGTTGTCGGCGATGATGGTGCCGGTCGGATTGGCGGGGCTGGCCACGATGACGCCGGCCGGGGCCGGATCCAGCGCGGCCAGATGCGCGGCGGTCAGTTGGTAGCGATCCTCCGGTCCGCAGGCGATCTCGACCGGGATCAGATTCAGGGCCTTCAGGGTGTTGCGATAGGCCACATAGCCGGGGCGGGCCAGGGCCACGCGGTCGCCGGCCTCGAACGCCGAGGCCAGGGCCATGACCAGGGCCGGCGAGGCGCCGCAGGTCAGGATGATCTGTTCCGGCTCGACCTGGACGCCGTGCCGGTCGTCATAGTGCCGGGCGATGCGGGCCTTCAGCGCCGGGCTTTCCCAATAGCCCAGGCCGTCGGTGTCCAACACGTGGTGGGCGCGTTCGATCGCCGCCTTGGGCGCGCCGGTCGAGGGCTGGCCGAACTCCATGTGGATGACCGAGCGGCCTTCGGCCTTCAGCTGGTGGGCCAGGCGGCTGATGGCGATGGCGTGGAATTGGTCGAGTTCGGGGCGCATGGTGAGTTAGCGCCGCTTGCCGCGCCGAACACCCTTCGGCAGCCCGCCGCGCGGCTTGACCGCCGCCTGCCGCCGCGCCCCCAGGCGAGGCAGGGGCGCCTTGGGATCGGCCGGCAGCGGATCGCTCAGCATCTCGAACAGCAGCCCGCCGGTCACCGGGGTGGCCTCCACCAGCTTGACCTCGACATTCAGCCCCAGCGGCCAGCGCTTGCCGGTGCGCTCTCCGACCAGGGCGTGCATGCGCTCGTCGTGGACGAAGAACTCCGCGCCCAGGCTTGAGATCGGGATCAGGCCGTCGGCGCCCGTCTCGTCCAGCTTCACGAACAGGCCAAAGCGGGTGACGCCGGTGATGCGGCCGTTGAACGTCGCGCCCACCCGGTCGGACAGGAAGGCGGCGATATAGCGGTCGGTGGCGTCGCGCTCGGCGGCCATGGCCCGGCGCTCGGCATAGGTGATGGTCTCGGCCGTGTCCTTGATCTGGCTGATGTCCTGGTCGGTCAGGCCATCGGTCCCCAGGTTCAGGGCGCGGATCAGGGCGCGGTGCACGATCAGGTCGGCATAGCGGCGGATCGGGCTGGTGAAGTGGGCGTACTTGGCCAGGTTCAGGCCAAAATGGCCCAGATTGTCGGCGCTGTAGTGGGCCTGCATCTGGGTGCGCAGCACCACCTCGTTGATGATGGCGGCGTGCGGGCCGTCGCGGGTCTCGTCCAGCAGCTTGTTGAAGCGCGAGGTCTGGGGGGCCTCGCCCTTGTTCCACTTGATCTCCAGCGTCGCCAGGAACTCGGCCAGGTTCTGGACCTTCTCCTGACTGGGCGTGTCGTGGACGCGATAGATCAGCGGCGTGCGCTTGGCTTCCAGGCTCTCGGCGGCCGAGACATTGGCCTGGATCATCATCTCCTCGATCAGCTTGTGGGCCTCGAGGCTGGCGCGGCGGTTGATCGAGGCGATCTCGCCGTCCTTGGTGATGACGATCTTGCGCTCGTCGCTCTCGATGCCCAGCGGCGAGCGGATCTCGCGGCCCTTGCCCATCAGGCGGAAGGCGGTCCACAGGGGCTTCAGGATCGGATCCAGCAGGGGCGGGGCCTTGTCGCCGTCCTGGCCGTCGGGCGGGATCACGCCGTCGATGGCGGCCTGGGCCTGCTCGTAGGACAGCTTGGCGGCGCTGCGCATCAGGCCGCGCACGAAGCGGTGGCTCTTCTTGCGGCCGGCGTTGTCGAACACCATCCGCACGGCAAGCGTGGCGCGGTTCTCGCCTTCGCGTAGGCTGCACAGGCCGTTGGACAGCACCTCGGGCAGCATCGGCTCGACCCGGTCGGGGAAATAGACGCTGTTGCCCTTCTCGCGGGCCTCCCGGTCCAGGGCCGAGCCCGGGCGCACATAGGCGGCGACATCGGCGATGGCCACCCAGACGATCCAGCCGTCCGGGTTGCCGGCGTCGGGGTCGGGATGGGCGTAGACGGCGTCGTCGTGGTCGCGGGCGTCCACGGGGTCGATGGTCACGAACGGCAGGTCGCGCAGGTCGTCGCGGCCTTCCAGCGTCGGCGGCTTGGCGTTGGCGGCCTCGGCCTCGGCTTCCTCGGAGAAGCCCACCGGGATGCCGTGGCTGTGAATGGCGATCAGGGATGCGGCGCGGGGATCATCCTCGCTGCCCACCACTTCCAGCACCTTGCCCTGCTTGGGGCCATAGCGACCCGTGGCCATGCCGACCGAGGCCAGCACCAGATCGCCGTCTTTCAGGTCCCTGGCGTCGTGCTCGGAAAGGACCAGCACTTCTTTCGACTTGCGATCCACCGGCTCGACCCGGGTCTCGCGGCGATGCTTGCGGATGACGCCCAGAATCTTGTGGGCGCTCTGGCCCAGGCGCTTGATCAGCCGGGCTTCCATCTCGCCATTTTCGAGGCGCTCGAAGCGCACCAGAACCCGGTCGCCCATGCCTGGCGCGCCGCCAGCATTGTCGTTGCGAGCGGGCGACAGGCGCACCAGCGGCGCGTCCTCGCCGGCCTTGGTCAGGCGCACGAACATGTCGCCGTCGGCGTCGCGATCGACCACATCGGCCACGCCCACCGGCGGCAGCGAGCCCGCCTCGGCGAAGCCCTTGCGGCCGCGCTTGCCCAGGTCGCCCTGGGCCTCCAGTTCGCGCAGCATCTCGCGCAGGGCCCGGCGATCAGCGCCCTTCAGGCCAAAGTGGCGGGCGATGTCGGCCTTGCCGCTCTCGCCGGCGCTGCGCAGGAAGGCCAGCAGGGTCTCGCGATCCGGCAGGCCGGCGGGGGGCTTGGCGGAGGCGGGGAATTTCGAGGACTTGGGCGTGCGCGGTTTGGCCATGTGCTGGGATAACCCGGCAGCGGGGGGGAAGGCCAAGGGAAACACGACCCCGGCCCGGACATTCCAGAAATCTGGCCCGCGGACAGGACCCAGACAGACGTGCGCGTTCTATCCGGCCTGTCTGGCCGGAAAACCGCGCACGCCTGCGGGTGACGGTCCTAGAGGGTCGCCATGTCGATCACGAAGCGATAGCGCACGTCGCTCCTGTGCATGCGCTTGTAGGCGTCTTGGATCTGGTCGATCGCGATGGTCTCGATGTCGGCGACGATGTCGTGCCGGCCGCAGAAGTCGAGCATCTCCTGGGTTTCCTTGATCGAACCGATCATCGAGCCGGCCAGGGTGCGGCGGCCGGGGATCAGGGCGAAGGCGTTGAGCGACACGGGCTCTTCCGGCGCGCCGACCAGCACCATCGTACCGTCAACCTTCAGCAGGTTTAGATACGCGCCCCAGTCGATGCCGGCCGAAACCGTGCAGATGATCAGGTCGAGCGTTCCGGCCAGGGTCTTGAACGTTTCGGCGTCGCTGGTGGCGTAGTAGTGGTCGGCGCCCATGGTCAGACCATCGGCCTGCTTGGACAGGGTCTGGCTCAGCACCGTGACCTCGGCCCCCATGGCGTGGGCGATCTTGACGCCCATATGGCCCAGGCCGCCGAGACCCAGAATGGCGACCTTCTTGCCGGGGCCGGCGTTCCAGTGGCGCAGCGGCGAATAGAGGGTGATGCCGGCGCACAGCAGGGGGGCGGCGGCGTCCAGGGCCAGGTTGTCGGGGATCGACAGCACATAGCCTTCCTTGACCACCATGTGGTCGGAATAGCCGCCATAGGTGGGCAGGTCGCTGCCGGGCTGGGGGCTGCTATAGGTCTGGACCAGGCCCGGCATGTATTGTTCGCGGTCCAGGTCGCGCGTGGCGCAGCCGATGCAGCTGTCGACGAAACAGCCGACGCCGACCCGGTCGCCTTCCTTGAAGCGGCTGACCCTGGATCCCACGGCTGTGACCACGCCGGTGATCTCGTGGCCGGGCACGAGGGGATAGACGCTCATGCCCCAGCCATTATCGACCATGTGGATATCGGAGTGACAGACGCCGCAGTGCTTGATGGCGATGACGACATCGTCCTCGTTGGGCTCGCGGCGGTCGAAGGTGAAGGGCGCGAGGGGCGCGCCAGCGGCGGGAGCCGCGTAGCCTTTAGCGGTGGCCATCGGAAAATCCTTGGATTGGGAGAGAGCGATCGGGGAGGATCGAACGGCGCAAGCAGTGCCATGTCCCGGCGGCGCGGTGGTACGACGATCCTGCGTTTCTCCTGCACGATCCTGCAAAGCGCCACTGCCGTGGTTTTCACCTGATCGGCGCGAGCGTAGAAGTCAGGTGTCGCGAAAGCCAGGAATACCAAGCCCTTGACCACGTCCGTTCCGTCTGGCGCCTATGGTGAGCTCGCCGAGATCGTCGCCCGTTACGCCACGGGCGGATATGAGCCGGTCTCGCCGGTCGAGGGGCTGTTCCTGACCCGGCGCGACCATCCCTCGCAGCCGCTGCACGCGGCGCAGCGGCCAAGCTTCTGGCTGGTGGTTCAGGGCCGCAAGTGTCTGAGCATCGGCGACGAGGATCTGCACTACGGCGTCGGCGATTGCCTGTTGGTGGCCCTGGACCTGCCGGTGACCTCGCGCATCACCCATGCGACCCCGGCGGAGCCGCACCTGTGCGTGGGCATGGCGATCAATCCTGTCAGCCTGGCCGAACTGGTCAGCCGCGCCCCGACGCCGGCCCCGGCTCAATCCCAATGTCGGCGAGGCGTGGCCGTGCACGCCGCTTCGCCCGAGCTGCTGGATGCGATGCTGCGACTTCTGCGGCTGCTGGATCGTCCGGCCGATCTGGCCGCCATGGCGCCGCTGATCGAGCAGGAAATCCTGTGGCGACTGCTGACCGGCCCGGACGGTGCGCGACTGCTGCGGGTGTCGATGGGCGAGGGGCAGGGCGGCCGGGTGGCAAAGGCCGTTTCATGGCTGCGCCGCCATTTCGCCGAACCGCTGAGGATCGAGGTGCTGGCCGAGCGGGTGGGCATGAGCGAATCCTCGCTGCACCATCACTTCAAGGCGGTCACCAACATGACGCCGATGCAGTACCAGAAGCAGTTGCGCCTGTATGAGGCGCGCCGCCTGATGCTGGCCGAGGGGCTGGACGTCGGCGCCGCCGGCTTCAATGTCGGCTATCAGAGCGCTTCGCAGTTCAGTCGCGAGTACCGCCGTTTCTACGGCCTGCCGCCGGCGCGCGATGTCGAGGCCCTGCGCGCGCCCCTCGCTGCGGCGTAGGGCACGGGCCTAGTAAAGATCCTCGATACGCGCCGGCGGCGGGGTCGGCGCGGCTTCTGATTTCTTCTCGGCCACCGGCGCGGGCTCGGCGGGCGGCGCCTCGATCACCGCGGCCGGCGCCTCGACCTCGGTGGTCTTGACCTCGACGGCCTTGACCTTGGGCTTTTCGGGCGGCGGGGGCACATACAGAGGCGCGGGAGCCGCGTCCTGGACCGGCACGCCCGAGATCTCGGCCAGGGGCGCGGTCGACACGGTGGTGTTGGACTTGCCGTTCTTCAACGCGTTGGTCAGGCCCATGGCGAAGCCAAGGCAGCTGACCAGGATCAGGCCGGCGACCACGACGGTCAGGGGCAAGGGCCGTTCGAGCGACGTCATGCCGGCAATCTAAACCCGGATCGCAAACATGGGTAGGGTCAGGCCCCCGTTTCGGTTGAAGCCTTTGCGGGCTTCTTGGCGGCCGCCTTTTTGGGAGCCGCCTTCTTGGCTGCCGGCTTCTTGGCGGGAGCCTTTTTGGCCGGAGCCGCGCCATCGGCGGCCGCCTTCGTCTTGGCGGGGGCCTTGGCTGGGGCCTTGGCTGGAGCCTTCTTGGCGGCCGCCTTCTTCACCGGCTTCTTGCCGCCGCCCTTGGCGACGCGTTCGGCCAGCAGGACCACGGCCTCGGCCAGGGTCAGGGCCGCCGGATCAGCGCCCTTGGGGACGTTGGCGTTGGTGTCGCCGTGCTTGATGTAGGGGCCAAAACGGCCCGACAGCACCTTCACCGGCTTGCCGTCTTCGGGGTGGACGCCCAGATCGGCCAGGGCCGCGGCCTGGCCGCGCTGCGGACGCCCGCCGCCGGCCCGCTTGTCGGCCAGCAGGGCGACCGCGCGGTTCAGGCCGATGTCGAACACGTCCTCGGGGTTTTCCAGATTGGCATAGGTGCCTTCGTGCAGCACGAAGGGCCCGAACCGGCCAAGGCCGGCGGTGATCTTCTTGCCGTCGTCGGGGTGCATGCCCACTTCGCGCGGCAGGGACAGCAGGCGCAGGGCCTTTTCAAGATCCACGGCGGCCGGGAGCCAGCCCTTGGGCAGGCTTGATCGCTTGGGCTTGTCGCCGCTTTCCGCCGCTGGCGGCTCTTCGACATAGGGGCCAAAGCGGCCGTTCTTCAGCCACACCGAACGGCCGGTCTCGGGATTGATTCCTAGGTCCCTGTCTGCGGCCTCGGCCTCGCCTTCGCCTTCAGACGTGGCGAGCTGGCGGGTGAAACGGCATTCGGGATAGTTGCTGCAGCCGATGAAGGCCCCGAACTTGCCGACCTTCAGCGACAGCATGCCCGTCCCGCAGGTGGGGCAGATGCGCGGATTGGAGCCATCGCCCTTGTCGGGGAAGATGTGCGGACCCAGGGCGTCGTTCAGGGCGTCCAGCACATTGGTGACGCGCAGCTCGGCGATCTCGCCGACGGCGGCGGCGAAGTCCTTCCAGAAGTCGCGCAGGAACTGTTTCCAGTCCAGCTTGCCGTCCGACACCAGGTCCAGCTGCTCTTCGAGGCCGGCGGTGAAATCGTATTCCACGTAGCGGCGGAAGAACTGCTCCAGGAAGGCGGTGACCAGGCGGCCCTTGTCCTCCGGAATGAAGCGGTTCTTCTCCATCTTCACATATTCGCGGTCGCGCAGCACGGTCAGGACCGAGGCGTAGGTCGACGGACGGCCGATCCCCAGCTCTTCCATCTTCTTGACCAGGCTGGCTTCCGAATAGCGCGGGGGCGGTTCGGTGAAGTGCTGGTCGGCGCGGGCGTCGATCACCTTGGCGGCGGCGCCGTCTTCGATCATCGGCAGGCGGGCCGAGTCTTCATCGCCGTCGTCGTCGCGGCCTTCTTCGTAGACCGTCAGATAGCCGGGGAAGAGCACGACCTGGCCGGTGGCCCGCAGGCCGGTCTGGCCGTCATGGCTTTCGATATCGACCGTGGTGCGCTCGATGCGGGCGCTTTCCATCTGCGAAGCGATCATCCGCTTCCAGATCAGCTCGTACAGGCGGCCCAGATCCGGCTCCAGGCGCAGCGAGCCGGGATTGCGCGACAGGCTGGTGGGGCGAATGGCTTCGTGCGCCTCCTGGGCGTTCTTGGCCTTGACCTTGTAGTAACGCGGCGTCTCGGGGACGTAGTCCTTGCCATAGACGTTGCCGATGACGTCGCGGGCTTCGGCGATGCCCTCGGGGCCCACCGCCACGCCGTCGGTTCGCATATAGGTGATCAGGCCG
Source organism: uncultured Caulobacter sp. (assembly GCA_964427205.1). Lineage (GTDB taxonomy): Bacteria > Pseudomonadota > Alphaproteobacteria > Caulobacterales > Caulobacteraceae > Caulobacter. The sequence continues at coordinate 20,453 of CAYRTE010000055.1, forward strand.
ACGGTCTCGCCGCCGATGTCGATGCCTTCATACAGCTTCTGGGCGGCCTGCATGGTGCGCTGCGCGGAAAAGCCCAGCTTGCGCGAGGCTTCCTGCTGCAGGGTCGAGGTGGTGAAGGGCGGGGCGGGCGAGCGCTTGCCCGGCTTCTTCTCGACGGCGGCGATCTTGAACACGGCCTTTTCGACCGCGGCCTTGGCGGCCAGGGCCGAGCCCTCGTTGCCCAGGTCGAACTTGGTGAGCTTCTTGCCCTCGTGCTTGACCAGGCGGGCCGTGAACGGATCGGCGCCGGCCGAGACGTCGGCGTCGACACTCCAGTATTCCTGGGTCTTGAAGCGCTCGATCTCCATCTCGCGCTCGACGATCAGGCGCAGGCAGACCGACTGCACGCGGCCGGCCGAGCGGCTGCCCGGCAGCTTGCGCCACAGGACGGGCGAGAGGGTGAAGCCGACCAGATAGTCCAGGGCGCGGCGGGCCAGATAGGCCTCGACCAGCTCCATGTCGATGTCGCGCGGATTGGCCATCGCTTCCAGCACCGAGGCCTTGGTGATGGCGTTGAACGTCACGCGCTGGACGGTCATGCCTTTGACCGCCTTCTTCTTCTGAAGGACTTCCAGGATGTGCCAGCTGATCGCTTCCCCTTCGCGGTCGGGGTCGGTGGCCAGGATCAGGCGGTCGGCCCCCTTCATCGCGTCGACGATGTCGGAGATGCGCTTGGACGACTTGGCGTCGATCTCCCAGCTCATTGCGAAGTCGTTGTCGGGCTCCACCGAGCCGTCCTTCGACGGCAGGTCGCGGATGTGACCATAGGAGGCGAGAACCGTGTAGTCGGACCCGAGATACTTGTTGATGGTCTTGGCCTTGGCCGGGCTCTCGACGACGACGACGTTCATTAGGACTCTGTACCTGGGGAGAAGGGTCGCCCTGGAGGCGAGCGCCGGAAAGTGGGGGCGTGACGGGGTGTCTGTCAACGCGGCCCGTTCAAACAGCGACGTTTCCCGCGATTTGGTAGCCGATTGTTAAGGCTGGCCGGGTGATTATGTAGGCTGAACCCAAACCCTTTTGGCGCTCATGCAGATTTCGAGCATCAACAGGATCGCCACCGAGGCCTATGTCTCGCCGATCCAGCCCGTCAAGCCGGTGACGTCCAACGCGGAACGCGCGCAGATCGCCGATCGCCTGCGGGAAGCCATGCGCGCGGCGCCGGCTCAGGGCACCGGGTTGATGGTGGATCTTTCGATCTAGGTCATACGCCGGTCACGCCGCTTCGCCGCCGACCAGTCTTCGCATTGTTTCAGGATCCCGGGCTATCGCCGTCAGCAGCGTTCTTGCGGGCGCGTCTGGCGTGGTTCGGCCCTGTTCCCAGTCACGCACCGTCGACAGCGGCAAGCGGAATGCTGCAGAGAACGCCGCCTGGGTCATGCCTAGCCTGCCGCGAATATCCTTGATCGCGTTGACGCGCTTGAACCGGGATAGCTGCTCTTCGGTCAGCGGCGGGCAGTCGGGATCGGACAGTGCGGCGGCGTTGATTTCTTCCTCGGTCATCGCCTTGAGGCGATCCCAGTCCGTCTTGCCTATCGGCAGATCGCCGCTACGCACCACGAAAGTACCTTTTGCTTTCGGTGGGATTGGCGGGTCTGGCTGAGATGATCCGGTAGTGATTTTGGACATGTGAGACGGTGACGACGAAGAGGACGGCCCCGAAGCAGGCGCCGATGATCTGGATGCGTTCTTCGCCGTAGTCGAGCCGGTCATCGACATCCTCCAGACGCCAGGGGTCAAGGACCGCGTGACAGGCATCTTTGAAGTCGACGCCATGCTTGGCGAGGTTGCTCCGAGCCTTCTCAAGATCCCATTCGAATTCAATGTCCACGGTACTGGTTTCCGGTACCTGAGGCAAGCCGAAGCCTCATCAGGCTGACGCCACCATCCCGCCCGCCAACAGCTCCGCCCGCTCCGCCAGGGCCAGTTCCACAAGCGCCGCCATCACCGCCGAGGTCGGCGCGCCCGTGGCCCGCACCAGTTCGTCGCGGGAGACGGCCGTGGGCGACAGCAGGGCGGCAAGCCGCTCGCGCAGGGCGTCGAAGTCGACGTCGGCGTCCGGTTCGCCGTCATAGCCACGCTCGCGTTCACGCAGGTGGATCTGGCCCGACAATGAGCGCAGCACGTCTTCGGCGCCTTCGCACAGGATGGCGCCCTGGCGGATCAGGTCGTTGGTCCCACGGGCGCGGGGGTCCAGCGGCGGGCCGGGCACGGCGAAGACGTCGCGGCCCTGCTCGGCGGCCAGACGGGCGGTGATCAGCGAGCCCGACTTCAGCTCGGCCTCGACCACCACCACGCCCAGCGACAGGCCGGAAATGATGCGGTTGCGGCGCGGGAAGTCCTTGGCCTGGGCGCGGCGGTCGGGGGCGCTTTCGGACACCACGCAGCCCTCCACGGCGATGCGGGCATGGAGCGAAGCATGTTCGGGCGGATAGATGTCGCCAACCCCGCCGCCCAGCACGGCGACCGTTCCGGTGCGCATCGCGCCCTCATGGGCCGCGCCGTCGACGCCGCGCGCCATGCCGCTGACGATCACATGGCCGGCCTCGCCCAGTTCGGCGGCCAGCTGGCGGGCGAAGCGCTGGCCGGCGGCCGAGGCGATGCGGGCCCCGACGATGGCGACTCTGGGCTGGGGCAGAAGCTCGGCGCGACCCAGGGCCCACAGCACCGGCGGCGGGGGATCGAGCGCGGCCAGGCGGGCGGGGAAGTCGGTCTCACAGCCGCACAGCAGGCGGGCGCCCATGGCCGCGCCGGTTTCCAGTTCGCGCTCGATGGTCTCGCGCAGGGGGATGTTCAGCGGGGGTGGCTCGCCCACCGCGTCGCGACAGGTCGGGCAGGGCGGAGAGCGCCCGCTCGGGCGTGCCGTAGCGGGTCAGCAAATGATCGAAGGCGACGGGGCCGACCGTCTCGGTGCGCGCCAGCCGAAGCCAGGCCAGGCGCTGAATGTCCGAGAGGCGGCCCAGGGTCATGCGAGAGTCGGCGTCATGCGGGGTCGGGTTTCTTCTTGCCGATGCGCGGCTCCTGGCCCTTCAGCAGGCGGGCGATGTTCTCGCGGTGGCGGATGAAGATCAGCACCGCCATGAACAGGGCCAGCACCATCATCGGATAGGGCTGGTCGGTGGCCAGGGCGAACGGCGCGGCGAGGGCCGCGGCGGTCAGGGCGGCCAACGAGCTGATGCGGAACAGGGCCGCCATGGCCAGCCAGGTGATGGCCGCCAGCACGCCCACGGGCCAGCAGGCGGCCAGCAGCACGCCATAGAAGGTGGCCACGCCCTTGCCGCCCTTGAACTTCAGCCAGACGGGGAACAGGTGGCCCAGAAACGCCGCGCCGCCGGCCAGGGCGACGATGGCGGCACTGTCGTTGGTCAGCCAGCGGGCCAGCAGCACGGCCAGCACGCCCTTACCGGCGTCGCCCAGCAGGGTGATGGCCGCCAGGTCCTTGCGGCCCGAGCGCAGCACATTGGTCGCGCCGATATTGCCGGAGCCGATCTGCCGGATGTCGCCGGCCCCGCCGAGGCGGGTGGCGATCAGGCCGAACGGGATCGAGCCGAGGAGGTAGCCTCCGACGACGGCGATCGCGAGCGTGAGATAGACGGCTTGAGCGAGATCTTGCACGTTTCGACCCTAAGGCGAGTTGCGCGCGATTTCAACCGCTGCGCAAGGATTGCTTGTGGCGAAGATGTAGCAGGAGACTCAGCGGGTGAGCAAAAGGCGGTCGCCTGATCCTTCAAGGAAGCCAATCTTCGGATCCATGCCGAACACGCTGGATGAAGATGTCCGCCCGTCGAGGCGGTAGATGATGATGTGGCTCTTGTAAGGATGGACGCGCGATGAGCGGCCCAGTTCGGCGCGTTCGGGAGCGGCGAGCGGGAACTCGGAGAGAAACGCGAACGCCTTTTCCAGCCCCGCATGATAGCGCTCGGCCTGATCCTGCCCAAACGCGCCCGCTCCGGTCAGGTAGATATCGAGGATATCCGCCTCGGCCTTGCGACTGAGCCTATAGGCCATCCGAGGTGGCCCGCAGCCGGCGGCGCGCCGCCGCCAGGATGTCGTCCATCGAACTGGAGCCGACACCGCTCTCCTCGGCCTCATCGATCAGGCGCTGCATGGCGGCGATCTTCTCGGCGCGTTCCTGGTCGCGGCGGATCAGGTCGCGCACATAATCGCTGGCATTGCTGTAGCGCCCCGTCTCGGCGCGGCCCTCAACCCAATCCTTCATGGCGTCGGGCAGGGAAACGTTCATGGTCGCCATCATGCACCCTGATGGCAATGGGCGATGTTTGGCAAAGATTGTCAATCCTTGCCATCAAGGCGTCACCCCTCGGCCCGGTGCACCACCCGTCCGTCGACCAGCGTCATCAGCACCTGACCTTGCAGACGGCGCCCGTCGAACGGCGAGTTCTTGGACTTCGACAGCAGCCGCGACGCATCCACGATGATCGGCGCGTCGATGTCGCACAGCACCAGGTCGGCGGGAGCGCCCGGCGCGATGCGGCCGCCGCGCAGGCCCAGCAGTTCAGCGGGCGCCAGGGTGACCGCGCGGATCAGGTCGACCAGCGGCAGGCGCTCGTCGTGATAGAGCGACAGCAGGGCCGGCAGCAGGGTTTCGACGCCGATGGCGCCGGGGGCGGCTTCGTCGAAGGGCAGGCGCTTGTCCTCGGCCGGAGCCGGGGCGTGGGCCGAGACGACGATGTCGATCAGGCCTGACGCCAGCGCCTCGATGAGGGCCTGGCGGTCGTCCTCGCCGCGCAGGGGCGGGGTCACCTTGGCGAAGCTGCGATAGTCGCCGATGTCGAGCTCGTTGAACGACAGGTGGTTGATCGACACGCTGGCGTGCAGGCGCAGACCGCGCGCCTTGCCGCGCGCCAGGGTCTCCAGCGCGCCGGCGCTGGTGATCTGATCCACCAGCAGCCGGCCGCCGGTGGCTTCCAGTAGGGCGATGTCGCGCTCCAGCATGATCCGCTCGGCCATCGGCGAGATCGCGGGCAGGCCCAGGCGGCCGGCGAACTCGCCGCCGATCGCAGCCCCGCCCCTGGCCAGCCACATGTCCATCGGCCGGTGGGCCAGCAGGGTGTCGAAGCCCTTGGCGTAGGTCAGGATGCGCTGGAACACCTTGCTGTCGACGATCGGGCGGTCGGCGTCAGTGATGTAGACGCAGCCGGCCTCGCGCATCAGGCCGATCTCGGCCATCTGCTCGCCCTTCAGGCCCTTGGTCGCGGCCCCGGCGCAGAGGATGCGGGCGCTGTCGATGTCGCGCGAGCGGCGCAGGATGAAGTCGACCACGCTGGGGTCGTCGATGGCCGGATCAGTGTCGGGCTGGACGACGATGGAGGTCACGCCGCCGGCGGCGGCGGCGCGCGCGGCCGAGGCCAGGGTTTCCTTGGTCTCCGAGCCCGGCTCGCCGGTCTTGACCCGCAGGTCGATCAGGCCCGGCGCCAGCAGGGCGCCGCCGCAGTCGACGACCCGGACACCCTTGCCCAGCTTGCCGAACTCGCGGCCCTTGGCGACGTCGGAGATCACACCTTCGGAGACGATGACCCCGCCGGGGCCGTCATAGCCGCTCTCGGGGTCGACCAGGCGGGCATTGGTGAAGGCCAGGGGCTGGGGCGAATTCATTGGTCGGCCTCCAGCCGCGCGGCGAGGCTGGTCAGCACCGCCATCCGGGCGGCGACGCCCATCTCGACCTGGTCCTGGATCAGGCTGACGGCCGGATCGTCGGCGACGTCGCTGTCGATCTCGACGCCCCGGTTCATCGGGCCCGGATGCATGACCTTGGCCCCCGGCGCGGCGCGGGACAGCTTTTCGCGGTCCAGGCCATAGAAGCGGAAATATTCGCGGGTCGAGGGCACGAAGCCGCCCTGCATCCGCTCCAGCTGCAGGCGCAGCATCATCACCACGTCGGCGCCGGCCAGGCCCGACTTCATGTCGTGGTGGACGGTCACGCCCCAGCGCTCGGCCTGGGCCGGCATCAGGGTGGCGGGACCCACCAGCCGCACGCTGGCGCCCAGGGTGTGCAGCAGGCTGACGTTCGAGCGCGCCACGCGGCTGTGCAGCACGTCGCCGCAGATCGCCACGGTCAGGCCCGACACCCGGCCAAAGGCGCGGCGGATCGACAGGGCGTCCAGCAGGGCCTGGGTCGGATGCTCATGCTGGCCGTCGCCGGCGTTGATGACGTGGCCGCTGACCTTCTGGCTGAGCAGCGAGGCCGCGCCAGACGAGGCGTGGCGCACGACCAGCAGGTCGGGCCGCATGGCGTTCAGGGTCACGGCGGTGTCGATCAGGGTCTCGCCCTTGGTGATCGACGAGGTGCGCGGGCTCATATTGACCACGTCGGCGCCCAGGCGCTTGCCGGCGATCTCGAAGCTGGACTGGGTGCGGGTGCTGTTCTCGAAGAACAGGTTCATCAGCGTCCGGCCCTTGAGCAGGTCCAGCGACTTGGAGGTCTGGCGATTGAAGGCGACGAACGCCTCGGCCAGGTCCAGCAGGTCGGCGGCCTGGGGCGCGTTCAGATCGCCGGCGGACAGGAAATGGCGCTTTGGGAACGCAAAGGCGCGGGCGCGGATCGCGTCGAGGGCGACGCGGGCGGGATCATGGGGCTTGGCCGTCATGAAACGGTGTCTTAGGCGGCTTTGGCGGGAGAGGGAAGGCGGCGGGTGCGCGCGATGGGGGATAACCGGCCGCCGCCGCAGGCCCCCTCCTGACCTGCTGCGCAGGTCGTCCTCCCCCCGGAGGGGGGAAGATGAAGGGCGCGCTGATCTCATCTTCCCCCTCCGGGGGAAGACGGCTGCGCAGCAGCCCGTAGGGGCAAGTGCGGGGATAAGCTGCGCGCTATCCCCTGGGCTTTCGGAAAAAATCCTAGCCTGATCAACGCCCTACAAATAAAGCGAGCGCGCCTGTCAGACGCGCTGAAACCTCCCGTATTCTTGTCCCCACCTCGTCGCGAGGAAAGGG
>CAYRTE010000056.1:0-27180 GCA_964427205.1 uncultured Caulobacter sp.
GCGACGAGGTGGGTACAGAATACGGGAGGTTTCAGCGCGTCGGATAAGTTTGCTGGACGCCCATACAGGTCCTCCCTCTAGCGGGGGAGGTGTCGGCGAAGCCGACGGAGGGGGAAGTCCTGTTGAATCAATGCGGTGTTCCCCCACCGGCCTCCGGCCGCCTCCCCCTTCAGGGGGAGGACTTGAGGCGTCTATCCCCCTGCCTATTCGGGGGCGGCGCGATCGCTATCCCCGTACTCAGGCCGCCTCGTCCCGCCACTTCAACGTCAGGGTCCGCCCCCGAACCTCGTACGACTCCAGCCGGTCCAGAAAGCTCATGCCCAGCAGCGAGGTGCTCATCGGGGCCTTGTTGACCACCATCGGAAAGGCGTCGAATCGGATCGCGCCGACCTCCAGCCGTTCCACCACATGGGTCGCGCCAAAGCCCAGGCCGTTGGCGGTCTCGGACTGGCGGTCATAGCGCAGGGCGTCGGGGTCCACGCCCAGCCGGCGGGCGTCGTCGGGGCTGAGCACGGTTTCGGTGGCGCCGGTGTCGACCAGGAAGCGCACGCGCTGGCCATTGACCTGGGCGGCGACGACGAACGATCCGGTCTCGTCGCGCGGAATGACCAGCTCGCGCTCGGCCGTCGCCACGGGCGCGCCGCCGCTGAAGGCGATCCGCACACGGTTCGAGACGCCCTCCAGCTCGTCGGCATAGGCGAAGCCCAGGGCCAGCACGGCGACGATCGCGGCCCAGATCGCCGCGTGGCGCAGGTGCTGGGCGATCTGAAGGCGGCTTCGGATCCGGAACAGTCCGGCGCTGACCAGCACCACCACGCCCAGGCTGTAGATCACCGAACCCCAGTCATCGGGCGTGCGCACGGCTTCGGGGAAGGCCCGGGCCATGGCGATGACGATGCCGATCATGGCGGCGATGAACAGGAGCCACAGGACGGGGCGGCCGGGCTCGGGGGCGGGCGCCGGCGGTTGGTCTGGTTGTTCAGGTTTCCAGGGGCCGTCCGGGTTCGACATTGAGGCTTGCTCTTAGATGGTGATCGGCGCGGTGGGTCAGGGAGCCGGTGTTTCCGCGTCATGAACTGGCTTGGGCTTTGCCCACACCCCGGTCAGGATGAGGATCGCCCCTATCGGCAGGCAAAAGGACAAGATCCACGGATCAAACCGCGAAGTCCCAGACACTATGCCAGCATTGATCAGGCCGAAATTCGCCTTCCACGCCACCGCGCCGCTGAACCAGTTGATGTCAAACCCTATGGCGCAAAAGAGCGATGCGATCACCCATAGCCACTTGCGCTTCAGCCCCTTGGTTCTGGCGACCTTGATCAGGGCTGCGAGCATCAGGGCAAGGCTGGCGGCCATCGCCGTGAGGAAGACGTAGTGAGCCGGTGACTTTCCGAGCAGGCTGAAGTTGAGGGCGTCAAGTTCCTGGATTGTGGCGGTTCGGATGTGAGCCCCATCGACGATCCAAGCTTTTGAACCCTCGGGACGTTGTAGAGACACCTGGGCCAAGACGACTTTGCCCGGGTAGTCGTACTCGTGACTCATCACGGCGCTCCTGCCTTGGCCAACCGTACTGACGTAGCGCCATCCAACAGCCTTGCTTGAAATCGGCTCACCGGGCGGAATGAGCGCGCGCATATTGACGAGTTCCGCCTGCGATACGGGCGTTCTCAGCTCGGGCGCCAACCTCGTGTGAATCTCGGGCGAGCCGGTGCGTAGCTCCGTGTAAACGGCGCGGGCCACCGCGTCAGTTTCGGGGTCAAGGACTGGCAGTTTGCAGCCCGCCAAGGCCGTTACCGCAAGGGCGAGAGCAAGCAGTCCCGCCTTACGGAGGACAGTTTCAAAATAAGGCACATCGCCTCCCAAGCTCAACTCAAGGTGATATCGCAGTGAGCTTGACCGTTTGTCCAGCGACTTGGGTCAGCCCTTCCCGCTCGCGAGAAGGGCTGGCTGTGCGCGCGGCGCCTCATCCAACACGACCGAGCGGCTTACCCAGCGCAAACCGGGTCGGACGTGGTTTACGGGCTACCGCAAAATCCGCTCTCTCCGTTGAAGGGGCTTCAGTCCTCGCGGTCGCCCTCCAGCGCCGCCAGCACATCCGGCCGACGTCGCGCCAGCTCCACCAGCCGCTCGATCAGCGCCTCCTGGCTTTCCAGCGCGAGGCCGTCGCGAAGCCGCGCCATGCGGCCCTGCGCCTTCTGCAGGCCGGCGACGTCAAGCGCGTTGACCGCCGCCGCCACCCCGACCTGGTGCTTGCAGGCCCCGAACTTGTCGAAGCCCGGGCAGGTGCAGGTTCCCTCGGCCGGGGGGCGCAGTTCGACCACATAGAGCTCGCCGCCCTGGACGTGGGCGGTGACGATCTCGTCCTCGAGGGCCACCAGCGCGACCGCGCCGTCGGCGGCCATGTCGAGGCCGTTGGCGAACGAGCCCTCGCTCATCCGGTCGCGGAAGGCCTCAAGGTCGAAGCGGGGCGGTGTCATCAGGCGTCGTCCTCGATGCGGTGGATGTCGTCGTCGGACAGGCCGAAATGGTGGCCGATCTCGTGGACCAGCACGTGGCTGATCAGTTCGCCCAGGCTGACGTCGCCGCGCTCGCACCATTCGTCGAGGATCGGACGGCGATACAGGAACACCATCGACGGGTGGACGCCGGAGTCGAGCACCGAGCGGCGGCCCAGATCGACGCCCTGATAGAGGCCGGTCAGTTCGAATGGGTCCTCGATACCCAGGTCATCGAGCACCTCTTCGGCGGCGAAATCCTCGATACGGATCTCGACATCGGCCGACAGGCCGGCGAACGGCTCGGGCAGGGCCTCGAAGGCGGCTTGCGCCAGGGCGGCGAATTGGTCGAGCGACGGGGCGAGGCGGGCGGTCCAGTCCATGGCTCTCAGATAGACTGATTGGCCGGTTTCGCCAGCCGCGTGCGACGTGACCTGCGACAGCCGTTCAGGTCGCGCTCTGGTCACGGCCCGACTAATCTGTGATTCTGATTCGCGGACCCGCCTTCGTGGGCCGCCTGGGGCTTTAGCGACCGGCCTGATGACTTCGCATGAACTGATCCTCGCGGCGGCGGCCGGCGCGGTCTGCCTCGCCATTTGCGCGACGTTGTGGGCTCTGGCCCAGCGTCGGCGATTCGAGGCCAGGCTGGCCGTCCTGCAGGGCCGGCTTTCCAGCCTGGAGAACGGCGCCCTGGCGGCTCAAGCCTCGGCGGAAGCCTTCGACAGCGCCCTGATTTCGGTCGAGGATGGCAAGGCCGCCCTCGTGTCCGGCGCCGACAGCCTGGCCGCCTGCGCCGGGGTGCTGGGCTGCGAGGCGCGGGCCCAGGAGGTGGTGGCCGCCCTGATGCTGGCCGATCCCGACTACGCCCTGCGCCTGCGCGGCCTGTTCGAGCGCGGCGAGCCCTGCGCCTTCGAGGCCCAGGGCGCGGCGGGCTCGGTGTCCGTCGAGGGCCGCGCGGCCGGGGCCCTGGCCTGGCTGCGTCTGGCGGCCGCGGCGTCCAACGAGGAGGGCCTGCCGTCGGCCGCCCGCTTCGCCGCCTTTGTCGATGGCCTGGTCGAGCCGGCCTGGATCTCCAGCGCCGATGGCGCGCCGGTGTGGGGCAACGCCGCCTATCTGCGCGCCGTCGACGCGCCCTCGGCCGCCACCGCCGCCCTGGCGGGCAAGACCTTCGACCGCGCCGCCGACGCCCTGGCCGCCGAGGCCGCGACCTCGGGCGAGCGCCGCGAGGCCCTGCGCTGGGTCAATGTCGATGGCCGTCGCCGGGCCTTCCGCGTGGCCGCCAAGTCGCTGGACGGCGGCGGGGTGGGGGTGTTCTGCAGCGACGTCACCGAGATCGAGGATGTCCGCGACGCCCTGCGCAAGCACGTCGAGGCCCATGACGAGACGCTGAACCATATCGCCGACGCGGTGGCGATCTTCAGCCAGACCCGCCGCCTGGCCTTCCACAACACCGCCTTCGCCGAGCTGTGGGGCCTGGAGCCCGCCTGGCTGGCCGACCGACCGACCCATGGCGAGATCCTCGACCGCCTGCGCCAGCGCCGCCGCCTGCCCGAGACCATCGACTACGCCAAATGGAAGGCCGAGGAGCTGGCCCACTACGAGGACCTGGGTCCCCAGGCCGACGACATGTGGGGCCTGCCCGACGGCCGGACCCTGAAACTGGTGCGCCAGCCCCACCCGCTGGGCGGCATGCTGCTGCTCTATTCCGACATCACCGGCGAGCTGAAACTCAAGGCCCAGTACAACGCCCTGATCCAGGTGCAGCAGGCGACGCTCGACAAGCTGAATGACGCCGTCGCGGTGTTCGGCTCCGACGGCCGGCTGCGGCTGCACAATGACGCGTTCGAGACCTTCTGGAACGTCAGCGCCCAGGCCCTCGAGGCCGCCGTGGACTTCGAGGGCGTGGTCGACCTGTGCGTGCCGCGCCTGCACGACCTTTCGTTCTGGCGCGAGCTGAAGGGCCGGGTCGCCGATCCCGATCCGCAGATGCGCGCGCCGACCTCCGGCGAGGTGCGCACCTCGGACGGCCGCATCGTGCTGTATCAAAGCCGGCCGCTGCCGGACGGCGCGACCCTGATCGGCTTCACCGACGTCACCGACACCCGCGACCTGCAAAGCGCCCTGGCCGATCGCTCCGCCGCCCTGGCCGAGGCCGAGCGCCTGAAGCGCGACTTCGTGGGCAATGTCTCCTATGAGCTGCGCACCCCGCTGACCACGATCATCGGCTATTCGGAGCTGCTGGAGCGGGCCGAGGGTCTGCACGAGCGGGGCCGCAACCATGTGGCCGCCGTACGCGCCGCCGCCACCCAGCTGGCCCGCTCGATCGACGACGTGCTCGACATGGCCCAGATCGACGCCGGCGAGATGGCGCTGGAGATCGAGGACATCCGCGTCGGCGACCTGCTGGTCGACGCCCGCGAGCGGGCGATGAAGGACGCCACGCTGGGCGGCGTGACCCTGAACATCGAGTGCGACGAGGATGTCGGCCTGATCCGGGGCGACCTCAAGCGCCTGTCCCAGACCCTGGACCATCTGGTCGAGAACGCCCTGCGCCAGACCCCGCCGGACGGCATCGTCACCCTGTCGGCGCGCCGGGCGCTGGGCGAGGTGCGGCTGGACGTCAAGGACACCGGGCGCGGCGTGCCGTTCCATGTCCAGGCCCACATCTTCGACCGCTTCGTCGGCCGCGATCGCGGCGGCCCGGGCCTGGGCCTGGCCCTGGTCAAGGCGCTGGTCGAGCTGCACGGCGGCTGGGTGGCGCTGGAGAGCGAGCCGGGCTCGGGCTCGACCTTCACCTGCCACCTGCCCGAGACCCAGCAGCCGGGCGCCATGCAGCCTGAGCTGTCGTTCTAAAGAGGTCGCGCCATGCTTCTCGCCGCCCAGATCGCCGCCGGCCTGGTGATGCTGATCCACGTCTACATCGTGCTGCTGGAGACGGTGCTGTTCGACACCCAGGGCCGCAAGGCGTTCGGTCTCGGCGAAGAGGCCGCCGCCGTGCTCAAGCCGGCGATGTCCAACCAGGGCTGCTATAACGGCTTCCTGGTCGCGGCCCTGGCGATCGGGCTGTTCTATCCCGACCCGGTGACGGCCTCGGCGTTCAAGACCTTCGGCCTGGCCTGCGTGGCGGTGGCCGGCGTCTGGGGGGCGGTGACGGTGAAGAAGTCGATCCTGCTGATCCAGACCATCCCGGCGGTGATCGCGCTCGCGCTGGGCTATCTGGCCTAGCGCTCGGCCTTCGGCCTTGGCGGCAGACCCGTCACCGGATCGCGGGGCAGGGGGCGGAAGTCCTGCGCGATGAACAGGTCGGTGCGGCGCACGTGCTTGCGGTCCAGCCGAACCCGGACGATCTCCAGACCGGACGTCCGCGCGAAGTCCTGCTCGATCTCGGCGCGGTAGTCGCCTTCGAGGCTGGCGATCAGGGCGCGGCGGCCGAAGGCGGCGGTTAGCGGGGCCTCGGTCTCGGCCTGGTTCTGCGGGCGGGCCTCGTGCACCCACATCTTCAGCGGCGGGGCGCCGGGCGTGTTGAAATAGTCGCGGCCGTAATAGGCGGTGACGTTGAACAGGAAGCGGTCGTCCATGGCGATGCTGGTCAGGCCGCCGGCCGCCTGTTCCTCGCGCGCCCGGGCGATGATGGCCTGGGCGCCCTGTTCCCAGCCGCGCACGCGCTTGAAGCTGTTGGCCGCGCCCAGGGTGTCGGCGAGGCGCGGATTGACCATGCAGGCGATGAAGACCGCGCAGAACGCGGCCTGGATCGCCACGGCGGCGATCAGCCAACGGCGGGCGTTCCAGCGCAGCAGCCAGGCCGCCGCCAGGATCGAGCCGGCGATATAGGCCACGCCGGCCCAGTTGGCGTTGGCGCGCGAGACGAAGGCCTGGGCCGCCACGGTCAGCAGGGGCGGGGCCGCCAGGCACAGCATCAGCAGGTCGCCCGGCTCAAGCCTGCGCCGGGCGCCCAGCCAGATCGCCCCGCCGACCAGAACCGCGAAGGGGATGGGCCCAAACACCCCGAACTGCGAGCCGATAAACTCCATCAGCTCACGGATGTTAAACAGCTGGGCGGCGTTCCAGTTGGCGTTGGAGGCGGTGTGTTCCAGCGTCGCGAAATGGTGCGTCAGGTTCCAGACTAGGTTGGGCGTGAAGACGATGGCCAGGGCGGCCAGGGCGGCGGCGGCCATCGGCAGGGTCCAGACCTGTCGGGCCTCGCGCGACGCGGCCAGGTGGGCGGCCAGCCCGACCAGCACATAGACCGCCGCGTATTTGGAGAGGAAGGCCAGGCCAAGGGCCGCGCCCAGGGCGGCCGCGACGGGCAGGCGGCGGCGGACCTCCAGCGCTGGCAGCGACACATAGGCCCAGATGGTCAGGGACAGGAAGAACAGCAGCGGCGCGTCGGTGGTGATCACGCCCGACGACAGCTGGATGCCCGGCATCAGCAGATAGAGGGCCGCCGCCGCCAGGCCCGTCCAGCCGCCATAGAGCCTGTGGGCGATGCGGTGAATGATCAGGGCCGTGCCGGCGTGCAGGAACAGCGCCGAGATCCGCACCCAGGCCTCTGAATCGCCACCGATCGCGGTGGTGGCCCAGATCAGCCAGGCGATCATCGGCGGCTTGGAGAAATAGCCGAAATCCAGGGTCCGCGACCACAGCCAATACTGGGCTTCGTCCGGGTAGAGCTCGAAGGGCGTGGCGAACAGCGCCGCCAGCCGCAGGATCGTCAGCACGCCCACCATGCACAGCGTCAGACGCCAGGCGCGCGCATCGTCCGGTTGCGTCATTTTATCAAGCGCCACGCTGGGTTCTCCGGCACAAGTAAGAAAGTCCTGACCAAATGTGTTGCAAAGGCGCCGATGGTGTCGGGTTTGTGGTCCGCCGTGGCCTTTCCGTCACCAAACCTTCGAAAAGGACGGCTAAGGAAACCCCTAACATGGGGTGCGATGTTTCTCTTTTGTGTCGAGAGCGCGCCAGAACGAGGGGATTGCAATGATTTCGATGAAAAGGCTCGCCGGTGGGGCAGCCCTTACCGTGCTCGCGCTCGCCGCGTCCAGCGCGGTCTATGCTCAGGAAACCACCGCAGCGATCCGGGGTGAAATCACCTCGGCGAGCGGCGCTCCGATCGCCGGCGCCAATGTCACGATCGTTCACACGCCGTCGGGTACGCGGTCGACGGTTTCGTCGGACGCCTCGGGCGTCTACGATGCGCGCGGCCTGCGGGTCGGCGGCCCGTACGTCATCACCGTCGCCTCGGGGGAATTCGAGCCCGAGACGATCGAGGGCGTCAACCTGACGGTCGGCGACACCCTGCGTCTGAATGTCGACCTCGAAAGCGCCGTTGCGGTTGACGCAATTATCGTCACAGCGGCTCGTGACGTGACGTCTGAGAATACCGGTACGAGCTCGACCCTGAACCGCGACGACATCCAGTCGGTCGTGACCATCAACCGCGACATTCGCGACCTGGCCCGCCGCAATGTGCTGGTTTCGCAAAATTCACGCGGCGACGGCGGCATCTCGATCGCCGGCTCCAACCCCCGCACCAACCGTATCGCCATCGACGGCGCCCAGGCTCAGGACGACTTCGGCCTCAACACGGGCGGCCTGCCGACCCGCCGCGGCCCCGTCTCGCTGGACGCCATCGAGCAATTCACGGTTAACGCCGTGCCGATCGATGTCGAGAACGGCGACTTCTCGGGCGGCGCGCTCGACGTTGTGCTGCGCTCGGGCGCCAACGCGTTCCACGGCTCGGCCTTCGTCAACTATCTCAATGACGGCATGACCGGCCGCAAGATCCGCGGCTCGAAGGTCGACACGCGGATCAAGCAAGAGAACTACGGCGCCTTCCTGTCCGGCCCGATCATCAAGGACAAGCTGTTCTTCGCCCTGTCCTACGAGTTCTACGACTCGGCCGACTCGACCTCGACCGGTCCGACCGGCGCCGGCTTCGCCAACAGCATCAACGGCGTGTCGCAAGCGACCATTGATCAGGTCACCAGCATCTTCAACACCAACTACGCCAGCAAGTTTGAAGTCGGCTCGATCGCCAGCACCAAGCCGATCCTCGACGAGAAGTACACGGCCAAGGTTGACTGGAACATCAACGAAAACCACCGCCTGTCGTTGACCGCCCGCTACGCCTTGTCGGAACTGACCTCGCGCACCGATCTCTCGACGAGCTCGGCGGGCCTGGACTCGCACTGGTACCTGACCGGCGAGGAAGACTACTCCTATGTCGGTGAACTGAACTCGCAATGGACCGACAAGCTGTCGACCACCCTGCGCCTCACCTATCGCGACTACGAGCGCCGGCAAAACCCGCCGTCGGGCCAGGAATTCTCGGATATCCAGATCTGTCTGGCGCCGACCAGCGTGGTCGCCACCGGCAACACCATGACCAGCTGCGGCTCGACCTCGACGCTGCGCTTCGGCCCTGACCAGTTCCGCCACGCCAACTTCCTGGAAACCTCCAACCTCCAGGTCCAGGCCGTGGCCAAGTATGCGTTGGGTGATCACCTGTTCAAGGCCGGCTATCAAGGCCAACAGATCGACATCTTCAATATCTTCGTGCCCAACAGCGACGGCAGCTACTATTTCGACTCGATCGCCGATTTCGCCGCCGGCAAGGCCAACCGCCTTGTCTATAGCAACGCGGTGACGGGCAATGCCAACGACGCCGCGGCTGACTTCCGCTACACCCTGCATTCGGTTTTTGCTCAGGACACCCTGGACATCACCGAGAAGCTGCGCGTTACCCTCGGCGCCCGCTATGACTGGTACAAGAGCGACGACAAGCCGGCCTACAATCCCAATTTCGTCGCGCGCAACGGCTTCACCAACCAACAGACCTATGATGGTCTGAGCGTGCTGATGCCGCGCGGCTCGGTCGAGTATGAGCCCACCGAATGGCTGGAACTGCGCGCTGGGGCCGGCCTGTTCTCGGGCGGTCTGCCGGACGTGTTTATCTCCAACAGCTTCAGCAACACCGGCATCGTCACCGCCGGCATCCAGATCGAGCGGACGGCCACCGGGTTCACCGAAACCACTGGCGCCGCCGGCTTCACGCCCGCGATCGGCTCGGCGGCTCTGGATATCAGCCTGGCGAACGCCGCCTTCGGCTACGACATCCCGGCCTCCGTTCAGGCGCTGCAAGGCGGCGCTGTCGTCCCGACGGCGTCGGAGACCAACGCCATCCTGCCGTCGTTCAAGATGCCGTCGGACTGGAAGCTGTTCTTCACCGCCACCCTCAAGGCCCAGGATGGCTGGACCTCGGGCTTCCTGCCTGAATCGATGGCCCCGGCCTTCGACAACTGGCGCTTGAGCCTCGACGCCGTCGCCACCGAAGTGAACGATGGCCTGACCTTCCGCGACTTCCGCGCCGCACCGCTGGTGGTCAACGGCGTCGCCCAGAAGACCCCGGACGGTCGGATCCGCTATGACGGCATTGGGGGAACCGCCGCCCAACGCGCCGCCAGCGGCATCAGCTCGATCAACGCCGGCAGCAACCGCGACATCGTCGCTCTGAACGCCGACAAGGGCCAGAGCTACACCCTCGGCCTGTCCCTCTCGCGGTCGTTCGACAACGGTCTTGATCTGCAGTTCGGCTATGCCCGTCAGAAGATCGAGGATCAGGTCTCCGGCGCCCGCTTCGCCTCGACCGCCAGCTCGCTCTACGGCACCGGAGCCGCCGGCCTGGACCCCAACGAAGAAGCCTATGGCACGGCCTTCGAGGAGATCGAGAACCGCTTCAAGGCTGAAGTCGGCTATCGCAAGAAGTTCTTCGGTGACTATGAATCGCGCTTCAACCTGTTCGCTGAAACGCGCTCGGGCCGCCCGATCAGCTTCGTGATGAACGATCCGGCCAGCGGTCGCGGATCGACGTTCGGCGTCAATCGCGGCAACCACCTGCTGTACGTGCCGGACTTCCGCGCCGACACCAACCCCAACGACCTGACCGTGGGCTTCGTGACCTTCGCCAACCAGGCCACGCTGAACAGCTTCAAGAACGCGGTGGAACTCTTTGGCCTGCCGCAGGGCCGGATCCTCGAAAAGGGTGAAGGCTCGGATGACAATCCCGAGATCTACCAAGTCGACTTCCAGTACAGCCAGCAACTCCCCGGCTTCATGAAGGGCCACAAGTCCAGGCTGGTGTTCGACGTGCAAAACGTTCTGAACCTGATCAATGACGAATGGGGCGTGATCGAGGAATACAGCGACAGCACCCGTCTGATCAGCGCCCAGTGCGCGACCAGCGCTGGCGTCGCCGCGCCGACCGGCAGCCCGGTCTGCGATCGCTACCTCTACTCGAACTTCAACACCACGGCGGCCACCAAGTCGCGCGACAGTGGCGGTCGTTCGGTCTGGTCGGTTCAGGTCGGCCTGCGTTACGAGTTCTAACCCACTCGTCACCACGACTATCAGGAAGGGCGGCCCCGCAACGGGCCGCCCTTTTTGTTTTGTCGCCCCCATCTGTTAGAAAACGTCATTTGCTAGAACCCCTGCTTGACCCCCGGTCCGCCAGGGGCCATTTGCGCCTCCCGTTTTGATCCAGGCTTCGACACATGACCCCGACCGTTCCCGCCGAGTGGGCCCCGCACCGCGCGATGTGGGTGGGCTTTCCCAGCCATGTTGAGCTCTGGCGCGAAGACCTGCCGGTCGCCCAGAAGGAAGTGGCCGATCTGGCCCGCGCCCTGGCCGGCCCCGGCGGCGAGCGCGTGCGCCTGATGGTGGTGGGCGACGAGGCCGAGGCCGCCGCGCAAGCCCTGTTGTCGGACACGACCGTCGAGATCGTGCGCGGCACGTTCGGCGACATCTGGCTGCGCGACACCGGTCCGATCTTCGTCGAGACCGCCCAGGGCCCGGTCGCCGCCGGCTTCGAGTTCAACGGCTGGGGCGGCAAGTTCGAGATGGAGGGCGACGACATCGTCGCCGAGCAGATCGCCGCCGCCTCGGGCACGCCCCTGACCCGCAACGGCTTCGTGCTGGAGGGCGGCTCGCTGGACCATGACGGCCTGGGCACCGTGCTCTCGACCCGCCAGTGCCTGCTCAACGAGAACCGCAATGGCGACTTCGACGAGGCCAAGGCCTTCGCGGCGTTGTCCAAGGCGCTGGGCGTCAAGAAGGTGCTGTGGCTGGGCGATGGCCTACTGAACGACCACACCGACGGCCATATCGACAACCTGGCCCGCTTCGTCGCGCCGGGCGTGGTGGCCTGCCCGATGGCCTTCGGGACCGACGATCCCAACGCCGAAGTCTATGCCGAGACCGCCCGCGCCCTGGCCGGCATGACCGACAGCCGGGGCTCGCCCCTGCAGGTGGTGCGCATCCCGTCGCCGGGCCGCATTCTGGATGACGAGGGCCAGCCGATCCCGGCCTCGCACATGAACTTCCTGATCGCCAACGAGGCGGTGATCGTCCCGGTCTATGCCCAGGCGTCCGGCGCCTTCGCCGTCGAGGTGATCCAGGGCCTGTTCCCCGAGCGCGAGGTCATCGGCCTGCCCTCGACCGCGATCCTGACCGGTGGTGGTTCGTTCCACTGCATCAGCCAGCAGGAGCCGGCGTAGGGCTTTAAAGTAAGTCGAGCAAAGCCTCGTCCCGTGGGGCTTTGAAAGCCCAGAACGCAAAAGCCCCGTCGTCCTGCTCAGGGACGGCGGGCCTGCCAGGGCGCTGAAGCGGTGGCGTCAAGGACGAACCCTTGCCGATCAGCTGGCGGAAGGTGAGGGCGCTTCCGGGCTAGGCGCGGGGCCAGTACCAGCTCGAGATCGTCGGTTGCCTACAGAACGTCATGGCCTTCGTCGCCGGCGACGGGATCGACACCGCCCAGGGCGGCGACCTCGGCGAGTACCGGATCCTCGGCTAGTAGAACAGGTCGTCTGAGGCCGTGGCGATCATGCTGTCGCATCGCTCGGCGAAATATTTGGGAGTGCCTGAGAAGAGGCGGCCCAACTCGCCATGCCGCCGGGGGGAAAGCCCCAACGTGCAGCAAAAGGCTTGGGCGCCATGATCCTTTCCATAGGGAAATAGGATCCGCATGTTTTGGGGATGATACCCCAGGCCCAGGAAGACAAGCTTGTCCGCCCGCCGAACCACCTCCGCGATAGTCGAGGCGTGCTCGGTGCCGACCTCTTCGTTGTAGGTTTTGATCCCCTGCCACGCTCTCAGCAGTTCCTGAGACGATCCTCCATAGGGCAGACCGCCCTCGCGCCCAAGCTCCCCGAGTGAGCCGTAAACGTGGTGGATCGGGATGCGCTTAATGTGTGCGTAAGCCTCGTCGGCTGTGAAACCGCCCAGGGCGATGTATGCCAGCGCCAGATACTGCTCGATGGTTCGATCATAGTTGAAGGTCACGAACGACAGGCCGTGGAAGACATCGTCAAGATCTCGCCGGCGAACGTTTTCGCCGATGCGATGGCGGCGATGCACTTGGCCTAGCCAGCTGTTGGAAAGCTGATTCAGGATCTCCCCGGGACCCACCGTTTCGATCGCTGCAGGCCCCATAAGCGATTTTCGCTCGGCATGTAAGATCTGACGCGCGATGCAGATCTTCGCCACCTTGGCGACCTCTGGGCGATCCTGAGCCCACTCGTTCACCAGGTCATCGATCGAATCCTTGGTATGGATATGATCCCGGATGGTGTGCATGGCCTCCTTGTGTACGCCGGTGAACCCGCCAGTTGCGCCCAGCACATGCTGCACCGAGTCATCGGAAACGTTGCTCGTTCCCGCTGAAATCTCGCCGGACAAGGCCGCGCGGATCATCCGCGCGAGGTCAGTGCCGACAGGCATTTGGTTCGACCTGTCGAAGTCGAGGCTCGCCCCCGCGCCCAGAATAAAGACCGTGTTCATCGCTGCCTCGCCGCCCGGCCGGAAGTTATCGCCGGCGGACGCCGCCTGGCAACCGCGCGGCGAGGTTTCAAGGGAGCCCCGGATGCGCTAAACGCCGCACGCCCTTGCGAGGAGGCCGCTGTGTCACGACCTAATCCCGTCCACTTGTTGCAATGTCTCCAGCAGGAACCCGCATGACCCGGACCCTGAACGTCGCCGCGATCCAGACCTCGTACGGGATGGACCTGCAGGCCAATATCAAGAAGACCGAGGGCTTCATCCGTGAGGCCGCCGCTGGCGGGGCCCAGGTGATCCTGCCGTCGGAGCTGTTCCAGGGGCCGTATTTCTGCGTCACCCAGGAAGAGCGCTGGTTCGCGGAAGCTCATCCGTGGCGCGAGCATCCGGTGGTCAAGGCCATCGCGCCCCTGGCCGGCGAGCTGGGCGTGGTGATCCCGATCTCGATCTTCGAACGGGAAGGCCCGCACTATTTCAACAGCGTGGTGATGGCCGACGCCGACGGCTCGATGCTGGGCCTCTATCGCAAGAGCCACATCCCCGACGGCCCCGGCTATCAGGAGAAATACTATTTCCGGCCCGGTGACACCGGCTTCAAGGTCTGGGACACGCGCTTTGGCCGGCTGGGCGTCGGCATCTGCTGGGACCAGTGGTATCCCGAGGCCGCCCGGGCCATGGCCCTGATGGGCGCCGAGGCGCTGTTCTACCCCACCGCCATCGGCAGCGAGCCGCATGACCCAAGCCTCAACACCACCCTGCCGTGGCAGCGGGCCATGCAGGGCCACGCCGTCGCCAACGTGATCCCGGTGATCGGCGCCAACCGCATCGGCTTCGAGCCGTGGGAGAACTATCCCAATGGCGGCCAGCGGTTCTATGGCTCCAGCTTCATCGCCGACCATCGCGGCGATCTGGTCAGCGAACTGGGCCACGACGACGAGGGCCTGGTGGCGGCGTCGTTCGACCTGGACTTTTTGCAAACGCACCGCGCGGCCTGGGGCTTCTTCCGCGATCGGCGCTCGGACCTGTATGGCGCGCTGGCCAGCCCACGTCCGGCCTAGCGCCCGGTTGCATGGTTTTCGGGCGAAGGCCGTGCGGACCGACCTCAGAGCGCGAAGGCGCTTGACGAGTCGATATGTTATTTCATAACAGTTCCGAACAAGGCCGCTTCTCCGGCCAGGGTTCAGGACTTTTGTCATGTCGCGTCGCGTCGTCTTCTCCGCTGTCAGCCTGCTGGCCCTGGCTTGCGCCATGGGCGCCCATGCCGATGAGGCCGCTCCGGCTCAAGATGACACCGAAGTCTCCAAGGTGGTGGTCACCGCCGCGCCCTATGCGGTGTCGGCCGACAACCTGACCGCCAGCGTCGCCATCGTCGATCGCACCGACCTGGATCTCGCGCCCCCCACCGGCCTGGGCGACTTGCTCAGCGGCATGCCCGGCGTGCGCTCCACCGCCTTCGGCGCCGGGGCCAGCCGTCCTGTGGTGCGCGGCCTTGCCGGACCCCGCGTGCAGGTGCTGACCAATGGCGTGGGCCAGATCGACGCCAGCGCCCTGTCGCCCGACCACCAGGTGGCCACCGATCCCGGCGAGGCCGAGCGCATCGAGGTGCTGCGCGGCCCGGCGGCCCTGGCCTATGGCGGCTCGGCCATCGGCGGGGTGATCAACATCATCGACGACCGCATCGCCAGCCGCGCCCCGGAAGGCGGCTATAGCGGCCGGCTCCTGGCCTCGGGCGCGACCGGCGACGACAGCTACGCCGTCTCCGGCGCCATCCACGCGGCGGTCGGACCGCTGGTCCTCACCCTGGACGGCCTGAAGCGCGAAGCCGACGACTACGAGATCCCGGTGTTCCCCGAATCCCGCCGCCAGCTGGAGTCCGAGGGCGAGACGGCCGAGGGTGGCGGCGGCAAGCTGACCAATACGGCGGTCGAGCTGGAAGCCATCGGGGCGGGCGTTTCCTATGTCGGCGCCGACGGCTTCATCGGCGTCTCGGTCAAGAAGACCGACACGACCTACGGCGTCCCAGGCCACGTCCATGAGCACGAAGAGGGCGAGGAAGAAGAGGAAGGGCACGAGGAGGAAGGCCCCGTCACCATCGGCCTGACCCAGACCCGCGTCGACCTGCGCGGCGAATACGACAAGGCCGTCGGCCCGTTCGCCAAGATTCGCCTGTCCGCCGGCTATGCCGACTACGAGCACACCGAGTTCGAGGGCTCGGCGGTCGGCACCAAGTTCACGTCCGACGGCTATGAGGGCCGGCTTGAGCTGGTCCAGGCCGAGCGCGACGGCTGGAAGGGCGCGGTGGGCTTCCAGACCCTGCGCCGCAACTTCGACGCCCAGGGCGACGAGGCCTATGTGCCCAAGACCAAGATCACCGAATACGGCGCCTTCACCCAGCAGCGGGTCGAGAAGGCCGGCTGGGGCTATGAGGGCGGTCTGCGGATCGACTATCGCAACCTGGACAGCCTGAAAGGCGAGGCCGACTTCACCAACATCTCCGGTTCGGCTGGCGTCTTCGCCCGTCCTTCGGACGCGGTGTTCTTCGGCGTGGCCCTGTCGCGCAACAGCCGCGCCCCGACCGAGGCCGAGCTCTATGCCGAGGGCCCGCACGTGGCCACGCGCGGCTTCGAGATCGGCGATCCCAACCTCGAGGAAGAGACCGCCTGGTCGGTGGAGGCCACCGCCCACTATACCGGCGAGCGCCTGAGCGCCGACCTGCACCTGTTCACCGCCCGCTATGACGGCTTCATCGACCTGCGCCCGACCGGCGCCGAGGAGGATGGCCTTACCGTCTATGAATATGTGCAGACCAAGGCCGACTTCCGGGGCTTCGAGGTCGAGACCAGCTACAAGGCCTGGCGCAAGGCTGACCAGAGCCTGACCCTGGAAGCCTCCGGCGACTTCGTGCGCGGCGCCACCGACCTGGGCCCGCCCGCCCGCATCCCGTCCTATTCGGTGACCGGCCGGGCGATCTACGACGCCCGCTTCTGGACCGCCCGTGTCGAGGCCCGCCATGTCGGCGAGCAGGACCGGGTCGCGGAAGGCGAGCTGCCGACCGACGCCTATACGACCCTCAACGCTTCCCTTGCCTGGAAGCCCAAGGGCGATGGTTCGCTTCGGCTGTTCCTGGACGGCCGCAACCTGACCGACGAAGAGGTCCGCGAGCACGCCTCGTTCCTCAAGGACATCGCGCCCTCGGCCGGTCGCTCCCTGCGGGCGGGCGTCGCCTACCGGTTCTAGATTCGCTCAGCGGTGGAAAGCGCCGACCCGATCTCCCGGTGGGAGACGGGTCGATTGCCGCGCTGCCTGGGATCGGCTAGAAGCGCCAGGCCTTTACGGCCGCTCGCGCGGTCCGCCCTTTCAGCTTTTTTGTAGAGCTATCAATGGAATCGACTCAGTCCGCCGGCGGCATCTCCGGCAACGTTCTGTTCTACGTCTCGCCTGAGCCGCTGAACCGCGAGCAGCATGCCAAACTGGCCCTCGTCCACAACGAAAAGCCCTACAGCTTCGCCGCCACCGGCACGGCCGTGCCGCTGACCGTGACCGAGTTCGCGCCAGCCGCCCTGTCGTTCCCGGTGATCTTCGCCGGCGAGGACCGCGTTCCCCTGGCCGTCATGGGCCTGAACAACGGCGAGAACCTGTTCGTCAACGCCGACGGCTCGATCGACGCGGGCGTCTATATCCCCGCCTATATCCGTCGCTATCCCTTCGTGCTGGCCAATGACGAAGGCCAGGACCGCCTGATCGTCTGCATCGACAAGGGCTCCAGCCTGCTGTCGGAACAGGGCGAGACCAAGCTGTTCGACGACAAGGGCGAGCCCACCGAATACACCCAGAACTGCATCAAGTTCTGCGACGACTTCGAGGCCGAACGCCGCCGCACCGACTCGTTCGTGCAGCTGCTGAAGGACAACGACCTGTTCGAGCTGAAGACCGCCGTCTTCACCCCGACCGACGCCGCCGGCCAGCCTGGCCAGCCGCAGACCGTCGCCGAATATTACGGCGTGTCGGAAGAGAAGCTGAACGCCCTGCCGGTCGAGAAGCTGCGCGAGATGCAAACCAACGGCGCCCTGGCCCAGATCTATGCGCACCTGGTGTCGCTGGTCGGCTGGGACCGCCTGATCGCCGTCGCCATGGTCCGCCAGGCGGCCGCGGCGGGCGTGGCCGTGAACTAAGCCAGGCTTCCTTCGGGAGGGTTTGAATCAGGGCGGCGAGGCTTCGGCTTCGCCGCCCTTTTTCTTGGCTGGGGCTGGGGCTGAGCCTGAGTTCCGTTTCCGACGCAGAGCGGGCCTGCGGCCGGTCTTACTGTTCGGACAGATCTGGCGCGCAGCACCCGGCGATCCGACCATGACTGGGGGCGGAGTTGGTGAACGAACCAGAACTTGGGTTGGTCAATCAGCGGGTCGACCAGACCTCGACACGGACCGCCAACGCCTCGCGGGCTTGTCGATAGGCTTCCAGCACCTGCTCGTTGGTCCCCTGAACAAGTGATGGGTCGGCGATTTGCCAGTGAGTGACGTCCTGGTCCCTGGGGAAGTCGAGGCAAGAATTGTCCACCTGATCGCACAGGGTGACGACATGATCGAAGCGGATGCTGTTGAAGTCGCCCAGCGTGCTGAGCGGGCGGGCGGAGATATCAAGGCCAATGTCCCGCATCACGCCAATCGCCTTGGACGAGACCGGATCGGCGTCCATCCCGGTGCTGTAGATCGCAAAGCGTCCCGGGTCGCGGGCCTCCAGAAGGCTCGCCGCCATCACCGCTAACTCTGGACCGCCGTCGCTGAGAAAGAGCACGCGTTGCATGGCTTCGGTGTCGGTCATGGGAAGGCTTCCTTGGATGGGTCGCAGGCGCCGGGTGGCGTCCGCAGCGGTCAGGTCTTGCGCTTGATGACGCCCTCAAGGCGGGTGGCCCGCGCCACGGTGTTGGAGATCGTGCCGTACTTGCGGACATTGGTGTGCAGCAGGTCCAGCCGATGATCGTCTTCGTCGGTGTCGACAATCAGTTCATAGTCGACCGAGATCATCAGGGGCGGAGCGTCCTGGCGGACACCGTGCAGGCGCACTTCGACACCGCGGAAATCGAAGTTCAGCATGGGCGTCACACGCTCGATGCCCTTGATCATGCAGGCGGCGATCGAGGCCAGGAACAGCTCTGCTGGATTGAAGGCGTCAAGACGCCCCTTGATGTCCGTGTCGAGGACGATCTGGGCCGACTTGCAGGTGGCCAGGCTGCCGTGCTGGTCCTGGCGGGTGGCGTTGACGCGGTATTCCAACATGTTCAGTTCCTGCAACAAGCAGCGGAAGGGAAGGCGTATTGTTCGCCCATGGGCGCTCCCGTTGCCGAGAGGCTTATGCCGCGAGCCACCTGGCGAGATCATCGGACTTGGGCAGCCCGCCCGCATGGACGACCTTGCCGTCAATGACGATCCCGGGCGTCGAGAGAATCCCGTACCCGGCGATGGCGGCATAGTCGCTGACCTTTTCGATCTCGACTTCGAGCCCCTGTCTCGCGGCCTCCTTGCGGACCATCTCTTCGGTCGCCTCACAGCGCTTGCAACCGGGGCCTAGGACCTTCACGTTTTTCATCGCTCGCGCTTTCTCAGGTGAAGAGGAAATTGAACAGGTAGCCGACCGCGAGAATCCCGCAGGCCACGACGCCAACGAAGACGGCGATCAATTTGAGGCTGAGCACCTTTCGCAAGATGATCATCTCCGGGAGTGACAGGGCGATCACCGACATCATGAAGGCCAGCACCGTGCCCAGAGCCGCGCCCTTGCCGAGCAGGGCCTCGATCACCGGGATGATGCCGGCCGCATTGGAATACATGGGGATGCCCATGAGCACGGCCGCCGGCACCGACCACCAGGCGTCTCGCCCCATGATCTGGGCCAGGAGTTCGGCGGGCACATAGCCGTGGATGAAGGCGCCAGCCGCGATGCCGGCGATGATCCAGAGCCAGACCTTGCCGACGATCTCGCCCATGGCGGCGAGCCCCGCCTTCAGCCGGTCGACTACCGTCAGGTGGTCGCCCGAGAGATCGGCCTCGCCCGAGCGAACCTCGCGCACCCACGGCTCAAGCCAGCCTTCCAGATGCAGGCGGCCAATCACCCAGCCCGCAACGATCGCTATGGTGAGGCCGAAGGCCAGATAGGTCAGGGCGACCTTCCAGCCGACCAGGGCGAACAGCAGGCCCAGAGCCACCTCATTGACCATCGGGGCGGCAATCAGAAAGGAGAAGGTGACCCCCAAAGGTACGCCGGCCGAGACAAAACCCACGAAGATCGGAACCGCCGAACAGGAGCAGAACGGCGTGACAATACCCAGCGCCGCCGCGGCGATGTTGCCCAGGCCTTCGCGGTGGCCGGCCAGGACGGCGCGGGTGCGTTCGGGCGAGAAGAAACTGCGCACCACCCCCATGCCAAACACCACAAGGGTTAGCAACATCAACACCTTGGGCGTGTCGTAGATGAAGAACTCGATCGCTTCCGCCGAGTGGCTGCCGGGCGTCAGGGGCAGGCGGGCGACCGCCCACTGCGAGAAGGGCTTGAGCTGGCCATAGACGACGAACCAGACGGCCACGGCGAGCGCCGTCACTGCGATCCAGACTGCCGTGGAGCGATCCGGGCGCGGCCTGCGCTGGATCAAGGACGGTTCGGCGCTCATGCGGCCCTCTGCATTTCGAGTTCAGGAATACTGCGGAGGGCTGCGTCCACGACGGCCGTGATCGAAGGCGACAGGTCTGGATTGCGACGGTAGCGAACCCATTGAGCGTCGCGCCGGTCCACGACCAGCCCGACCTGCCTAAGCGTGCTCATGTGGCGGGACATCCGCGACTGCGAGGCTCCCAGCTCTGTCATGAGCTCGCAAAGGCAATGCTCCGCGCCATCCCAGAGCAGCCGAACAGCGGCGAGCCGGGTGGGTTCAGCCAGGGCGTTGAGAAGCTGGATCGTCTGAAACATAACCCTCCATATTTCCCTGCGCTTATGCGCACAAGCGCATATTGGGGTGGCGATGGGCCCGTCGCCATGGGCGCTACCGGCTGAAGTCTGGAGTCTGGAGTTGGTTCAACTTCCGCATCTGGCGCCACTAAGTCGTTCAGGCCGGCGAGCCAGAACCACCGAGCCCCCCCTACCGCGCGAAAATGCTCCGGGTCAGGCAGGAAAAGACCAGCCGGCCGGCTTCGTCGAGCAGGTCGTGCTGGGCGATGATCATGCCCTTGCCTTCGCCGACAGGGTCCTTGCCCATCACCGTCATGCGGCCGCGCAGCAGCTCGCCGACCGGCGGGTTGCGCATCCAGCGCAGGGCGTCGACGCCCAGGCGCTTGGTCTGGGGCCAGGCGGCGGCGGCCTCGGCGTCCAGCCGCGACCAGATCGCGAAGACCATCACGTCGGGGGCGCCGTTCTCGATCGGCCAGCCCGGCGCGAAGGCGGCGATGAAGGCCTCCAGCGCCTTGCCCTCCACGGCGCGCGTGCCCAGCGACACGACCTGGCCAATCTCGATATCGTCGAACGCGGCGGGCATGGCTTGGAGACTCGCTTTGAAGGGCCTTGGACTGTCCATGGTCGGTCGGTCCTTGTCGAGAGCGTGCTGGCGGGCCATGTGTCGCTGACGCTTTTTGGCTCGGGCAGGCTTGATGTTGATCCGGAAACTTCTCGTGGCCGTGCAGGCCGTGCTCTTCGCCGGTCTTCTCGGCGGAGCGGCCTTGGCCGAACCCGTGAATACCGGCCACCTTGAAGCCGAGCTGGTGGCCCAGGACGCAGCCGCCGTGCCGGGCGCCACGATCTATGTGGCCCTGCGCCAGAAGATCGCGCCGGGCTGGCACACCTATTGGCGCAATCCGGGCGACGCGGGCGCCGCCACCCAGATCGTCTGGACCCTGCCGACCGGCTGGACCGCCGGCGATATCGTCTGGCCGACCCCGGAGAAGAGCCGGGTCGGACCGCTGCTCGACTACGCCTATACGGGCCAGGTGCTGCTGCCCGTGCCGATCACGGTGCCGCTCGACGCCAGACCCGGCTCGACCGTGACCCTGAAGGCGGCCGCCGCCTTCCTGGTCTGCGAGGAGATCTGCATCCCCGAGGACGCCGTCCTCACCCTGGATCTGCCTGTCGTCGCCGGGATTCCGGGGCCTGACCCGAAGTGGGGCGCGGTGGTCGCCAAGACCCTGGCCGACGCCCCCAAGCCCGCCGGCCTGAAAGCCGTGTTCAAGCTGGACGGCGGCGTTCTGAAGCTGGCGGTGACCGGCGCGCCGCTGAAGGGCGCCGACATGGCCGGGGCCTATTTCTATCCCTATTCGGGCAAGGTCATCGACCATGCCGCCGACCAGACCATCGAGCGCGGCGCCGAGGGCCTGACCCTGAGCCTGACGCCGGGCTATGACTTCACCTCGGGAACGCCGCCGACCGAACTGTCGGGCGTCGTGGCCCTGAACGGCCAGGCCTATGAGGTGACCGCCACGGCGGGCGCGCCGCCGGCCGGGGCCTCGGGTCTGGGCGCGCCGCCCGCCGCCAAAGGCCCCGTCGACGCCCGGGCCCTGATCACCGCCCTGGTCTTCGCCTTTCTGGGCGGGCTGATCCTGAACCTGATGCCGTGCGTCTTCCCGGTGCTGTCGATGAAGGCCGCCAGCCTGGCCGGCCACGCCCATGATCCGGGCAAGACCCGCCTGCAGGGTCTGGCCTTCCTGGTCGGCGTCGTCGCGACCTTCCTGGCCCTGGCCGGCCTGCTGATCGCGGTGCGGGCCGGCGGCGCGGCCGTGGGCTGGGGCTTCCAGCTGCAGTCGCCGGTGGTGGTGGCCAGCCTGGCCCTGGTGATGCTGCTGGTGGCGCTGAACATGTCGGGCGTCTTCGAGTTCGGGACCTCGGTCCAGGGCGTCGGCGGCAGCATCTCGGCGCGGGGCGGCGTGACCGGCGCCTTCTTCACCGGCGCCCTGGCCGTGGTGGTCGCCGCCCCCTGCACGGCGCCGTTCATGGCCGGCGCCCTGGGTTTCGCCCTGGTGCAGCCGCCGCTGATTTCGCTGTCGGTGTTTCTGGCCCTGGCCCTGGGCTTCGCCGCCCCGTTCGTGACCCTGACCTTCGCGCCGGCCCTGCTGGCCCGGCTGCCGCGTCCCGGGGTCTGGATGGACACCCTGAAAAAGGGCCTGGCCTTTCCGATGTATGGCACGGCCGCGTGGCTGGTCTGGGTGTTCAGCCAGCAGGCCGGGTCGATCGCCCTGGGCGAGGTGTTCGCCGCCGCCGTGCTGCTGGCCTTCGCGGCCTGGCTTTGGGGTCATGCCCAGACCCGGCGCGCCGTGGGCAAGCCCAGCCGGGTGGCGCTGCTGCTGTCGATCCTGGCCCTGGCCTGCGCCGTCGCCCTGACGGCCCTGACCGTTCAGGCCCCGGGCCCGGCCGCCGCCGCGACCCAGGCCTCGACGCCCAGCGGTCCGGGCCTGGCGTCCGAGCCCTGGTCGCCGGAGCGCGTCGCCGCGCTTCAGGCCGAGGGCCGGCCCGTACTGGTCGACTTCACCGCCGCCTGGTGCGTGACCTGCCAGGTCAATGAGAAGGTCGCCCTGTCCAGCGCCGGCGTCGGCCAGGTGTTCAGGGACCGCAACGCCGTGCTGCTGAAGGCCGACTGGACCAATCGCGACGCGACCATCGCCGCCGCCCTGGCCGAGCATGGCCGGGCCGGCGTGCCGCTGTATCTGGTCTATCCGGCCAAGGGCGGGCCGCCGGTCATCCTGCCCCAGCTATTGACCGAGGGCATGGTGGTCGAGGCGATCGAAAAGGCCGCGTCCTAGGCCGCGCTTGGCTAGGCCGGCGGCGTCGGCGGGGCGGTGATGACCTCGACATTGTCGTTGAGCAGATAGACCATGTCGCGCAGGGCCAGGTCCTGGTCCTTGACGGTTTTGGCGGCGGTCATGGCGGCCAGCTTTTCGGGCAGGTCGGCGGCGATGCCGCGCAGGATGCATTTCAGGTCGTCGACCGCGCCGCGCTCCTTCAGCGTGACGTGGCCCTTCATGTCGAGGGCCGACAGCTCGGCGATCCGGGCCCCGAAGACCTCGACGCCCTTCAGCGCCGCGGCCGGGGCGGCGGGGTCGGCGGCCAGGGTCTTGCGATAGGCCTCGGCCTGGGCCTTCAGGCCGCCGGCGCGGCGCACGATGTCGGCGAACAGCGGCTCGCCCGCCACCGAGGCCGGAGCGCTGAACGCCGCCACGGCGGTCGGCGCCGGGGCGGGGCTGGTCGAGGCCAGCCACAGCATGGCGGAAAAGGCGACAGCTTCGCAGGACATGGCGTTCTCCCCGCGAAAAAAACGTCATGGGTCTTCATGACGCCGCGGCATCCGTTTGGTAAGCCCGCACGGGTAAACGCCGATTTACCAAACCCGCAAGGAATGCCGCATGGCCGATCTCGACGCCGCCTGGACCCGACTGGAAGCCGCCGCCAAGGCCGCCGGTGAAAAGCGCATCGTCGAGATGTTCGACGCCGAACCCGACCGCCTGGCCAATCTGACGCTGGACGTGGCCGGCCTGCACATCGACCTGTCGAAACAGGCCTGGGACGAGGCCGGCCTGGAAGCCGCGCTGGACCTGGCCCACGCCGCCGACGTCGAGGGCGCGAGGGCCCGGATGCTGGCCGGCGAGGCGATCAACAGCTCCGAAGGCCGCGCCGTGCTGCACACCGCCCTGCGGGCCCCGGCGGGCGCCGACATCAAGGCCCAGGGCGTTCCCGTCATGGCCGAGGTCGAGTCCGTCCGTCTACGGATGAAGGGCTTCGCCGAGGCCGTGCGCTCGGGCCAGATCAAGGGCGCCACCGGCAAGCCGTTCAAGGCCATACTGCACATCGGCATCGGCGGCAGCGACCTGGGCCCCCGCCTGCTGTGGGACGCCCTGCGGCCGGTCAAACCCTCGATCGACCTGCGCTTCGTGGCCAATGTCGACGGCGCCGAGTTCGCCATGATGACCGCCGATCTCGACCCGGAAGAGACCCTGGTCGTCATCGTCTCCAAGACCTTCACCACCCAGGAGACCCTGGCCAACGCCGGCGCGGCGCGCGCCTGGCTGGTGGAGACCCTGGGCGAGGCCGGGGCCGGCCAGCACCTGGCCGCCATCTCGACCGCCCTGGAAAAGACCGCCGCCTTCGGGATCAGCGACGCGCGGGTGTTCGGCTTCTGGGACTGGGTCGGCGGCCGCTATTCGCTGTGGTCGTCGGTCAGCCTGTCGGTGGCCGTGGCCTGCGGCTGGGACGCCTTCGAGGGCTTCCTGGCCGGCGGCGCCGCGATGGACGCCCACTTCGCCTCGGCGCCGCTGCACCAGAACGCCCCGGTGCTGCTGGCCCTGGCCCAGATCTTCAACCGCAATGGCCTGGACCGCCGGGCCCGCTCGGTTGTTCCGTACTCGCACCGCCTGCGCCGCCTGGCCGCCTTCCTCCAACAGCTGGAGATGGAGAGCAACGGCAAGTCGGTCGGCCCCGATGGCCAGCCCGTCAAACGCGGCACCGCCACGGTGGTGTTCGGCGACGAGGGCGCCAACGTCCAGCACGCCTATTTCCAGTGCATGCACCAGGGGACCGACATCACGCCGATGGAGCTGGTCGGCCTGGTCCGGTCCGACGAAGGCCCGGCCGGCATGCATGAGAAGCTGCTGTCCAACCTGCTGGCCCAGGCCGAGGCCTTCATGGTGGGCCGCACCACCGAGGACGTCCGCGCCGAGCTGGTCGCCAAGGGCGTCGATGAAGCCCAGATCGCCACCCTGGCCCCGCAG
Source organism: uncultured Caulobacter sp. (assembly GCA_964427205.1). Classification (GTDB taxonomy): domain Bacteria; phylum Pseudomonadota; class Alphaproteobacteria; order Caulobacterales; family Caulobacteraceae; genus Caulobacter. The sequence continues at coordinate 25,055 of CAYRTE010000056.1, forward strand.
CGCACCTTCGCAGGCAATCGTCCGTCCACCCTGCTGCTGCTGGACCGCCTGACGCCGCAAACCTTCGGCGCCCTGATCGCCCTCTATGAGCACAAGACCTTTGTCGAGGGGGTGATCTGGGGCATCAACAGCTTCGACCAGTGGGGCGTGGAGCTGGGCAAGGTGATGGCCGGCCGCATCCTGCCGGAGCTGGAAAGCGGCGCGGCTGGCAGCCACGATCCGTCGACCACGGCGCTGATCGGGCGGCTGAAGGTTTAGGGAGCGCCGACTAGATCAGGGACTTCAGCCGGTCGATCCCGGTGGCCTGCCGAACGATCATGGCCGCAAGCGCATTGCCGTTCGCGCCATTGGTGAAGACGACGATCGCGCGCCCGCGGCGGGCGTCGCCGACGCCCAGGGTTTTGAAGATCCCGTAATTGCTGCCGCTGTGCTGGAACAGCGGGCCCGCCGAGGACTGTTCGAGTTCCCAACCCAGTCCGCGCGAAATGTCGCGCCCGCGCACGTCGAGCTGGGGGGTGAGCATCGCCCGCCGGGTCGCATCGCTGATCTCCCAGTCCGCCCGCCCCGGCCGGTCCATCATCAGCAGCATGAACGTCGCATAGTCGGACGCCGTGGTCAGGAGCCCGCCCGCCGAATTGACCAGCAGGTCGTGCGTCGACGGCGCCGTCTTGGGATCGGTCTCGCGCATCGCCGCGATCGAATCCTCATAGGTCCATGACGCGATCGGCTTGCCCCATTGCGACGCGACCCGAAGCAGCCGGTCGCCCAGCTCGCGCGTGGGCTGGGGGGGAAGCGCCTGCTCGCCTTCCGGAGGCTCGGAATGGCCAAAGACCGCCGACCTGGCGATCTGTTCGTCCCAGCCGAAGGTGCTGTGAGACATGCCCGCCGGACCGAACAGCCTGGCCTGCATCACGCTGCCAAGACCCATGCCCATGATCGTCTCGACGACCAGCTGCAGCCAGATGAAGGCTTCGCCCGAATAGGTGTAGCGCGATCCGGGCGTTTGACTGGTGACGAGCGGCGCGGAAGCCCAGTTGGGCAGGCCGGTCGAATGGGCCAGCACATGCCGGGCCGTGATCCGTTCCAGATTCGGGTCATTCCCCAGGGTCGCGGGCCGGCGGTAGGCGACGAGCGGCGTGTCGAGGTCCAGGCGCTTTTCATCGACCAGCCGCATCACGACATAGGCGAAAACCGGCTTGGTCATCGACGCCGCTTCAAACAGCGTGTCCTCCCGCACCGGGTCGCGAGTGAGCACGTTTTTCACGCCGAAGCCGCGGCTCCAGGCCAGCTTTCCGCGGTCTATGACCGCAATGGCGACGCCGGGGACCCCGGCGATGCGCATGAAACGTGGAAGCGCCGCCACCAGGTCTTCCGACGGGATCCAGGCGCCGTCGCCGTCCGGGCCTCGGGCTCGCGGACGGGCGAGGGCGGCCGTCGCCCCGCCGCTGACGGCCAGCGCCGCCGATCCCGTCAGCACAGCCCGCCGGGCGAACATCGTTCCAGAAGGGCTCATCTTGGTTTCCATGCGCAGGCGTTGAGAGTCTCGCGTTCTGGCGGCCGCATTTCAAGGGCTGACCGCGCCAGGTCGGAGCCGGCCCTACACCACCCGTGGTCGATTGACTCCGGCGCGCGCTGGGCGGAGAACAAAGCACGAACCAAGGAGCCTTTCATGCCGACCCAACGCCCCCGCCGGCGCGCGCCTCACCGTGTGTGCAAGCCATGAGCCCGCGCAACAGCCGCGCCGGCATCCCCGACCCGGAGCGCTTCTTCGACGGCCTGCGCCCGGCGCGCCAGGCCTGTATCGACCAGCTGCGCAACCTGCCGCCCAACGGGCCGCACTATTCGATGATGCGGGTGATCATCGCCGCCCTCGACGTGGCGGCCGAGTTCTTCACCCACCGCCGCGACTTCTTCCTCAGCACCCGGCCGGACATGCTCGGGCCGGCGGACTCCGCGAAAGCGGGGGGCGGGTAGGGCGCTCCCCAACGCCACGGCCCTAGTTCACCGTCATTCCGAGCCTTCTGGCACGCCGACCGTCCCGCCCCAAAACGTCCGTCATTCCCGCAACAAGTGTTCAGACCGGGGAGATAGCGGACACCTGTTCGGAGACATGGCTGACGGATTTT
>CAYRTE010000057.1:0-7589 GCA_964427205.1 uncultured Caulobacter sp.
GCAATAGCGGCGACACCCGCCAGCTGGCCCAGTTTGGCGGCTGAGGGCAAGGACAAGCCAAAGCGCCAAAGGCAATCGCTTATCGTGATGCTGAGCAAGTCAGAAGTATCAGAGCGAAATAGTCTAGTCGCTCTAGCCCCCCCTTGCGGCGGATGAGCCTATGAGGGCGAGCGGGTCTGCGCCGTTGGCCAACGCTCACGTTGGGCCTTGCCGATCGGCGCAGTGGTCGGGAGGGTATGGTTGTCGATCAATGGATCTGGTTTGGCCAGCCGCTCCAAAACGGCCGGGCGAGCGATCGTCACCTGTGGGCCGTTGATCACCACGCCATAGTCGGCAATGGCGGCAAAGGCTCGCGAAAGGTTCTCCGGGGTCATGCCGAGCACGGAGGCCAACAAGCGCTTTTCGTGCGGCAGGGTGAAAGTCTCGCCACCGCCCTGGCGAACCTTCTGCGTGATTAGGTAATTGGCCAGACGCTCAAGGCCGCCGCGCAGCTTCTGATTCTTGATGGCGCGCACGAGGCCTCGATAACAACCCGAAAGTTCCTGCGCGACGGCGCAGGCCAGCGCGGTGTCTTCCTTCATCGCGCGGCGCAGGGCCTCGCCCGACAGCATTAGGATGTCAGACCGCTCGATGGTCTGCGCGCTCATCAAGGCGTCAGCCTCAAGCACAACGGCGGCCAGGATGAAGGTCGAGACCGGCCGCAACACCGCCAGGGTGGTTTCCTTGTCGTTCCAAGTCGCGCCAAGCTCAACGCCGCCGTCCAGCAGGACATAGAGGAAGTCGACCGCATCCCCCTCGGTGAGGAGGGTCGTTCCCGCCGGGAATTTCTGCAGGAAGGCGCCGCTGGTTACGGTTTTGAACAGCTCGTCCGACATGACGCTGAACAAGGGCAGGCTTCTGACGCGGTCAAGATCGGCGCTTCTCATCATACCCTCATAGTGCCGCCGGATGAGCCAAGCAGCCTTGAGACAGATCAAGCCAATGAGATAGCTTGCTGATTGATATTTATCAAGAGATCAATTGTCTCGTCACAAAACGCATATTGATCAAATATAAGCTCCATCATATAGTGCCCAGAAGACTTGTATGTGATCGATGGTTATTTAACATTGCTTGATCCTTATCAAAGGCGCTGAGCCCCCGCCCCCGCAATAGATTGCGCGCGGCAGACGATGCCGTGCGCAGGCTGGGGACAGACATGCAGACGGCGACGCCATCGCAACCGGGGGCCGGATCGGCCCTAACGATGAGCACCATCGCGTTCACCGCGTGTTTCGCGGTGTGGACGGTGTTCTCGATCATCGGCGTCAAGATCAAGCAGGACCTGGGGCTGAGCGAAGCGCAGTTTGGCCTGCTGGTCGGCACCCCGATCCTGACCGGCTCGCTGGTCCGGGTCTTCCTGGGCGTCTGGACCGAGCAATATGGCGGCCGCCTGGTCAATCTGCTGGTCATGCTGTCGGCGGCGGCGGCGACCTTCCTGCTGTCCTATGCCCAGACCTACCCGCAATTCCTGCTGGCGGCTCTGGGGGTCGGCATGGCCGGCGGCTCGTTCGCGGTCGGCGTGGCCTATGTCTCCAAGTTCTTCCCCAAGGAGCGCCAGGGCGCGGCGCTAGGCATATTCGGCGCGGGCAATGTCGGCGCCGCCGTCACCAAGTTCGCCGCCCCCTTCGTAATGCTAGCGCTGGGCTGGCAGAGCGTGGCCCAGATCTGGGCCGGGGTGCTGGCGCTGCTGGCGGTGGCCTTCTTCCTGACCACCAGGGACGAGCCCGATCTGCTGACCCGCCGCCGCACGGGCGCCAAGCCCCAGGCCACCGGCGCCCAACTGGCCCCGCTGCGCAAGCTGCAGGTCTGGCGCTTCGCCCTCTACTATTTCTTCGTGTTCGGCGGCTTCGTGGCTCTGGCGCTGTGGCTGCCGCACTATCTGGTCGCGGTCTATCACCTCGACATCGTCGCCGCAGGCATGCTGGCGGCCGCCTATTCCATTCCGGGCTCGCTGTTTCGCGTCTTCGGCGGCTGGCTGTCGGACAAGATCGGCGCGCGCAAAGTCATGTATCTGACCTTCGGGATCAGCGTAGTCTGCGCCTTCCTGCTGTCCTATCCGGCCACCAGCTACGTGGTCGATGGGGTGCGCGGGCCGATCGCCTTCCGCCTGGCCACCGGCCTCGTCCCATTCGTGATCCTGCTGTTCGCCCTGGGCTTCGCCATGAGCCTGGGCAAGGCGGCCGTCTACAAGCACATCCCGGTCTATTACCCCGACCACGTCGGCTCGGTCGGCGGTCTGGTCGGCATGGTCGGCGGCCTGGGCGGCTTCATCATGCCGATCGCCTTTGGGGCGCTCAACGACCTCACCGGCGTCTGGACCAGCTGCTTCATGCTGCTGTTCGTCCTGGTCGCCGGGGCCCTGACCTGGATGCATCTGGCCATCGGCCGGATGGAGCGCGCTAACGCGCCGCAACTGGCCAACCTGCCGGAGCTTCCGGAAATGGCCGGCCTGTCCAAAACCGCCTCCTTCGCCGCACCCTCCGGGCGCGGCGCCAACCCTCCCGCTCACTCGTGAGTAAGGCGCAATCCATGTCGACTTCCAAACCTAGCCCGGTGATTACCGACTGGCGTCCCGAGGACGCAGACTTCTGGCGCGAGAGCGGCAAACGGGTCGCCACCCGCAACCTGTGGATCTCGGTGCCCAACCTGCTGCTGGCCTTCTCGGTCTGGATGGTCTGGTCGATGGTCATCGCCAAGCTCAAGCTGGTGGGTTTCAAGTTCACCACCGAGCAGCTCTTCTGGCTGGCCGCCCTGCCCGCCCTGTCGGGCGCCACCTTGCGGGTATTCTACAGCTTCATGGTGCCGATCTTTGGCGGTCGGCGCTGGACGGCTCTGGCCACCCTGTCGCTGCTGATCCCGGCCATCGGCATCGGCATCGTGGTGCAGCATCCGGAGACCCCCTACAGCGTCTTCGTCCTCCTGGCCCTGGCCTGCGGCCTGGGTGGCGGCAACTTCGCCTCCTCGATGGCCAATATCTCGTTCTTCTTCCCCAAGAGCGAAAAGGGCGCGGCTCTGGGCGTCAACGCCGGCTTTGGCAATCTGGGCGTCAGCGTCATGCAATTCCTGGTGCCGGTGGTGATCGGACTGGCCCTGTTCGGCCCGCTGGTCGGCGCGCCCCAGACCATTGTCGAGCATGGCGTGGCCAAGCAGATCTGGCTCCAGAACGCCGCCTACGTCTGGGTTCCGTTCATCCTCGTCGCCGCCGTAGCGGCCTGGTTTGGCATGAACGACCTTGCATCGGCCAAGGCCTCCTTCTCGGCCCAGGCCGTGATCTTCACCCGCAAGCACAACTGGATCATGTGCTGGCTTTATCTGGGCACGTTCGGTTCGTTCCTGGGCTTTTCGGCCGCCTTCCCGCTGCTGACCAAGACCCTGTTTCCTGAGGTCAGCGCCCTGCAACTGGCCTTTCTGGGCCCCCTGATCGGCGCGGCCTCGCGCGCCCTGACCGGCGGCGTTTCGGACCGCTTCGGCGGTGAGCGCGTCACCCACTGGGCCTTCCTGGCCCTAGCCTTAGGCGTCCTTGGCGTGCTGGCGGGCGTCGGCGCTTACGGCGCGGCGCCCTCCTTCCAGGTCTTCTTCGCCAGCTTCCTGTGGCTGTTTTTCTGGACCGGGGTCGGCAACGCCTCCACGTTCCAGATGATCCCGGCCATCGTGCGCGCCGACATGCCCAGGCTGATGCCCCAGGCGCCCCTGGAGGCCCGGCAGCGGGCCGCGGAAATGGAGTCGGCGGCGATTGTTGGCTTCACGTCGGCCATCGGCGCCTTCGGCGGCTTCTTCATCCCCAAGGCCTTTGGCGACTCTCTGAAGGCCAGCGGCGACCCGCAGTTCGCCCTCTACCTCTTCCTCGGCTTCTACATCAGCTGCGTGGTCGTCAATTGGGCCTTCTATGGCCGCAAGGCCTCGATGCTGCACACGCCCGCCCTCATCAAGGTTACCCCCCAATGAGCCACACCCTGGATCGTCTGGCGTTTTTCACGCGCAAGACCGAAACCTTCTCCGCTGGCCACGGCGTCATGAACGATGACGACCGCACCTGGGAGCAGGCCTACCGAAACCGCTGGCAGCACGACAAGATCGTGCGCTCCACCCACGGGGTGAACTGCACCGGCTCGTGCTCCTGGAAGATCTACGTCAAGGGCGGCATCGTCACCTGGGAAACCCAGCAGACGGACTATCCGCGGACCCGTCCCGAACTGCCCAATCACGAGCCGCGCGGCTGCGCCCGCGGCGCCAGCTACAGCTGGTACCTCTATTCGGCCAACCGGGTGAAATACCCGCTGATCCGGTCGCGGTTACTTAAGCTGTGGCGGGCGGCGCGGGTGACCCGCAGCCCGGTGGCCGCCTGGGCCTCGATCCAGAACGACCCGGCCCAGCGCGCCGACTATGTGACGCGGCGCGGCGGCGGCGGCTTTGTCCGCGCCACCTGGGACGAGGTCACCGAGATCATCGCCGCCGCCAACGCCCACACCATCAAGGCCCACGGCCCCGACCGGGTGTTCGGCTTCTCGCCGATCCCGGCCATGTCGATGGTCTCCTACGCCGCCGGAGCCCGCTATCTGCAGCTGATCGGCGGGGTCTGCGGCTCGTTCTACGACTGGTATTGCGACCTGCCGCCGGCCTCGCCCCAGACCTGGGGGGAACAGACCGACGTCGCCGAAAGCGCCGACTGGTTCAATTCCAGCTTCATGATCCTGTGGGGCTCCAACGTCCCGCAGACCCGCACGCCCGACGCCCACTTCTACACCGAGGCGCGCTATCGCGGCGCCAAGTCGGTGGTGATCTGCCCCGACTATTCGGAAGCCTCCAAGTTCTCCGACCTGTGGCTGGCGGTCAAGCAGGGCACCGACGCGGCCCTGGGCATGGCCTTTGGCCACGTGATCCTCAAGGAGTTCCACGTCGACCGCCAGGTCCCCTATTTCCGCGACTATCTGCGCAAATATTCCGACCTGCCGATGCTGGTGCGCCTGGTCCCGCAGGACGGCGCCTATGTGCCCGAGCGGCTGCTGCGCGCCGCCGAGTTCGACCAGGCCCTGGGCGAGACCAACAACCCCGACTGGAAGACCGTCGCGCTGGACGACACCACCGGCCAGGTGGTGGTCCCCAACGGCTCGATCGGCTTCCGGTGGGGCGAGGACGGCAAGTGGAACCTGGAGGAAAAGGACGGCGGCGGTCGCGAGACCACCCTGCGTCTGGGGCTCAAGGGCGTGCAGGACGACGTCGTCGGCGTGCGCTTCCCCTATTTCGGCGGCGCGGCCACCAACGGCTTCGCCATGACCGACCACCCCGATGTTCTGGTGCGCAACGTGCCGGTCAAGCGGATGATGCTGCCCGAGGGCGAGACCCTGGTGGCCTGCGTCTACGACCTGTTCCTGGCCAATTACGGCGTCGACCAGGGCTTTGGCGGCGACCACATGCCGGCCGACTATGACGACGTCCAGCCCTATTCGCCGGCCTGGGCCGAAGCCATCACCTCGGTGCCGCGCGACCAGATCCTGGCCGTGGCCCGCGGCTTCGCCGGCAACGCCGAGAAGACCGACGGCAAGTCGATGATCATCATCGGCGCGGCGATGAACCACTGGTACCACATGGACATGAACTACCGCGCCGCCATCAACATGCTGGTGATGTGCGGTTGCGTCGGTCAGTCCGGCGGTGGCTGGTCGCACTATGTCGGCCAGGAAAAGCTGCGCCCGCAGACCGGCTGGGCCCCGCTGGCCTTCGCCACCGACTGGGCCAAGCCGCCCCGTCAGCAGAACTCCACCTCGTTCTTCTACGCCCACAGCGACCAGTGGCGCTACGAGACCGTGGCCATGGACGAGATCCTCTCCCCCACCGCGCCGGACGGCGTGTGGAACGGCTCGATGATCGACTTCAACGCCAAGGCCGAGCGCATGGGCTGGTTGCCCTCGGCCCCGGCCCTGAAGACCAATCCGCTGGAGGTGGCCAAGGCCGCCGCCGCCAAGGGTCAGGACGCCAGGACCTATACGCTCGACCAGCTCAAGAGCGGCGAGCTGCAGATGTCGTGCATGGATCCGGACGATCCGGCCAACTGGCCGCGCAACATGTTCGTCTGGCGCTCCAACCTGCTCGGGTCCTCGGGCAAGGGCCACGAATACTTCCTCAAGCACCTGCTGGGCGCCTCGCACGGGGTTCAGGGCAAGGACCTGGGCGAGACCGGCGGGGTCAAGCCCACCGAGGGCGCTTGGCATGACCAGGCGCCGGAAGGAAAGCTGGACCTGCTGGTCACGCTGGACTTCCGGATGTCGACCACGGCGGTCTATTCCGACATCGTCCTGCCCACGGCCACCTGGTACGAAAAGAACGATCTCAACACCTCCGACATGCACCCGTTCATCCACCCGCTAAGCGCGGCCGTGGATCCTGGCTGGGAGTCAAAGTCGGACTGGGAGATCTTCAAGGCCATCGCCAAGACCTTCTCCAGGGTGGCCCCCGAGGTGCTGGGCGTCGAGCAGGACGTGGTCCTGACCCCCATCCAGCACGACAGCGCCGCCGAATTGGCCCAGCCGTTCGACGTTCGCGACTGGTCCAAGGGCGAGTGCGAGGCGATCCCCGGCAAGACGATGCCGCAGATCACCATCGTCGAGCGCGACTATCCCAACACCTACAAGCGCTTCACCGCGCTTGGTCCGCTGCTGGCCAAGACCGGCAACGGCGGCAAGGGCATCGGCTGGAAGACCGACCATGAGGTCGATCTGCTCAAGGCGCTGAACGGCGAGGTGCTCGAGGAAGGCCAGACCCAGGGCCTGGCCCGGATCGACAGCGATATCGACGCCTGCGAGACCATCCTGATGCTGGCGCCGGAGACCAATGGCGAGGTGGCGGTCAAGGCCTGGGAGGCGCTGGAGAAGCAGACCGGCCGCGATCACGTCCACCTGGCCCTGCCCAAGGAAGACGAAAAGATCCGCTTCCGCGACCTGCTGGCCCAGCCACGCAAGATCATCTCCTCGCCGACCTGGTCGGGCATCGAGAGCGAGAAGGTCTGCTACACGGCCGGCTACACCAACGTCCACGAACTGATCCCGTGGCGGACCCTGACCGGCCGCCAGCAGCTCTATCAGGATCACCTGTGGATGCGGGCGTTCGGCGAGGCGCTCTGCGTCTATCGTCCGCCCATCGATCTGAAGACCACCCACGTCATGGGCGCCAAGCCCAATGGCGAAAAAGAGATCGTCCTCAACTTCATCACCCCGCACCAGAAGTGGGGCATCCACTCCACCTATAGCGACAACCTGATGATGCTGACCCTCAACCGCGGGGGTCCGGTGGTCTGGGTGTCGGAGGTCGACGCCAAGAAGGCCGGTCTGGTCGACAATGACTGGATCGAGGTCTTCAACGCCAACGGCGCCCTGACCGCCCGGGTCGTGGTTTCCCAACGCATCCGTGAAGGCACGACCTTCATGTATCACGCCCAGGAAAAGATCGTGAACACCCCGGGGTCGCAGATCACCGGCCTGCGCGGCGGCATCCACAACTCCTGCACCCGCACCGTGCTCAAGCCGACCCACATGATCGGCGGCTACGCCCAG
>CAYRTE010000057.1:7689-20005 GCA_964427205.1 uncultured Caulobacter sp.
AAGATGGGCGCCAAATGGCGCATCCTGGCCAAGATCTTCGCCAATCCCGACCTGCCCGAGATCGACGACTATTACGAGCCGTTCGACTTCGACTACGCCCACCTGCAGAACGCTCCGGAGATGAAGAACTTCCCCACCGCGCGGCCGCGCTCGAAGATCACTGGCCAGCGGATGGAGAAGATCGAATGGGGTCCCAACTGGGAGGAGATCCTGGGCGGCGAGTTCTCCAAGCGCTCGGCCGACGCCAATTTCGAGGGCGTCGAGAAGGAGATTTACGGCCAGTTCGAAAACACCTTCATGATGTATCTGCCCAGGCTCTGCGAGCACTGCCTCAACCCCACCTGCGTGGCCGCCTGCCCGTCGGGCGCGATCTACAAGCGCGAGGAGGATGGCATCGTCCTGATCGACCAGGACAAGTGCCGCGGCTGGCGGATGTGCGTTTCGGCCTGCCCGTACAAGAAGATCTATTACAACTGGGAATCGGGAAAATCGGAGAAGTGCACCTTCTGCTTCCCGCGCATCGAGGCGGGCCAGCCGACAGTGTGTTCGGAGACCTGCGTGGGCCGCATCCGCTATCTGGGCGTGCTGCTCTATGACGCCGACCGTATTGAGGCGGCCGCCTCCACGCCCGACGAGAAGGACCTTTACCAGGCCCAGCTCGACATCTTCCTGGATCCCAACGATCCGGCGGTGATCGCCCAGGCGCGCGCCGACGGCGTTCCCGAAGCCTGGCTGGACGCGGCGCGCAAGAGCCCGGTCTACAAGATGGCCATCGACTGGAAGGTCGCCTTCCCGCTGCACCCCGAATACCGCACCCTGCCGATGGTCTGGTACGTCCCGCCGCTGTCGCCAATCCAGTCGGCCGCCTCGGCTGGGGCGTTGGAGATGGACGGCGACATGCCCGACGTCGCCTCGCTACGCATCCCGGTGCGCTATCTGGCCAACCTGCTGACCGCTGGCAACGAGCCGCCGGTCGTCCAGGCCCTGGAACGGATGCTGGCCATGCGCGGCTTCATGCGCGCCAAGACCGTTGACGGCCGCATCGACCATGCCATCGCCGGCAAGGTCGGGCTGACCGCCGCCCAGGTCGAGGACATGTATCGTTACATGGCCATCGCCAACTACGAGGATCGCTTTGTCATTCCGTCGGCCCACCGCGAGGTCGCCGAGGACGCCTACGACCTGCGCGGCTCCTGCGGTTTCACCTTCGGCAATGGCTGCTCGGGCGGCCGCACCGAGGTGGGCCTGTTCGGCTCCAACCCGCGCTCGCGCGCCAAGACCCCGATGGAGGCTTAGGCCATGGCCCGCACCTACAAGGCGCTCGCGCTGCTGCTGACCTACCCCGACCCGAAACTGCAGGAGGCGGCGCCCTATGCGCTGGGGGAGATCATCCAGGAAAACCTGCTGACGCCCCCCGTGACCAAGGCTTTGGGACGCTTGGTCTCGATGCTCGTCAGCGAAGACATCTACGATCTGCAGGAACGCTACACCGACCTCTTCGACCGCACGCGCTCGCTGTCGCTGAACCTCTATGAGCACGTGCACGGCGAAAGCCGCGACCGCGGCGAGGCCATGGTCAACCTGCTGGAGCTCTATCGCAGCAAGGGCCTGGACCTGGCGACCAGCGAACTGCCCGACTTCCTGCCGGTGTTCCTGGAATTCCTGTCGATCCTGCCCGACGCCCAGGCCGCTTCGCTATTGGGCGAGGCCACCCATGTCCTGGAAGCCATGGGCGAGCGCCTCAAGAAGCGCGACAGCGCCTATCGCGCGGTGTTCGGCGCCTTGGCCAGCCTGGCGGCGCAAGCGGCCGATCCAGGCGCCTTGGCGGCCCTGCTCAGCGAGCCTGACGAAGACCCCAACGACCTTGAGGTTCTCGACAAGGCCTGGGCGGAAACCGCCGTCACCTTTGGCCCCTCCGACGTCGGCTGCCCCAAGGCCGGCGCCCTGGTCGAGGCCATGCAGGCCGAGCCGGGCCGCACCCCGCGCCGGGTCCGCGCTAGCGCCCCTCAAGGAGTCTGATCATGAGCCTGCTCAATCAAGTCTTGTTTGGGGTCTACCCCTATATCTGCCTTGCCGTGCTCGTGCTGGGCAGCGTGCTCCGTTTCGACCGCGAACAATATACCTGGCGCTCGGGTTCGTCGCAGTTGCTACGCCGCCGCCAACTCGTGCTCGGTTCAGTGCTTTTCCACGTCGGCGTCCTGGTCATCTTCGGCGGCCATTTTGTCGGTCTGCTGACACCGATCTGGGTGTTCGACGCCCTTGGCGTCTCGCACGGGGCCAAACAGATCCTGGCCATCAGCGCAGGCGGCGTCGCCGGTGTGATGTGCCTGGCCGGAGGCCTGATCCTGTTGCATCGACGGCTGTTCGATCCGCGGATTCGCAAGACGTCCAGCTTCAGCGACATCGCGATCCTCGTGATCCTGATGATCCAGCTGATGCTGGGCCTGGCGACCATTCCCCTCTCCATGCAACATCTGGACGGGCACGAGATGGTCAAGTTCATGACCTGGGCTCAGGGCGTGTTCACCTTCCAGCCGGGGATCGCCAACGCCGTGGCCGACGTGCACCCGATCTTCAAGCTGCATCTGGCGCTGGGCATGACCATCCTGCTGCTGTTTCCGTTCACGCGCCTGGTCCACATGCTCTCGGCGCCGATCTGGTATCTCAACCGCCGCGGCTGGCAACTGGTGCGCACCAAGCGGGCCATGCCCATCCGCGCGCAGGCCGCAGCCCCGGTTTACCCCGCCAAGGTCGAACACCAGAGGACCGAGGCCGTATGGCCCACGCCCACCTCTTCCCCAAAAGCCAGGAAGTAAGTCATGACCGCCACGACAGTCATCGACGGCGTCGAGATTCCAGAGTTTCTGATCGCCCTGGAGGCGCAGAACCATCCCAGCCTGTCGGTGATCGAAGCGCGGCGCGCAGCAGGTAAAGCCCTGGCCGTGCGCGCCCTGCTCCTGCATCGCGCCGACGAACTGGGACTTCGGCCAGCCCCCGAGCACGATGAGGCTGGTCGCGAGGAAACAGCCGAAGAGGCGTTGATCCGCGCGGTTCTCGACGAAGAAGTCGACATCGAAACCCCATCGACCGAGCTCTGCCGCCACATCTACGACAGCCAGCGCAGCCGCTTCACCAGTCCCGCCCTGGTCGAAGCCGCCCATATCCTGATCGCACCTCAGGGCGATGAGGCCTCGCACTGGGAGGCTGCTCACATGACGGCCCTGGACGTGACCCGCACCCTGATCGAACAGCCTGGCCAGTTTGCGGCTCTGGCCAAGTCATTGTCCAACTGCCCGTCAGGCGAGGTTGGCGGTTCGCTGGGTCAGCTTGGGCCCGGCGATGTGGTGGGCGAGATCGAGCAAGCCCTTTCGGCCTTGCAGCCCGGCCAGGTCTTGAACCAGCCGGTGCGCTCGCGGTTCGGCTGGCATGTGCTCAAGCTCGACCGTCGTATTGAGGGACGCGAACTGCCCTTTGACTATGTCGAGGACAAGATCCGGCTGCACCTTGAAAGCCGGGCCTGGACGGCGGCGGCCACGCGCTATGTCGCCGATCTGGCGGAACGCGCCCGAGGCCTGGGCGTAGCCTTCAGCCTGACGCGCGACGGCCGCTTCGACACCGGAGCGCTGTCATTGGGCGAGCGTCTGGCCGGCGCCTCGGCGGCCGGGCTCGAAGCCTGGCTCGACGCCTCCGATCCGGACCTTGCCGAACGGGTGCGCGCTGCCGCCGCCGCCGCCGGGATCGACGTCGACACCTTCGTCCAGCGGGCGGTGAAGGACTTCGTCAACACCGCCGGCGACGAGTCGTGGACCCACCTGATCTCGGCCGCCCAGGGCGCCGAAGATCCGGCCATCGCCGCCATCGCTTCCCTGCTGCGCACCCGGCTCACGCCCAAGACGCGCACCTACACGATCTTCCGAAAGGTCTAGAGCATCATGCGTACCCTCTGGCTGCTGCCGCTGGCTGCGGCCCTCCCGACGCTGGCCCAGGCCGCCGAGCCGGCCCGGGGCCAGATTCTGCTGGACGCCCGTCTGCGCTACGAGGCCGTCTCCCAGGATGGCCTGGCCAAGGACGCCCAGGCCCTGACCCTTCGCACCCGGCTGGGCTACGAGACCGCGGCTATCCACGGCTTCAAGCTGCTGGCGGAGGCCGAGAACGTCACCGCCCTGGACGAGCGCTACAACAGCCAGGTCAACGGCAAGACCACCTATCCCGTCGTTGCCGACCCGGAGACGACTCAGCTCAATCGCCTGCAACTGTCCTGGAGCGGTCCGATCTCCGCCGGGGGGTCTGGCGGCGCGACAGTGGGCCGCCAGCGTCTGATCCTCGACAATGCCCGCTTTGTCGGCAATGTCGGCTTTCGCCAGACGGAACAGACCTTCGACGCGATCACCCTGGTCTATCGGCCATCGCCCAGGCTAACCCTGACCTACGCCTATCTGGACAAGGTCCATCGCATTCTCGGCGATGGCCATGCCCAAGGCAGCTGGCGCAGCGACTCCCATATCGCCCAATTGGCCGCCAGGACCGCGATCGGCCAGGTCTCGGCCAGCGCCTATCTGCTCGACTTCGCCAACGCCCCGGCCCAGTCCAGCGCCACCTACGACATCCGCCTGACAGGCTCGCGCCCCGTGAGCCCAGACCTGAGCATCACCTACGAGGCGCAGTACGCCCGCCAAAGCGACTACGCAAACAGCCCGACCGACTTCACCCTCGACTATCTCGCCCTGGGGGCTGGTCTGAAGAGCAAGGTCAGCGCCGTGACACTCAGCGTCGAACGTCTCGACGGCGATGGCCGCCGAGGCTTCCAGACGCCGCTGGCCACCCTGCACGCCTTCCAGGGTTGGGCGGACGTGTTCCTGACCACACCGGCCAACGGGGTGCGCGATCTCGCGCTCACCGCATCGACCAACGTGACCCGCTCCAAGGCTCACCCCGTCAAGCTGCAAGCGGCCCTACACCGGTTCGACACCGCCGATGGCGACGCCAAGCTGGGTGACGAGATGAACCTCGCCATCTCGGCGCCGCTGACGCCCAAGCTGTCTGTGGAACTTGCGGCGGCGGCGTTCAATGGCGACCAGCCGGCTTTTCGCGACCGGACCAAGCTGTGGCTGACACTTGCCTACAAGCTCTGATCCAGGACCGGGCCAAGGCGAGGACAGAATGACGACGACCGAGATCGAGGCCATTCCGCTGCACTTGCTTGCGGAACCCATCGAGTGGTTCTTCGCCGAGCACTATCGTCATCGGCAGGCCTGCAAGTTGATCGAGGACGTCGCCGCCGCCATGGTGTTCGACCGGCCGCGGCTCGTCGAACTGGTCGATTTCCTTGAGCACGATCTGCCGCTGCATGTGATCGACGAGGAGGAAGATTTCTTTCCGTTGTTGCGCCGGCGGTGCGAGCCCGAGGACGACGTCGAGCGCGTGCTGGGCATGCTGTCGGCCGAACACCGAAACGATGTGGTGCAAGCCCATGCGGTGCGCGATCATCTGCGGGCCTGTTTGGTGAGCGCGCGCGCGCCGGGGCTGGATCCGGCGCAGCGCAGGGCGATGATCGCCTTCGCCACCCAGGAGCGTCGTCATCTGGGTCTGGAGAACGCCATCGTCCTGCCGATCGCGAGACTGCGGTTGAGCCAGGACGACCTGACGACCCTGGGACGCCGGCTCGCGGCCCGTCGCGGTCGGCTGCTCAGCGCCGTTGTTGGCCAATGAACAGGCAGGGCATGACCGAAGATCTGCTGACCAGCAACATGGCCTGGGTCGCCGGCCGCTATGAGGATAGCGAGTTTTTCAAGCGCACGGCCGCTGAGCGCCAGACCGATTATCTCTGGCTGGGCTGCGCCGATAGCAGGCTCACGGGACAGGAGCTAACCGGTCTGCCGCCCGGCGCGATCTTCCACCATACCAATCCTGGAAACCTGGCCCCGCCCCTGGACGTCGGCTTCCTGTCGAGCCTTCAGTTCTCACTGGAAGTCCTGAAAGTGCGACATGTCGTGGTTTGCGGCCACTATGGCTGTGGGGTCATGGCCGCGGCGCTGTCCAACACGCCGATTGATCTCCTTGATCGCTGGCTCGGCCCGGTGCGCGCCCTGGCCTCGCGTCACGCCGAGGCGTTGGAGACGATCATGGATCCGGGCGCTCGAGCCAATCGGCTTTGCGAGCTCAACGTGACCGCGCAACTGGTCAACCTCGCCGGCAATCCATTGGTCCAGGACGCATGGCGTCGCGGCCAGTCCCTGACACTGCATGGCTGGATCCATTCGGCGGCCGATGGCCTGCTACGCGATCTGGAAACCACCATCAGTAGCTTGAAACAGGCGATGAGCTTCGTCGGCGGTCCAGTGCCGGAGGCTCCGCCGCGGCGAAACGCGCGAAGGGCCTCATCATGAGCAAGCCGTGTGTTGCCGTGGTTCTCGCCGGCGGCGCCGGTTCGCGCATGGGCGGCGGCAAGCCGCTGCGGGCTTGGGGTGAGGTTTCGCTTGTGGCCCGCGCCTTGACCCTGGCCAGGGGCTATGCCGACGAGGTCGCCGTCGCCGTCCGCAACGCCGAGCAACTGGGCGGCGGCGCGGGCGCCCCACTGCTGTTTGATCAGCCCGACATCCCCGGTCCGCTAGCGGGCCTGGCCTCGGCCCTGGCCTTCGCCCGCGCTCGCGGCGCGGCGCACGTACAGGTTCTGGCCTGCGACATGCCGCACCTGCCTGTCGATCTGACCTCGCGCCTGGCCGCCGCCATGGAGTTGGGGGCCCGGGCCGCACTGCCGGTCAGCAATGGGCGACTGCATCCCGTCTGCGGCCTCTGGAGCGTTGAAGTCGAGTCCGTGTTGGTCGACTATCTGGCCCAGGGTCGCTCGTCCCTACGGGGCCTGGCCACCGCGGCGGGCGAGGCCGTCGCGGACTGGGGGATGATCCAGCCCGACCCGTTCGTCAATCTCAACACCCTGGATGAGCTTAACGCTCAGCAGCCACGCGCCAGTGGCTTGACGCCGGTCAAGGCCCCTGGCGCCGCTGTCGGCCAGACTGTGGTCTAGGAGATCACCGATGTTCGACCTCGCCGAGCCCATCGCCACCTTCATCCGCAAGGATGACGTCATCGCCATCCAGATCCGCCGGGATTTCGAGGCTTCGCCTGACCGATTGTGGCGCGCCCTGACCCGGCCGGAGGATCTCGTCCAATGGCTGGCCCCGGGGACGATCACGCTCGCGGTTGGCGGGACCGCCCAGCTGGATTTTGGTGACAGCGGGATCATCATCGACAGCCTGGTCACGGCGGTCACGCCGGGTCAGCGTCTGGAATATGGCTGGAACGGACCCGGCGAGCCGCCTCGTCCGCTATGCTGGGAAATCAGCCCCATCGACGGGGGCGCGCGTCTGACCCTGAGTCTGAGCCTGCCGGCCAGCGAGGACGCCGGCCGGGCCGCCGCCGGCTGGGCGGCGCATCTGGAGATGCTGGCCGCCGCCTTGGCCGAGGTTCCCATTCGCTTTCCTTTCGCCTCATTCAAATCCGCTCGCGAGGCTTATCGCGTTGCCGTGGCCGACGCGGAGACCGCCTGGGCGATCTCGGCGGGTCATGCGGCGAACGCCGCCGCTTAAGGAAGACACCCATGTCTCTGGCCTTAGCCACAAACGCTGGCGTCCGCCCCACAGCCGAGCTCGTCGCCAAGTACGACGGCCGCGCGCCGCGCTATACGAGCTATCCGCCGGCGACGCAGTTCAGCGCCCGGATCGACGCCCAAACCTATGGGCTCTGGCTGCGTGACCTGCCCGTCGAGCAAGCCGTGTCCCTCTATGTGCACATCCCTTTCTGCGCCCGGCTTTGCTGGTACTGCGGCTGCAACACCCGCGCGGTGAACCGCCACGAACCCGTCGGCGACTATGTGCGCCTGCTGCTGGACGAGATCGCCCTGCTGGGAGCCGCCCTGCCCGGTCGCCTGTCCGTGGGCGCCATCCATTTCGGCGGCGGCACGCCCAACATGCTGTCCACGGGCGAGGTCGACGCGATCTTCGACCGCCTGGGCCAGGTCTTTGCCCTGACCGCCGACGTCGATGTGGCGGTCGAGATGGATCCCGCCGTGCTGACGCGCGACTGGGTGCGCGCCGCAGCCGGGCGGGGGATGAACCGCGCCAGCCTGGGCGTGCAGAACCTGACGCCCGAGGTCCAGGCGGCCGTCAATCGCCGCGACACCTTCGAGCACATCGCCGACTGTGTCGCCTGGCTGCGCGAGGCCAGGGTCGGTTCGATCAATATCGACCTGATGTATGGTCTGCCGCATCAGACCACAGCCAACACCCTGTCGACGCTCGAACAACTCCTGCCGCTTCGTCCCGAGCGCCTGGCCCTGTTCGGCTATGCTCATGTGCCGTGGATGAAAAGCCACCAGCAACTGATCGACGAAGCCGCCCTGCCCGATTCCCGGGCCAGGCTGGATCAGAGCGAAACCGCCGCCGAACGTCTGGCGGCCGAAGGCTATGTCCGGATCGGCCTCGACCATTTCGCCCTGCCCGAGGATCCGATGGCCAAAGCGCAGGCGGCCGGAACCCTGCGCCGTAATTTCCAGGGCTACACCACAGATTCCGCTGTCACCCTGCTGGGCATGGGGGCCTCGGCGATCGGCTGCCTGCCCCAGGGCTTCGTGCAGAATGCCGCCCATGAGCTGACCTGGCGCGTCGCCGTCAAGGAAGGTCGCCTACCCATCGCCCGGGGCGTCGCCGTCGATGTAGAGGACCGCTTTCGGGCGGAGATCATCGAGCGTCTCATGTGCGACTTCCATGTCGACCTGGCGGCGGTCTGCGCCCGGCATGGACGGGCCTTCAGCGACCTGGCGGAGGACGTCTCTCGCCTGGCGCCCTTCATCGCCGACGGCCTGGCGCACGTCCGCGGAGCGCGGGTCGAAGTCCTGCCGGCCGGCCACCTCCTGGTGCGATCCATCGCCGCCGTGTTCGACGCCTATTTCAGCGCCGGGAGCCAACGACACGCCAAGGCGATCTGACGCCGTCAGGCGGCCGGCCCAAACCTCGCCGGCGCATAGGCCTGGATCTGAACGCCGCGGTCGATCAGATCTGACGGGACCGGGCGACCTTCGACCAGGGCCCCGGCCAGTCGGCCCATGGCCGGCGCGGTCTGGATCCCAAAGCCGCCAAGGCCGGCCAACCAGAAAAACCCCGCACGGCTCTGCGACCATCCGACCACCGGGCTTCGATCGGAGGCGAAGGTGCGCAGACCGGCCCAGCGCCCAATCAGGTTTCGTACCGGATGATCGACGATCGACTCGAACCGCGCCATGCCCAGGGCGATGTCCATCTCGTCGGCGACAGCGTCGCAAGGCGCGCTGGGGGTCTCGTCGGCGGGCGTGATCAACAGCCTTTCACCGCACGGCCGGAAATAGAAGCGCTCGTCGATGTCCTTGACCACCGGCCATGTCGCGAAATCGCCATGGGCCGGCGCCCTGGCCAACATCACGGTCCGACGCAGAGGCGTCAGCCCCAGGGGACCAAGGCCGGCGGCGATCGCTGTCTCGTCGGCCCAGGCCCCGGTGGCGTTGACGAGGATCGGCGCGGAGAGGTCCAGATTCGGACCACGCACCCGCCAACCCTTGCGATCAAACGTGATGGCGCAGGCGCCAGCATTGGCCAGCACGACGCCGCCCGCCTGGGTCATCTGGCGCACAAACGCCGCGTGGAGCCGTGCGACGTCGAGATCGCCGGTGTCGCTCTCGATCAGGGCGGCCGCCACCGCCCCAGGACGCAAGACTGGCACGCGCGTTCGCGCCGCCTGGCCGTCGAGGATTTCGAACACGCCGCCACGCCGATCGACGGACTGCACCGCGGCGAAGATGTCGAGACGGCCGACCTGACTGGGGTCGGCGATGTGCATCACTGGCCTGGGCGCAAGCAGCGGCGGGCCAAAGCCGGGCGGCGGATCAGCGAAGAACGCGCGGCTCGCCGCCGTCAACCCGGCGATCGCCGCCCCACCGTAGGAGGGGATGAACATCGCCGCCGACCGGCCAGTGGTATGATACCCGAGCAGCGGTTCGCGCTCGACAAGCGCCACGCGTGTCGCTGGGCTCAGATTGCCGGCCAGGGCCGCGCCGGCCATGCCGCCGCCCAGGATGATCACGTCAAAGGCCGCTTGGGCGGCGGCGGCGCTCATGACGCCGCCATCCATCGGGCTCCAGCCTGGCCCTGCGCATAGCCGTTGACCAAGGGCCCGGGCGGGTTGGCGGCGCGAATCCTCGCCGCCAGATCGCCGGGCGACAGGAGGCCGTCGGCGTGGGCGCGGAAGGCCGCAATGATCTGGGTCATGTCGCCCGAATGGGGTGATAGGCGCAGGGCCGTGACGCCAGCAGCCCGCAAGGCTTCCGGAGGCGTGTCGACGACCTGCACGCCATGGGACAGGGTCTGGACGCCGTTGACCGCCAGGAAGCCGGCGCGATCCAGGGTCTCGACCGCCAGGCCATCGGGGTCGTGATCGCAGACAAACTGGCAATTGTCCTTGTGCAGGCCCCGACTGCGGGCGTGATAGCAGCGGCCTGACAGGGCCAGCGGTAACCGGCCAAAGGCAAAGAGCTCGATCTCCAGGCCCGGACAGCCCGCCGACAGCATCGCCAGCGCCGGGAGCGAGAGCTCGATATTGGCGCAGAGCCGTACGCATCCGCGCGCCATCAACTCGCCGGCCGCCGCCTCGTTGTAGATGTTGAGCAAGGGTCCGGCGACAAAGGGCGCGCCGGCGGGACGGTGGGCCAGCCCCGACATGTCATTGATCTCGACCAGGGCTGGATCGGCGCTCAAGGCGGCGATGGCCTGTCGATCGCGCGGCAAGGCGGGAAGCGCCAGGGTCGACCAGACGACCGTCTTGCCGGCCGCGGCAAGGGTGTCGGCGGCCTGAGCCAGGGCCTGGGCCAGTAGCGGCCCCCGTTTGCCGCAGACCACCTCGCCCAGATAGACGCGATCAACGGCCGGCTCGCGAGCGATCTGGTCATAGAAGTCCGCGACGCGCTCGAAGGGCCAATTAAATAGCAGGGGGCCGATGGCCAGTTCCAGGCGGGATCGGGTCATCGCCAGCTCTTTCGATAGGCGCCGGCGGTCTCCCGCCCCCCCTCGGCCAGATTCGATAGCAGATGCTCGTAGGGCCCCATCGGCTCGCCGCGATCCAGAGCGTCGAGCGCGGCGCGGAAGGCCGCCGCGACCCGCGCGACATAGGCCTTGCCCCGCTGGCGCCCTTCGATCTTGACCGCGGTGACGCCGGCCTTGGCAAGATCGGCCAGCAGCCCCATGGCGTTAAGGCTGGTGGGCTCTTCGAACAGATAGGATGGCTCCCCGCCCGCCAGGAACCGTCCCTTGCACAGGGTCGGATAGCCAGCGGTCTCACCGGGCGCGAAGCGGTCGAGCGTGAAGCCGGCCAGGCGCGAGGTCAGCTGACCTTGCTCATCCTGGAACGACACCGCCTCGGGCGGCGAACAGACGCCCGAAAGATTGGGTGAGCGGCCCGTGGCGTAGGACGACAGGGCGCAACGCCCTTCGGCCATCACGCACAGACCGCCAAACACGAAGGCCTCGGTCTCGACGCCGATCTGGCGATTAAGCGCGGCGATCTCCGGCGCCGACAACACGCGCGGCAGCACCACGCGGCGAACGCCATAGGTCTTGGCGTAGTCGTCTATGGCGTCGATCGAGCCGGCGGCGGCTTGCACGGACAGGTGCAGTCGCAAGTCGGGATGGGCGTCGCGCGCATAGGCCAAAATCCCGAGGTCGGCGACGATGATCGCGTCCGCGCCGGCTCGCGCCGCCGCATCGACCGAGGCGCGCCAGACGTCGACGGCGCCGACCCGAGCAAAGGTGTTGATCGCCACCAGGACCTTGGCGCCGCGGGCGTGGGCCCAGGTCACAGCGGTCTCCAGCTCAAGAGGAGAGAAGTTGAGCCCCGGGAAATTGCGGGCGTTGGTTTCATCGCGCAGACCGCAATAGACGCTGTCGGCGCCCGCCTCGATGGCCGCGCGCAACATGGCCGGCGACCCTGCTGGACAGACAAGTTCGATACTGGCCATCAGGCCGTCGCTCCAGCGGGACGCGCGGCCAGGCGTCGAAGCAGCATGGCCAGGCCCGCATTGGCCAGGTCACTGGCCGGCGCGGCCAGGCCCAGGAGATCGGCAAAGGTCAGTTCCGCCGCCTCCAGGGCGTTGTGCAACGCCATCACCGCCTCGATGTCACCCTCGACGCGAATGCTGCGCGAAAAGAAAGCGGCGTCGGCGTCAATCGAGCCATCGAACAGGCCCAGGAGCGCAGGTAGGGATCCGCGAATTCGGGCGGTCGCCGCGACGGGCGCG
>CAYRTE010000057.1:20105-25969 GCA_964427205.1 uncultured Caulobacter sp.
TCCGGCGGCATGGCGGCGATATCGTGTGGGCATGAAGCGACCTCTCAGGCTCCCGGGTATGCCGTGCGGCCTGCGGCGCGCGATAGGGTGTCCCGGCGTCGTGGGCGGGTGTTTTGCTCAAGTCGGGGCTTGCTGATCGTCAAGCCCGTCGCGCCTAAAGTGCGGCTTCGATAAAGGCCGGGCCCGTACGCGACATCGCGCGCTCGAAGGCCTCGTCGAAGGCTTGGGCGGTGTCAGCCCTTGCCGCGGGCAAGCCCAGGGACCTTGCCAGATTCATCCAGTCGATCCGCGGCGCGCCGAGGTCCAGCAAGCCGCGGGCCGCGGGGCCGGCCGGCCCTCCACTGGTGCGATACATTTCGATGTCGAGGATGCGGTAGGCGTGGTTGGCAAAGACCACGACGGTGACATCCAGCTGTTCGCGGGCGATGGTCCACAGCCCCTGGACGGTGAACATGGCCGCGCCATCGCCGCTCAAAGCCACGACCTTGCGATCGGGACAGGCGACGCCCGCGCCGATCGCAAGAGGTATCCCTTGCCCGATAGCGCCGCCGGTCAGCATCAACCAGTCATGGGGAGCCGCCGTCTGGGTGGCCAGGAAGATCGGCAGGCCACAGGTCACCGCGTCATCGCTGACGATGGCGTGCGCGGGCAGGTGACGGGCGACGGTCTGCCCGATGGCCGCCGGCGTGAGGGGGCCTTGCGGCGCGACAGGCTTTTCGAGGGACTGGACGGTCCCCTCGGCGGCCGCGCCAAAAGCATCGGCCAAGGCCCTCAAGGCCGCCGCGCCGTCAGCCGTCCGACCGCCTAGAGCAACGAGCTCACAACCCTCGGGGACAAGCACGCTGGGGCGATCGGGATAGGCGAAGAAGGCCACCGGCCGGGTGGTTTCGACCAGGACCATCAGGTCCACGCCCTCCAGATCCCCCAGCGCCATCTCGGCGAAATAGTGCATCCGGTCGGGCGCGAACCGGCCCGCGCCCCGCGCCATCCGCGCCACGAAGGTGTCGGTGAGCACGCGCACACCGGCCGCCGCGATGCGAGCCGCGGCCGCCAGACCGTCCTCGCCGCAGGCCGCGCCGCCGAGCAACAGGATGGGCTTGCGCGCCGCCTTCAGCCGGGCGGCCAGGGCCTCAACCTCGGCCAGGTCGGGCGCGCGCCTTGGCGACGCCGCCAGAACAGGGCCCACAACCGTGGTCTCATTCCAGGCGCTGTCGGCCGGCAGGATCAGGCACGCCACGCCGCCGGGCGCTTCCTGGCTGGCCGCCACGGCCTCGGCGGCGAGGGGCCCAACGCTGTCGGCGGTCTCGGCCGATTTGACCCAGACCGAGTTGGGCGCGCTCAGGGCCGCGATATCGGAACTGAGCGGCGCGTCAAAGCCTCGATGGTAGGTGGCGTGATCGCCAATGATGTTCACCACCGGGCTGAAAGCGCGACGCGCATTGTGAAGATTGGCCGCCCCATTGGCATAACCCGGGCCCAGGTGCAGCAGCGTGCAGGCCGGTTTGCCGATCATGCGCGCATAGCCGTCGGCGGCCCCGGTCGCGACTCCCTCGAACAGACAGAGCACGGGTCGCATGCGTGGCTCCCGGTCGAGCGCCGCGACGAACTGCATTTCGCTGGTGCCGGGGTTGGCGAAACAGGCGGTGACGCCATTGTCGGCCAGGGTGGTGATCAGGGCGTCCGCGCCATTCATGGCTGTTCTCCAAGGAGGGTTGGCGCGGGCGGCAGGACCTTGCCCGGATTGAGCACGCCGCGCGGATCAAGGGCCAGCTTGAGCCGGCGCATCAAGGCGATCTCGGCTGGACCGCGCGACAGGTGCAGAAAATCGCGCTTTTGCAGACCCACGCCATGTTCGGCCGAGATCGAGCCACACAGCGCCTGCAAGGGGCCATAGACCACGTCCTCAACCGCCCGCCGGACGGCGGGCGTCGTGTCGGCCAAACGGACGATCAGGTGCAGATTGCCGTCGCCCAGGTGGCCAAAAACAGCCGGAGCGCCCAGGCTTGGCCAGCGCGCCGCCAGATCGACCTGAACCGCGGCGACATAGGCCTCCATGGCCGAGATCGGCAGGCTGATGTCGAAGGCGATAATCGGCCCCTCGCGAGCGGTCTGAGCCACGTCATCGCGCAGGGCCCACATCGCCTCGCGCTGGCTCGTGGATCTGGCGATGGCGGCGTCGGCCACCTCGCCGTCAGCGAGGGCCGCGGCCAGGGCCGCCTCGAACCGGGTCGCGTCGCCCGCGACATCGCCGCCCAGGCTCTCGATCAGAACATAGAACGGATAGCGCCCGGCCAGAGGCGGGCGGCCCCGGGCTGGCGGCGTCGTCACCAGGTCATGAAAGCTCGCCCACATCACCTCGAACGCAGACAGGGCGCCGCCCAGATCGCGCTCAAGCCGTCGCAACAGGCGCGGCAGCATCGAAAAATGTTCGACGCCGACGATGGCGGTGTCCTGGCTGACCGGCGCCGGACGCAGTCGCAGCACCGCGCGGGTGACAATCCCCAGCGTGCCTTCGGAGCCAATAAACAACTGCTTGAGATCGTAGCCGGCGTTGTTCTTGATCAACGGGCTCATGGCTTGGATGACCGTCCCGTCGGCGAGCACCGCCTCAAGGCCCAGGACCATGTCGCGCATCATGCCATAGCGCAGGACACGATTGCCGCCGGCATTGGTGGCGATGGTCCCGCCGATGGTCGCCGAGCCTCGCGCGCCTAGATCGAGCGGCAACAGCAAGCCTTGAGCGGCCGCAGCCTCGCTGGCGGTCTGCAAGACGCAGCCCGCCTGAACGGTGATCGTCCCGGCGGCGCTGTCGATCGCTTCGACAGCGGCCATCCGATCCAGGGATATCGCCAGGG
This sequence comes from uncultured Caulobacter sp., assembly GCA_964427205.1. Lineage (GTDB taxonomy): Bacteria > Pseudomonadota > Alphaproteobacteria > Caulobacterales > Caulobacteraceae > Caulobacter. The sequence goes on from CAYRTE010000057.1 coordinate 22,961, forward strand.
CGCCATCCGCCAGACAGCCATCGACCAGGCCGGTGCGCCCGCCCCAAGGGACAACGGACACGCCAGCCGCCGAAGCCAGGCGCAGACTGTCGGCCACGGCCTGGGTCGAGGCCGGCCGCAGCACCGCCAGCGGAGCGCCCAGCCGTGTCCATGGGCTCTGATAGCGCTCCTGGATCGCGCTGCCCGTCAGGATCGCGTCGGATCCCAGGACCGCGTCCAGCGCGGCGATCAACGCTTCCATGTCCGCTTCCTTGTTTCACATCAGGCTAGCGCGGCGCGGCGCCGGGGAAATTGACCCAAGCCAAGCCAGGACTGATCAATTGTCAGGGTCCCGCGAGCAGGCGCCGGGCGATGATGTCGCGCTGCATCTCGCTGGCCCCGGAATAGATGGTGGCGGCGCGAAGGCTTAGGCGTCGGGCCATGGCCCGCGCTCCGACGTCCAACACCTCGCCGCCGCCCAGCTTGCCAGCCACGCCCATGGCTGCAAGCGACGCCGCCGCCGCGTCGCCGGCGATCTCCATCACCAGCTCGGCCACCCGTTGATGCAATTCGCTGCCGACCAGCTTGAGCATGGACGGCGCGATCTGATCGTGGGGTTTCGGGGGGGCTGATGGCAGGGCGGCCAATTCCAGTTGCTCGAAGACGTCCACATCGATCGCCAGACGGGCCAGGCGCCGGCGTAGGTCAGGATCGGCGTCCAACCCTGCCCCGCTCAGCCGCTCGGCGGCATGGCGCAGAGCGCGACGCACAAGGGCCGCCGGGGTATTGTTGGCGCGAGCCAGTTGCATCAAGCGCTTGGCCATGGCCCAGCCATCGTGCTCGGCCCCGACCCGATTATCGATCGGAACGACCACGTCGTCGAAGAACACCTGGTTGAACTCGTGTTGCCCAGCCAGGTCGAGGATCGGCGACACTGTCAGGCCCGGGCTATCCATGTCGATGAGCAGGAAGGTCAATCCGTGCTGGCGACGCTCGCCGTCGGCGGTGCGGAAAATGCCAAACATGCGGTTGGCCAGATGGGCGCCGGTGGTCCAGATCTTGGTCCCGCTGACATGATAGGCCTCGCCGTCACGGACCGCGCGACAGGACACCGCCGCTAGGTCTGACCCCGCCCCCGGCTCGGAGAATCCCTGACACCAAAGATCCTTCCCCGACAGGATCGGCCCCAGATAGCGCGCGCGCTGGGCGTCGCTGCCCTGCTCGATCAGCAGGGGGCCCAGGCTTCGCAGGCCGCCAGCGAATAGGACCGGCGCGTCGTTCAAAGCGCATTCGCGGTCGAACAGGAACCGCTGGCGAGCGCTCCAGCCCGTGCCCCCCCAGGCCGCTGGCCAAGCCGGGGCGATCCAGCCGCGCGCGAACAAGCGCTCATGCCAAATCCGGCACGCCTCGATTTCGGAATGGACGCCTAGAGTTCTTCTGCCCGCCTGCCGAAGGTCTGGCGTGAGCGCCTCCTGGAAGAAGGCGCTCACCAAGGCCAAAAAGGCCTCGTCCGACGCCGATTGCATCAAAATCGGGTTCGAAAAGGGGGGTGTTCGATGAACCACTAAGCCGATCCCGGGTCCGCGCAATCTGCGCCCCTCTCCTCCTAGGCCGCTCACAGGACACCCGCCTTGATGGATCGCAAATGCTATCGGCAAAGTCGCTGTCCGCCAGCTTGATGAGCGGCAAGTCCGGCCACGACAGCCCTGCGCCTTCGTCGCAAGCCCCGGATTTGCCCTTGCTTGGCGCGGCGGCGCGCCTATCGTCCGCGCCGCATGAGCCCACTTGCCCCTCCTTCACCGCCCGATCTCGACCACGGCGACCTCGTCAAGGCGAGCGGACGGCCGATGATCACCCTGACCCAGCAGCCCTTCGCGCCCGGTGTGCTGCTTGACGCGTTTTGCAATGGTCGCGCCGAAGTGGGTGCGGTGGCCAGCTTCACGGGTCTGGCGCGGGCTGAAGGCGGCGCGGCCCAGATCCTGGAACTGGAAGCCTATCCAGGCTTCACCGACGCGGTGATCGCCGACTTCGCCGAACGGGCCAAGACGCGGTTCGCGTTGCTGGACTATCAAATCGTCCATCGCACGGGGCCCATCGCCCCCGGCGAGGCGATCGTCTTCGTGGCCACGGCCGCGGGCCATCGCCGCGCGGCGTTCGAGGCCTGCGACTTCCTGATGGACTATCTGAAAAGTCAGGCCCCGTTCTGGAAGAAGCAGCATGGCCCAGACGGCGTCCGTTGGATCGAGCCGACCGCCCAGGACCATGACGACGTCGGGCGATGGGATCGCTCGCGCCTTCGCGCCGAGGATCTTGCCCAATGACCCGCCTGACCCATATCGACGACGAGGGACGGGCCCGGATGGTCGATGTCACAGACAAGGCGTCGACAACCCGCGAAGCGGTGGCGGTGGGTTTCGTGCGGATGGCGCCCCAAACCCTCGCTTTGGCGCTGTCGGGGACCGGCCGGAAGGGCGAGGTTCGCGCCGTGGCCGAGATCGCCGGGGTTATGGCCGCCAAGAAGACCTCCGACCTGATCCCGCTCTGCCACCCCCTGGCCTTGTCCAAGGTCGAGGTCTGCGTCGAGCCCGGCGAGGGCGGGTTGGCGGTGACGGCGCGGGTCAAGACCACCGGCCCGACCGGGGTCGAGATGGAGGCCCTGACCGCGGTCTCGGTGGCCTGCCTGACGATCTACGACATGCTCAAGGCCGCCGAGAAGGGCATGGTCATCGAGGCCGTGCGTCTGACCGCCAAGAGCGGCGGCAAGTCAGGAGCCTGGCTGTCATCGCCCCCAGGCGATGCTGGCCAATCCCGCCCCCTACCGTGACGGCCGCGCTTTGGCCTTGTCGCCGGTGGCGTCGAGCACGATAGAGGTCCAGGCTGATTGCGTGTCCAAGCGACCTTGATCTCGCGCAAGGGCTTGGCCTGTCAAATACCCCAAGGTGCGCCCATGATCGAAGATTCCCACTTTCAGCAACTGCTGAAGACCGCCGCCGCCCAGGTGCAGCCTCATCGCCTGCTGTTCGTGTTCGC
>CAYRTE010000058.1:0-25542 GCA_964427205.1 uncultured Caulobacter sp.
CGGACATAGCCCTTAGTATTGACGTTGGCGATATTGTCCGAGACGACGCGCAGGCCCGTCTGGGCCGCCATCATCCCCGAACTCGCCGTGTTCATGATCGAATTTAGAGACATGCGGCCGCTCCCGTCAGCTCGGCAATCCGCGAACCACGCGACGCGCCCTTGCCCGGCGAAAACTGCCGGGCGGGGGAGGGGTCAGGGCCCTCGATATGTGCCAAGCCACTGAAATTCATGGCGTTTTGTTCCAAGCGCCGGGTATTCGGCAAGATGTGATGCGCAAGGAGGGCGCCAAGTGGGGGCGTGACCGGGCGACGCGGCAAGCCACGCCCCTCGCAACCCCATTCGACTCGGCAAAAAGCGCCGCGAACCGACGATTTTAAGTCGTAAACAAGGAATTAAAACAAATAAAAACAATGAGATAAGCCTCGATAGGCGAGTTGGCCCGGCGGTTGCTGAAGGAGATCCGGACAAGGGCGTGTTCGTCATGAACCGCCGCTCTCAACGGACCGAGCCCACGAATGACCGTGATCGCCGCCACCGCCGCCGCGCCTTCCCTCAGCCCCTCGTTGGGTGCTGGCGGCCAGGGCGTGGACCAGGGCTTTGATGCGCTGCTCGCCGTGGTGAATAGAAGCGACGAGCCGGCCGCCGCCAGGACCGCCCCGACCCCGGGGGCGAGCAAGCCGGCAAGCAAGGCGGCCGACAAGTCCGCCGACAAGGCTGACCTGGCCGACAAGGCCGATACGGCGTCCGCCAGAACCGGCGAGGCTGACGCCGCCGCGGCCGTGGCTTCTGATAGCGCTGAAGACGCCGCGTCGGACAGCGAAGACGCCGCAGCCCAGGCCGACGCCGCCGCCCTGGCCGCCGCCACCCTGGTCGCGGCGATGATCCCGCAGGCGGAAGAGACCTTCGTCGCCGTCTCCCTTCCAGATGTTGACGCCGCCGCTCCCGCTGTCGCCGCGCCGACGCCGACCCTTTCCGATTTTGTCGCGCCGCCGGTCGCCGCCGAAGCGGTCGCGACGCCGGTCGAGACCGCTCTCGACGCCGCGTTGCTGATCGCCCCAGGCGTCGCCGACGACACGACCCCCGTACAGACGCTCGCCACGGCGGCGGGCGCAGATGTTAAGGTCGCCGCGACGCCGACCGCGCCAGTCACGACCGCCACGGTCGAGATCCCCGACGCCGCGCTGCTTGAAACGCCGATCACGGCGGAAGACGCTGGCGTCGATGTCGCCGCGCTGGCCGCCCAGGCCGCCGCGACGCCGACCGCCGCGGCCAAGCCCGCGCCCAAGACCGCTCCGGTCCTCGCCGCGCCATCGACCGCACCGGTCGCGGCCGCGCCGGTCATTGTCGTCGCCGAGGCCGAAGCGCCGCCGGTCGTCGCCGCGCCGGTCGTCGAAACCGCTCCAGCAACCGCCGAAACCGTTCAGGTCGTCGCCCAGGCGGCGGCCGAGCCCGCCGTGAAGGTCGCGACGGCCGCTGGCGTCGCCAGCGATACCGGGCCCGCCGCCACCACCGAGGCCGTCGAGGTCGCCGGCCTTCAGGCAGCCTCGCTCGCCGACCAGGCCGGCGCTGATCAAGGCCAGACCGACCAGCAGGGCCAGGGCGAAGCGACCGCCGAGGCCTTGATCGTCGCCGCCACGGATGGCGCCGCGGATCCGGAAGCGCCGACGATCTCGCAGACCACGTCAACGCCGGTCGCCGCCAACGCCGAAGCCGCCGCGCCGCTGCGGGCCGAGACGCGCGGCTCGCCGGAAACGGTGGCTCAGCTGTCGGCCGAGATCCTCAGGAAGCTAGACGCCCAGACCACGCGCTTCGACGTGGCCCTGACGCCTGAAGGCCTGGGCAAGGTCGATGTCCGCATCGAGATCGGCCGTCATGGCGCGCTGACCGCCTCGATGGCCTTCGACACCGCCCAGGCGGCGGCGGAGCTGCGCGGCAAGTCGCAGGAGCTGCGCCAGGCCCTGTCGCAGGCCGGTTTCACGATCGCCGACAACGCCCTGCGCTTCGATGTGTCGAGCCAGGGCGGCCAGAACGGCCAGAACGCCTTCTTCAACTTCAACGGCGGCGAAGATGGCCGCCGGGGCTGGTCGGGCAAGGCCTTCCAGTCCGCCCAGAACGACGACGCTCCCATCCTTTCCGCTTCAGATCTGCTGCCCGGGCTTCGAATGGCCCCCGACAGCGGTCTGGACATCAGAATTTAGAGAGAGGCCGCGCCATGGCTACCGCCGTTAACGGCACGGGTTCCGTGCTCGACAAGATCAATAACTCCCGCAACACCCTGGCCAGCAGCGAGGAGACCTTCCTGAAGCTGTTGACCACCCAGATGAAGAACCAGGATCCGTTGTCGCCGATGGATTCTAACGCCTTCACGGGCCAGATCGTCCAGATGACGGGCGTCGAGCAGCAGCTGGTCACCAATGACCTGCTGGCCGCCCTGGTGGGGATGAATGATGGCGGCATGACCCAGGCCGTCAGCATGATGGACAAGCTGGTCACCGTTGAGACCGACAAGGCCGTGCTCAAGGACGGCAAGGCCACATGGTCCTACGAACAGAGCCGCGCCGCCACCAGCGTGAAGGTCGAAGTCATCGACCAGTATGGCAAGACCATTCGGACAATACTGCCCGAGGACATGGGCAAGGGCGACCACACCTTCGAATGGGATGGCAAGAGCACTGATGGCACCGCCCAGCCCGCCGGCGGCGCCTATACCCTGAAGATCACCGCTCTGGACGGCGAGGGAAGCAAGATCCCCGCGACGTCGAAGGGCCGCGTCGACGGCATCGTGACGGCCATCACCAATGAGGGTGGTCAGAACATGGTGACCATCGGCGGCACGAAATACCCGGTCGACTCCGTGATCGGCGTGCAGAACCCGCCGGCGCCGACCCCGGCGCCCACAACGACCGCCAACACCAATACCACGACCAACGAGACGGCGGCCGCGGCCTAACCGTCACCACCCGATGAACCGGGCGTCAGAATGACGCCGACGCGGCTCTCCCCGGAAATGGTTTCCGCCGAGCCCAAACGCAAACCGCGCTGAACCCTCCAGTCATTTGACAGTCAACGCAGGAATTTCGTCATGAGCATCAACAGCGCCATGCTTTCGGGCGTCTCGGGCCTCATCGCCAACTCGTCCGCCCTGGCCGCGATCTCGGACAACATCGCGAACGTCAACACGGTTGGCTACAAGCGCTCGACCGCCAACTTCTCGACCCTGGTCACCTCGCAGAGCAAGAACTCGACCTACAGCGCCGGCGGCGTGAAGGCCCTGACCCACCAGTTCGTGACGCAACAGGGCCTGACCCAGTCGTCGACCTCGAACCTCGACCTGTCGATCGCCGGCTCGGGCTTCTTCGTCGCCACCGAAAAGCCGGAAGGCCTGACGGCCACCGACACCCGTTCGTTCACCCGCGCCGGTTCCTTCCAGCTCGACAATCTGGGTTACCTGAAGAACGACGCGGGTCTCTATCTGCAAGGCTGGCTGGCCGACCCGGTCACCGGCGACATCACGCCCGACCCGTCGGACCTGACCCAGTTGTCGTCGATCAATGTCGGTTCGGTCGGCGGCACCGCCGAAAAGACCACCCGCGCCGCCGTCAACGCCAACCTGCGCTCGGAACAGCCGCTCTCGGCCCAGGTGAAGTTCGCCGTCAGCAAGCCCAGTGTCGCAGAATTGACCCCGGCGGGCACGGGCTCCTACACTGTTAGCTACAGCCCTACGGCGACGGCGGGTCTCTACGACGTCGAGATCAAGAAAGGTACGGCCGTCGTTGCCACGGGGCAGAATACTTATGTCGCGGGGGCTTTGACCGCCAGCACCCTGCCGGGAACGCTGCCGAATATTGACATCAGTGGCACCGGCGCAGGCGCGCCCACGGTCACCACCACGGGTCTCGGCATCGACACCACGGTCGATCTGTTGACCGGCAACCTTTACGACGCGTCGACCAATTCGATGGCAGACTATGCGCTGAACAACAGCAATGGCGTGAAGCCCGACTTCGAGATCCAGATTCCGGTCTCGGACTCCAAGGGCGGTCAGCGCACGGTCACCCTGTCGCTGCTCAAGAGCAATACGCCGAACGAATGGTATGCTGAACTGCGCGCCAAGCCAGGCGATCTCGATAACTTCGCCAATGGCCTGATCAGTTCGGGCCGCGTCACCTTTACCACCGACGGCAAGCTGCAGAGTGTCGGAAACCTGTTTGGGGGCACCAACCCCAATTCGATCACTATCGAGGCTTCGGATCCGAACAACACCGGCACCACGGTGCCCCGCTGGTCTGACGGCCTGGGCATCGACAGTCAGACCCTGCAGATCGACCTGGCCAACGCCGCAGGCGGTCTGACCCAGTTCAACAGCCAGTCGGTCGTCCAGTCGGTCAACACCAACGGCACGGCCTTCGGTAACCTGACCAACATCGAAGTCGACGACGAGGGTTATGTCTCGGCGATCTTCGACAACGGTGTAACGCGCCGGATCGCCCAGGTCGCTGTCGCCACCTTCTCCAACGCTAACGGCCTGAAGGGTGTCAACGGCAACGCCTACCGCGTGACCAACGAAAGCGGCACCTACAGCCTGAAGACCCCGGGACAGGGCGGTGCTGGTGTCATCGCGCCTTCAACACTCGAAGCCTCGACTGTCGATCTGTCCACTGAGTTCACCGGACTGATCACGACGCAGCGAGCCTACTCCGCTTCGTCCAAGATCATCACTACAGCTGACCAGATGCTTGAGGAACTCTTGAGCATTAAGCGATAGTTATAGGTATTAACTCGATTTAATAGCCGTGTTCCACATCGGCACACTAAAGACTACACGGAGCAGTCGCGTGTTTAGGCCTTTCTTTACTATTGGAATTAAGCCGCTGTTATTGGCTGGCGCCTATAGTGGCCTTCAACAGTGATGGTTGTGGGAAAGGCGTAAAGCCATGTTGCAGCAGCAGCGCACGAACAGCCGGGGTGAGAAGTACGTGATCGGTCCGACCGGCGCGCCTCTAACTCTCTCCGACTTGCCACCCCCGGAAACCCAGCGTTGGGTGATCCGGCGGAAAGCCGAAGTGGTCGCCGCCGTTCGCGGTGGTCTGCTTTCGCTCGATGAAGCGTGTGATCGGTACAAGTTGACCAATGAGGAATTCCTCAACTGGCAGCAATCGATCGACAAGCATGGCCTGGCGGGTCTTCGGACCACCCGGCTCCAGCAATACCGCTAGCCAGCGGGATTGAAAGATATGGGCTTTCCGACCTTTCACGGTTGGAGGTCCACTCTGGAACGTTCAGCGGCCGCGCCCTTCCCGGGGCGCGGCCGCGACGTTTTGGCGCTTTCGGAAAGGGCTTGGCGAGCCGAATGTAAACGCCTCGTTTACCTTGAACTGGGTAAATCCTGCCTAGCGACGGATGCCTCCTGGCAACCGACGCCATTGTCCCCCGTCGGGGTGGCTTTCTGGGGGATTGGCCTGAGTGGATAGCTTTCTGAGCGCGATACAGAGGTTCGGCGTTGGCCGGCTCGCCGCTCTGATCGGCGTGGGCGCGGGCGTCGTGGCCATTCTTGTCGCCCTGGTCATGTTCCTGGGGAAGGAGCCGACCGAGCTCCTGTATTCCAACCTCGACCTCAAGGAAGCCTCGGAAGTCACCCAGGCCCTGGATCAGGCTGGCGTGAAGTACGAGACCAAGGGCGATGGCTCGACCATCATGGTGGCGCGCGACAAGGTCGCTTCGGCCCGCCTGCTGGTCGCCGGCAAGGGCCTGGTGACCTCCGGTTCGATCGGTTACGAAATCTTCGATAGCAACAACGCCCTGGGCCAGACCGATTTCGTCCAGCAGCTGAACCGCCAGCGCGCCCTGCAGGGCGAGCTGGAACGGACCATCAAGGGCTGGCAGGGCGTCAACAGCGTCCGCGTTCACCTTGTCCTGCCCAAGCGCCAGATCTTCGAGGAAGACGCCGAACAGCCTTCGGCCGCCGTCACCATCGGCACGGGCGGCCGCGAACCGTCGGCCGAGATGGTCCGCGCCGTGCAGAACCTGGTCGGGGGTTCGGTCGCCGGCATGAAGCCGGAAAAGGTCAACGTCATCGACCAGCACGGCAAGACCCTGTCGGCCGCCAGCGACGAAAGCCTGGCCGGCCAGATGGCCCAGGACCGCAAGTCCGAGGTCGAGGCTCGTCTGGCCAAGACCGTCAAGGACATGATCGAGGGCGTGCTTGGCCCGGGCAAGGCCCGCGTCAACGTCACCGCCGAACTCGACCTGAACCGCGTCACCGTCCAGGAAGAGAAGTTCGATCCCGAAGGCCAGGTGATCCGGTCGGAAAGCACCAACGAAGCCAATACCAGCGAAACCAAGAACGACGAGAACGGCGGCGTCACCGCGGCCCAGAACATTCCGGGCGGGAACGGCGCCAACGGCTTCCAGCAACTGGGCTCGCGCTCGGGCAACAACGAGAGCGTCACCAACTACGAGATTTCCAAGTCGGTCCGCACCGAGGTGACCGAGCCGGGAACGATCAAGAAGATCGCGGTGGCCGTCGCCATCGACGGCGTCACCGCTCCGCCCGGCAAGGACGGAAAGCCCGGCGCCTATACGCCGCGCACCGAGGAAGAGCGCGCCCAGCTGGAAGACCTGGTCAAGACCGCCATCGGCTTCGACGCCGCGCGCGGCGACCAGGTCAAGGTGACCAATATCCGCTTCCCACAGCCCGAGGACCAGGCCCTGGGCAAGGACGGCCTGCTGTCGGGCTTTGACAAGAACGACATCATGCGCATCGCCGAGCTGGGCGTGCTGGGCATTGTCGCCATCCTGATCCTGCTGTTCGCTGTTCGCCCGTTCCTGAAGAGCATCATGTCGCCGTCACCGGCGCAGATGACGCTGGGCGCGCCGCAGGTGACCCGCATGGTCACGCTGTCGGATGGCTCGACCCAGGAAGTGGTCATCGATCAGTCTGGCGAGCCGATCGCCATCGCCGGTCCCGGCGCCGACATCGATCAGCGCATCGACATCGCCAAGATCGAAGGCCAGGTGAAGGCCTCGTCGATCAAGCGCGTGTCCGAGTTCGTCGACAAGCATCCTGACGAGTCGGTCGCGATCCTGCGCACCTGGCTGCACGAGTCCACCTGATGGCGGTCAAGACTTCCATCAACGACGTCAGCAAGCTGTCCGGTCCGGAAAAGGCCGCGATCGTCCTGCTGTCGCTCGGCGAAGACCACACCCGGATCTGGGAAGCGCTGGACGACGAGGAGATCAAGGAAGTCTCCCAGGCGATGGCCGGTCTTGGAACCGTGTCGGCCAGCGTTGTCGAAGAGCTGCTGGTCGAGTTCGTTTCGGGCATGAGCTCGACGGGCGCGATCATGGGCTCCTACGAGCAGACCCAGCGCCTGCTAAACTCCTTCATGCCGCCTGAAAAGGTGGACGCCCTGATGGAGGAAATCCGCGGTCCGGCGGGTCGCACCATGTGGGACAAGCTGGGCAACGTGAACGAGGCGGTGCTCGCCAACTATCTGAAGAACGAATACCCCCAGACCGTCGCCGTGGTGCTGTCCAAGGTGAAGTCCGACCACGCGGCCCGCGTGCTGGCGTCCTTGCCGGAAGACTTCGCCCTGGAATGCGTGACCCGCATGCTGCGGATGGAGCCGGTGCAGCGCGAGATCCTCGACAAGATCGAGCAGACCCTGCGCACCGAATTCATGTCGAACCTGGCGCGCACGTCCAAGCGCGACAGCCACGAGATGATGGCCGAGATCTTCAACAACTTCGACCGCCAGACCGAGGCCCGCTTCATCGCGGCCCTGGAGGAGCGCAACCGCGAGGCCGCCGAGCGCATCCGGGCCCTGATGTTCGTGTTCGAGGAGCTGTCGAAGCTGAACCCGGGCGGCATCCAGACCCTGCTGCGCGGCACGCTGAAGGAGCAGCTGGCCCTGGCCCTGAAAGGCGCCTCGGACAAGCTGCGCGAGATGTTCTTCTCCAACATGTCGGAACGCGCCTCCAAGATCATGCGCGAAGACATGGAAAGCATGGGCCCGGTGCGTCTGAAGGACGTCGACCAGGCCCAGGTCGCCATGGTCCAGGTCGCCAAGGATCTGGCCGCCAAGGGCGAGATCATGCTGGCCGGCTCGGGCAGCGACGACGAGCTGATCTACTAGGGGAGATGGCAGCATGACCGACATCCCCCACAAGCGTTTCACCTTCGACACCGTTTTCGACGTCAGCGGCGGCGTGGCCTATCAGGCTCCCAAGGTGAAGCGCAGCTTCACGCCCGAGGAAGTCGAGGCCGCCAAGGTCGAGGCCTATGCCCAGGGCGAGCGCTCCGCCGTGGCTCGCGCCGAGCAGCATGCCGCCAACGCCCTGGCCGACATTTCGCGCGCCGTGCAGGAGGCCTTCTCGACCCTGACCGCCGTGGCGCACGAACACCGCTCGGGCTCGGCCCTGCTGGCCCTGGCCGTGGGTCGCAAGATCGCCGACGCCGCCCTTGAGCGCTTCCCCGAGGCGCCCGCCAGCGCCGCTCTGGTGGCCCTGGCCCGCGAGGTCGAGGCCCAACCGCGCATTACCGTCCGCGTGTCCGCAGATCTGGTGGAACGCACTCAGGCGGCCTTGGAAGAGACCGCTCACGCGATCGGCTTTCCGGGCCAGATCGCGGCCCGCGCCGACAGCAACATGCCGCCCGCCGCCTTCACCTTCGACTGGGGTGACGGCCGGGCCTCCTTTGATCCCGACGAGGCGACCCGCCGCGTCGCCGAAGCGCTTGAGGCGGCCATCGCCGCCGAAGGCCTGCACGCCGAACCCCTGCTTCCCGCTAGCGAAAGCTGACCGCCATGGCCGAAGACAATCTCACACTCGACGAGTTCGGGGGCCAAATGCTGGCCTCCGAAATGCCCGTCGAGATCAGCGACAAGATCGCTTCCGACTTGGCGCCGGTGTTCGACGTTCCGGTCAATATCTCCGCCGTCCTCGGGCGCGCCCACATGTCCGTCGCCCAGCTGCTGCAGCTGGGTCAGGGCAGCATCCTGGAGCTGGACCGCAAGGTCGGCGAGGCGATCGACATCTATGTGAACAACCGCCTGGTGGCCCGGGGCGAGGTGGTCGTCGTCGACGAGCGCCTGGGCGTGACCATGACGGAAATCATCAAGGACGGCGACGCGGCGGGCTGAGCCTGACGCGTCAAGGAGGACAAGATCATGCGGCTTCTCGTCGTTGGTAAACTGAACGGACAGCTCTCCGTCGCCGTGAAGATGGCGATGAACACGGGCGCCAAGGTCTCGCACGTCGAAACCATCGAGCAGGCGACCCACGCCCTGCGCGCTGGCCAGGGCGCGGACCTGCTGATGGTCGACTACTCGCTGGATATCGCGGGCCTGATCGCGGCCAACGAGGCCGAGCGCATCCGGGTGCCGGTGGTGGCCTGCGGGGTCGACGCCGATCCGATGCGCGCCGCCGCCGCGATCAAGGCCGGGGCCAAGGAATTCATCCCCCTGCCGCCGGACGCCGAGCTGATCGCCGCCGTCCTGGCCGCCGTCACCGATGACGAGCGCCCGATGATCGTCCGCGATCCGTCGATGGAAAGCGTCATTCGCCTGGCCGATCAGGTCGCGCCGTCCGACGCCTCGATCCTGATCACCGGCGAAAGCGGCTCGGGCAAGGAGGTGATGGCCCGTTACCTCCACGGCAAGTCGCGCCGCGCCAAGGCGCCGTTCATCAGCGTCAACTGCGCCGCCATCCCCGAGAACCTGCTGGAAAGCGAGCTGTTCGGCCACGAGAAGGGGTCCTTCACCGGCGCCATGGCCCGCCGCATCGGCAAGTTCGAGGAAGCCAACGGCGGCACCCTGCTGCTGGACGAAATCAGCGAGATGGACACCCGCCTGCAGGCCAAGCTGCTGCGCGCCATCCAGGAACGCGAGATCGACCGCGTCGGCGGCTCAAAGCCGGTCAAGGTCGACATCCGCATCCTCGCCACCTCCAACCGCGACCTGACCCAGGCCGTGAAGGACGGGACGTTCCGCGAAGACCTGCTCTATCGCCTCAACGTCGTGAACCTGCGCCTGCCGCCGCTGCGCGAGCGCCCGGCCGACGTGATGAGCCTGTGCGAATTCTTCATCAAGAAATACTCGGCCGCCAATGGCGTGGCGGAAAAGCCGATCTCGGCCGAGGCCAAGCGTCGCCTGATCGGTCACCGCTGGCCCGGCAACGTCCGCGAACTGGAAAACGCCATGCACCGCGCGGTGCTGCTGTCGCCGGGCGCGGAGATCGAGGAATTCGCCATCCGCCTGCCGGACGGCCAGCCGATGGCGCCCAATCCGGACGCCGCGGTCGCTCGCGGGGCCCAGATGGCCGCCGACGCTGTCTCTCGCGCCTTCGTCGGCTCGACGGTGGCCGAGGTCGAGCAGCACCTGATCATCGACACCCTGGAGCACTGCCTGGGCAACCGCACCCACGCGGCCAACATCCTGGGCATCTCGATCCGGACCCTGCGCAACAAGCTCAAGGAATATGGCGACGCCGGCATCTCGGTGCCGCCGCCGCAGGGCGGCATGGGCTCCGCCGCAGCCTGAGTGCTGGGCGCCGCGACCATCGGTCCGGCGCCCGACATGGCTAATTTGCATTAAGGAACTGGCGACCCCGCGCAAATCGCTTCAAGCGCGAAGAGACCAGAACGGAATCCGAAGACCGAATGGCTGACGCCGCCCTGCCCAAGACCAGCACCTCGATGCCCAGCGCCAGCTCGCTGTGGGCCGGGATCCTGCGCGGCGAAATGGGCCTGGCGGTCGGTGTCGTCGGCATTATCGTTCTGCTGATCCTGCCGGTCCCGCCGATGTTGCTGGACCTGCTGCTGGCGGTGTCGCTGACGGGCTCGGTCCTGATCCTGATGACGGCGGTTCTGATCAAGAAGCCGCTGGAATTCACCTCTTTCCCGACCGTTCTGCTGGTGGCGACCCTGTACCGCCTGGGCCTGAACATCGCCTCCACGCGGCTGATCCTGGGCCATGGTCACGAAGGCGCGCACGGCGCCGGCGCGGTCATCGAGGCGTTCGGCAACCTGATGATGCAGGGCAACTTCGTCATCGGGGTGATCGTCTTCATCATCCTGGTGGTGGTGAATTTCATGGTCGTCACCAAGGGTTCGGGCCGGATCGCCGAAGTCGCGGCCCGCTTCACCCTGGACGCCATGCCCGGCAAGCAGATGGCTATCGACGCCGACCTGTCGACAGGCCTGATCGACCAGGACACCGCCAAGCAGCGCCGCAAGGACCTGGAGCAGGAATCGACCTTCTTCGGAGCCATGGACGGCGCGAGCAAGTTCGTGAAGGGCGACGCGGTCGCCGGCCTGATCATTACCGGCATCAATATCATCGGCGGCATCCTGATCGGGGTGATCCAGCACAAGATCCCGATCGGTCAGGCTTCGGCCACCTATACGCTGATGACTATTGGCGATGGCCTGGTCAGCCAGATCCCGGCCCTGATCATCTCGATCGCGGCCGGCATGGTCGTCTCCAAGGCCGGCGTCGAGGGTTCGGCCAACGCCGCCCTGACCAAGCAGCTGTCGATGAACCCCGTGGCGCTGGGCATGGTCTCGGCCTCGGCGGGGGTCATGGCCCTGATCCCCGGCATGCCTATCCTGCCGTTCGCCGTGCTGTCGCTGGGCGCGGGCTTCCTGGCCTATCGCCGCTCGATGACCGCCAAACTGCCCCAGCCCATCGACCCGGCCCTGGCCGAGGCGGTCGCCGGTGAGCCCGAGGAAGAGCCCATCAGCGCCTCGCTGGCTATCGACGACGTCAAGATCGAGTTGGGCTATGGCCTGCTGACCCTGATCAACGACCTGGACGGCCGCCGCCTGACCGACCAGATCCGCGCCCTGCGCAAGACCCTGGCTACCGAGTTCGGCTTCGTCATGCCGCCGGTGCGCATCCTCGACAACATGCGCCTGGCCAACCAGGGCTATGCGATCCGCATCAAGGAGATGGAAGCCGGCGCCGGCGAGGTTCGCCTGGGCATGCTGATGGCCATGGACCCGCGTGGCGGCCAGGTCGAGCTGCCCGGCGAGCACGTGCGCGAACCGGCCTTCGGACTGCCCGCCACCTGGGTGGCCGACGACCTGCGCGAGGAAGCCACCTTCCGGGGCTACACCATCGTCGATCCGGCCACCGTGCTGACAACGCACCTGACCGAGATCCTCAAGGAGAACATGGCGGACCTGCTGTCCTATTCGGAAGTGCAGAAGCTGCTGAAGGATCTGCCGGAAGGCCAGAAGAAGCTGGTCGACGACCTGATCCCCGGCGTCGCCACGGCCACCACCGTGCAGCGCGTGCTGCAGGCCCTGCTCAAGGAGCGCGTCTCGATCCGCGACCTGCCGCAGATCCTGGAAGGCATCGGCGAGGCCGCTCCGCACACCAGCTCCGTCACCCAGCTGGTCGAACAGGTCCGCGCCCGTCTGGCCCGCCAGCTGTGCTGGGCCAATCGCGGCGACGACGGCGCCCTGCCGATCATTACCCTGTCGGCCGAGTGGGAGCAGGCCTTCGCCGAATCCCTGGTGGGTCCCGGCGACGACAAGCAGCTGGCTCTGGCCCCCTCGCGCCTGCAGGAATTCATTCGCGGCGTCCGCGAGGCCTTCGAGCGCGCCGCCCTGCAGGGCGAGGCCGCGGTCCTGCTGACCAGCCCCGGCGTCCGTCCTTATGTGCGGTCGATCATCGAGCGTTTCCGGGGCCAGACCGTGGTGATGAGCCAGAATGAGATCCATCCGCGCGCCCGGCTGAAGACCGTCGGCATGGTCTGACGGCGCGCCGTCGATCCGGCCCTGGCAACCTGTAGTGTCGGCTACCAGTCGGAACCGCCCCTGCGTGGCGACGTTAGTTTTCCCGGGTAGGGGCTGCTGACACCGACGGAGCTTTCATATGAACAGCAATAAATTCGCTCTCTTCGCCGCCGCCGCGACCCTGACTTTCGCTGGCGCGGCCTTCGCTCAAAGCACCATGGGCATGCCGACCCCTGGCCAGCAGACGCCGCTGCCGGCTTCGCCCGCGGCGGCTCCGGCCCTGCCAGCCACCACGCCGACTCCGCCCGCGCTTCAAACGCCCGCCGATACGACCAGCACCACGACGACGACCGCCACCCCGCCGGCCCAGCCCAGCGCTGACACCAGCGCGGCTCCGGCTTCGGCCATGGTCACCAGCGACTTCAAGGTCGGCTCCGAGGTCAAGGACCCCGCCGGCGTTGCGATCGGCACGATTTCGGGCACCAGCGCCGCCGCGGACGGCTCGGTCAATGTGGTCATCACCAATGGCGCGGTGAAGTTCGCCCTGCCCAGCGCCAGCCTGTCTTCCAACGCCGGCGTCCTGAGCACCACGGCGACCAAGGCCCAGATCGACGCGACTCTGGCGGCCGCCAAGCCCCAGTAGGACCTTCTTCCTTCGGAAGCTCTGGCCCGCTCGGCATTGCCGAGCGGGCTTCGCGCTGCTAGCGATGCGCCAAGACGGCGGTTTTGTCGCCGAGTTCGGGTCTGTTCGTATGCCTCCGGCCAAGAAGACAAAATCCAGCAGCGCCCTGTTCTGGGACCTCCTGACCTTCGACCGGCTCGTGACGGGGCCGGTGATTCACCTGATCTATTGGGCTGGCCTGGGCGTCGTGGCGTTGTTCGCCTTTTCGGTCGTCGGCGCGGCTGTCGGCCTGGCGCTCAAGGAGCCCGGTATCGGCTCGCTGCTGCTGGCCTTCCCGGTGCTGATCGCGGGTCTGTTGGTCGCAGGCGCCATGGTGCTGCTGTGGCGGGCCTTCTGCGAGTTTTACGTGGCCATTTTCCGGATCAGCGAAGATCTGCGCGCCCTGCGTCAGACTAGCGACGCCGACCACGCCGCGATTCGCGCCCGCCCGCCGCGCGAGACCTGATCGGCCGAGGTTGGCCACATGGCCCACGTGCTGATCATTCATGAAGTGGCCGACTATCCGGCCTGGAAGACCGTGTTCGACAATGCGGCTGACATCCGGCGCGAGGCCGGCGAGCGCAGTTTTCAGGTTCTGAAATACGACAGCGATCCCAACCGGATCGTGCACTTCTCGACCTGGACCTCGCACGACGATGCGCGCCGCTTTTTCGAGTCGCCGCGCCTTGTCGAGATCCGCAGGATCGCCGGCGTGAAGGCCCCCGAGTTCATCTATCTGGACGAACTGGAAACTGGCGTCCTCTAACGGCCAGCAACCGCCTTGCGGCGCAGGCCCAACTCGTCCAGCTGGGCGTTTTCGAACGCCCCCATCTTCTTGCGCTGCAGAACCTTGGCCGCCTCGGCGACATGCTCGTATTTCTTCAGCGCCTCGAACGCGAAGGACAGCGCGTCGCGCGCGCCCTGTTCCTCGATCTGGCACTGCTCGATCTGCAGCATCATGTCGGCGCGCTTGCGCTTGGAGCCCTCGCGGTAGCCGATCATGTACCAGCCGGCTTCGGCGCAGCCTTCGGCTTGCTTGGCTTCAGCCTCGGCTTCGGCGTCCAGCATCGCCACGCGCAGTTCGGCGGCCATGCGGCGCTCCACGATGTCGGCCAGTCGCTTCTGCAGGGTCTCGACCTCGTGGGTCGAGATGCGGATCAGGGACGCGGCCCACTTGCTCATGCGTGGTCACTCTCAAGGATACTGCCCAGGTGGCCAAAGGAGTCGTCGAGGCTGGTGGCCTCGTCCTTGTCCTGGCTGAGAAACTCTTCGATCGCCGGATTGAGGCGAATGGCGCGGTCGACGATCGGATCGGCCCCGGCGCGATAGGCGCCGATGCGGATCAGCTCTTCCATGTTGGCGTAGGCGGCCATCACCTGACGGGCGCCTTTGACGATCATCCGTTCATGGTCGTACTGGCAGCCGGGCATGGTGCGGCTGATCGACTTCAGCACATTGATCGCCGGGAACCGGCCGCGCTCGGCGATGGCCCGTTCCATGACGATGTGGCCGTCCAGGATACCCCGGGTGGCGTCGGCGATCGGCTCATTGTGGTCATCGCCGTCCACCAGCACGGTGAAGAGGGCGGTGATCGGCGCGGCCGTGCTGCCGTCGGGACGGATAGGGCCAGGTCCGGCGCGCTCGAGCAGCTTGGGCAGTTCGGTGAAGACGGTGGGCGTATAGCCCTTGGTGGTCGGCGGCTCGCCGGCGGCCAGGCCGATCTCGCGCTGGGCCATGGCGAAGCGGGTGACCGAGTCCATCAGACAAAGGACTTCCAGGTCCTGGTCGCGCAGATATTCGCTGATCGCCAGGGTCATGTAGGCGGCCTGGCGGCGGGTCAGGGCGGGCTCGTCCGAGGTGGCGACCACGACGATGGCCCGCTTGAGGCCTTCCTCGCCGAGGGTCTCCTCGATGAACTCGCGCACCTCGCGGCCGCGTTCGCCGATCAGACCGACCACGACGGCGTCGCAGGTGGCTTCCTTGGCGAGCATCGACAGCAATACCGACTTGCCGACGCCCGAGCCGGCGAAGATGCCGAGGCGCTGGCCCCGGCAGGTGGTGGTGAAGACGTTCATCGACCGCACGCCCAGGTCCAGCCGCTCGCCGACCCGGCCGCGGGCATGGGCGGGCGGGGGCGAGGCCTTCAGCGGGTAGGGCACTTCGCCCTGGGGCAGCGGGCCCAGCCCATCGATGGGTTCGCCGAAGGCGTTGACGATGCGCCCCAGCCAGGCCTTGGTCGGGCGCACGGTGGCGCCTTCGGGCATGATGCGGATCTCGGCGCCGGGCGCTACGCCCTCGACGGGGCCAAACGGCATCAGCAGGGCGCGGGTTTCGCGGAAGCCGACGACCTCGGCCGGCAGGACCGGCAGGCCCAGGCGATCGATCTCCACACGGGCCCCGACCGCCAGACGCGTCAGACCGCCGCGCGCCTCGATCAGGAGGCCGTTCACGGCGGCGACGCGACCGGAAATGGTCAGCGGGTCGATACGTTCAACGGCGGCGATCAGGCTACGCAAATCGGTCCTCGGCAGTGAGGCTTCATCCTCGGCCGACAGCGTTAACCAGCGGTGAAATTAGGGATGTGTTAGGGCGAGCCGAGTGGTGAAAAATGTCGCAACCGCCGCGTTGAAGGTGTGGTGGAACGCCGCACGGTCAAAGTCGGGGTCGCTGGCGCACAGAACCGGCAGGTTCTTGCGGGCATAGTCGTCGCAAGGCGTCAGGAAGTCGAAGTGCCGGGCCTTGGGCACGACGTGATAGTCAACGCTGGCGGGCAGGGCGGCCTTGACGACGCTGGCATGGAACGGATCGGGCAGGATCTCGTCATCGGCGGCGCGCCACAGCTGAACCGGGGGCGTCAGGGCCTTCAGGCTCTGCGCCTTGAAGGTATAGCCCAGGGCGGGCGCGGCCGAGACCACGGCGCGGATTCGGGCGTCGTGGGTCCAGGGCGTGGTCGGGGCGCCCGCGCTGACGGGCGAGCGCTTGACCATCTGGCACTCATAGTGGCCCGGATGGGCGGCGCACTGGGCTTCGATGCGGCGCAGGTCAGGCTCGCCGCCGGCTGCGGC
The DNA here is from genome assembly GCA_964427205.1 of uncultured Caulobacter sp. Lineage (GTDB taxonomy): Bacteria > Pseudomonadota > Alphaproteobacteria > Caulobacterales > Caulobacteraceae > Caulobacter. Next base: position 16,468 of record CAYRTE010000058.1, read on the forward strand.
CAGCACGGTGAAGCCGCCCGACGAGAAGCCGAACGCGCCGACCCGCTTGGGGTCGAGGCGAGCATGCTGCGTCCAGTTGCCAAGCATGTAGTCGATCAGCACATGCAGCTGGCGCGGCCGGTTGGCCATGTCGAGGGCGCGGCTCTGGTCCTTGTAGTTGTCGCCGGTATGGGTCAGGGCGGCGACCACGAAGCCGGCCTTGGCCAGGGTGATCGCGGTGTCGTAGTGGCCGCCGAACCAGCCGCCATTGCCGTGCGACATCACGACCAGAGGCAATCCTTGACCCTCCAGCGGCGCGCCCTGCGCGACCGGGATATTGCCCATGCCCCGGGCCGGCGCCGTGGGCGGTGCGTCGGTGGGATACCAGACGCCGACCTCGATCGGGGCGCCCTGCGGATCAGGGATCTCGATCACCTGAAATCCGGCGTTGGGCAGGGCGGCCGCGGGCAGGGCGGCAGCGAGAAAGGCGAAGGCGAAAAGGGTTCGGGCGAGCCGCATGGGCGATCTCCTGTTGCGATGACAGGGGACAGACCTGATCGGTTGCGGCGGGCCTCGCCAGCGGGCTTTCGCGAATGGGCGAACGGGTTCGCGAAGCGGCGAACTGTGATTATAGGACGGTGATGGACAGGACCGCGCCGCCTCTGCTGGGAACCGCCCGCGACTGGGCGATCGATCTGGCAGTGGCCACGGTGATCGGCCTGTTCTTTGGTCTGGTCGGTCCGTTTGGCAGTTTTCTCAATGGCTCCCCGGCGGTGCGCATCGCCCACTGGGTGCTGTCGACCTGGTGCGCGGTGCTGATCTTCGGCCTGGTCGCGCGCCTTGGCCTGGCCGCCGCCGAGCGGTGGCGAATCCCGGCGGTGGTGACCCTAGGCGCGGGTCTGCTGATCGGCGCCGCGCCCCTGGCCCTGATGGTGTCGCTGATCGCCCGCGCCTTCTGGCCCGGTCTGTCGGGCCTGACCGCGCTGGACTGGTACGGCCAATGCCTGATCATCTCGACGCCGTCGCTGGCGGCCTATATTGGCGTGCGCTGGATCCTGACCCGCGACCAGAACCGGACGCCCGCACTCCCGCCGGCCATCCTCGAGCCTGCGCCCCTGGCGGCGGCCACGCTGGACGCGGTGCTGTGCCTGCGGATGGAGGATCACTATGTCCGGGTCCACTCCGCCCACGGCTCGCGGCTGGTGGCGGGTCCTTCTGAACGGGTGATCGCAGGCTTGGGCGATCGTGAGGGGATGCGCGTCCACCGCTCCTGGTGGGTGTCCCGATCGGCCGTGGTCGGGGTCGAGGTCGACGGGCGTAACCTCAAGCTTCGGCTTTCAAACGACCTGAGGGCGCCGGTTTCCCGCGCTTCGGTCGCCAAGCTCCGGCAAGTCGGCTGGTTGCCGGCCGAGCCCTAGATTTTTTTGTGGGACGCGTTGTCGCGGGTTGAAGGGCTCCCCCCGGCGACGGCGTCGGAAAGCCCTCGAAAATCTTAGCGACAGAACGCCGCAATCGCGCCGCAATGCCTAACGGCGCCGTAGCCTGAGCCCGGTCGAGCCCCGGGGGCGATAACCGTTAAGGGGCGGGCGCTTGGCGATTTCGCGGAGCGGGAGAATCCGCTTTGGCGGCCCTGAAAGTCATCCCCGAAGAATTTGCGGTGCGACTCAGCGACCGCTTGCACCCGATTCGCAAATCAGATTAACCATTCAGCCAACAGGATCATTCACCATTAACCAGTCTTAAATTAACTCGCCGCAAAGTGCAGGCAGGGTTAATCAGGCGGCTTCCGCCAAGACGTCGAATAACGCCACCGAGTGGCGTGGAGGGGCTCATGCGCGTACTGTTGATCGAGGATGACAGCGCAACTGCGCAGACCATCGAACTGATGCTGAAGTCTGAAGGCTTCAACGTCTACACGACGGATCTTGGTGAAGAAGGCGTCGATCTGGGCAAGATCTACGACTACGATCTGATCCTGCTCGACCTGAACCTGCCTGACATGAGCGGCCTGGATGTTCTGCGCACCCTGCGGGTGGCGAAGGTGAACACGCCGATCATGATCCTGTCGGGTTCCTCGGAAATCGACACGAAGGTCAAGACCTTCTCCGGCGGCGCCGACGACTACATGACCAAGCCCTTCCACAAGGACGAAATGATCGCCCGCATCCATGCGGTGGTCCGTCGTTCCAAGGGGCACGCCCAATCGGTCATCAAGACTGGCGACATCGTGGTCAATCTGGACGCCAAGACGGTCGAAGTGAACAGCAACCGCGTTCACCTGACCGGCAAGGAATACCAGATGCTGGAGCTGCTCTCCCTGCGCAAGGGCACGACCCTGACCAAGGAGATGTTCCTCAACCACCTGTACGGTGGCATGGACGAGCCGGAACTGAAGATCATCGACGTCTTCATCTGCAAGCTTCGCAAGAAGCTGGCCGCTTCGGCCCAGGGCAAGCACCACATCGAGACGGTCTGGGGCCGCGGCTACGTGCTGCGCGATCCAAACGAGCAGGTCGCCGCCGCCTGATAGGCGCGCTGATTCCTCTTCGCACAAGCAAAGCGCTCGCCCCAAAGGCGGGCGTTTTTCTTTTTACAATCACAGGCTTGACCCTTGCCCGGGCAGGCTCTTCGGCCTCGTCCGTGACAAAACGACCGAAGCACGGAATAGTGCTTGCCGCTGGAAGGGCTCACGGCCATGTTCCGGCGCAGCGTTTGCTGGGGGGCTACCCAGCCGTGTCATTTTGACCTTGCGCGGCATCGAAACCGACGGGGGACCGATGCAAGAATTTGATCCGCGACGCCCGACCCTGCGTCTGGCGCCCCGGCTGTTTACAGCCGTCGCTGGCCTGGCCGCTCTGGGCCTGGGGTGGAAGCTGACGGCCGCTGACGTCCCGACGCCCGTCAAGGCCGCGCTGGATCCGGCCGCCCTGGTCGCTCTGCAACATGTCGCCTTCGCCAGCGCCGAGGCCCAGCCGGGCTTTGACCGTCCGCAGAGCATCCCCGTCAAGGTTCGACCCGGCGAGACCCTCGAAGGCGCCGTCCAGCGCGCCGGTGTCGCCCCGGAAGAGGCCCGCCAGGTGGTCGCCGCCCTGCATGGCGCGATCGACACCGTCAATATCAAGGCCGGCATGGCCTTCGAAGCCGCCATCGCCCAGCGCCGCAGCCAGCGCGGCCCCGCCCGCCTGATCGGCCTGTCGATGCGCACCAGCCCGTCCTCGACCCTGACCGTCTCGCGCACCTTCGACGGCGCGTTGAAGCTGCGTGAGCTCGAGGAAGAGGTCCGCGACGAGACCAAGGTCGCCTGCGGCGAGATGAATGGCTCTTTCTATGAAAGCGTCGCCAATGTGGGCGGCACGCCCCGGGTGATCAGCGACGCGGCCAAGCTGTTCTCGCACAAGATCGATTTCTCGCGGGACATCCATGAAGGCGACAAGTTCTGCCTGGTGTTCGACCGCAAGGTCACCGAGAGCGGCCGCACCATCGAGGCCGGCGATCTGGAATATGCCGAGGTCAAGGGCCAGCGCTTCTACGGCTTCGAGCGCGACGGCAAGACCCAGTTCTTCGACGAGGCCGGCAAGAACATCAAAGGCTTCCTGCTGCGCACGCCGGTCGACGGCGCCCGCATCACCTCGACCTTCGGCGCCCGCCGCCACCCGATCCTGGGCTTCAACCGCGCTCACAAGGGCGTGGATTTCGGAGCGGGGCAGGGCACGCCGATCCTGGCGGCCGGCGACGGCGTCGTGCTGGAAGCCCGCCGCTGGAGCGGCTATGGCAACTGGCTGCGCATCCGTCACGCCGGCAAGTGGGACACCGGCTATGCCCACATCTCGCGCTACGCCCCGGGCATCAAGGCCGGCATGCGCGTTCGCCAGGGCCAAGTCGTGGCCTATGTCGGCTCGACCGGCATGTCGACAGGGCCCCACCTGCACTACGAAGTCTGGCTGAACGGCCAGCGCGTCAATCCGATCGGGGCCAAGGTGCCGCAGGGCACCATCCTGAGCGGCGGTGAACTGGCGTCGTTCAAGGCCAAGAAGTCGCGCATCGACCGGATGCTGGCCGATGGCGGATCCGTCGCCGCCAGCGAGGCCACCCCCAAGCTGGCGCTGGCTGATCTGCGGACCGAAGGCTCCCCCAAGCTGCGATAGGGTTTCGCGCCGAACCCGGCGGCTTATTGATCTGGCTCATAGGCAGCGCTTCCGCGCCGGTCATGATGAACCGACTGCCTCGGCTTTCCCTGGCCGGCGTGGGTTCAGAACCTTGGAAGCCACCCATGACCCGTCCCGCCAAGCCTCGCGCCAATCCCGCCCTGCGCTATGCGCTTCTGCGCCGGATTCATACGTGGCTGGGCCTGTTCATCGCGCCCAGCGTGGTGTTCTTCGCGCTGACGGGCGCCTACCAGCTCTATGGTCTGCACGAGGCCCAACCTGGCTACCAGCCCGCCCCGCTGGTCGAGAAGCTGGGCCGCGTTCACATGAAACAGGTCTTCCAGGCCAAGCCCAAGCGGGCGGCCGAGCCGGCCAAGCCGAAGGCTGCTGGTCCCGCCGCCCCCGCCAAGGCCGAGGAGAGCCCCAAGGTCTCGGTGACGCTGCTCAAGGCGATCTTCCTGATTGTCGCCCTGGGTCTTGCGGCGTCGACGATCCTGGGCGTCTGGATGGCCCAGGCCTATGGACGCGACAAGCGCGCGGGCTGGATCCTGCTGGCGGCGGGCGCCGTCCTGCCGATCCTTCTGGTCGCGCTCTAGAGTATCCGTCCTGACTGCGTCAGTCCGGAACTCTAGGTCTTTGTTTTAGCGCATTTTCTTCACGCGAACCGGGATCCACTTCGCTCGAAAATGCTCTAGCTTGACTGGTCCATCAGCGCCGGGCCGGCCATCAGGGGGTCGGTGAACGAGTCCGCGCCGCTTTCCAGTCGTCCGGCCAAGCGTCGCAGATAGCCGGCCTCGCCCTCGATCCGCGCCGAAACGTCATACCAGCCGCCGGTCGACTTCAGCGGCCAGACGCGCTTGGCGCTCTGGCCGGGCTTGAGCGTGACCCGCCACGCCGGGCCGTCCGGCTTCTGGGTGACGACCATGCGGCGCGCCGTCGGGCCGTCATTGCGCAGGGTCAGGGTCAGGGCGCGGCTGGAAGGATCGGATGCAGCCTCGGCCGCGGGCTCGGCCTTTGGCGCGGCGCCGATCAGGTGACGGTGGAAGCCGTTGGGGCCCAGGATCCACAGGTCGTAGGCCCCGGTCGGCCAGGCGTCCTCCAGGCTCTTGCCCGGCTCGATCGTGTAGCGGCGGGGCGGCTGGTCCAGCCGCAGGCGGTCATAGACATGCAGCACCGCGGCGGCCTTGCCGGTATTGGCAAGCCGCAGGACGACGGCGCCGTCCCGCGCGCCTTCGGCGACGTCGAGGCTGTAGGGCAGGGCGCGCGACAGGCGCGGTCCCGCCGCCTGCTCTGGGACCAGCGGCAGGAGCGGGGTCGGCGGCGTGGTGCGGCCCGGAAGGGCTCCCGCGCGGCGGGCGTCTTCCAGGGTCTTGGGCAGGTCAGCCACGAACGGCTTGTTGTTGGGCGTGCGGAAGTCGAAGGCGCTGGTCAGGTCGCCGCACACCGCCCGGCGCCAGGGCGAGATGTTGGGCTCCATCACGCCAAACCGCGTCTCCAGGAACCGGATCACCGAGGTGTGGTCGAACACCTGGCTGTTGACCCAGCCGCCCCGGCTCCAGGGCGAGATCACGTACATCGGCACGCGCGGACCCAGGCCATAGGGGCGACCCATCAGGTCGTCGCGCTCGTCCTTGGCCTCGGTGGGGTTGCGCACCTGATGATAGTCGGCCGCCGTATCGACGGTCGAGCCGCCCAGCACCGCGCCCGGCCGGGCCGGATCGCGCGACGGTGGCGAGGGCGGCGGGACATGGTCGAAGAAGCCGTCGTTCTCGTCGAACATCACCAGCAGCACCGTCCGCGCCCAGACCTTGGGATTGGCGGTCAGGGCGTCCAGCACCCGGGCGGTGTAGTCGGCACCCTGGGCCGGGCTGGACGGGCCGGGATGCTCGGAATCGGCGGCGGGGGCGACCAGGTAGGACACCTGCGGCAGGGTCCCGTTCAGCACATCCTCGCGCAGGCCATCCAGCTTGCGGGTCGACAGGCCCAGCTCCGCCAGTCGCGGATCGGCGCCCGGCGCCTTGGCGTGGCTGTCGCGAAAGCGCTGGAACCCGGCCATCGGGTTGTCGGTGAAGTTGTCGTCCATGTCCTGATAGACGCGCCAGGTGATCCCGGCGGCCAGCAGGCGCTCGGCATAGGTGCTCCAGCGATAGCCCTCGGCCGCCCCGCCCTTGGTGGCCAGCTCGTCGTGCGAGTTGGAGATCGAGGGGCCGCCCAGCTTGCCAAACGGATCATTGGTCCCGCCCCACAGGAACAGCCGGTTGGTGTTGGTGCCGGTCTGGGTGGCGCAGTGATAGGCGTCGCAGAGGGTGAAGGCGTCGGCCAGGGCGTACTGGAACGGAATGTCCTCGCGCCGGTAATAGCCCATGGCGTGGGCGTGCTTGCTTTCCGGCCAGCGATCCATGCGGCCCTGATCCCAGGCATATTGGGCGTCGGACCAGCTGTGGGGCGTGCCTTCAACCCGCATGTGGGCGAAGGTCTGGGCGCTGTTCAGCGGAAAGGGCGCGATCAGCGGCGGGCCGTCAGCGGATTTGCCGTTGGCCTGGGTCCAGACGGTCTTGCCCGTGCGGCCCGGGATATCGGCGACCGGCATCGGAAAGCGGTCGGCAAAGCCGCGCACGCCGTTCAGGCCGCCGAAATAGTGATCGAATGAGCGGTTCTCCTGCATCAGGATCACCACGTGCTCCACGTCCTCCAGGGTCCCGCGCCGCACGTCGGCGTCGATGGCCATCGCCCGGGCGATGGCCGGCGGCGCGGTCAGCGCCCCGACCGCCGATAACATCAGGTGACGGCGGTCGATCGAGCTCACGGGAAACCTCGCACAGTTTGGTCTGGACCAGATACCGTCCCCGTATGGCGTTCGCGTGACAGTCCGACCCGCGTGAAGGCCTAGTCGACCCCGGCCACGGCCAGCAGGGCCGCCAGGCCGACCTGCATGCCCTTCAGGCTTTCGCCCTTCTCGACGTCGATCCATTCGTCCAGGGCGTGGGCGCGGCCGGCCTTGCCGCCCGAACCGATGGTCACGGCGGGTATGCCCAGGCTCATGGGGATATTGGAGTCGGTCGAGGAGGCGCCGTGCTCGGGCTTGAAGCCAAAGGCGGTGATCGCCGCCGCCGTCAGGCCCACGATCGGCTGCTCGGCCGGGGTCTTGCCCGCCGGACGCTCGCCGATCACCTTGGGATCATAGCTGATCGCGCCGAACCGGGTGGACCGCGCCGCGTTCTCGGCCGCTGTCGCGCCATCCAGAATGCCGATCAGGGTCTTGTCCAGCTTGGCCAGCTCGTCAGCGCTTTCCGAGCGCATGTCGAACTCCATGAAGACCTCGTGCGGGATCGAATTGACCGAGGTGCCGCCGCCGGTGACGCTGGCCGAATAGGTGGTCTTGGGATCCTTGGGTGTTTCGACCGCGTACAGATCGACCACGCTCTTGGCCATGGCCGTCATCGGATTGACGGTTCCGAAGGCCCCGTAGCTGTGCCCGCCCGGACCCTTGAAGGTGACGTGATAGCGCTTGGAGCCCGTGCCGCCGTCGACGATGCGCGAGGGGTCCGAACCGTCCATCGAGAAGAAGGCGGTGATCCGGCCCTTGATGGCGCTCTTGTTGAACAGATAGCGCACACCGCGCAGGTCGCCCGGGCCTTCCTCGCCCACATTGCCGACGAACAGGATGTCGCTGCGGGTCTTGATGCCGGCCGCGTCCATGGCCCGCACATAGGCCAGCAGGGTGGCCAGCGAGCGGGTGTCGTCGCCGATGCCCGGCGCCATCAGTTTGGTGCCCTCGCGCCGGACCTTCACGTCGGTGCCTTCCGGGAAGACGGTGTCGAGGTGGGCGGCGATGACCACGAACGGGCCCTTGCCCTTGGTCGCCGTGCCGGGCCGCACGCCCATGACATTGCCCTCGGCGTCCATCGTCACATCGCTCAGGCCGTGGGCCTTGAGCATCTCCAGATAGGCTTTGGCCCGCGCCTCTTCCTTGAACGGCGGGGCGGGGATCTCGGTCAGGGTGATAACGTCGGCGATGGTGCGGTCAAAGTCGGCGTCCAGCTTCTCGGCCGCCTTCTTGAACGCCGGCGAGCCGACCAGCTTGCGCACGGTCGCGGCGGGATCGCCCCGGGAGGAGGGCGAGGCGGCGATCGCCGGGGCGGCGAGCAGCACCGCGCCGAAAGCGATCATCGAGGCGGAGCGGCGAAGGGTATTGGTCATGCGGCGAGAATCCCTGACTGGCGGGCGCAGACTAGGCGGCGCGCCACCGGGTGTCATCCCGTGGACGCCACGCGGACACGGGTTCGCATCCTCGCCGGTTTAAGCGGCAAGTGTGGGGAGGCGGCGGAGCGTCCGGGCCAGGCCCGGATGGGTTGTAGTGGAGTACCGTTTCGGCCGTGGCCGGAGCGCTCCGCGCGGTCGTTATCCCTCTGGCCGGGGCGCGCGGGTCTTGTTCAACCCTATGCCCCACCCGGATTTTGCCCTCCTCGCGACGGACCCAGCCTTGGGCTGCAGCCACGCCGATTCCGGAGGAACCCGGAGCGAACCTTCGGACGGGCGGAGGCTTGGCCTTCCTCCGATAGGCGGGTTTACGTCACCCGCCCTCTTGCACCCGTACAACCGCCCCCGCCACCCGTCAGGTCGCCAGCTGGACGGCCTCCCCAGTGACGGGGCGAGTGTGATTATGCGGGAGGTTTCCAGGGGGCTGCGTCGATTTTGGATCGTGACGCTGGGTGCGGCGGTCAGGGCGTTGAATTTGTTGGGGCGGAGAGGCTCTGTTCCCTTGAGGGCGCGGGGATCGGACGCTGCCCTGCAGTTGCAGCGGATGAAGACGCCGCTTTGAAAGGGAGCTGAGCCTGGGGCGGCCAGCGTATCGATCCGTGGCTGCCATCGCCAGAGTCGGACACGCGAACCGCTCAGAAACGATGGGGTGGACGCCCCCTGACGGCATCGATGTGCCAAAGTGGAGGTG
>CAYRTE010000059.1:0-25242 GCA_964427205.1 uncultured Caulobacter sp.
GTCGCGGCCCCGCTCAGCTCCATCCCCATCGCCGCCTTGGGCCGGTACCACGCGCTCTCCCCTTGCGACGGGGACAGCTATGATTATGCAGCGGGTTTGAACTCCGAGGATTGGCGCGATCAATTATTTTATAGAGCGTTGATTTCGTTGAACTCGGCTTTGGAAAGAACGGGGATACAGCGCGCCCAATCCCCATTCCCCAACCCTCTCCCAGAGGGAGAGGAGGGACCCGCGCCGCAGGCGTGGGAGGTAAGGGGTTACGGCGTCAGACGGCGGGCCGGCACTCCGGCTATCAGCGTAACCCCTCATCCTCCCACCGCTACGCGGCGGGCCCCTCCTTCTACCTCTGGGAGAAGGTTTCAATCCGGCGTCCCGCCCCCCTTCGCGCCGAAGGGAGCCATCCTTAAATCTCACGGCGAGACGATCGCCGGAGTGGAAAGGTCTCTCAAGGACGACGCTCTGCGTTGCCGCGAAGCGGCCGCCGGAGGCGGTCCTTGACAGACCTTTCCACTCCGGCACGCTGCAGCCTCCAGGAGATTTAAGGATGAGCGGGACGCGGGGCGTCCGCTTGTTGGCGATGAGCCAAAGACTGCTTCCGACCCTGAGCGGTTGTTCGCTTAGAGCGGGCGATCCATATGGCGCTCAGCCATGAGGAAGCCCCACCCCACGGCCAAGGCTAGTCCCAGAGGGCCTAGCCACAGCAGACCTACCGCGTCACCAATCCAGAAGGCTACGCCCCCAGCGAGGCAGCTCGCGAGAATGACCGCCGCTCCCTTCCAATGAACGACTGTCGAGCTCCATAGCCATACGCGCCGAAACCAAACTTCGCGATTGTGATGGATCATCGCCTGCACTCGCCTGAGGCCAATACGATGGCTGAAGGCGGGTCCGCTTTCCACCCCTCAGCGGACCATCCATACGTCCGCTGTTGCCGACGGCGAACACCGTCACTCGCAATGTGCTCGCGTCATTTCAGGACGAGGCCGACGGAGCGTCACTCGCCCGTCCCTCCTGCCCTCGCGCCATCCCCAAAACGAAATCGGACGCCTGGCTTGGGGGCCAGGCGTCCGGGGGATCGCGGCCTTCGCGGCGGGAAGCCGCGGGCGTCAGGTAGTGGCGGGATGCGCCCGAGCTAAACGAAGGTCGCGAAACCTGTTGAGCCAGACAGCTCTATTCTTCGCCATCCTCCGGGCCACCAACCAGCAGCTCTTCCTCGATCTTCTGGGAAGACTTGCGCACGGCCGCCTCGATTTCGTTGGCCAGATCCTTGTTGGCCTTCAGGAACTCGCGGACATTGTCGCGACCCTGGCCGATACGCTGGCTGTTATAGGAGAACCAGGAGCCGGCCTTGTCGATCACGCCAGCCTTGACGCCCAGATCGATGATCTCGCCCAGCTTGGAGATGCCTTCGCCGTACATGATGTCGAACTCGACCTCGCGGAACGGCGGCGCGACCTTGTTCTTGACGACCTTGACGCGGACATTGTTGCCGATGATCTCGTCGCGGTTCTTTACCGAACCGGTGCGGCGGATATCCAGGCGCACCGAGGCGTAGAACTTCAGGGCGTTGCCGCCCGTGGTGGTCTCGGGGCTGCCGTACATCACGCCGATCTTGTGACGGATCTGGTTGATGAAGATGACGATGGTGTTGGTCTTGTTGATAGAGCCAGTCAGCTTGCGCAGCGCCTGGCTCATCAGCCGGGCCTGAAGACCAGGCAGGCTGTCGCCCATCTCGCCTTCGATTTCCGCCTTGGGCGTCAGAGCCGCGACCGAGTCGATGACGACCACGTCGACGGCGCCGGAGCGCACCAGGGTGTCGGTGATTTCCAGGGCCTGTTCGCCGTTGTCGGGCTGCGAGACCAGCAGATTGTCGAGATTGACGCCCAGCTTGAAGGCATAGCCCGGATCGAGCGCGTGTTCGGCGTCGACGAAGGCGGCGGTGCCGCCGGCCTTCTGGACCTCGGCCACCACGTGCAGGGCCAGGGTGGTCTTGCCCGAGCTTTCCGGACCGTAGATCTCGATCACCCGCCCCTTGGGCAGGCCGCCGATGCCGAGCGCGATGTCGAGACCGAGCGAGCCGGTGGAGACGGACTCCATCTCGACCTTGCCCTTCTCGCCCAGCTTCATCACCGAGCCCTTGCCGAATGCCCGGTCGATCTGCGCCAGCGCCGCTTCGAGCGCGCGCTGCTTGTCGCCGTCTTCCTTACCCACGAGTTTCAAAGCCGCCTGGTTCATTGGAGATGCGCCCTTATTCCATGATTCCGCCCGGCCAAGCCGGGCTTCGCGTTTCGCGCGCCCATTGATCGGTGGAACACTCAAAGTCGTACCGGCTTTGTTCCGTGTTCGCAAGATGTTCTTTTCAACATGCGCTCATATTCCATTACCCATATCGGGGGACGGCTGGCCCTTTGCCGCGCGCCTTGTCCAGATCGGAAACCGGTCCTTAAGTCGCGTGTGCGACGGTTTCGGTCGTATGGGGGAACCGCGCCTTGTCGATTGATCCACGTCGCCTTCTTGGACTGGCGTTCGCCAGCGCCGACCTGCTCGTCGAGATTCGCGACGGCAAGATCTGCATGGCTCTGGGCGCAGCGCAGCGCATTGTCGGCCAGAGCGAAGCGGCGCTGACGGGCAAGGTCTGGCGTGACCTGTTCGCCCCCTGCGACCAACCGCTGATGGACGCGATTTTCGCCTGCGCCGATGACGGCGCGCGCAGAGGACCGGTGGTGGCCCGCCTGGCCGGCCCGACCGAACGTCATGTCAGCGTGGTCATGCGAGCCCTTCCCGAGAACGGAGGCCGCCTGTCCTGCGCTCTGACCTCGAGCCAGGCCCCCAGCCCAACGGTCGGCCCAGAGGGCCTGCACCCGCGCGACTCGTTCGAGGACATCGCCAGGGGGCTGTTCGAGGCGGCCCGGGTGACCGGCATCGAACTGGAACTGGCCATGATCGAATTCGCCGGTCTGGGCGACCGGCGCGCCGCCCTGCCCCGCGCCGAAGCCGAGGTTCTGGACGCCCAGGTGGCCGGGGCGGTGCGCGCCGAATCCCACGGCGGCGCGGCGGCCACGCGCCTGTCGGATGACCGTTTCGCCGTTCTGCGCGCCAAGGACGAGAACACCGAAAACCTGACCCGGCGCCTGAGCCATATGCTCCAGTTGGACGCCACCGCCCATGTGGTGCCTCTGGATGTCGGAACCGCCTCGGCCCGCGCCATGCGGGCCCTGCGCTACGCCCTCGACGACTTCCTGCGCGAAGGCCTGAAAGATTCTCCGCCGATGAGCCTGGCCGAGGCGATGAACCGCTCGGTCAAGCGCACCCTGGCGCGGGCCGGCGCCTTGGGCGTCGCCGTCACCCAGCGCCGGTTTAATCTGGCCTTCCAGCCCGTCGTCAATCTGGCGACCGGACTGGCCCATCACCACGAGGCGCTGGTGCGGTTCGAGGATGGCGTCAGCCCATTCGCCTTGATCCGCATGGCCGAGGAATTCGACCTGATCGAGGAACTGGACCACGCCATTGTCGAACAGGCCGCGCGCCGCCTGGCCCAGGACCGGTCGGGTGAGCTGAAGCTGGCGGTCAATGTTTCGGGGCGCACGATTGTCAACGAGAGCTTCGTCGACAATGTCTCTCGCATTCTGGCCAAGTTCGATCAGGCCAAGGGACGACTGATCTTCGAGATCACCGAGAGCGCGGCGATCGACGACCTGTCGCGCGCCAACCGTAACATCCAGGCGCTGCGGGGCATGGGGTCCTTGGTCTGTCTGGACGACTTTGGCGCGGGCGCGGCCTCGTTCGCCTATCTGCAGGAACTGAACCTCGACATCGTCAAGATCGACGGTCGCTATGTTCGCGAACTGGCCGGAAACGGCCGCGATGGCGTCATGGTGCGGCGCCTGGTGGAAATGTGCCGCGACCTCAAGATCCGCACGGTCGCCGAGATGGTCGAGACGGTCGAGGTCGAGGAGGTCGTGCGCGGCGCTGGCGTCGACTTCGCTCAGGGCTGGCTGTTTGGCAGACCGGCCGACCAACCCCTTCCGGCGCTCAAACCCTCGGCGCCGATCAAGCCCATCGCGCGGCGCGCGGGGGCGTCGGAGAGCTGGGGCTAGCCCCAGCTCTCCTGCTCGTCCTACTTGCCGGCTTTTTTGCTGGCGATGTAGTTGTCGACCACCGATTCCAGCACGGTCAGCGGGGTCATGCCTGACAGCAGGCCCGCATCGTGGAATTCGCGGATGTCGAACTTCTTGCCCAGAGCCTTCCTGGCCTTCTCGCGGGCGCGCAGCCAGACGATCTTGCCGATCATGTAGCTGCAGGCCTGGCCCGGCCAGACGACATAGCGCTCGATCTCGGTGATCGCGCCGCTTTCCTCGTCGCCCATGGTCTCGGCCATGTATTTGATGGCCTGTTCGCGGCTCCACTTCTTGTGGTGCATGCCGCTGTCGACCACCAGGCGCACGGCGCGGAACAGGGCGTCGTGCAGCATGCCGATGTGACCGCGCGGGTCGGTCTTGTAGATGCCCATCTCGACGGCCAGCTCTTCCGAATAGAGCGCCCAGCCCTCGGCATAGCCGGAGAAGCCGATCACCTTACGGATCAGCGGCAGGCCCTTGGCCTCGTTCGACAGGGTCAGCTGCAGATGGTGACCGGGGACGCCTTCATGCACCGTCAGGGTGGTGAGGGTGTATTTGGCCTGTTCCTTGGTGTCGCGCAGGTTGATCCAGTAGATGCCCGGACGCTTACCGTCGAGCGAGGGCGAATTGTAGTAGCCGCCCGGGGCGCCGGCCTCGATGGCCTTGGGCACGCGGCGGATTTCCAGCGGGGCCTTGGGCAGCTGGCCGAAATAGGCCGGCAACTGCTTTTCGATCCACTTGGCCTTGACGTTGAGGTCCGCGATCAGCTGTTCCTTGGCCGTGTCGGTGTTGTCGTAGACGTCCTTGCCCAGCTCGGCCATCCGCTCGCCGACAGTCCCCTTGGACATACCCATGGACTTGAAGATCTTGTCGGCCTGGATCTCGATCGACTTGACCATGTCCAGACCCAGCTGGTGGATCTCGTCGGGGGTCAGGTTGGCGGTCGTATAGTTCTTCAGCGAGGTGGCGTAGTAGTCGCCGCCGTCCTTCAGGCGCCAGACGCCGGCGTCGTGGGTGGCCTTGGGCCGCACGCTTTCCAGCAGCGCGATCTGGCGCTTCAGGGCGGGCAGGACCGAGTTCAGATAGACCTTGGTGGCCTCGCCGGCCCAGTCGCCCTCGATCTTCTTTTCAGTGGTGCGGCGCACGATCGACTTGATCAGCGGGGCCTCGGCCAGCGGCGTGTCGGCGAACGACTTCATCTGGATCAGAGCCTTGTCGATCACGAAGTCGGGCGGGATCACGCCATCGGCGTAGTCGCGCTTGGCGATGATGGTCTCCTGATCCATCAGGCGAGCGAAGCCCTCCATCCGCTGCAGGTAGGCGTCGGCGTCGGCCTTGGTCTCGATGGCGTGCTGGGTGTCGAGGAAGTCGGGCATCTGCTGATAGCTGCCCGTCAGCTGGCTCAGCACATAGGGGGCGCCCGAACCGCCGCCGGCATAGGTGAACTTGCTGCCCTCGTCCTGCACCGCCAGGGTGAACTCGACGGTGTCGTAGTTGACGGCGTCCATGCCCGACATCGACTTGCGGTCGATGGCGCGCAGGGCCTTGAGCTGCTCGCGGGTCTGGGCGGCGCTGGCGGCGATCGCCTCGAACGAGCGGTCGCTGAGCAGGCCCTTGGTCCAGGCCAGGTCGCCCTTGTCCAGGCCCAGGCTGGTGGTCAGCTCCGGCGCCTGGCGCATCAGCTTGGCCATGGCGTCGTCGAACAGGGCGTTCATCTTGGCCACTTCGCCATTAGCGGGCGCGGAGCCTTGAGCGAAGACGAGCGACGGCGCCGAGGCGGCGAAGCCCGCGGCGACGGTGGAGAACAGCATTTGACGACGATTTTGCACGGCGAGACCCCTAAAGAACGTTTTGTTGGGCGAATGCGTAGGCCCAGACCCCGATGCCCGTAAATTAATTTCTCTTAATGCGCGGTCTGACCCGGGCCCTGACGCCGAAAAAGTCAGTCGCCGCGATCCAGGGTCACATAGAGTTCGCTCTCGATCACCCACTGACCGGTGACCTTCTTCCAGACCGCCAGATAGGTTCCGGACTGATCCGGCGCGCCCTTCCAGGACCCGACCCACCGCCCGCGCTCGGCGGCGCGCAGGCCGGCGCTGTCGAGATCGACGCCCTCGCCGGTGCGGACATAGGCGATGAAGACCGGGTCGCGGAACTGGGCGTCGAAGGCGGCGATCACCTCGGCCGATCCCATCAGCAGCGAACCGTCGCCGGCGATCAGCCTGACCTGCGGATCGAAGAACGGCGCCAGTCGCGCGGCGACCTTGCCGGCGATCAGCTTGTTGGTGAGCTTCCGGCGGGCGGCGATGGCGTCTTGAGGCGTGGTCATTGGGGCTGGGTCTCGCAAAACGACTTTGGCGGTGTAGCGTGTCGGCTCACCGCGCCGCAAACAGAGTCGCCATGTCGTCGTCCCCGCCCGTTATCGTCACCGAACGCCTGACCCTGAAGGCTTCCGAACTCAGCGACTTCGACGACAGCGTCGCCATGTGGTCCGACCCCATCGTCACCCAGTTCGTCGGCGGTCGCCCCTCTACGCCGGAAGAGAGCTGGGCGCGACTGCTCCGCTCGCGCGGCCTGTGGCCGCTGCTGGGCTTTGGCTACTGGGCGGTGCGCGAGACGGCGACCGGCCGCTATGTCGGCGAGGTCGGCTTCGCCGACTTCCACCGCGAGATCGAGCCCACCTTCTTCGGTCAGCCGGAAATGGGCTGGGTGCTGGCGGCCTGGTCGCACGGCCAGGGTTTCGGAACCGAAGCCGTCACGGCGGGCCTGGCCTGGATCGACAGGACCCTGGCCCCGCCGCGCGTGCCCTGCATCATCGATCCGGGCAACGCCGCGTCCCTGGCCCTGGCCCGCAAGACCGGATTCAAGGTCGTGACCCACACCGCCTACAAGGACGCGCCGATCATGCTGCTGGAACGAAAACCCTAGACCGGGTGAACCCAGCCATAGGGGTCGGCCGTGCGGCCGCGCTGGATGCCGATCAGGGCGTTGCGCAGTTGCTCGGTCATCTCGCCTTCGGCGCCGTTGCCGATCGTGAAGTCGCCCGAGACGGTCCGCACCGTGCCGATGCCGGTCAGCACCGCGGCGGTGCCGCAGGCGAAGACCTCGCGCAGGCGACCGCTGGCCGCGTCGGCGCGCCACTGCTCCAGCGAATAGGGTTCCTCGCGCACCGTGATCCCTTGGTCGCGGGCCAGGGTGATGATCGAGTTGCGGGTGATGCCGGGCAGGATGGTGCCGCCCAGCGGCGGCGTCTGCAGGCTGCCGTCGTCCATCCGGAAGAAGACGTTCATGCCGCCCAGCTCCTCGACCCAGCGGCGCTCGACCGCATCGAGGAATACCACCTGGTCGCAGCCATGGGCGATGGCTTCGGACTGGGCCAGCAGGCTGGCCGCATAGTTGCCGCCGCACTTGGCCGCGCCCGTGCCGCCCAGGGCCGCGCGGGTATAGGTCTCCGAGATCCAGACCGAGATCGCCGAGGCCTTGTTCTTGAAATAGGCCCCGACCGGCGAGGCCAGGACCACGAACAGATATTCGGAGGCCGGCTTGACGCCCAGGAACACCTCGGTGGCGAACATGAAGGGTCGCAGATACAGGCTGCCCTCGCCTTCGGGGATCCAGTCGCGGTCGATGGCGATCAGTTGCTCGACGGCCTCGACGAACAGGTCTTCGGGCAGCTCGGCCATAGCCATGCGGCGCGCCGAGTCCTGGAAACGGCGGGCGTTCTCTTCGGGCCGGAACAGGGCCGCGCCGCCGTCCGCCGTGCGATAGGCCTTCATGCCCTCGAAGATTTCCTGGGCGTAGTGCAGCACCGAAGAGGCCGGATCCATCGGGATCGGACCGCGCGGCTCGACCCGGGCGTCATGCCAGCCCTGGGCCTGATTGTAGCGAATGGTCACCATGTGGTCGGTGAAGACGCGACCAAAACCCGGATCGGCCAGCAGGGCGGCGCGGCGCTCGGCCGAGGTGGGCGCGGGATGGGCGATGTGCGCGAACGAAGAGGTGGCGGCTGAGGTCATGTGGCGCTTGGCTCTCGTTCACTAAGATCGACAACGGCGCGAGCACGCCGCAGCGATGGAATGGATATGGCGGACGCCCCGCGTCAAGAGCCATGGACGCAAAGACCGCATCCACCGTCCGGTTCTCGGGTCTGTGTCGCCTAGATATCGCCGCCGACGTTCGACGCCAGGCCCGGAGCGCGAGCGACATGGATGCCGCACTCGGTCTTGTCCTGACCCGCCCAGCGGCCGGCGCGGACGTCCTCGCCCTCTTCGGCGGGCTTGGTGCAGGGCCAGCAACCCACCGACGGGAAGCCCTGGGCCACCAGCGGGTGAGCCGGTAGATTGTATTCGGCGATATAGGCGTCGAGCTCGGCCTTGGACCAGTTGGCCAGCGGATTGAACTTGATCTTGCCCTCGGCCTCCTCGACCACCGCCAGGCGCAGACGATCGCCGCCATGGAAGCGTTTGCGGCCCGTGATCCAGGCCTCGAACCCGCCCAGGGCTCGATCCAGCGGCAGCACCTTGCGGATATGGCAACAGCCGTCGATGTCGGTGCGCCACAGGTCGGACTTGGGATCGTTGACAGCCAGATCGGCGAAGGCCGGGCGCAGGTCGCGCACGTCTGTCAGGGCCAGCTGGGCGGCCAGCTGCTTGCGATAGTCCAGCGTCTGGCCAAACAGCATGCCGGTGTCGAGAAACAGCACCGGGATATGGGGCCCGACCCGCGAGGCCAGGTGCAGCAGCACGGCCGATTCCGCCCCGAAGGACGAGACCAGGGCCAGCCGGTCGCCGAAGGTCTCATAGGCCTTGCGCAGGATGGTCAGCGGATGGGCGTCGCGCAGTTCGGCGTCCAGCCGGGCCACAAGGCTGGGCGCCGTGTCCGTCTGGTCGTAAGCCATCACCCTAGTCTTTCCTCATAGGCCGCGGCGCGATCGTCGGCGGCGCGCTGATAGACGTGGCGGAAGCGGCTGGCGGCCTTGGTCCAGACTTCTGGCGTCGCGCCGTCGGCGGGCTCAAAGGCGTCCATGCCGCAGCGGACCATGAAGCCGGCCTGCTCCTGCAGCACGTCGCCGACCGCCCTCACCTCGCCCGTATAGTTCAGGCGCTCGCGCAGCAGGCGGGCCGAGGTATAGGCGCGGCCGTCGCGGAACTTGGGGAAGGCCACCGCCACCACCGCCAGGCGCGGCAGGTCATAGGCCAGGGCCTCGACCTCCTCGTTGGACTCGATGCGCACGCCGACCTTGCGGCTGTTGGACGACAGCAGCGCGTCGCCCTCGGCCTGGAAGCGGGTGAGGGACAGGATCACGTCGCCCGTTTCCGGGATCGGGTCCTCGTCGGTGACGTTGACGAAGCTGTCGTCGGCGAAAGCGGCGACGCCGTTCGTGAGCTTAATCAGCCTGGGCATAGACTGCCTCCTTGAAGGGCTCGAGGCCGACGCGGCGATAGGTGTCGAGGAAGCGCTCCTCGCCGGTGCGGATGCCCAGATAGGCTTCGACCAGGGTGTCGATGGCGCCGGCCACCTTGTCGGCGGGCAATGCCGGGCCGAGGATCTTGCCGATCGAGGCGTCTTCCGCGCCCGAGCCGCCCAGCGACAGCTGGTAGAATTCCTCGCCCTTCTTATCGACGCCCAGGATGCCGATGTGGGCCACGTGGTGGTGACCGCAGGCGTTGATGCAGCCGCTGATCTTGATCTTCAGCTCGCCCACCTTTTCGGCGTGATCCTCGTTAGCGAACTTGGCGGCGATGTCCTGAGCCACCCCGATGGCGCGGGCGTTGGCCAGGGCGCAGTAGTCCAGGCCCGGACAGGCGATGATGTCGCTGGCCAGGTCGATATTGGCGGTGGCTAGCCCTGCCGCCGCCAGGGCCGCATGGACGGCCGGCACATCGTCCAGCTTCACGTGCGGCAACACCATGTTCTGGGCGTGAGTCACGCGCACATCGTTGAGGCTGTACTGCTCGGCCAGATCGGCGATCAGATCCAGCTGGTCGGCCGTGGCGTCGCCCGGCGTCTGGCCCTGGGCCTTCAGCGAGATTTCGACGATGGCGTAGCCGGGCTTCTTGTGCGGCTTGATGTTGTTGCGCGCGAAGCGTTGCAGGGCGGGGCTGGCGGCGCGGGCGGCTTCAAAGGCGTCCGAAACGGCCGGCAGGGTCTCGAACGGCGTCTGGGCGAAGGCGCCGCGGATGCGGGCCAGCTCGTGGTCGGGCAGGTCGGCGCGGGCGGCGTCGATCTTGGCCCATTCCTCTTCCACCTGACGGCCGAACTCCTCGGCGCCCAGGGCGGCGACCAGGATCTTAATGCGGGCCTTGTAGATATTGTCGCGGCGGCCGTGGCGGTTGTAGACCCGCAGAACCGCTTCCAGATAGCTGAGCAGGCGGCCGACCGGCAGGTGCTCCTTGATGGTCGGGCCGACATAGGGCGTGCGCCCCTGGCCGCCGCCGACGATCACCTCAAAGCCCAGCGAACCGTCGCGGGCGCGACGCAGGATCAGGCCGATATCGTGCACCTTGGCGGCCGTGCGGTCCTTCAGCGCGCCGGTGATGGCGATCTTGAACTTGCGCGGCAGGTAGCTGAACTCGGGGTGCAGGGTCGACCACTGGCGGATCACCTCGGCCCACACGCGCGGATCGTCGATCTCTTCGGCCGTGGCGCCGGCATAGGGGTCGGAGGTGGTGTTGCGGATGCAGTTGCCGCTGGTCTGGATGGCGTGCAGGTCGACCTGGGCCAGGGCGTCCAGAATGTCCGGCGCGTCCTTCAGCTTCACCCAGTTGAACTGGATGTTCTGACGGGTCGTCATGTGCCCGTAGCCCTTGTCGTAGGTCCGGGCGATCCAGGCCAGGCGACGCACCTGGGCGGCGTTCAGCGAGCCATACGGAATGGCCACCCGCAGCATGTAAGCATGCAGTTGCAGGTAAAGGCCGTTCATCAGCCGCAGCGGCTTGAACTGGTCCTCGGTCATTTCGCCGGCCAGACGGCGCTGCACCTGACCCCGGAACTCGTTGGAGCGGTCGATCAGGAATTCGCGGTCGATGATGTCGTACTGGTACATCGCTTACTTCCTGCGGATCAGGTCGACACGGCCGGTCGAGCGGGCCGCGCCGGCGGCGTGGCGCAGGGCGTCGATGGCCTCGCCGCCTTCGGATTGCTTGCCGTGTGTCAGTTCGTTGGTCGGGCCAAGCGCCCGGATGCGCTCGCGATAGCTGACCGGCGCCCAGTGGCCCTCGGAGGGCGCCAGGTCGATCGGATAGACGTCCACCACCACGGTGGGCTGACCCTTGCCGGTGGCGACGGCGGCCTCGACGGCCGCGTCGTCATTGTCGAACAGCTGGGCGTCGCCGAAGGCCTCGACCCACTGGCCGGACTTCCAGAACACGACCTCGCCGTCGAGCAGGCGGTTGGCGGTGATGGCTTTCATGAGCGCGAGCTCCGCTCGAACAGGGAATCGGGAAGGACCAGATCGACGGGCGCCGGCGAGACGTCGGCCATCGCCATGGCCTCGCCGACCATCAGCAGCGCGGGGCCCTTCAGGCCCTCGGCGGCGACGGCCAGACCGGCCAGGGTGGTCAGGATGCGGCGCTCGTCGGCGCGGCTGGCGTTCTCGACGATCAGGGCCGGGGTGGACGCCGCGCGGCCGGCGGCGGTCAGCCGACCGGCGATCAGACCGGCGGTCGAGACGCCCATATAGACCACGACGGTCTGGTTGGGCCGGGCCAGCGACGCCCAGTCCAGATCCGGCTCACCCATCACGCCTTCTTGGGGAGCGGCGTGGCCGGTGACGAAGGTGACGGCTTGCGCCGAGCCGCGATGGGTAAGCGGCGCGCCAGCGCCAGCGCTGGCGGCCAGGGCGGCGGTGATCCCGGGCACCACATGGCAGACCACGCCCGCCTCGCGGCAGGCGGCCAGTTCCTCGCCGCCGCGCCCGAACAGGAACGGATCGCCGCCCTTCAGGCGCACGACGGTCAGGCCGTCCAGGGCCAGGGCGACCAGCAGCTGGTTGATGTCGTCCTGCGGCAGGGTGTGGCGCGACTTGCGCTTGGCGACATTGATCCGCTGGGCGCTGACGGGGGCCAGATCGAGGATCTCGTCGGAGACCAGCCCGTCATGCACGATGACGTCGGCGGCCTGCAGGGCCTTCAGCGCCTTGATCGTCAGCAGGTCCGGATCGCCGGGCCCCGCCCCGACCAGATGCACCACGCCCGGCGCGCGCGCGGTCTCGCCCCCGCCGAGAACGACGAGGCCGGACTTGCGATTACGGACCGGAAGCCGGGACATGGGTATCAGAACCTCTATCAACGCAGTCGGGATAAACCGATAGAATGCAAGACGGGGTCGTCCCGAAGAACGACCCCGCGCGCGCCAACCGGTGAAAAGGGCCAATCCACCAGCGAGCCCTTGCAAACTGGTCGCGGGCGGTCCAATTCGCAAACAAGGACTTCTGCCGGGGCGTTCAGTAAAACTCATGGAAAGACAGAACGAGCGCCGTCGGCTTCCTCCGTTGAATGCCCTTCGGGCATTCGAGGCTGCAGCCCGCCATCTGAACTTCAGCCGCGCCGCCGACGAGCTTTCGGTGACCCCCGGGGCCGTCAGCCAGCAGATCCAGAACCTCGAGGATTATGTCGGCGCGGCCCTGTTCAAGCGTACGCCCAAGGGCCTGCTGCTGACCGATGCGGCCCAGACCGCCCTGCCCGCCCTGCGCGAGGCCTTCGACCGCCTGGCCGAGGCCGCGTCGCTGCTGACCGCCGCCGTCGACGGCCGCCGCCTGACCCTGACCGCCGCCCCGTCCTTCGCCGCCAAGTGGCTGGTGCCGCGCCTGGGCAAGTTCGAACAGGCCCAGCCGCAGGTCGATGTCTGGCTGTCGGCCGGCATGGAGGTGGTCGATTTCGCCGCCGGTGAGGTCGACCTGGCGATTCGCTACGGCTCGGGCCGCTATCCGGGCCTGGAGGTGGTGCGCCTGCTGAGCGAAACCGTGGTTCCCGTGGTCAGCCCCGCCTTGCTGGCCGAGAATCCGCTGACCTCGCCCGACGACCTCTCACACCACATCCTGCTGCACGACGGCTCGCCCGACGCCGACGACAGTTGCCCCGACTGGGCCATGTGGCTGGCGGCGCGCGGCCTGCGCAGCATCGACGGCTCGCGCGGCCCCCGCTTCAACCAGTCCAGCATGGTGATCGAAGCCGCCGCCAACGGCCGCGGCGTCGCCTTGGCCAAGCGCACCCTGGCCCAGGCCGATCTGGACGCCGGACGTCTGGTGATCCCGTTCGAGATGGCCACGGCGGTCGACTTTGCCTATTACGTCGTCCATCCCAAGGCCAAGGGACGACTGCCTCAGGTGAAGGCCTTCGTCGCCTGGCTCAAGGACGAGGCCGCCGCGCACGAGGCGGCCCTCCTCACGATGGACAACGGCGCGGGTATCTAGGGTTTCATGGTCAAGACGAATATCGAGGTCGGCGAACGGCTGGTTCCCGGCGACTGCCAGACCATGCTTGACGTGCGTCAGGGCGTCGACGCCCTGGACCGCGCCCTGGTGGCGCTGCTGACCGAGCGTCAGGGCTACATGGCCGCCGCCGCCCGCATCAAGGCCGACCGCTCCAAGGTCTTCGACCGCGCCCGCATCGAAGACGTGGTGACCAAGGTCAAGGCCGCCGCCCGCGAGACCGGCCTGTCCGAATCCATCGCGGAGCCGGTGTGGCGCACCCTGATCGACCGCTGCATCGCCTATGAGTACGACAGCTGGGACAAGACCAAAGGCTGAAGCCCTTCTCTGCCCGACACTGTTGACGCCCGGCGCGGATCGCGCACCATCGCGTCATGATCCGGACCATCATTCCCTGGGCCCTGCTGCTGACCGCCGGCGCTTTCGCGCTGCAGTGGCTGGAATATCAGTACCTGGTGCGCGCCTTCTCGCGAGAGATTTATGTCGCCGTCATCGGCGCGGCCTTCGCCGCGGGCGGCGTCTGGGTGGGCTGGAAGCTGGCCTCGCGCCACGCGCCGGAAACCTTTTCGCGCAACACCGCCGCCGTGAAGTCCCTTGGCCTGACCGGCCAGGAAGTCCGAGTCCTGGAACGGCTGGCCGAGGGGCAGTCCACCAAGGAGATCGCCCTGACCCTGGGCCTGTCGCCCAACACCGTGAAGACCCATCTTGCCAATCTGTTCGACAAGCTGGAGGTCCGGCGCAGGACCCAGGCGATCCACAAGGCGCGTGACCTGCAAGTGATTCCCTGAGGCGTAAAATCGGCTCCCGCAAGGGTGAGACGGTAGATTTCACCCTTTCGGGCGATGGCGCGACCGCCGCGTCGCCGCCACCCTCGGGGCCTGGTTCAACAGCGCGAAAGACCGATCGCCATGCTCCGCATCATCCTGATCCACGGCCTCGTCGCCGGCCTTGTGACCATCGCCGGCATCATCGGCACGATCCTGTGGAACGGCGACGCGCCGCACTCGAACGTGTGGCTGGGCTATCTGATCATGCTGGTGGCCCTGTCGGCGATCCTGGTGGGCATCAAGCAGTATCGCGACCAGACCCTGGGCGGCGTGATCGGCTTCTGGCGCGCCGTGCAGGTGGGCCTGGGCATCGCCGTGATCGCCGGCCTGGCCTACGTGCTGATCTGGGAAGTCTATCTGGCGCTGACCCACTACACCTTCATGGAGCGCTATGTGGCCACCACCCTGGAGGCCAAGCGCGCCGCCGGCGTCACGGGCCCGGCCTATGACAAGCTGGCCAGGGAGATGCAGGGCATGGTCGAGATGTACCGCAACCCCCTGCTGCGCATGCCTATGACCTTCGCCGAGATCTTCCCGGTCGGCCTGCTGGTCACACTGGTCAGCGCCGCCCTGCTGCGCAATCCCCGGTTCCTGCCGGCCAGATCGCGGCCGTTGAAGGCCTAACCCTTCAGCGACTTCAGCATCTGCTCATGGGCATAGGCGGCTATGTCCATGAGCGCCCCGTCCAGGGCCGTCCTGACGGCCTCCAGGCCCTCCTGCCCCGCCTCGCAGCGCTCGCAGGCATCGCCCAGCGAAAACGCCCCCACGCCCCGCGCAGCGCCCTTGACGGTGTGAACCGCATCGCGCCAGCCGGCATGGGTCGGATCGAGCATGGGGGTCCACATGGCGGCCTGTTCGCGGAACAGGGCCAGCACCTCGTCGACGACCCCGGAATCGCCCGCGGCGAACCCTTCCAGATAGGCGAAATCGACCGCGCCGCTGATGTCTCGTCTGGCCAAAAAATAGTCCCTTGCGTTCCAGGAATCTTTGCGTATGTTCCGCGCCTCGCCGCCGGGGCAGTCAAGTGCTTCGGACCGAGCGGGCGCATAGCTCAGTTGGTAGAGCAGCTGACTCTTAATCAGCGGGTCGTAGGTTCGAATCCTACTGCGCCCACCACTTTCCGCTTAAATTTCCATGACTTGGAATTTCCCCTCGGGGGAAGGGCGGACGGCTGCGCGGGCTCTGACGACGCCTGTAACGACAAACTTTTCAAACCCGCCTCCGCTGGTGGCGCGCCGGAGCCCTGCCTGCGCCTCGGGTACGCCGCCCGGCCGGAAAAGACCAGACACACACCGTGACGCGGGGCCGGCGTCCTCAGGATCCAGAGGACCCGCCCGCGCCCAGCCAGCCCACCGCGTCGCGCAACCTTTGGCGATCGGCGATCCGCACATCCGGGCCCTGCACCGTGACGCCATGAGGCGCGAGCGCGACCAGGGTTCGCGACAGGTTCTCGGGCGTCATCCCGAGCAGCGACGCCAGAAGATGCTTGGAGTGGGGCAGCCGGACCTCGGCTTCGTCCCCCGGCGCTGACGGCAGCGACAGCAGATAGTCCGCCAGGCGTTCCTGAGCGCAGCGGAGGCGCTGGGCGGCGGCGGTCGCGACCATGTCCTGATAGGCCCCGGCCAAGGCCGAAGCCGTATTGGCGGCCAGGCGGGCGTCGCGCGCGACCATCTCGAGAAATAGCGCCCGGGGCAGGAACATCACCGTGCAAGGCGCCGCCGCCCGCCACGATACGAGCGGGCTGGACTTGACCATCACGCAGGCCAGGTTCAGCGCCTGAGGCGCGGAAACCACCGCGAGCACCGCGCGACGACCGTCGTCATCGATGCTGAGGGCCGCCGCCCCCTTGCAGAGCACGATCAGCGCCGCCTCCGCAGCGGCGTCGAGGATCGCCTCGCCCTTTTCGAATGTCCGCACGGTGGCGGCGCCTAGCAGCGCCGTGCGGTCGGCCGGAGCGAGGTCGGCGAAAAGCGACAGCCCGGCAAAGGCGTCGGTACGCGCCTGCGGCGCCGGGCCGGCTGTCCGCCGCACGACGACATCGAGACTGTCGGCCTGGACTGTCATGCCAGTTTCCGGGGCGCGGCCGCCTCGGCGCGAAGACGCTGCAGGCCTGTGCCTAGCCGCTGAATGTTGACGCTGTTGACAGCAAGGGCCTCACGCAGAGCTTCGCAGTCCAGGCTCGAGAAACGGACCATCACCCCGCCATTGGCCGTGCGGTCGACAAAACCGTCGTGCTCAAGGCGCAGCACCTGGCGCCGGGTGGTTTCGACAGACATGGTCAGGGACCGAGCGATGGACGACAGGCTGACGGCCCGGCGCTGGTCGTCACCGGTCGGCTGAATCGCGCCGGGATCCTGGACATTGCGCAAATGTTGGGACGAGGCCTGAAGCGCGGTCAGGTAGACCAGCCCCCGGGATACATCGCCGCCGAACAAAGGGCCCAGGACCGCGACCGAGCGCAACAGGTAGTCCGCGCCCAGATCGAGATGCTGACGCTCAAGCGGCGAGGATGGCGTGGTTGGCATTAACAGTCTCCCTGCCGCGAGCTTGCCCTGTTCGCGTGCAGACGAATTGATCGGCGTCAACGGAGCGCCGCGACCAAGCGCTCGGCTAACCGGACGGGCTGGCTCGCGGCCCCTCAGATGACCTTGGAAAATCCATCGCCCTTGGCCGACCGGCGGTCGAACACCTGGGCCACGAGACGAACATAGGCGCGGCCGCGCGGCGTGACCTCGACGAGGCCGTCGCTGACCACGGCCAGCCCCTCCAGGGCCAAAACTCGCAAAGCCGCCAGATCGTCGGCGAACACCGAGAGCTCGACCCCGTGTCGCTGGGCGACCTGGCCAAGATCGACGCTGAAGTCGCACATCAGCCGTTCGATCACATCGGCGCGAAGGCGGTCGTCGTCGGTCAGCGCCAGACCGCGGGCGATCGGCGGACGTCCCTGCGCGATCGCGGCGCGCCACGCGACCTCGGAAGGCTGATTCTGGACATAGCCCTGCGGGAGACGGCCGATCGACGAGACGCCGAAGCCAAGCAAGGTGGGACAGACGTCGGTCGTGTAACCCTGGAAATTGCGCCTCAGCGCCCCGTCGGCCTTGCTGATCGCCAGGGCGTCGTCTGGCAGGGCGAAGTGGTCGATGCCGATGGCGACATAGCCCTCGCCGATCAGCCGCTCGGCCGCCGACTGGCTTTGCTCCAGCCGGGCCTCGGAACCTGGAAGCTCATCCTCGGGCAGCAGGCGCTGATGAGGCTTGGCCCACGGCACGTGAGCATATCCAAACAGGGCGATGCGCTCGGGCCGCAGGGTCAAAACCGCGTCCAGGGTCGAGCGCACATCCGCCGTGGTCTGGCGCGGCAGGCCGTACATCAGGTCCAGGTTGATCGACCCGACACCAGCGGCGCGCAGCCAGCCGACAGCCCGCGCCACGGTCTCGAAGGGCTCGACGCGGTTGACGGCCTCCTGAACGTGCGGCGCCAGGTCCTGAACGCCGAGGCTGGCGCGCGTCAGGCCGTGGAAGGCCGCGGCCCTCACCCAGCTTTCGGTCAGGGTGGCCGGGTCGAGTTCGGCCGAGATCTCGATCCCCGGCGCGAAACGGAACACATGCCTGAGGGCGCCAAACAGCCGGACCAGATCGTCGCGCGACAGCATGTTGGGCGTACCGCCGCCCAGATGCAGCGCGCCAGCGGTGAGGTGGCCCGGCAGTCGCGCCTCCACCAGCGCCAGTTCGTCGATCAGGTTTTCGACATAGTCACTGATCAGGCTGGCCTTGTTGACCACGCGAGTATGGCATCCGCAGTACCAGCACAGACGCGCGCAGAACGGCACGTGGACGTAGAGCGACACCCGCTCGGCGGGATTCAGGGCCGCCAGCCACTCCCCATAGACATCACCGTCGACAGCGTCGGAGAACTGCAGGGCGGTCGGATAGCTGGTGTAGCGCGGCGCGCGACTGTCGCGAACGTCGAACGCCGACGGGCTGCGCGCGACAAAGGGGTCGGTAGCGGCGGCTTTGGCCAGCGTGGCGGTCATGATCAGGGCTCCTCAACGTCGCCCTTGAGTCTTCCACGCCGCCCGCCGTGCGACCGTGATCTGGATCAATCGCCGCGGGGCGGCGGCAAGTCTTCCAGATGGTCGTAGAGGATGCGTTCCGCGTCGCCCTTGGGGTCGTCGTACTGGCCCGCTCGCATCGTCCACAGAAAGGCCGCCAGCCCCAAGGCGCCGAGCGCGACCGATGCGGGCGCCAGGAACAGCAGAATCGTCATTTCGGACTCCTGACCATACTGGGCCGCAAGGCGTTGAGCAGGACGATGATCGACGAGCCCGACATCGCCAGGGCGGCGATGAACGGGTTGAGCAGGCCGACGATCGCCGCCGGGGCCGCCACCAGATTATACAGCGCCGAGAAGGCGAAGTTCTCAAGGGCCCGCCGCCGCGCCGTCCGGGCCGTTGCGATGGCTTCGATCACCACGGACAGGGCCTGGCCCGTAAACACCAGATCGGCCGCGCTCTGGGCCGCGTCGACGGCCGCCGACGGCGCCATTGAGGCGTGGGCCCGCGCCAGCGCCGCGGCGTCATTGAGCCCGTCGCCGACCATCAGGACACGGCGACCCGAAGCCTTCAGCGCATCGATGGCCGCGGATTTCTCGAACGGGGTCAGGCCCGCGCGCCATTCCGAGGCGTCCAGACCCACGGCCCGCGCCACCCGGTCGACCGGCCCGGCCAGGTCGCCCGACAGGATCTCGACCGTCAGTCCCATGGCCTTCAGACCGGCGATCGTCTTCGCCGCGTCGGCGCGAGGCTGATCCTCGAAGGCGAAGCGGATCTTCACGTCGCCCTCGAAGCCGAACCACAGCTCGGTCTCGAGCGCGGCCTCGCTGTGCAGTCCCACGAAGGCGGCCCGTCCCAAGCGCGCTCGCCGGCCGTTGATCACGCCTTCGACGCCCTGACCAGCGGTCTCCACGCAGTCGTCGGCGACGATGCCCGGACCGGCGGCGGCGGCCATGGCGCGCGCCAACGGATGGCGCGAGCCGCGCGCCAGCGGCGCGGCCATGGCGACCAGATGGGCCGGCGCGTCGAGCAATCGGGGCTGGCCCTCGGTCAGCACGCCCGTCTTGTCGAACACCACGTGGTCGACCTCGGCCAGCCGCTCCAGCGCGGCTCCCGACTTGACCAGCACGCCCCGGCGGAAGAGACGGCTGCTGGCGGCGATCTGGACGGCGGGCACCGCCAGGCCCAGGGCGCAGGGGCAGGTCACGATCAGCACGGCGGCGGCCCGCAGAAGCGCCTCGCGCGGACCCAGGCCCAGCGCCCAACCGCCCACGAAGGTCAGGGCGGCCAGGGTGTGGACGACGGGCACGTAGAGGGCGGCGGCCTTGTCAGCCAGCCGCACATAGCTGGAGCGGCTCTGCGCGCCGGCTTCCATCAGCCGGCCGATCGCCGCCAGGGTGGAATCCTCGCTGCGGGCCGTGGCCACCATGACCAGGCGGCCGCTGAGGTTCAGCGCGCCGGCGTGGACCGTTGACCCGGCGGCGACGGAGACCAGGGCGGTCTCGCCCGTGATCAGCGCGTTGTCGAGTTCCGAGCCGCCGCTTTCGACGCGGCCATCGACGGGAATACGGTCGCCTGGCGCGACCACCAGACGGTCTCCGACCCGCACATCGGCGATCGGAACGCCCTGTTCCAGCGGACCGACCAGACGCACGGCGACCGGTGTCTGCAACGCCAGAAGATCGCGCGCCGCCGACCGCGCGGTGTTGCGCAGCCGGTGATCCAGATAGCGACCGATCAGCAGCAGGAACAGCAGCGTCACCGCCGCGTCGAAATAGGCGTGTTTCCCGCCCAGGATCGTCTCGGAGAAGCTGACGATCAGCGTCAGGATCACGCCGATCGAGATCGGCACGTCCATATTGGCCTTGCCGCGCCGCAGCGACGCCCAGGCCGACCGGAAGAACGGCCGTCCCGCGAACAGCGCGCACGGCGTGGCGACAATGGCGGCCATCCAATACATCACGGTCAGGGTCGAGGCGTTCAGCTCCTGCCCGAACAGTCCCGCCCAGGCCGGGACGGTGAACATCATCACATTGCCCGCGCCAAAGCCGGCGACGCCCAGCGCCACGGCCAGTTCACGGCCCTCGCGGTCCTGAGCTGCGGCCGCCTCGGTCGGATCGAACAGGCAGGCGCGATAGCCCAGTCCCTCGACGACTTCCACCACCCGGTCGGGGTTGGCCGACACGGCCTTGAGGTCGACCGCCAGCTTGCCCGTCGTCAGGTTCAGTCGCGCGCCGTCGACGCCAGGCAGGTCGTTCACGGCCTTTTCGATCTTGCCGATGCAGGCGGCGCAACGGGCGCCATTGACCAGGAGCTCAAGCCGTCCCTTTCCCGCGGCGTCGCGGCGGACAAAGGCCTCCAGATCGCGCGAGACGGCCAGCGCGGGGTTCATGGCGTCACCAATCGGCTTTCGATCTCGAACTGGTCCTTGGCGTTGCGGGCTGTCGCGCGCAGATCCCAGGCGCCGTCCAGGCGCGCCGTCGCCTGATACCAGCCATCGCCCGTCGGTTTGAAGCTCAGGGTCTGGCGGCCCACTTCCGTGGCCGGGCGGTCCAGGGTGCCGGTCAGCGAAAGGGTCGTGAGCGGCTGGCCGGCCTTGTCGGTCATCCGCAGGGCCACGATCCCCGGCTCGGGGCGCTCGATCACCGCGGTCCACCCCAGCGCCTCTTCGCGCTGGCGCTGGGCCAGGGTGCGGTTGAACGCCAGACCCGCCTCATAGGGGTTGGAGGCCACTTCGCCCGAAAAGCTGCGGTAGGCCTTCACGATGAACAGGGTGTCCACGGCGATGATGAAGCCGAAGAACATCACCATCCCCACCAGCACATGCCAGCCGGTGATGCGGCCCTTGGCGGGGATGATCGGAGAGGATGCGGCCTGGGTCATTTCGGGTTCGCGGCTCCGGAAAGGAAGACGGTCTTGGCGTCGGCCTGGACGTCACCCGAGCGGACGACGAAGCGGCCCGGAAGGCTGTGCGGGCGCTCGGGGTCGGGCGGCGCGGTGACGAACACCCGCACCGCCATGACCTCGTCGGCCGGCACGGTGATGGCGACGCTCGAGCCAAGCGGACGTCCCGGCTGGCTGAGGCGCGCGCCATCCAGTCCGGCGAAGGCGATTTCGAAGCGGCGGTCCTCGAAGGTGCGATTGGTGATCTTCAAGGTATAGCCGTCGCGCACCGCGCCATCGTGCATGCGCACAAAAATCGGATTGCGGTCGCGGATGACATGCACGTCGGCCTTGGGCCGACCGATCAGCGCCCACAGGGTGAGGCCCGAGACCAAAGCCAGGGCCAGGGTGTAGTAAACCGTCCGGGGCCGAACAAACTTGTAGACCGCCTTCTGGCCACAAGCGCGGGCGGCGACGGCCGAGTCGGTGTCATAGGCGATCAAGCCTGTCGGGCGCCCCAGGCGGCCCAGAATGTCGTCACAGGCGTCCACGCACAGGCCGCAGTTGATGCATTCCAGCTGGCTGCCGTCGCGGATATCGATGCCCATCGGACAGACGACAACGCACTGGTGACAATCGATGCAGTCGCCCCGGCCGTCCCAGGACTGGCCCTTCTTGTGCGGGCCGCGCGGTTCGCCGCGGTCGCGGAGATAGGCGACCTGCAGGGAATGCTCGTCCAGCATGGCGCCCTGGATCCGGGGCCAGGGGCACATGTAGGTGCAGACCTGCTCGCGCATCATGCCGGCGAAGACATAGGTGGTGGCGGTCAGCAGGGCGCAGGACACGTAGGCCGTGATCGCCCCCTGCCCGATCCAGAACGTGCGGATCAGGGTCGGCGCGTCATGGAAGTAGAAGATCCAGGCGCCGCCAGTGCCAAAGGCGATACCCAGCCAGGTCAGGTGCTTGCCGGTCTTGCGCCAGGCCTTGTCGAACGACAGCGGCTGGGCGTCCAAGCGCATGCGGGCGTTGCGGTCACCCTCGAACAGGCGCTCGACCGCGATATAGAGGTCGGTCCAGACGGTCTGTGGGCAGGCGTAACCGCACCACAACCGGCCGAACAGGGCCGTGACCAGGAACAGGGCCAGGGCCGAGATCACCAGCAGGCCTGTGAAGATATAGACTTCCTGCGGCCACAGCTGGATGTCGAAGAAATAGAAGCGGCGACCGGCGAAATCCACCAGCACCGCCTGTTGCGGCAGGTCGCCGGGCCGGGTCCAGCGGATCCAGGGCGTGATGTAGTAGATCGCCAGGGTGACGATCAGCAACGCCCACTTCACCGTGCGCCAGCGGCCATGAACCAGCTTGGGATAGATCGGCTCGCGCGGCTTGTAGAGACCGCCCTTGGCGTCCCCCTTGCCCTTGGCCCGAGCGGCGGCGGAGACCGTCGTTCGGGCTTCGGGCTTGGGACGGGTGTTATCGATGAGGGTGGGCATGGCCCTTACTGACCACCCGCGTTGGCGTGCACATAGACCGTCAGGGCCTTGATGGTTTCCGGGCTCAAGCGACCGCCCCAGGCGGGCATGACGCCGCCTCTGCCGGCATAGATCTGCCCGCTGATGGCTTCGCGATCGGAACCGTAGAGCCAATCGGCGTCCGTCAGGTTGGGAGCGCCGAGCGCCTGGATTCCGCGACCGTCCGCTCCGTGGCAGGCAACGCACTGGGTGGCGAAGACTGGCGCGGCGCGGGCCACGGCGGCGGTGTCGGCGGGACGGCCCGACAGCTTGACCACATATTCCGTCATGTCGCTGATCGCCGCCGGCGGCAGCAATTCATCGCGACCGAAGGCGGGCATCTGTGACATGCGCGTCTGCGCGTGATCGGCGCGAACGCCGACCTGCAGGGTGTGCTGGATATCCTGCAGCGTACCGCCCCAAATCCAGACGTCATCGCGCAGGTTGGGATAGCCCGTGCCGCCCGTACCGCCAATGCCGTGACAGGTGGCGCAGTTGTCGCCAAAGACGGACTGTCCGACCTGTTGGGCATAGGCCTGCAACTCGGGGTTCTTTTCGATCTGCTCCAGGCTGGCCTGGCGCATCATCGTCGCGCCAGCGCCGCGCTGGACGTCCAGGGCCTTGAGCTCGCTGCTGACATCAACCCGGTCGGAGTGACCCAGCAGGCCCTTGGTATAGCCATGCAGGCCGGGCCAGGCGGGCATCAGGATCATGTAGATCACCGCGATCAGGATGCAGCCGTACCAAGTCCACAGCCACCAGCGCGGCAGGGGATTGTCGAGCTCGCGGATGCCATCCCACTCGTGGCCGGTGGTTTCGACGCCGGTGACGTCGTCGGTTTCGCGTTCGGACGCCATCAGAGCAGTTCCTCGTCATCCAGCGGCATGCGCGCGGCATGCTGGAATTCCGCCTTCTTGGAAGGCCACAGGGCGTAGGCGACGCCAGCCAGGAAGATCAGGCCGAAATAGATCAGCCCGGCCTGCTGGGAGAAGCGCGCCACGGTTTCATAGGAGAGTCCGCTCATCGTTGGTTCTCCGGAGCCTGGGCCTTGTAGGATTTGAAATCGACCAGGGTGCCGAGCATCTGCAGATAGGCGATCGCCGCGTCCATCTCGGTGATCTTGTCGGGATTGCCGTCGAAGTCGCGGTTGACCACCTTGGCGCCGTAGCGGGCGCGCAGACCCACAGCGTCGGTCGAGTAGGGGTCGGCCTGAGCCTCGAGATCCTTCTTGGCGTTGGCGATTTCGTCTTTGGTGTAGGGGACGCCGACGGTGTGCAGGGCCTTCATCTTGTCGGCGACGTCACTGTAATCCAGCTCCTTTTCGGCCAGGAACTTGTAGGGAGGCATGACGGACTCCGGCACGACCGACCGCGGATCGGTCATGTGGTCGCGGTGCCAGGAGTCGGAATACTTGCCGCCCACGCGCGCCAGATCGGGACCCGTACGCTTGGACCCCCACTGGAACGGGTGGTCGTACATGCTCTCGGCGGCGAGGCTGTAGTGACCGTAGCGCTCGACCTCGTCGCGCAGGGGGCGGATCATCTGTGAGTGACACAGATAGCAGCCCTCGCGGACATAGATGTCGCGGCCGGCCAGCTCGAGCGGGGTGTACGGACGCATGCCGTTCACCTTCTCGATCGTGCTTTGCAGCCAGAACAGCGGCGCGATTTCCACAAGGCCGCCGATCGAGACGACCACGAGGATGCCGACGACGAGCAGCAGAGAGTTCCGCTCGAGCTTGGCGTGGTGTTTCCAGAGTGACATCGGGGACCTCAGGCGATCGCGGGAGCGAGGGCGGGCTGCGTCTGTTCAGACGCGGCTTGGGACGGCATCCGGATCGTGCGCCAGATGTTGACGATCATGATCACGGCGCCGGCGAGGTACATCAGGCCGCCAACGGTGCGGATGACGTTCTCGACGTGCTTGGCGGAGACCGTCTCGATGAAGCTGTAGGCCAGGAACCCCTGGGGCGTGTATTCGCGCCACATCAGGCCTTCCATGATGCCCGACACCCACATCGCGGCGATGTAGAGCAGGATCCCGGTGGTCGCGATCCAGAAGTGCCACTCGATCAGCTTGTTCGAATACATGTCGGCCTTCTTCCACAGCCAGGGCACCAGGCAGTAAATGGCGCCGAAGCTGATGAAGCCGACCCAGCCAAGGGCGCCGGAGTGCACGTGGCCGATGGTCCAGTCGGTGTAGTGGCTGAGCGCGTTGACCGCGCGGATCGACATCACCGGGCCTTCGAAGGTGCTCATGCCGTAGAAGGCGATCGACACCACCATCATCCGCACCACCGGGTCGGTGCGCAGCTTGTCCCAGGCGCCCGACAGCGTCATCAGGCCGTTGATCATGCCGCCCCAGGACGGCATCCACAGCATGATCGAGAAGGTCATGCCCAGGGTCTGGGCCCACTGCGGCA
>CAYRTE010000060.1:0-24848 GCA_964427205.1 uncultured Caulobacter sp.
GCGCGTCCGGGGATCCCGGCGTTGCGGGACCCGCCCGCCGTTGGCGTGGATGAGGACAGACGGGTGTGTTCATTAGTCATTAGCTTGGCTCGCCCGCCTCGACCGCCGGTTCCTCACGGAAACGTGGAGAACCGGCTCCCGGTAAGGCCTGAACAGGGCCACCTGACGGGACGCTGATGGATAACGACCACGCGGAGCGCACGGCTTCGTCGAAACGGTTAGTTCTATTCCAATTCCGGACGTGGTCCGGACGCTCCGCGACCCTTTCCACACCTTCAGCGGCCCACCGCGTGAAGCGGCGGAGCCGTGGCGGCCGCCCTCACAGCCCCCGGGCCACACCTTCGCGACGGGGGTCAGCGCCGCCCTCCAGCACCCCGCCTGGCCGGACGATCACGCCATGCAGCCCCGAGGTCTCGTTCTGGCCTGTCTTGACCGCCACACCGCGCGCATTCAGCGCGCTGACCATCTCGGGACCGAACAGCTCGGCGTCGCCGGAGAAGTTTTCGCCCCGCGCCACGATGTTGGGCAGGTTGATGGCCTCCTGCATCGACAGGCCCCAGTAAAAGACCCCGACCATGGCCTTGAGATTGTAGGACAGGATGGCGTTGCCGCCCGGCGAGCCCACGGCGGCCAGGAACTTGCCCTTGTCGTCCAGCACGATCAGCGGCGCCATCGACGAGCGCGGACGCTTGCCCGCCGCCACGGCGTTGGCCGCCGGCGCGCCGTCCTTCTCGACCGGCGAGAATGAGAAATCGGTCAGCTGGTTGTTGAGGAAGAAGCCGCCCACCATCCGGCCCGAGCCGAAGACGCTTTCGACCGTGGTGGTCATCGACACCACATTGCCGGCCGGGTCCATGACCACGAAATGGGTGGTGCCGGCCGGCTCCTTCGTGGCGTCGGCGCCGACCACGGGCGCGCCCTTGGGCAGGCCAAATTTCGGCGCGGCGCCCGCCACGTCGCTGATCAGCTTGGCGCGCTGGGCCACATAGGCCGGGTCCAGCAGGCCCTCGACCGGCACCTTCACGAAGGACGGGTCGCCCACATAGCGGTCGCGGTCAGCGTACATGACCCGCTCGGCCTCGGCCAGCAGGGCCCAGGCGGCCGGGTCTTTGGGGCCCAGCTTCCCGATCTGGGTGTGCTCCAGCATCATCAGGGCCTGCAGCACCGCCAGACCGCTCGACGAGGGGTTGGGGACGCAGACCGTATAGACCTTCCAGGGCCGGCACAGGGCGGCGGCCGAGCGCGGGCGATAGGTCTTCAGGTCCGACAGGGTCATGCCGCCGGGCAGGGCGCCCTCGTGCAGCTTGTCGACGATCGCCTGGGCGATGGGGCCTTCATAGAGGGCGCTGGGCCCCTCGGCCGCCAGGCGCCGCAGGGTGGCCGCATAGGCCGGGTTCTTCAGCGTGTCGCCGGCCTGATAGAGCTTGCCGTCGGGCTTGGTGAAATAGGCCTTCACGTCCGGTGTTGTGTTCTGCGGCACGCGCGGGCTGTTGATCATGCCGGCCATGCGCGGGCTGACCGCGAAGCCGTCGGTCGCCAGGGTCTCGGCGTCCTTGAACAGGGTGCTCCACTGGGCCGTCCCGTGGTCCTTCTGGGCCTGGGCCAGCATGGCCACCGCGCCGGGCACGCCGGTCGAACGGCCCGACAGCAGGGCGGTCACGAAGGGCAGGGGCTTGCCGTCGGCGCCCATGAACATGTCGGGGCCGGCGCCGCTGGGGGCCTTTTCGCGGCCGTCATAGGCCGTCACCTTGCCGGTGCTGGCGTCGTAATAGTTCAGGAAGGCGCCGCCGCCGAGGCCCGAGCTCTGCGGCTCGACCAGGCTCAGCACCGCCTGGATCGCCACGGCCGCATCGACCGCGCTTCCGCCGTCGCGCAGCACCCGCAGGCCCGCCTCGGCGGCCAGCGGATTGGCCGCGGCGACGAAGCCGCGCGGCGTGGTGGCGGCCGGCGAGGCCGAGGCGACGGGCGCCTGAGCCGCGGACGACATCGACCCGCCGGGCATCTGGGCGCAGGCGGAAAGGGCGAGCAGGGAGACGAGAACGAAGCGACGCATGCGAACGGGTTCCGTGGGGAAGAACGGCGGCGGCGGAGCCGCTGCCGGCGAGCTGTCCATGGACAACAAACCATCGCGCCTGTCACGTCCCAGCGGCGCTTTGGGGGCCGTAAAACCCATTCCGGACGCTGGCCGTGCTTGGGGCGCCCACGGGCGCGGCGACGCCTGGCGAAAACTTTTCACAATATCGACCAAACGCCGCTTGCGCCCCGCAATCGGACGGGCTATCTCCCCCGCCTCGCCGAAAGGCAATGCGCGCCCGTAGCTCAGCTGGATAGAGCATCAGACTACGAATCTGAGGGTCGGACGTTCGAATCGTTCCGGGCGCGCCATTTCGGTTCAAAGGCACGAACGCCTAGCACCGCCGCCTCAACGCCAGAGGCGGCGGTTAGCGTTCGGAGCAGTTCGCTCCGCAGTCCACGGATACGAACCTCCTTCCGGCTGACCACTTCCACCCGCTGGGCGACCGCCCGAACCTGATCGCGGGCGAACGTGCCGTCGCCGTTCCGCAGCTTCTTGCGCAGGGCGGCCGCGAACGCACGCAGGGTCTCCGGCGTAATCGCCGGGCCGATCTTCACGATATGCGCCAGTGCGCGCTCGGCATCGCCGTTGGCCTGGTCCCGCGTCGCGGTCAGCTCGGCGATCCGATCCTTGAGCGAGGGGTCGCTTACGTCGATGACGCCGTTCTCGATCGCGTCATAGAGTCGCTTGAGCTTCGCTTCCGCCTCGGTCGCGCGCCGTTCAAGATCGGCGACATGCTCACGGCGCTGGTTCACCCACTCGTCGCGGCGTTCGAGGATCTGATCCATCAGAACTTCGAGTCGCGCCGGGTCGAGCAGCCGCGCTTCGAGGTGATCGACCACGGCCTTGTTGAGCTGGTCCATCGGCACGGTGATGCCGGGACAGCCGGTAGCGCCCTGCCGCGCCTTCGTCGAGCAGGTGTAATAGCGGTATTCCCGGCCGACGCTGCTGGTGCCCGTGCGCAGCGTCATCGCGCCGCCGCAGCACGCGCAGAAGCAGATGCCGGTGAGCAGCGTCGGCCCACCCACCGCCATCGGCGCCATCATCTTCGGGCTGCGCGCCTTGAGCGAGCGCTGGACCGCCTCGAACTCCGCTTCCGAGATGATCGCCGGCACTTCCATGACGGCGTGCTCGCTCTCCGGCTTCGGCGTCCTGGTCTTATGGTCGCGGGTGTTGAAGCGGTGCTGGCCGATGTAGGTCGTGCGGGTGAGCACCTGATGCACCGCCCCCAAGCCCCAGCGCCCGCCGTCGCGGGTGCGGATGTTGTTCTCGTTGAGCCAAGTGGCAATGGACTTGAGGCCCATTGGCCCCCTGTTATCGACGCCGTTCAGCGCCATGCGGTAGATGCGCCGCACCGTCTCGGCCTGGATCGGGTCGATCTCTAGCTTCTTCTTGATCTTCGCGCCGCGCGCCTCGGCCGCAACCACGCGGTAGCCGATCGGCGCCCGCGCCCCGTTCCAGAAGCCTTGCCGGGCATTCTCCTTCATCGCGCGCAGCGTGTGCTTGCCATTTTCTTTCGACTGATACTCGTCGAACAGCGTCATGATCTGGCGCATCATGATGCTCATCGGATCGTCGCCCAAGTCTTGCGTGATCGAGACGAGCTTCACCCCGTTTTTCGCCAACTTGCGGACGTAGAACTCGAATTGGAACTGGTCGCGGAAGAACCGCGAGAAGCTGTGGACGAGGATGACATTGAACGTCGGCGGCTTGACCATCGCCGCTTCGATCATCGCTTGGAACGAGGGCCGACGATCATCGGTGGCGGTGTTGCCCGGCTCGACGAACTCGGCCGCGACCGCCCAACCCTTGCCGACACAGTAATTCTCCATCTGGCGGCGCTGGTCGGGGATCGACAGATCATGTTCCGCCTGGCGCGGCGTCGAAACTCGCAGATAGAGCGCGGCGCGAGCGGTCGCCACGACCGGCGCCTCATCCTCATCTCGTCGCAGGGCGGCGCTGGTCATAACGCTTCACTCCTCACTTCACGGCAGCGGTCCGAACAGCTTGTCCAGCTCTTGCCGCATATGGCCTTCGATCGCGCGCAGCTCGGCGTCGCCGATCGGAACCTGCTCCGGCCAGTCATCGGTGACGATGATCGGCCCGTCATCCTCGCGCGACCGGCGCGAAGCCCGGCGCGGCGCGACGCAACTGGTGTAGTCGTGCAGGTCATCCGGACATTCAGCCCAGCGACGAGGCGTGCGGCGGCGGAGCTTGCGAGGAAGGGCCATCCCGACACGCTGCGTTGCGACCGCGCCGCGTGCAAAGCCTCTGTCGCGGCGTAGC
Source organism: uncultured Caulobacter sp. (assembly GCA_964427205.1). Lineage (GTDB taxonomy): Bacteria > Pseudomonadota > Alphaproteobacteria > Caulobacterales > Caulobacteraceae > Caulobacter. Next base: position 4,361 of record CAYRTE010000060.1, read on the forward strand.
GCAGATAGGGGCGTGCTGCGGCGGGCGTCATGCTTCGCCCCAAGGGTGGACGACCGTGATCCCGCAATCGGCGAAATCGCGGACGTTACGAGTCGCCAGCCGTGCGCCGCGCGACCGCACGATGGCGGCAATCTGCGCGTCGATCTGGCTGATTGGCTTGCCACCCTGTTTCCGCCCGGCGGCGATCTCGGGATAGGCAAGTGCCGCTTCGGTATCGAACGGCAGGACGCGCCCCGCCAAATCGACATCGAACATCGGACGCGCGGCCGCCAGCAGATCATTGCGTCGACGTCCCTCTGGCAGCAGCGCCAGACCGTAGAAGATTTCCGCCTGCGTCAGCGTCGTCGTGAACACGCCCGCCATCGGTTGCTCGGCGATCCACGCCATGACTCTCGGGTCAGGCTCGCGCCGCATCAGCTCCGAAATGACGTTGGTATCGAGGACGATCATTCGCCAAAGTCCACCGCCCGGATCGCCTCACGAGGCAGGTCAGGCAGATCGACACCGCCCAATGCGCCGAAGCGCTCATTGATGGCTTGGCCCAGATTGCGAGGGCGAGGGATTTCGGTCGAGAGCGCCGAGCGCAGAATGTCGCGGGCTTCGTCTTCCATCGAGCGGCCGTGCATCGCAGCGCGCAGCCGCAGCCGATTTTTGATTGCATCGTCGATGTTTCGGATCGTCATGACCGCCATGCTGACCTCCATAAGTCAATGACTGCATGTTAGTCGATGAAGGTGTAAATTGCAAGATGGCGTTGGCGCCTCCCTGCGGGACCGCCGCTCTATCTCTGCTACGCTTCGACCGAGCCCCTGACGGGTCTCGGCCCTGCCGGGTGACGATCAGCATGGCGGGGCGGCGCTGATGCGCCGATCGGCCAATCCGCTCCGCGGATTGCTTCTGCCTTGAGCTGCGGAGATCGGGCCAGGGCTGCGCCGGCCCGATCGCATTGTTTGTAGCTCTCCCCGTCGGTGGGGTGGGCGACGCTTCCCTTTAGGCCCGCCGCGCCGGGCCGCAACGCGCGGCAAGCCGCGCTTACCTCCTCTGCGTTCCGGCCCTGCGGGTGCTGCCCGGCTCCGCCGGCGGGCCTGCCGGTCCGCTCCTTCGCCGCCCACCCCATTCCGGGGTGAGTGCGGTTTGAAGGAGAAGTGTGATGAACGCTGTTACCGAAACCATTGCCGCCGAGCCTGTGTCGGGCGTCGAGATTTTCGTGCCGCTCGCCAAGCTCAAGAAGTCCCCGCGCAATGCCCGCAAGGTGCCGCATGGGGAAGCCGCTATCGAGGCGCTGGCCGCTTCGATCCAGCACAAGGGGCTGATCCAGAATCTTGTCATCGAGCCGGAAGTCAAGGAGGACGGGACGCAGACCGGCTATTACCTCGTCACCGCTGGCGAGGGCCGGAGGCTGGCGATGCTGCTGCGCGCCAAGCGTAAGCAGATCAAGAAGTCCGAGCCAGTGCGCTGTTGGCTCGATACCGCCAACGATCCGTCCGAGATCAGTCTGGACGAGAACGTGACCCGGACGCCGATGCACCCCGCCGACCAGTTCGAGCGGTTTCGCGAGCTTGCGGACGGCAAGGGCTGGGGCGCGGAGGAAATCGGCGCGCGGTTCGGCGTGTCGGCGGGCGTGGTGAAGCAGCGGCTTCGCTTGGGCGCTGTCAGCCCGAAGCTGTTGCAGGTCTATCGTGAAGACGGGCTTACGCTGGACCAGCTTATGGCCTTCGCCATCACCGAAGACCATGCCCGGCAGGAGCAGGTTTTCGAGGGCCTGCATCACAATCGCGAGCCGTGGATCATCCGGCGCGACATGACCGCCGCCAACGTGCCCGCCGCCGACCGGCGCGCGGTGTTCGTCGGGGCCGACGCCTATATCGAGGCGGGCGGCAACATCATCCGTGACCTGTTCAGCGAGGACCGGGGCGGGTTCTTCGAGGATGCAGGCTTGCTCGATATGCTCGCCAGCGAGCGGTTGCGCGAGATCGCGGGGGACGTGCAGGCCGAAGGCTGGAAATGGGCCGAGGCGCATATCGACTATCCCCACACCCACGGCTTCCGGCGCTTCTATCCGCAGCAGATCGCCCTTTCCGACGAGGAAGAGGCGCGGCTAAACGCAGCGTCGGTCGAGTATGACCAGCTTGTCGAGGGTTACGACTCGCTGGACGAAATGCCCGAGGACGTGGCGGCGAAGGTCGAGGCGCTGGACACAGAGATCGACGCCGTCAGCGCCAAGCGTTCGGCCTACGATCCGTTGGTGATCGCCAACGGCGGCGTGTTCGTCATCCTCAATCATGACGGCACGGTGAAGATCGAGCGCGGTTTCGTTCGGCCCGAGGACGAGGCGCTGGCGGACCCGCAGCCGGAGGTTCAGCCCGAAGACGACGAGCGCGCGCCGGTCATTGACGCGGGCGAGGACGAGCAGGCCGAGGACCAGCAGGAGGCCGACGAAGGCGAGGACGAGGAACCGGGCAAGCCCATTTCCGACAGCCTCATTCGCGACCTGTCCGCCCACCGGACGCTGGCCTTGCGCGTCGCGCTTGGCGAACGGCCCGACTTGGCTGTGATGGCGCTGACCCACACGCTCACGGCGCAGTTGTTCTACAGCTACGCAGAGGCCGGTTGTCTTGAGGTTCGTCCGACCGTGACGCCGCTTGGCAGCCATGCGGACGGGATCGAGGACACCCCCTTGGCGGCGCGCACGAGCGAGCAGCACGAGGCGTGGGCCGAGCGGATGCCGCGTGACGTGGCGGACCTGTGGGGCTTCATCGTCGGGCTGGACGATGGGAAGCGGCTGGCGCTGTTGGCGCATTGCGCGTCCCGCACCGTCAATGCGCTGCGCCTGCCGTGGGACCGCAAGCCCCGTTCGCTGCAAACGGCGGACAGGCTGGCGACCGCGCTGGCGCTGGACGTGGCGAAGGACTGGACGCCCACCGTGGACAGCTACTTCGGCCGCGTCACCAAGGCGCATATCGTCGAGGCCGTTACCGAAGGCGTGTCGGAGGACGCCGCCTGCCGTATCGCCGACATGAAGAAGCCGGACATGGCGCAGACCGCCGAGCAGCTTCTGGTCGGGACCGGCTGGCTTCCCGCCGTGCTGCGGACACCCGAGCCGGAGCAGCCCGCGGCCGACGAGGCCGAGGACGTGGGAAGGGTGGAGCAGCCGTCCGAAGCGGAGGCTCCCGATACCGAAGCGGAGGACGGGGAAGCGTCCTTTGCCGTCGCCGCCGAATAGCGGCATCGGGCCGGGGCCGCGCGAGCGGTCCCGGCCTTCCTTCGTCAGCCCTAAAAAATCGCGGCCGCGCCCGGACAAGGGCGCGGCCGCCTTTCGACGGGCAAGATCAGGGGCGCGGCGGCATGTGGCTGGCGTCGAGCCGGCGATGGATGAGCGAGACGAGCGACAGAAGATCCTCGGCGTCGGTCTTGGTCATCGGCCAGTGGATGCGCGCTTCGTGGGCGGTCGGGTTGCGGAACATCCCGAACACACCTTTGACAAGATTCGCGAAGCCGCCTTGCTCGCTGCGCTCGCTGGCCGTGCCGCGCGGATTGATCGCCAGCATCGGCGGATCGCCGCCCAGCACGCGGTCCACCAGCGTTCCCCCATCATCTGACAGGCCCGTCCTGGCCCGCATCTTGTCGGCGACGCTTTTCACCGCCTCCTGGACCGCATGGAAATAGTCGTCGGCCAGCAGCTCCGCGCGGCAGAAGCGCAGCACGTCCGGGTGAACGCCGCGCGTCTCCAGATCGGTGCGCAATTCCTTCGCGCGGCGCTGCGCTTCCGGCAGGGTGGTCGCCTGTTCGACGGTTTCGATCTTTCCGGCTTCGCTGACCACGAGACCGGCGAAGGCGAGCGCCTGGTTGAGACTGGCGCGCATCGGCTCGTAACGGTGCGGCTCGCGGCTGTAGCGGGCCGGCCTCATCGCATGGCGGATGAAGCCGAGGATGCGGGTGCGATCCTGCCGCGCGTTCTGGCTGGCGGCGAAGGCGTTGTAGATGCGGTGCCGCTTGGTCATCTCGCCCGGATCGGTCATCTGACAGGTCGCTATCAGCATTGCGATCTCGGTCCCCTTGAGCCCCGTTTCCGTGTCGCCGAGCGCGCCAGCGATGGCTTCGAGCTGATCCTGCGAAAACAGTTGCGCCACCTTGTCCTTCTCCCCCTTGCGAACCTCCGCGGTCTCCTTTGGTCGAATCGGCAAATCACCTTGGAACGTAGGATGAACATCGCGCAAGGCTGTTGGCAAAGTTGCCGACATAATCGCCGGTCATACGAAACTCCCTGACTTCCGAGCCGGACACCCCGGCGGCCTCCCCAATGGCTTGTCTGACCGAAGCCGATCGCTTTCCCGCAAGGGTGTCGTTCGGCTTTTTTCCGCCGCCTTCGGCTTTGCATCGCGAAGCAAAAAAGCCGCCCGCCGCCCAACCTCCACTGCGTTCCAGCCGCAAGCGGTGCGGGGTCGATCGCGCCCCGGCCGACGCCGAGCCATCGAGGCCGCGATGGGCGTGGCCCGAGCAGACAGGAGATTACGACATGGCTACGATCGGCACCTTCACCGCCAACAACAAGGGCGAGTTCAACGGCGTTATCAAGACGCTCACCCTCAACACCAAGGCGACCCTTCGCCCGGTCGAGAAGGAAGGCGAGAAGTCCCCCGACTTCCGCATCAGCGTCGCCACCATCGAGATCGGCGCCGCCTGGAAGAAGACCAGCCGCGAAGGTCGCGACTACATCTCGGTCAAGCTGGACGATCCGAGCTTCCCGGCTCCGATCTATGCCACGCTGTCCGAAACCGAGACCGCCGGGGAACACGCTCTCATCTGGTCCCGCTGACCGGCGATGACGCTCCGCTCCACCGAGCGGAGCGTCTTCCATCAAGTCGTAATGACATTCGGTCGTCCGGCTGAGCACTTCCCCTGCATCGCCATATGGTATAGGGGGGTATCCTATGGCGCACACGATTTCCAACAAGGACCAGCTCCTCGCCCGTGTCCGGCGGATCGCCGGCCAGGTGGCCGCGATCGAGAAAGTCATCGCGAGCGAGGCCGGCTGCGCGACGGTTCTCCATCAGGTCGCCGGCGTGCGCGGGGCCGTGGGAGGGCTCATGGATGAGCTGATCGAAGACCATGTGCGCGAGCATGTCGCCCGGCCGGACCTCAGCGACGATGCGCGCTCGGCGGGCGCGGAGGAGCTGATCGCCGCCGTGCGCCGCTACGCCAAATGAGGATCGACAATTGAGCCTGCACGACGAGATCGACGCGCTGAGCCACGACCATGTGTTCCTGGGCGACAGGCACGACGAGAATGCCCGCCGCACGCTCTGGGTGGTGGCGCTGACCTTCGTCATGATGGTCGGCGAGATCATCGCCGGCACCGTCTTCAACTCGATGGCGCTGCTCGCGGACGGCTTCCACATGGCGACGCACGCGGGCGCGCTGACGGTTGCGGCGGCGGCATACGCCTTCGCACGTCGCCACGCGCACAGCCGCCGCTTCAGCTTCGGCACCGGCAAGGTGGGCGACCTTGCCGGTTTCGCCTCCGCGTTGGTCCTGGCACTCATCGCGCTCGGGATCGGCGTGGAATCGGTCGGCCGACTATTGGACCCGCGCCCCGTCGCCTTCGGCGAAGCGACGGTGGTTGCCGTGGTCGGCCTCGCGGTCAACGTCGTCAGCGCCTTCCTGCTGTCAGGCGGGCACGACCATCATGGGTATCACTCCGGTCATGCTCACGATCACGACCATCATCACGACGGCCATAGCCACGGGCATCAGGCGCGCCATCACGACAACAACCTGCGCTCGGCCTTCGTGCATGTGTTGGCCGATGCGCTGACTTCGGTGCTGGCCATCGCGGCCCTGCTTGCGGGGGCCTATCTCGGTTGGGTCTGGCTTGATCCCGTCATGGGAATCGTCGGCGGCATCGTCATCGCTATTTGGTCGTGGAATCTCATTCGCGACACCGCCGCCGTCCTTCTCGACAGCTCCGATCCTCATTTGGAAACCGAGGTCCGCGAGGAAGTCGAGGCCCAAGGGGATGCCCGGATCACCGACCTCCATGTCTGGCGCGTCGGGCCGGGCGCCCACGCCGCGATCGTCAGCTTTACCGGCAGCGCCAGCCCGGAGGATGTGCGGGGCCGGCTGCGTTCTGTTCACGAACTGGCCCACCTAACGGTCGAGGCCCGCTAGCGCTTTTCAACCAGTTCGCATCGGTCCATTGGGCCGACAGGCTTTCGTCGGCGCCGCAATTGCGGCGCGGTGCTTGGGGCGCTGCCCCCAGCGCCCTTCGGAGCGGCTTCCGCCCAGCTTCCCTCGCTTCGCTCAGTGCAGCCGGTTCCCCGCGAAGCCGCCCACTCCGGTTGCACCCCCGGTCTCGCCGACGGGCAGGGTTTCAGCGCGGCGCTCCGCTGCGCGGAAACCCAAGCCCAAGGAAATCAGCCATGTATCACCAACTCGCCACCCGGTTCGGCCGCAACGCCCATCAGATCAGCGGCCGAGAGCCGCTCGACAACGAGGCGCTGTATCGACACGTCCCGTCCATCTTCGCCCGCGAAGCGCACGACAGCCGGTCGGAGCGCTATGTCTATGTTCCCACCATCGACATTGTGGAAGGGCTGCGCCGGGAAGGATGGTTTCCGTTCTTCGCCGTCCAGTCCGTCCCGCGCGACGGCAGCCGTCACGGCCACGCCAAGCACATGCTGCGCCTTCGCCGGGATGACGGCATCGGCAAGCCCGAAGCCGCCGAGGTCATCATCGTCAACAGCCACGATGGGACCAGCGCCTATCAGATGTTCGCCGGGATGCTGCGTTTCGTCTGCACCAACAGCATGATTGCAGGCGAGCGGTTCGAGGAAGTCCGCGTGCCGCACAAAGGCAACATTGAGCACGACATTATCGAAGGCGTTTACACCGTCGCGGAGGATTTCCCCCGCCTGATCGACGCCAGCGAGTCGATGAAGGCGATCCAGCTTTCCCAAGACGAGCAGCGCTTGCTTGGCGAGGTTAGCCTTGTCGCCCGCTACGGCGACGACGAAAGCCCGCTTCGGCCCGAGCAGATTATCGAACCGCGCCGCCGCGAGGATGTCGGGCGCAGCCTGTGGACCACGTTCAACGTCATTCAGGAGAATGTCGTTCGGGGCGGGTTGCAGGGCCGCAAACGCAACGCCGAGGGCCGCATCCGTCGTGCGCAGACCCGCGCCATCAACGGCATAGACCAGAACGTGACGCTCAACCGCGCGCTCTGGACGCTTGCCGAGGGGATGCAGCGCCTCAAGGCGGCCTGACCGTTCGCCACCGCAGGGTCGGAGTTCCGGCCCTGCGGCTTCGCCATTTGCGCCGATCCGCTGTGGCGGATCGGCGGCGGCCGCGAGTCCCAAAGGTCCGCGCGGCCGCAATTGACGCGCTCGCCGGGCTGGCGCCCGGCTCGCGCTCAGTGGTGGTAAAATGGCCGCTACTGTCTTAAGAAAGGCCCGGGCCGCTACGCGGCGGCCTGGGGTGTGGAAACCCCGGATTAACCGGACGGGCGCCGGCCGTGACGGCGTCGCAATCCTTGACCATGCGGTCGGGGAGCCTGCGACGTATGTCCAGGCGCCTCGGTGCTAAAGGTCGTAGGGCCGAGTTAATCCGGTTTTCCAACTCCCCGATCATGGGTCAGGAGCTGTTTGCGGGGGCGCACCGCAGACCAGCAGCCCTGTGAAGGATTGCTGAGCATTGCAGATTGTGCGCGCAACTATGCCGAGCAGGCGCATCGAAAATGCTTCGTCTTGGGTTTATTGGTTAACGCGGGCGGAGACTTGGAGGCATCATGGATCAAATGAGTTTTGATGATCGCGCGCCCGATTCGCCGCAGCTCACCGCCTACGACGAAGGTCATCTGGCGGACTATCTCCGCCTGCTCGACGCGGACGGCGACGGAGCCGACTGGCGTGAGATCGCGGCATCCCTCCTAGGAATTGATCCTGTCACGGAGCCGGAGCGCGCCAAGATGATGCTCGACAGTCATCTTGCTCGCGCGCGCTGGATGACGGAAGTCGGCTACGCACATCTGCTCGGCTGCGAGCGTCGGATAAGTCGTTAAGATTTCATCCGTTTCGGTGACAATTTGTTGCTCACGCCTCGGCATCGTCGGCATGGCTGCGTGCGTTCTTCGCGCTTTCACCCGTGAGTTGCACCGCCGATGTTCCACCTTCCAAAATCCGCGTGAAAGCGCGGTGGGGAGGATGCAATGCCGACGCCGCCGGGGCGTCGCCAGGGACGCGCTGGCGGTCTGTCCAGCGCGCTCGGGCGCGCCGATCTAGCCGCCGAGTTCCTGCGGAGAAACCGCACCTATCGCGCCGAACATGCGCAGATGCAGCAACGCATCGCGAACGGCGCCGTCGCGAAGAATGCCGCTGAGTCGGCATTCGCGCGGCGCTGGGGGTTATCTTTTCGCCACGGCGCCGGATGACCTTTCAGACCCGGTTGTCTGGCGTCCGGAGCTGACCGCCGTCACGGTCATTCTGGACGCCGCGCCGGAGGGATTCGAGACCGCAACCCCGGTCGATCCGCGCGCGCTTGGCGCGCTGCTCGCCGACCTGGCCGGGATCGACGGACGCCATGTCGTCGTCGCCGATGCGGCCGGCGAGCATCGGCTGTGGCTGCGCGATCCGGCGCCCGGCCGGCCGCTCGCGGCGGTCATCCCGCTCGATAAGGATTTCATCACCCGCATCGCCAGCCTGCTGCGTTTCCACCGCCGCCTGCTCGGCCGCGCGGCGGGGCCGCTGCCGCGCGGCTGGCCGCTTACCGCCTATCGGCTGGCGCGGCTCGACCTGATGCTCCGCGCGCTCGACCTACGCCACACGGGAGCGACCTATCGCCAGATAGCGGCCGAGCTGGGGCGCGCAGACGCTGCTCGGCTCTCCGCGACCGAATGGAAGATCTCGGCCGCGCGCTCGTTCGTGGTGCGGCTGGTCCGCGACGCCACCGCGTTGGCGAACGGCGACTATCGCAAGCTGCTGCGCATCCGCTGACGTCTCGACCTTTGCCCATCCTCGCAAGGGGTGGTCGCATCCGTGCAGCCGCACATCTTCATACTCCACCCCGCCGCGCCTGCTTCGTCACTTTCGCCTCCTGCCGCCACTGCCCGCAGGAGCCGTCACTTGTCCGATACGCCCACCAATCTGCCGCCCCGCTTCCTGCGCACGCCGGAAGCCGCGCGCTTCCTAGGCCTCTCGGGACGCACCTTAGAGAAGCACCGCTATTTCGGGACCGGCCCGGCCTACCGTCGCATCGGTGGCCGCGTCGTCTATTCGGTCGATGACCTGCGCGCCTGGGCCGACATCGGCATCAAGCATTCGACCTCCGATCCGGGACAGGACGACCTGATGCCGCGCGCGGACTCGGCCATCGCCCGGAGCCGGCGATGACCGTGCCGCCATCTCCCATGCGCCACCGCCAGCCATCCGACGACGGGATGACGCGCGTCGAATTGACGTGGATTGAGAAGCGGGTCGAACACTGGATCAGGTTCGGGCGCATCGCCGTGGACGAGATCGTGGACCGCCGCCGCCGCATCGTCCGCTTCCGTCCCGGCGCGATCTTCGCTTTCGTTCACTGGGCGGCGAACGACTATGGCACGGTCAGCTCGCGCATCGACATCGTGCGTGCGGTCGGCGCCGGGGAGCCCTTCACGACGCTGCCGTTCGTCCGGCCTGGTGGCGACATCCTGCTCAAGATCGAGGGCTGGCCCAAGGTCCAGCAAGTTCTTGCCGCGATCGACGCGACCGAGGCCGCCGGCGTCGATCCCTGCGACGCCGCACCCGATCATTGGCGGCACGTCCACAACCGCATCGCCGCCGGGCATCAGCCGCGCCCCTACACGCTGGAGCGTCATCGTGCCTGGCTCAAACGTCGAGAGATCGAAGGATGACGCGCCGTGGATGGGCCATTGCGACGGTCTCTGTCGCGTCGCTGTTCGGCGCGTCGTTCGCAGCCGTGGCGGTGTTCGACCCGCTCCCGCGCGTCGTCTGGAACGCCAGCGCGAGCGCGCCGATCGGGTTCTACCGGATCGAGCCGTTGTCCGATCCGCCGCACGGCGCGCTGGTTGCCGTGACGCCGCCCGCGCCGCTGGCGCGGTGGCTGGCGGAGCGCGGCTATCTCGGCGAGCGTGTGCCTCTGTTGAAGCATGTCGCGGCCAAACCGGGGCAGCGGGTGTGCAGGATCGGTGCCGTCGTGAGCGTCGATGCGCGGCCCGTCGTCGTTGCCCGGGAGCGGGACGGCATGGGCCGCCCGCTCCCGGTCTGGCAGGGCTGCCGCACGCTGCGCGTGGGCGAGCTGCTGATGCTCAATCCCGATCACGCCGACAGCATGGACGGCCGCTATTTCGGCCCGTTGCCGGCCCCGACCGTGCTCGGCCGCGCCACGCCGATCCTCACCCGCGACACCCCCGACGCGCCGCTCACCTGGCGCTGATCCGCTTTCCCAATTGCCAACCCAAAGGAGATCATCATGCAGATCGGCAGCTTCTTCCGCACCGCCAACGGCTACGAAGGCATTATCGAGACGGCGACGCTCGACATCCGCATCTCCATCGTTCCCGCCGAGCAGAGCGATGCCGAAAAGGCGCCGGACTGGCGCGTCCACCGCGGCGACGGCGAAGGCCCGGAGATCGGCGCGGGCTGGAACGAGAGCGGCGAGCGCGCCGGCGATTACGTCTCGCTGCGCATCGACGATCCCACCTTCGCGCAGCCGATCCGCGCGGCGCTGTTTCAGAACGCCAACGACAAGTCGGCCTGGTCACTGCGCTGGAACCGGCCGCAGAAGCCGCGCGAGCAGGACTGAGCCCGTGCGCTTCCCATTCATCCCTTTGTTCGCGGGAAAGCCGTCTCATCCCTCCGTCCCGCTCGGTCGCAGGCCGGCCGGGGCGCGCAGCGAAGGTCAAGGGCGGCCAACGGCCGGCGCTTCGCGCGCACCCTTTACCGCAGCGAGCACGCTGGCAGGCTGGCGGCGGAGCGGAGTCGGATCGGCGGTGGCGCTTGCCGTCGTCCTGCTGTCCGGTGGCGCTAAGCCTGTCCCGGTGATGGCGCAGGAAATGCCGGCCACGCGCTCGGCCGTCCATCCTTATGCCGTTCATGTCGCCGACGCTGCGCGGCGGTTCGGCATCCCCGAAGCGTGGATATGGGCGGTGATGCGCGTCGAGAGCGGCGGCAGTTCCCGCGCCGTCTCGCGCGCCGGGGCAATGGGCTTGATGCAGATCATGCCCGCCACCTGGGTCGGTCTTCGCGCCCGCTACGGCCTTGGCCCCGATCCGTTCGACGCGCGCGACAACATCATGGCGGGCGCGGCTTATCTGCGCGAGATGCACGACCGCTACGGCAGCGCGAGCGCGATGCTGGCGGCCTACAATGCCGGGCCGGGCCGCTACGATGACTTCGTATCTCGCGGTAGGCCGTTGCCCGCCGAGACGGTCGGCTATCTCGCCCGGCTCGCGCCGATCGTCGGCACTTCGGGCGCGGTGGAGATAGCGGTGAGCGCTCCGCCCGATCCGTTCGCATGGCGTCATGCCACGCTGTTCGTCCGCACCGCGAGCGCTGTCCCCGATGCAGTCGCCTTGCAGTCGGGCGACATGCCGGGCGCGTCTGGCTTGCCGCCCGAACGCATCAGCGGGGACGAGGAAACCGCAGCAGCGTCGTTGCCAGACAGGCAGGCCGAAACGCTGTTCGTCCCCCGCGCCCGCGCGGGCCGACCGCAATGAGCGGCCCGGCATCACCATCATCCGTCCGAAGCAGCATTGTAGCTGGAAAGGGAGAACGCGGCAGGGACAGACGAGGGCAAGATATAAGGCGCACCCCGTTTCGCCGAAAAGCCGAGGCTTTTCCGTGGCTTCACGCGGGGGCGTCGGTCGGCGCGCGTGCCGCGCGGAAGAGAAAAGGCAGCAAAATCAAAGCCTCGAATGGCACTACAGACCATTTTAGGCGGAAAGCGCCCCGGCCGTGAGCGAGGACAGCGAGTTCCGCATCCGCCCCGGCAAGGCCAAGCGCAGCAAAGCGCAGGGGCGCAACGCGCGCGGCCTGGTGGCCGAGGTGTTGCGTGTCGCCGCGATCCACAGCGGCGGCCAACGCAGCGGCGTTGGCCCGCGCCGTGGCGGACAGTCGAGCTTCGGGCGGGGACGCACGGCCTTCGCTCGTAGCCGTCTGTTCGGATCGAGCCGGCGGGTGCTGGTCAAGGCGCTGCCCGTCACGCACCGCAGCCGCACCGGCCGGCGCATGGTGCCGCTGTCCGCGCACGTCGCCTATTTGAAGCGCGAAGGCGTCACCCGCGACGGGTCGCCAACGCGCATGTTCGACGCGGCGGGGGACAATGCGGACGATCGCGCCTTCACCGATCGGTGCAAGGATGACCGGCATCATTTCCGCATCATCGTCTCGCCCGAGGACGCGGCCGAGATGACCGATCTGCGCGAATACACCCGCGACCTCGTGCGCCAGATGGAGACGGACCTGGGGACGCGCCTCGATTGGGTGGCAGTGGATCACTGGAACACCGACAATCCGCACGTCCACCTGATCGTCCGCGGCGTGACCGATCAGGGCGCCGATCTCGTCATGGCGCGCGACTACATAAGCCATAATTTGCGCTCGAACGCCGAGGAGCTGGCACAGGCCGAACTCGGGCCGAAGCCCGAGCATGAAGTCCAGCGCGTCCTCGACCGTGAAGTGACGGCCGAGCGATGGACGCGCCTGGATACCGAGATCGGCCGCGCCGCAGACGAACTCGGCGTGATCGACCTGCGCCCGGAGCGGCCCGGCCCGGACGATCCGCGCCTCCGCCGGTTGATGGTCGGGCGGTTGCAGCATCTGGAGACGATGGGTCTCGCGGCCGAAGGCGAACCGGGCCAATGGGCGGTGGCCGAAGGCGCGCAGGCGAAGCTGCGCGAGCTGGCCGCGCGCGGTGACATCATCCGCACCATCGGCCGGGCGCTCAAGGACCAAGGCCACGATCGGCCGCTCGACAGCTACGCCGTCGTGAGCGACGCGCCCGTGAAGCCGATCGCCGGCCGGCTGATCGACAAGGGTTTGCACGACGAACTGACCGGCACGGCCTATGCCGTGATCGACGGCACGGATGGCCGCACCCACCATGTCCGGCTGCCCGGCATCGAGGCGCTGGAACATAGCCCCAAGCTCGGCGGCATCGTTGAGCTGCGGGGCGTCGGAAGGCCCGGCGAGGAAAAGCCGACGCTGATCCTCGCCACGCGGTCGGACCTTGATCTTGCCGCACAGGTCAGGGCGCCCGGCGCGACCTGGCTCGACCATCGGCTCATTGAGCGCGGCGCCGGTGTCGCGGACGGCGGGTTCGGCGCGGAGGTGCGACGTGCGATGGACGCGCGCACCGATCATCTCGTCCGCGAGGGGCTGGCGCGTCGCTTCGGCGAGCGGACAGTGTTCGAGCGCGGAATGCTCGACACGTTGCGTAAGCGCGAGCTGGATTCCGTCGGCGCGAAGATCGCGGGCGAGACCGGGCTTGCCTATCGCCCCGCCGCGTCCGGCGAAAAGATCGCGGGCGTCGTGCGCCAGCGCCTCGCGCTCACGTCCGGCCGCTTCGCCATGATCGACGACGGGCTCGGCTTCCGCCTCGTCCCTTGGGCCAGCACCCTCGAACAACAACTCGGCCGTCAGGTGTCGGGCGTGGTTCGAGCCGGCGGCGGGATTGACTGGACGCTTGGCCGCAAGCGCGGCCTCGGCATCTGACTTAGGAGAGAACGCATGTCCGCGACCAAGATTTTATGGGGCCAGGTCATCGTCGTGTTCCTGATCGTGCTCGCCGGCATATGGGGCGCGACGCAGTGGACCGCCGCCGCGCTCGCCTACCAACCCGAGCTTGGCCCGCCTTGGTTCATGGTCGGCGAGTGGCGGGTCTATCCGCCGCCGGCCTTCTTCTGGTGGTGGTTCAGCTTCGACGCCTACGCACCGCGCATATTCCTGACAGGCGCCTATATCGCCGCGTCCGGCGGGTTCGTGTCGATCGCCGTCGCCATTGGCATGTCGGTGTGGCGCGCACGCGAGCTGAAGAACGCCGAGACCTACGGTTCGGCGCGCTGGGCGAGCGAGCGGGAGGTGCGCGCGGCCGGGCTGCTCGGGCCGAGCGGCGTCGTGCTCGGTAAGCTCGCGCGCGACTATCTGCGCCATGACGGTCCCGAGCATGTGCTGTGCTTCGCGCCGACGCGCAGCGGCAAGGGCGTCGGGTTGGTGGTGCCATCGCTGCTGACTTGGCCGGGCAGCTGTATTGTCCACGACATCAAAGGGGAGAACTGGACGCTCACCGCAGGCTTCCGCGCGCGCCACGGCCGCGTGCTCTTGTTCGATCCGACCAACGCGGCGTCGGCCGCCTACAACCCGCTGTTGGAGGTGAGGCGCGGCCAGTGGGAGGTGCGCGACGTCCAGAATGTCGCCGACGTGCTCGTCGATCCCGAGGGAAGTCTGGAGCGCCGCAATCATTGGGAGAAGACCTCCCACTCGCTACTGGTCGGCGCGATCCTCCACGTCCTCTACGCAGAGCCGGACAAGACGCTGGCCGGCGTCGCGGGGTTCCTATCCGATCCGGCGCGAACGATCGAGCAGACGCTGGCGGCGATGATGGCGACGCCGCACTTGGGCGACGCTGGCGTTCACCCTGTCGTCGCATCGGCCGGGCGCGAGCTGCTGAACAAGTCGGACAACGAGCGGTCGGGCGTGCTCAGCACGGCCATGTCGTTCCTCGGCCTCTACCGCGATCCCGTCGTCGCGCAGGTCACACGCGCCTGTCATTGGCGCATATCGGATCTGGTCGATGGCGAGCGCCCGGCGACGCTCTACCTGGTCGTTCCGCCCAGCGACATCTCGCGCACCAAGCCGCTGATCCGCCTCATCCTCAACCAGATCGGGCGCCGGCTGACCGAGGAGCTGACTCCGAAGCATAACCGCCATCGCGTGCTGTTGATGCTCGACGAGTTTCCGGCGCTTGGCCGGCTCGACTTCTTCGAGTCCGCGTTGGCGTTCATGGCGGGCTACGGGCTCAAGGCTTTCCTGATCGCGCAGAGCCTCAATCAGATCGAGAAGGCTTACGGCCCGAACAACGCGATCCTCGACAACTGCCATGTGCGCGTGTCGTTCGCCACGAATGACGAGCGCACCGCCAAGCGCGTCTCCGATGCACTCGGCACCGCGACGGAAATGCGGGCGATGAAGAATTATGCCGGACACCGGCTGTCGCCGTGGCTGGGGCATCTAATGGTGTCGCGGTCGGAGACGGCTCGCCAGCTCCTTACCCCCGGCGAAGTGATGCAGCTCCCGCCCGACGACGAGATCGTGATGGTGGCTGGCGTGCATCCTATCCGGGCGAAGAAAGCGCGATACTATAAGGACCGGCGTCTCGCCGAACGGATCATGGACGCGCCATCACCTGCCGCGGTCGTGGCGCGCACGGATGATTGGACCGGGCGGACGGCCGCTGCCGATCCGGCGCAGGTCGCACGGATCGTCCGCGACGAGGAAGACGCAGCCAACGGCGGGCTGCGCCGCGAGCCCGAGCTGCCCGAGCATGTCGCGATCGCGCCGGAGGCACCGCCCTCGCCAGCGCAGGAGTTTGCGGTCGTCGATGACGAGCCGGACGATGCTGCTCGGCAGGCCGCCGCACGCCGCCAGATGCGGGGACTCGCGCGGCAGGCGTCGCTCGACCCCGGCGACGGTATAGAGCTTTAGGAGACGACAGTGCGAACCCGGCTCAACGTCTATTTCCCGCCTGCGCTCGCCAAGCAGGTCGACGAACTGGCGATCCGTCGCCGCATCTCGCGCTCGGCGATCGTTGAAGCGGCCGTGGCGTCCTACCTTTCGCCGGACGGGGCAGATCGGATGGAGGCGGCGTTCGCGCGGAGACTCGATCGCCTGTCGCGGCAGGTCCAGCGGTTGGAGCGCAACACCGGCTTGACGACCGAGGCGCTGGCGCTGTTCGTTCGGTTCTGGCTGTCCGTGACCCCGCCGCTGCCCGACGAGGATCAGGCAGCCGCGCAGGTGAAGGGTCGCAAGCGCTACGAGGGGTTCGTGGAGACGCTCGGCCGGCGCTACGCCAGCGGCAAGAGCTTGATGGACGAGATCCCCGAAGATGTCTGGCCGAAGTCCCCGACCGATTCGGAATAAACGTCTTTGAAGCCGGCGTGTGGCGAGCCGATAGTCCGCATTGCGTAAGTATCCGCCGCCGTCTCTACTACGACGCCAAGTAGCTGTTGCAGCCCCAATATTTCTGCGTCTCTTGATGTGCTCCTGACGCCGGGCGGCGGTTCGCCCGGCCCAATCCAGGGGCCAATCCTTGACCGTCAACCAGATCCGATCCGAAGCCAAGACACGTGGCGCACGAATGCTGCGCACGGCGCTGGGCGCGTCGATCGCGGCCTGGCTCGACGATCCCGCCGTCATCGAAGTGATGCTGAACCCGGACGGACGGCTTTGGGTCGATCGGCTGGGCGAAGGCATCAGCGATACGGACGAGTTGCTGTCGGCCGCCGATGGCGAGCGGATCATTCGTCTGGTCGCGCACCATGTCGGCGTCGAGGTTCACGCCCGCGCCCCGCGCGTCTCGGCCGAGCTGCCGGAGGGCGGGGAACGCTTCGAGGGGCTGCTGCCGCCCGTCGTCGCCGCACCCGCCTTCGCGATCCGTAAGCCCGCAGTCGCTGTCTTTACTCTCGACGACTACGCCCGTGCCGGGATCATGTCGGCCACGCAGGCCGAAGTGCTGCGGCACGGCGTCGAGACGCGCGCCAATATCCTCGTCGCGGGCGGGACGGGCAGCGGCAAGACGACGCTAGTCAACGCACTGCTCGCCGAGGTGGCGAAGACGACCGACCGCATCGTTCTGATCGAAGACACGCGCGAGCTGCAATGCGCGGCGCCCAATCTCGTCGCCATGCGGACCAAGGATGGCGTCGTCTCGCTGTCCGAGTTGGTCCGTTCGTCGCTGCGCCTGCGGCCGGACCGCATCCCGATCGGCGAGGTGCGAGGCGCCGAGGCGCTCGAACTCATCAAAGCCTGGGGAACCGGCCATCCGGGTGGCGTCGGCACGATCCACGCCGGCTCGGCGCTCGGCGCGCTGCGCCGGATGGAGCAGCTCATTCAGGAGGCCGTCGTCACGGTTCCCCGCGCACTGATCGCTGAGACGATCGACCTGATCGCCGTGCTGGTCCGTGACGGACGCGGCCGCCGCCTCGCGGAGCTGGCCCGCGTCGAGGGGCTCGACCCCGCCAGCGGCGACTACCGCCTGACTTCCCTCGTAGCCCCCAACCTTGGAGACAAACAATGATCCATGCCCTTCGGCATGGCGCCAGCCGCGCCATGCTCGCCGCCACCGCCAGCGTCATCGCGCTGACGTTTGCCGCCCCCGCCCATGCGGGCGGTTCGTCGATGCCGTGGGAAGCGCCGCTGCAAAGCATCCTCGAAAGCATCGAGGGGCCGGTGGCGAAGATCATCGCGGTAATGATCATCATCATCACCGGGCTGACACTCGCGTTCGGCGACACGTCGGGCGGCGCGCGCAAGCTGATCCAGATCGTGTTCGGCCTGTCGATCGCGTTTGCGGCCAGCTCGTTCTTCCTCAGCTTCTTTAGCTTCGGTGGCGGAGCGCTGGTCTGATGTCGGACGGGGCCGAGCCGATTCCCGGCTATTTCGCGCCGGTCCACCGGGCGCTGACCGAGCCGATATTGCTCGGCGGCGCGCCGCGTTCGCTCGCCATCGTCAACGGCACGCTGGCGGGCGCGATCGGTCTCGGCCTGCGGCTCTGGATCGCGGGCCTGGTCATCTGGGCCGTCGGCCACGGGCTATCCGTCTGGGCCGCGCGCCGCGACCCGCAATTCGTGGACGTGGCCCGCCGCCACCTCCGTTACCCGACATGGATGCGGCCATGATGAGTTTGCGTGAATATCGCAGCAAGGCTGCGCACTTGGCCGACTTCCTGCCCTGGGCGGCTCTGGTCGGCGAGGGCGTCGTTCTGAACAAGGACGGCAGCTTCCAGCGCACCGCCCGTTTCCGCGGTCCCGATCTCGACAGCGCGACACCGGCCGAGCTGGTCGCCACGACCTCGCGACTGAATGGCGCGCTGCGCCGGCTCGGCTCCGGCTGGGCGATCTTCGTCGAGGCGCAGCGGACGCCCGCGCTCGATTACCCGGCCTCCAGCTTTCCTGATCCCGTAGCGGAGCTAGTCGATATGGAGCGGCGCGAGCAATTCAGCGAGGAAGGCGCGCATTTCGAGAGCCGCTATTTCCTGACGCTCTTGTGGATGCCGCCGGCCGAGGAAGCCGCGCGCGCCGAAGGCTGGCTCTACGAGGGCCGGGCCACGACCGGCGTCGATCCGTGGGAACTGCTCAAAGGCTTCACCGATCGCAGCGACCGCGTGCTGAACCTGGTCGAGGGCTTCGTGCCCGAGGTCCGCTGGCTCGACGACGCCGAGACGCTGACCTACCTTCATTCCACGGTCTCGACCCGCCGCCAGCGCGTGCGGGTGCCGGAGACCCCGATGCACCTCGACGCGCTGCTGGCCGACGAGCCGCTGATCGGCGGCCTCGAACCGAAGCTCGGCGATCATCACCTCCGCACGCTGACCATCACGGGATTCCCCAGCGTCACCTTTCCCGGTTTGCTCGACGAGTTGAACCGGCTCGCCTTCGAGTATCGCTGGTCCACTCGCGCGATCATGCTCGACAAGACCGATGCGACCAAGCTGCTGAGCCGCATTCGCCGCCAGTGGTTCGCCAAGCGCAAGAGCGTCGCAGCCATACTGAAAGAGGTGATGACCAACGAGGCGAGCGCGCTGATCGACAGCGACGCCTCGAACAAGGCGGCCGACGCCGACATCGCCCTGCAGGAACTGGGCGCCGACTATGCGGGCATGGCCTATGTCACCGCGACGGTGACGGTGTGGGACCGCGATCCCGCCATCGCCGCCGAGAAGCTGCGGCTGGTCGAGAAGGTTATCCAGGGCCGCGATTTCACAGTCATCCCGGAGGGCATGAACGCGATCGAGGCATGGCTGGGGAGCCTTCCCGGCCAGACCTATGCGAATGTCCGCCAACCCCCGATTTCCACCATCAATCTCGCCCACCTGATCCCCCTGTCAGCGGTATGGGCGGGGCCGGAACGGGACGATCATTTCGGTGCTCCCCCCTTGCTCTACGGCAAGACCGAAGGATCGACCCCGTTCCGGTTTTCCCTTCACGTCGGCGATGTCGGCCACACCCTGATCGTCGGCCCGACCGGCGCCGGCAAGTCGGTGCTGCTTGCGCTGATGGCGATGCAGTTCCGCCGCTACGAGGGTGCCCAAGTTTTCGCTTTCGACTTCGGCGGCAGCATCCGAGCCGCCGCGATCGGCATGGGCGGCGACTGGCAGGACTTGGGCGGGATGCTCGCTGACGAGGCGGGCGATGGCGTCCAGCTCCAACCGCTCGCCCGCATCGACGATCCGGCCGAGCGCGCCTGGGCGGCTGAATGGCTGGCGGCGATCCTCGCGTCCGAAGGCGTTGCGGTCGATCCGCAAGCTAAGGAGCATATCTGGTCGGCGCTCGGCTCGCTCGCCAGCGCGCCCATGCCGGAACGGACGCTGACCGGGCTGGCGGTATTGCTGCAATCGCAGACGCTCAAGCAGGCGATAACGCCCTACTGCATCGGCGGGCCGTGGGGCAGGCTGCTCGACGCCGAGGCCGAGCGTCTCGGCGAAGCGTCGGTCCAGGCGTTCGAGACCGAAGGCCTGGTCGGCGCCGGGTCGGCCGCCGCGGTCCTGTCCTATCTGTTCCACCGGATCGAGGGCCGGCTGGACGGCTCGCCGACCCTTATCATCATCGACGAGGGCTGGCTGGTTCTCGACAGCCCGGACTTCGCCGCCCAGCTCCGCGAGTGGCTCAAGACGCTCAGGAAGAAGAACGCCAGCGTCGTCTTCGCGACGCAGAGCCTCGCCGACATCGAAACCTCGAACATCGCGCCGGCCATCATCGAGAGCTGCCCGACGCGCATTTTCCTGCCGAACGAGCGCGCCGCCGAACCGCAGATCGCCGCCATCTACGAACGGTTCGGGCTCAACGCCCGCCAGATCGAAATCCTCAGCAGAGCGACGCCGAAGCGCGATTATTACTGCCAGTCGCGGCGCGGCAACCGGCTGTTCGAGCTGGGGTTGGGCGAAATCGCACTCGCCTTCGCCGCCGCCTCTTCCAAGACCGATCAGCTCCGCATCGCCGAACTGGTCGAGACCCACGGCCGCGAGCGCTTCGCCGCCGAATGGCTGCGCCATCGCGGCTGCGCGTGGGCGGTCGAGCTTCTTCCCCCCAGCCAGCAGGAGTTACCGTTATGAAGACCGCTATCCTGCGCCGTGCCATCCTGGCCGGCGCCATCGCCACGTCGAGCGTTATCGGCATCACCGCCGCGACGCCGGCCCACGCTCAGTTCGGCGGGATCGTCTATGACCCGACCAACTATGCGCAGAACGTGCTGACGGCCGCCCGGTCGCTCCAGCAGATCAA
>CAYRTE010000061.1:0-24552 GCA_964427205.1 uncultured Caulobacter sp.
AATGCGGTGTTCCCCCACCGGCCTCCGGCCGCCTCCCCCTTCAGGGGGAGGACTTTGGGCGTCAATCCCCGCGCCCATCGGGGGACGGCGCGATCGCTATCCCCGTGCCGGGCGCGGACACGCCCTACAGGGGGATGTTGTCGTGCTTCTTCCAGGGGTTGGTCAGTTCCTTGCCCTTGAGGCTCTTGAGGCCCCGGACGATGCGGCGACGGGTGCCGTGCGGCATGATCACGTCGTCGATATAGCCGCGCGAGGCGGCCACGAACGGATTGGCGAAGGCGGCCTTGTATTCGGCCTCGCGGGCGGCCAGGGCCACCGGGTCCTTGGCCTCGGCGCGGAAGATGATCTCGACGGCCCCCTTGGCGCCCATCACCGCGATCTCGGCGGTGGGCCAGGCATAGTTGAGGTCGCCGCGCAGGTGCTTGGAGCTCATCACGTCATAGGCCCCGCCATAGGCCTTGCGGGTGATGACCGTGATCTTCGGCACCGTGGCCTCGGCATAGGCGAACAGCAGCTTGGCGCCGTGTTTGATCAGGCCGCCATATTCCTGCTTGGTGCCCGGCATGAAGCCCGGGACGTCGACCAGGGTGACGATCGGGATGTTGAAGGCGTCGCAGAAGCGCACGAAGCGCGCGGCCTTGCGGCTGGAGTCGATGTCGAGCACGCCGGCCAGCACCTGGGGCTGATTGGCGACGATGCCGACGCTCTCGCCGTCCATGCGGGCGAAACCGCAGATGATGTTCTTGGCCCACTCGCTGGAAATCTCGAAGAAATCGGCCTCGTCGACGATCTTGAGGATCAGCTCCTTCATGTCGTAGGGCTTGCCCGGATCGCTGGGGATCAGGGTGTCGAGACTCATCTCTTCGCGCAGGGGCTCATCGAAGCTCTCGCGCTCCGGGGCCGGCTCGCGGTTGGAGCTGGGCAGGAAGTCGACCAGGCGACGCACCTGGGTCATGGCCTCCAGATCGTTCTCGAACGCGCCCTCGGCCACGCCCGACTTGGCCGCATGCACCCGGGCCCCGCCCAGTTCCTCGGCGGTGACCACCTCGTTGGTGACGGTCTTGACCACGTCAGGACCGGTCACGAACATGTAGCTGGTGTCCTTCACCATGAAGATGAAGTCGGTCATGGCGGGGCTATAGACGTCGCCGCCGGCGCAGGGGCCCATGATCACGCTGATCTGCGGCACCACGCCCGAGGCCAGCACGTTTTCCATGAAGATGTCGGCGTAGCCGGCCAGGCTGTCGACGCCTTCCTGGATGCGCGCGCCGCCCGCGTCGAACAGGCCGATCACCGGCGCGCCGACCTTCATGGCCTGGCGCTGGACCTTGACGATCTTGGCCGCGTGGGCGCCCGACAGCGAGCCGCCGAACACCGTGAAATCCTTGGAGAAGACATAGACGACCTTGCCGTTGATCGTGCCCCAGCCGGTGACCACGCCGTCGCCGGGGATCTTCTGATCCTGCATGCCGAAGTCGGCGCTGCGGTGTTCGACGAACATGTCGAACTCCTCGAAGCTGCCTTCGTCGAGGAGCAGGTCGATGCGTTCACGCGCCGTCAGCTTGCCCTTGGCGTGCTGCGCCGCGACGCGTTTGTCGCCGCCGCCGCCCTTGGCCTGCTCGCGACGACGATCCAGTTCCTCGAGAATATGCTGCACGGATGCGCTCCCCTGCTCCAGACGGCGGTCTCCCAAACCGAGGGGCCGCCTTATCCGAGCGAGGGGTAAAGCCGCGAAGCCGGGCTGGCAAGTCGGCCCTTACGGCAGTGCAGCATTCGGACGATTATGCCCGCAGCGCGGCGAACCACCGCTCCAGGGCCAGGGCCTCGATGGCAAGGTTGTCGGCCCGCAGCCGCGCCTCGTCGTCCTGGCCCCAGATATCGGCCTGGAAGGTCTCTTCCAGACGCGACAGATCCAGCGCCCGCTGGCCGTCCAGCTCGCCAGCCCGAATGGCAAGGGCCAGCACCGTCGAGCCCAGAAGACCCGCGGCATAGGCCACGCCGGCCAGACTGAAATCATCCATCGACAGGGCCAGGGCCTCGACGTCGGCCAGGGTCTGGGCGGGCTGCGGCGTGTGGATGATCCCCGTCACCGGAGTGAAACTCAGGCCCAGGGCGCCGTGGGCCCAGTCCAGCACCGGCTGCCACTCGCGGGTCTGGCGCTCGACCAGGGGCGTTGGATGGTCGGCGCGGTAGCACAGCAGGTCAGAGCCGGCATAGGCGGCGACCTCGGCGGCCACGGCGGCGCGGGTCTCGGAGATGCGGTCGATGGCGGTGAAGGCCAGGCGGGTGGCCGGCATGATCGTCGAATCGATGACCTTGTCCTGGGCCTCCCACTCGTCCGCCACGCGCTGGGCCAGGGCCAGGCTGGGCAGCACCAGCGGCGACCGGGCCGGCGATTTGGGGGTGCGGCCGTCCAGCAGCACGGCGAAACCGCTTTCCACGGGACCAACCGTCGCCGCCTTGTAGAACCGGCGCGGCTTTTCGATTGGCGGGGTCTTCTCGGCCACGGATGATGGCTCCTTGAGCGGCGATTTTGCGGGGCGAACGACGGATCGCCATCTTCAGGGCGTTGAATGATCAAGAATGGCCCCGGGCACAAGGCCCCGGACTCAAGGAGAGAGCGCGTTTGTCCCTGCCCTCCAAGGATATGATGGCGGCCCTGGCCGTGACCCGCTTTGGCCTGGGGGCGCGCCCGGGCGACATCGACGCCGCCCGACGCGATCCGCGCGGTTCGCTCGTCGCGCAGATCGATGGCCGGGGCGCCGATCAACCGCAGCCGGGCGCCGACACCGCGGCCCAGCGGTTCATCGCCATGCGCGCCTATCAGGAGCTGCGCCGCCAGGCCAAGGACGACGGCGATCCCAAGACCGTCGCCGTCCAGCAGGCCAACAGGGTCCTTCGTGAAAAGGCCGCCGGCGACTTCCTGGCCCGGGCGCGGCTGGGGGCCGGCACGCCGGACGGCTTTCGCGAGCGCTGGGCGCTGTTCTGGGCCAACCATTTCACGGTCTCGGGCGTCAAGGAACTGACGGCCGTCATGGTCGGTCCGTTCGAACAGGAAGTGATCCGCCCAAACGCCTTTGGCCGTTTCGAGGACCTGCTGGCAGCCTCCAGCACCCATCCGGCCATGCTGACCTATCTGGACCAGGCCCAGTCGGTGGGACCCGGCAGCATGGCGGCGGGGCGCAACGCTCGGCGCGGCCTGAACGAGAACCTCGCCCGCGAGATCCTGGAACTGCACACCGTCGGCGTCGAGGCCGGCTACAGCCAGGCCGACGTCACCGAGTTCGCCCGCGCCCTGACCGGCTTCAGTGTCGGCCGCGAGGACGAGGACCGCGCCGGCCAGTTCGTGTTCCGCGACAATGTCCACGAACCGGGCCCCCGCACGATCATGGGCAAGAACTACAAGCCTGCTGCGCTGGGCCAGGGCCTGAGCGTGCTGAAAGACCTCGCCGCCCATCCGGCCACGGCCCGCCACGTCGCCTTCAAGATCGCCCGCCACTTCGTGGCCGACGATCCGCCGCCGACCCTGGTCGCGCGTCTGGAGCAGAGCTTCCTGAAAAGCGGCGGCCGGCTGGACCGCGTGGCCCGCACCCTGGTCGAGGCGCCCGAGGCGTGGGAGCCGGCGGCGACCAAGTTCAAGACACCCTACGAGTTCCTGATCTCGGCCTGGCGGGTGATCGGCGCCCAGCCCTCGGCCTATGAGCGCATCACCGTTCCCCTGATCGGCCTGGGCCAGCGGGGCTTCTCGCCGCCGTCGCCCAAGGGCTGGTCGGACATGGCCGGGGAATGGTGCTCGCCCGACGGCCTGATCAAGCGGCTGCAATGGAGCCAGGCCTTCGCCGCCGTGGTCGCTGGCCAGCTGGATCCGAACCAGGCGGCCGCCGCGGCCCTGGGCGCGCGGTTGACCGCCCCGACCGCCCAGGCCGTCGCCCGGGCCGAGACCCGCGGCGAAGCCGTCGCCCTGCTGTTGATGAGTCCGGAGTTCCAACGCCGATGACCGACTGCCCGATGATGAACCGTCGCCGCGTCCTGGCCTCGGCCGCCGGTCTGGGACTGTCGGTGACCTTCCTGGGTCGCCCGGCCCTGGCCGACGCCGACAGCGCCCTGGACAGCCGCAAGCTGGTGGTCGTGATCTGCCGGGGCGGCATGGATGGCCTGTCGGTCAGCCCACCGGTCGGCGACAAGGCCTATGAGGGCCTGAGGCGCGGGATCGCCATCAAGCCCGAGAACGGCCTGAAGCTGGACGGCACGTTCAGCCTGCATCCCGCCCTGACCTCGGTGCACGCCCTGGCCCTGAAGGGTCAGGCCCGGATCGCGCCGGCCGTGGCCACGCCCGACCGCGCCCGCTCGCATTTCGAGGCCCAGGACGTGCTGGAAAGCGGCTCGGCCCAGGTCTATGCGACCACGTCAGGCTGGCTGAACCGGGCGCTGGAAGCCCTGCCCGCCTCCCGCAGGGCGCAGGGCCTGTATGTCGGCGCGACGACGCCCCTGATCCTGCGTGGCAAGGTGCAGGCGGCCAGCTGGTCGCCGGGCAAGGGCGTGGACGAGACGGCCCGCCTGCCCACCCTGCTGCAGGACCTCTACAAGACCGACCCCTTGATGGGCCCGGCCTTCGCGCGCGGCCTGGAGACCGAGAGCATGGCCCAGGTCGCCATGACCGCCATGGCCCCGCCGGCGCAGGCCGACGGCATGATGGCCCCACCCGCGAACAACAAGGGCGGCCGCGAGGCGGCCCGCAAGCTGGGCGCGACCCTGGCCGGCTTCATGGTTCAGGTCGGCGGCCCGCGCATCGCCGCCATCGCGCTGGACGGCTGGGACACCCACGCGGGACAGGCCGGCCAGATCAACACCCGGCTGACCTATCTCGACGCGGTGCTGTCGGGCCTCAACACCGGTCTGGGCGACGAGTGGAAGAATACCGTGGTGGTCACGGTCACCGAGTTTGGCCGCACCGCCCGCGCCAATGGCACCAACGGCACCGACCACGGCACGGCCTCGACGGCGCTGGTGCTGGGCGGCGCGCTGAAGCCCGGCGGGATCATCGGCGACTGGCCGGGCCTGGCCCAGCCGGCGCTTTACGAGAACCGCGACCTGGCGCCGACCCTGGACATGCGCGGCCTGTTCAAGGGCCTGCTCGGCGACCATATGGGCGTCGACCGCGCGGCGCTGGAGGCCAAGGTCTTCGCCAACAGCGCCGACGCCCGTGCGGTGACCGGCCTCGTCTAGGTCCGCCCCATGGTCTGACGAACGCCCTATCGCCGCTTGATCTGCTTCTTCGCGAACGGATCCTGGTCGGCCTCGTCTTCCGAGAAGCCGAACTTGGCGAAGCCCGCCTTCAGCTCGGGGCTGATCGGGGCCTCGATGAACAGCATCCCCACCGACGGGTGCGGCAGCATCACCGAGCGGGCGTGCAGTTGCAGCTTCAGGCCCTCCGACAGCTGGGTCGACTTCTCGTCGCTGTATTTGGGATCGCCCAGGATCGGGTGGCCGATGGCCTTCATGTGGGCGCGCAGCTGGTGCGTGCGGCCGGTATGGGGCCGCAGGGCCATGAAGGTGACGCGCGGACCGGCGCGGCTGATCGAGACGAACTCGGTCTCGGCCGGCTGGGCGTCCTTGTCCTTGGGCTCGGCGGGGACCACGAGTTCGCGATCGCCGACGCCGCGCTTGGCGAGGTGCAGCTCGATCACGCCCTCGACCGGGTGCGGATTGCCCTGGACGATGGCCCAGTAGGTCTTCTGCGCCTTGCGCTTGGCGAACGAGCCCGACAGTCGCGCCGCGGCGGCGGGCGTCTTGCCCAGCAGCAGCACACCCGAGGTGTCGCGGTCCAGGCGGTGGACCAGCTTGGGCCGGTTGACGCCCTCGCCCCAGGCCGACAGCAGCTTGTCGATATGGTGCGTGGTCTTGGTGCCCCCCTGCACGGCCAGGCCGGCGGGCTTGTTCAGGGCCAGGACTTCCTCGTCCTCGTACAGCACGAGAGACTTGGCGAAGGCGATGTCGCGCTTGGACAGGGCCTGCTTTTCATCCGGATCGGGGGCGTCGGGCAGAGGCGGCACCCGCACCTGCGAACCGGCCGCCAGCTTGGTGTCGGCCTTGACGCGCGAGCCGTCGACCCGCACCTGGCCGGAGCGGAACAGCTTGTTGAGCTGGATGTGGTTCAGGTGGGGCCAGCGGCGCTTGAACCAGCGGTCCACCCGGGTGCCATCCTCGCCCGCGTCCACATAGAGCGTGCGTACTTCTTTCATGCCGCGAACATCCTGCGGGCGATCAGAAGGCCCGCGTAAAGGGCCGCCACGGACAAAAGCACGCTGGCGGCGGAATAGGTGAAGGCCTGAGCGTAGGCGCGCTTCTGAATCATCAGCGCGGTCTCCAGCGAAAAGGCCGAGAAGGTGGTGAAGCCGCCCATGACGCCGACGGCGAGCAACAGGCGGACAGGTTCGTGGTTGGCGTTGCCCCGGTGCGCCAGCCACGAGGCCAGCACGCCCATCAGGAAACCGCCGATGATATTGACGGCGAAGGTGCCGTAAGGCCAAGCCGATCCCAGCAGCCGAAGGGCCTGAGCGCCCACCAGATAGCGGGCGACCGAGCCAACGGCGCCGCCGGCGGCCACGAGAAGCAGTTTGGTCATTGGCTCCTTATGCGCCGAGCGGGCCAGAACGCCAAGTCGCGCACGGATTTCTTCACGGTGAACGGGGCGGGAAACCTTGTTTCTGAACCGGAGGTTAAGCGTGCTGTCGGCATTCTGGCTGCTCCTCTTGTGAACCGAGCCCCATGCCCTTCGACGCCCACGCCCAGGACGAAGCGACCCAGCGTCTCGCTCTGCCCGCCCCGGTCCTGCACCGGTTGGCCGGGACCGAGCTGATCGCACGCGGCTCGGTGAACGTCATCAGCGTCAAGGCCATCCGCGCCTGGGCCGGCGACTGGTGGTCGCAGAAGCGCGGCGATGTCTGGACCTATGTCGACCGCAAGCTGACCGAGCACCTGGACCGCAACGACATGCGGGCCCGCATTTCCGACAGCGAATTCCTGATCGCCATGAACAGCGACCAGGGTCTGGCGGCCCAGGCCACCAGCGTTCGCATCCTGGAAGATGTGCTGACCCACCTGCTGGGCTCGGTCGACACCAACGACATCGGCATCAGTTCGGTCATCGGCCTGGAAAACGGCGAAGCGGTCTGCCGCCGGGTCGACGCGGCCACGGTGTTGGCGGCGCGGGCCCGGCGCGACTCCAGCCGCTCGCCCGTGCGTCGCGCGGTCGAGGCCGCCGACGAGTCGCGACGCACCCCCGTGGCCTTCACCACGGCGGCCGGCGCGGCCCTGCGCGTCGACTTCACCCTGGAACATGTGATCAGCCTGCGTCGCAACGTGGCCACGGCGATCCGCATCGAGCCGGTGGTCACCCATCTGGGCAGCGGCCGTCAGGCCAACTCGCGCGCGGTCAGCCGCCTGCCCGACCGCGACATCGCCTTCATCGACGAGGCCACCCTGAAATACGCCGCCCTGTTCGCGCGCGGCGCCCAGGGTCACAACGTTCCCGACCTGATCCTGCCCGCCTCGTTCCGCACCCTGGGCACCCAGCGCGGTCGCGACATGCTGACCGGCACCCCCGGTCTCTCGCTGGCCCTGCTGCGCGGCGGCGTGATGATCGAACTGGTCGACATCACGCGCGGCACGCCAGCGGGTCGCCTGCTGGAAGTGGTGGGCCTGCTCAAGGCCCTGACGCGCGGCGTCATCGCCCGCGTGCCGCCGGAAAAGGACGCCCTGCTGGGTCTGAAGGACGCCCGCCTGGCCGGCCTGACCCTGGACGCCTCTGACCTGACCGGACCGGCCGAAAAGGTCGCCGCCGAGATCATGACGTTCGGTCGCGACGCCAAGGGCGTGGCGCCGATGACCACGCTGCAGGGCCTCCCCGCCGAGGGCTATTTCGCGGCGGCCGAGACGGCGGGCCTAACCCACGCCGCCCTGCGCGCCACGCACCCGTTGGCGGCCGCCGCCAAGGCCGCGGCCGCCTAGAGCCTGTCCGTTCCGGTCAGACTCCAGGTTCAGAATCTTGAGCGTGACGACCGCCGGAACCGGCGTCCACTTCCGGCTATCACGCTCTCCAGTCAGATCTTGCTGCGGCCGTAGCCGACCGATCGGATGATCTCCTGGGCCACATAGGCGTCGGCGTCGCGTGGCGCGGGGCCCTTGCCGAAGACGACTTCCAGCGAACTGGTGACGGTCGGACCCGGGCCGAGATTGAAGCTGGTGCCCAGACCCAAGCCCACCGAACTGCGGCCGCCATAACTGCTGGAGCCGCCGCCGACCGACAGGCGCGGGCCGCTGCCCGCCCCCGTGCTTGAGGTCAGGCGATCCGACACCCGGAACCAGTCATAGCCATCGCGCACCGCCAGTTCGGCCGCGCGCAACAGAGCGTAGTCGGAAACCTGCTCGACCGACGCGCCAGGACCGCCCTGAAACGTGACGCGGTATCGCCCGGGCTCCAGCCGGAACTCCGAATAGCCGACGCCCGCTGACGCGGTTCTGGCCGCGTAGAGAGTCGGCGCGCTGGCGCAGCCGCTCAGCAGCGCGATGGACAGGACCAGACCGGCAAAGCGTTTCATGGCGTTTCTCCTGACAGGTAAACGGCCTGGCTAGGCGCGCTGTTCCGGAAGCGGCAGGCCAAGCTTTTCCAGCATCGCTGTCATATCAGCGGGGATCGGCGCAGCGATCCGGCGCTCTCCGCCCTCGGGGTGCGGAAACACCAGGTGGGCCGCGTGCAGCATCAGGCGCGGAACCGCCATCCCGCCCAGCATCAGGGCCCCGCCATAACGGCTGTCGCCCGAGATCGGCCGGCCGATCGAGGCCATGTGAACGCGCAGCTGGTGCATGCGGCCGGTGTCCGGCGAAAGCTCCACCAGGGCGGCCGTCGCGTTGGACGACAGGGTGCGATAGCGGCTGCGGGCGGTCTCGGCGTCGGGGTGGTCGGGCGCGCAGACGCGCATATAGGCCTCGCGGCCGATCGACTCGCGGCGCAGCGGGCTGTCGATCATGCCGCCCTTCGGCTCGGGCGCGCCCGGTGCGACGATGGCCATGTAGGACTTGCGAAACCGCTTGCCCATCAGGGCCTTGCCCAGGAACGCCGCGCCCGGCTTGGTCTTGGCCGTCAGGATCACGCCCGAGGTGTCGCGGTCCAGCCGGTGGATCAGGCGCGGACGCGGCCGGCCGGGGCGCGCGAAGGCCCACAGCAGGTCGTCCAGCGTATGGGCCTGGATGCGGCCGCCCTGGCTGGACAGGCCGGCCGGCTTATTCAGCACAATGACGCTGTCGTCCTCGTGCAGCACCCATGACCGGGCAAGCGCGATCTCGTCGTCAGTCAGGGCGATGGGGGCGTCGGAGGCCTTGGGCTTTGGCGCGAGGGGCGGACGGCGGGGGGGACGCTGGCCCGAGGGAAAAGGCTTATTCAGCGGAGTGAGTCTCGCGGTGACGCTGGGCTTGCAACTCATCAAGCTCGCGCTTGAGGAAAAGCGCATAGATGCCGACCGCTATCAAGATCGGCCCGAGGATGTAGATCATGGCCTCAAGCGGCGTCATGGCTTCTCTCCGTGAGGGGCAGCATACCACGCTATCGCGTGCAGCACGAGCGCGAGCCCGATGCCTACATAGCTCGCCGCCTTGAAACCCGCGCCTTTGATATAAGGCTCGATGAACGATGCGCCCATGACCGCATAGGCATAGGTGGTCGCATTGGTGACGAAGAGCTTGAGCCGCACCTTCAGGTCAGCCTCGCGCTTTTCCCAATCGACCGACTTCGCCATCGTGCTCTCGCAATCCAACGAGAACAAATAAAGAACAATCTTCGGGTGAGCGCAAGCCTTAACTCGCCTACTTTCCGTCCCGCCGCACCTTGCCCCACGCCTCCAGCCGTTCCCGCACCTTGGCCTCCGCCCCCACGGCCTTGGGCTCATAGAACCGGGGCCGCGCCATGCCGTCCGGGAAGTAGTTCTGGCCCGAGACGCCGCCCTCGACGTCGTGGTCATAGGCATAGCCATCGCCATAGCCGAGCGACTTCATCAGCTTGGTCGGGGCGTTGAGGATGTGGGCCGGCGGCGCCAGCGAGCCGGTCTCCTTGGCGGCGCGGCGGGCGGCCTTGAAGGCGGTGTAGACGGCGTTGGACTTGGGCGCGCTGGCCATGTGGACCACGCACTGGGCCAGGGCCAGCTCGCCCTCGGGACTGCCCAGAAAGTCGAAGGCGTCCTTGGCGGCCGTCGTCAGCAGCAGGGAAAGCGGATCGGCCGCGCCGATGTCCTCCGACGCCATGCGCACCAGGCGGCGGGCGATGAACAGCGGGTCCTCGCCGCCCTCCAGCATCCGGGCCAGCCAGTAGAGGGCCGCGTCCGGATCGCTGCCGCGCACCGATTTGTGCAGGGCCGAGACGAGGTTGTAGTGCTCCTCGCGGTTCTTGTCGTAGGTGGGCCGGCGCTTCTGCAGGAACTGGCCCAGCTGGGTGGCATTGAGGGGCGTGTCCGTGCCGACCGACAGCAGGGTCTCGGTCAGGGTCAGCAGATAGCGGCCATCGCCATCGGCCATGGCGATCAGGGTGAAGCGCGCCTCGGCGTCGAGCGGCAGCTTGCGGCCCTCGACCTCCTCGGCCTTGACCAGCAGGGCTTCCAGCGCCTCTTCGTCCAGGCGCTTGAGCACGAAGACCTGGCAGCGCGACAGCAGAGCGCCGTTCAGCTCGAACGACGGGTTCTCGGTGGTGGCGCCGACCAGGGTGACGATCCCCTCCTCCACGAACGGCAGGAAACCGTCCTGCTGGGCGCGGTTGAAGCGGTGGATCTCGTCGACGAACAGCAGGGTGCTCTGGCCGGCCATGCGACGGCCGCGCGCCTGCTCGAAGGCCTTCTTCAGGTCGGCGACGCCCGAAAACACCGCCGAGATCTGCTGGAACTCATAGCCGCCGGCCTTGGCCAGCAGGCGGGCGATGGTGGTCTTGCCGGTGCCGGGCGGGCCCCACAGGATCATCGACGACAGCCGCTGGGCCGCCGCCATCCGGCCGATCGGACCCTCGGGACCCAGCAGGTGCTCCTGCCCCACCACCTGCTCAAGCGTCTGGGGCCGCAGGCGTTCGGCGAGCGGGGTCGGCGCGTGAGGCGTCAGGCCGGCGGCTTGGAAAAGATCGGACATGGCTATGGTCTACAAAACTGCGAGGACCATGACCAACGAAGAAGACCCGGCGCGGAGTTCCGCGCCGGGTCCGTCGTTCTGGCCTGATCAGGGGATCAGGTGTTGAACCGCGCCGAGATGCGCTGACCGCCGCGCTCGATGGTGACGGTCCAGGCGCGGTTGCCGCCATTCGACACGGCGACCAGCTCGGCCACGGTGTTGATCGGCCGGCCATTGACCTCACGGATGAAATCGCCGGGACGCAGACCGGCGCTGAGCGCGAAGCCCTGGCCGATCTTGCTGACCAGCACGCCGCGGCCCGCGAACGGATCGGCGCCCAGGTCCTGGGCCACGGCGGGCGACAGGTTCAGCACCGTGGCGCCGTCGAAGGGATTGCGACCAGTCAGGGTCTTCTCGTCACGGGCCGGGCTTTCGGGCGCGGCCTCGGCGCGGACGGTCAGGGTCTGCTCGCGCTCGCCGCGGCGGATGACCATCGGCACGCGATCGCCCACCTTGTGGGTGCCGATCGCGAAGGCGCCGCCGCCCTCGTCGTTCACGACCTTGCCGTCGATCGACAGGATGATGTCGCTTTCCTGGAGGCCGGCCTTGTCGGCCGAGGAGCCCGGATAGACCTGGGCCACCAGCACGCCGCGCGGCGCGGCCATGCCCAGGCTGCGGGCGATCTCGGCGGTGACGGGCTGGCCCTTCACGCCCAGCCAGGGCCGCACCACGCTGTGGCCGCCGCCCAGGGCGGCGTTGACCACCTGCTTGACCACGGCAGCGGGAATGGCGAAGCCCACCCCGCTCGACGAGCCCGAGCGCGAGATGATGAAGGTGTTGATGCCGATCAGGTCGCCGTCCATGTCGACCAGCGGACCGCCGGAATTGCCCGGATTGATCGAGGCGTCGGTCTGGATGTAGCTGCCGAAATCAGCCGCGCCAACATCGGTGCGGGCCATGGCCGAGATGATGCCGTTGGTCACCGTCTGGCCGACGCCGAACGGGTTGCCCAGGGCCAGGACAAGGTCGCCGACCTCCAGCTGTTCCTGGTCGTCGATGGCCATGACCGGCAGGTGCTCGCCCTTGGTGTCGATCTTCAGCACGGCCAGATCGGCGCGCGGATCGTCGAGCAGGACGGTGGCGATGAACTCGCGGCGGTCAGCCAGCTGGACGGTGATGTCGCCCCGGCCTTCGACGATGCCTTCGATATTGTGGTGGTTGGTGATGATCACGCCGTCGGCGCGGACGATCGCGCCCGAGCCCAGCGAACCCTGCACCTGATCGCGCGGCGCGCCGCCGCCGCCCATGAAGAAGTCCCAGAACGGATCGCGGGCCTGGGTGCGAACCACCCGGCGGCTGGCCACGTTGACCACGGCCGGGGCGGCCTTCTTCACCACCGGCGCGAACGAGGCCTTCATCGAGGCGGGATCGCTGGGCGCGCGGCGGGTTGGCTGGGCCAGATCCGGGATCGACTGGGCGCTGGACGGACCTTGCGGCGAACAGGCCGCCAGCAGGATCAGGGCGGGAAGCAAAGCGCGATGGGCTCGCATGGGTGTGGAGCGTCTCCTTGGAAGCAACCCGGACATCAGCCGAGCTTTCGGGCGCATTGATGGCCGCGCGGTGACCTAACCTGTCAGGCCGGGCGCGGTTCCGCTGAGATAGGGTGTGCGAAGCGGAACGCCAGGGCCGTGCCGGCCAGCATCAGGGCGGCGGCGAGCAACACCGGCAGGCCGGGCATGTGCACGGTCGCGTCGTTGCGCACCGCCCAGGCGAACGGGGCCAGATACAGCGTCGGGCCGACGATCGAAGCGATCCCCATCATCGCCGAATTGGCGCCCTGCAGCTGTCCCTGCTCGTGGGGCGCGACCCGGCGGGTCATCAGGCCCTGCAGACCCGGCTGGATCAGACCCGAGAAGGCGAAGATCGGCAGGCCGCACAGATACAGCCAGCCCGTCGGGGCCAGGGCGTAGATCAGGAAGCCGACAAAGCCGCTGAACAGGCCGATCAGCAGCGCGCCACGCTCACCCACCGCCTTGACGATCCGGCCGACCAGCAGGGCCTGCAGCAGGATGCCGGCGATACCGCTGGCCATCAGCGTCAGGCCGATGGTCTGGACCGACCACTGATAGCGAAAACCCATGTAAAGCACGAAGACCGACGGCAGCACGTTGTGGGCCAACTGGAACAGGAAGCCGACGCCGGCCAGACCCAGCAGGTCGGGCTTGCTCCGCAGCAGGTTCAGCGAGCCCAGCGGGTTGGCCTTCTTCCAGTCGAACCGCTTGATCCGGCGCTCTGGCGGCAGGGATTCGGGCAGGACGAAGAAGCCGTACAGCCAGTTGCACAGGGCCAGGGCCGCGCAGACCAGGAACGGCAGGCGGTGATCGAACTGCCACAGCCAGCCCCCCAGGGCCGGGCCGAAGGTAAAGCCTACCCCGAACGCCGCTCCCATCAGGCCAAAGCCCTTGGCGCGGTTCTCCGGCGTGGTGACGTCGGCCACATAGGCGCCGGCGGTCGAGAAGCTGGCCGCCGTCATGCCATTGAACACCCGCCCGACAAACAGCCACCACAGGCTGGGCGCGAAGGCCATGAACAGGAAGTCGACGCCCAGGCCGAAGATCGAGGTCAGGATCACCGGACGACGACCAAACCGGTCGGACATCAGGCCCAGGATCGGCGAGCAGAAGAACTGCATCACGCCCCAGGTGGTGGCGAACAGCACGTTCCACAGCGCCGCGTCGGCCGTGTCCCCGCCGTTGAACCGCTTCACCAGCTCGGGCAGCACCGGGATCATCACGCCCAGCGACAGCACGTCCATCACGGCGGTGACGAAGATGAAGCCCAAGGCCGCCTGTCGGCGTCCCCCCGTGATGGTCTGAGTCATGCGTGATCCTTGTCCCGAGATCCTAGTTGCCGGTCCTCCGCCGCGACCGCAAGGCCGTCCAGCAGGTCGCGCCACGCCGGGCGATCAGCGGGTTCACCAAACGGGCCCAACCAGGCGCACTTGTCTGGCTGAAGAGGCCAAGTCTACCGCAGCGCCAGCCCCACCACCTTCAAGCTCCCGTCGCCCGCCTCCGGCTTCACGCCCGAAACCCTGGCCAGCAGCGGATAGACATCGACATTGTCAAAGTCGGGCAGAACAACGCCCGGCTTGATCGACGGGCCCCGGGCGATGAACATCGCGCGCATGGCCGGGTCATAGGGATCAAAGCCGTGCTGGCCGCCTTCCAGGCTGTCCCACTTGCTGGGCTTTTCCATCATCTTGCGCGTCGTCACATACCAGCCGGTCTCCGACAGGCAGACGATGGCCGGCACGCGCGGATTGCGGCCGTAGTGATAGCGCTCGGGAATCTGCCCCTTCTTCCAGCAGGTCAGGTGCGGCAGCGGCTTGAGCAGCGCCGCCTCGACCTCGGTCTCAAAGCCGGGCAGCGGCGTCAGGCCGACGACCGCGCCGGTGGTGACCAGCCTGACCTTGGACAGATCGAGCACCTCATCCAGCGGCCAGCGCTGGGATGGCGGCACCGGCGCCATGCCATGGTCGGCGACCACGACGATGTCGGTCGTCTCGAACCGGCCTCGCGCCTTCAGGCCCTCGACCAGTCGGGCCATGGCCCGATCGACCTCGGCGACGGCGGCGCGGGCCTGGGGCGAGCCCGGTCCGTAGTGATGCCCCTCGGTGTCGACGACATCGAAATACAGGGTCGAGAACCGCAGCTCCGGCCCCTTGGGATCATCCAGCCAGGCCAGCAGCGTATCGACCCGGTCATTCGACGGCATGGCCTGGTTGAAGGCCATCCAGCGCGATGGACGCACGCCGCCGATCTGCGTCTCCGAGCCCGGCCAGAACATCGCCGCCGCCTTCAGGCCCTGCTTCTCGGCCGAGACCCACAGCGGCCAGGCCTGGCTCCACCAGCGCGCGTCATGCACGGCGTCGGCGTTGGACATCGAGAAGCGCACGCCGGGAATCGTCTCGTCTTCCATGACGTTGTTGACGATGCCGTTGCGGTCGGGCCGCTTGCCGGTGATCAGGGTGTAGTGGTTGGGAAAGGTCAGGGTCGGGAAGGACGGTCGCATGGCGCCGCGCGCGCCGTCGGCGGCCAGGGCGTCCAGGGTCGGGGTGTCGCCCTTGCCCAGATAGTCGGCCCGGAAACCGTCGCTGGACACCAGGATGGTGAGCCGGCTCCTGGTCGGCGCGTCGCCCCCGCCCATCGAGGCGCAGGCCGCCAGCAGCAGGGCCGTCGCCCCAAGGGCCACAAGGCGGAACAGGCTCTTCATGGCGCAACCCTCTCGTCAGTCTCACGGCGTCTATGCCAGCCGCGCGTCTCGCCCCTATGACAGGCAGGTGTGACAGCCGCGTATGACCTCGTCTTAACTTGGCGGGCGGCAAGCGCACCCCCATAGTTGCCGTCATCGACAGGATTCTGCCGTCATGGAAGCCGCCCCCGCATGAGCATCGCCCTTGAGGCCACAGGCCTCACCAAGACCTATGGGGCCGTGCGCGCGCTCGACGACTTTTCCATCGCCATTCCGGTCGGCGGGGTGTTCGGCGTGCTGGGTCCCAACGGGGCCGGCAAGAGCACCCTTTTTCGCATCGCCCTGGGTCTGGTGCGGCCCACCAGCGGGACCGCGCGGCTGTTCGGGGCCCCGGCCGGCGACCTGGCCGCCCTGCGCCGGGTCGGCGCCATGATCGAGACGCCGCGCTATCCGCCCTATCTGACCGCCCGCGATACGCTGCGCATGCTGGCCCTGGAGAGCGGGTTCCAGAACCCCGATATCGCCGCCTGGCTGGAGCGGGTCAGCCTGACCCATGCCGCCGACCGCGCCACCGGCGGCTTCTCGGTCGGCATGAAGCAGCGCCTGGGCCTGGCCGCCGCCTTCCTGACCAGACCCGAACTGGTCATCCTGGACGAGCCGACCAGCGGCATGGACCCGGCCGGCATCCAGGAGATCCGCGCCCTGATCGTCGATCTGGCCAAGCACGAAGGCGTGACGGTCATCCTGGCCAGCCACCAGCTGGACGAGGTCAAGCGCGTCTGTGATCGCGTCGCCATCCTGTCGCGCGGCAAGGTCGTGGCGGAAGGCGGCGTGGCTGAACTCACCGCCGGGGAAGCCCGTCTGCGCCTGACCCTGGCCTCCCCCCTCGCCCCGGTCCTGGCGGTGCTGGGTGATCGCGGGCAGGCCGATGGACCCGACGCAGTGCTGGCCGACATTCCGCGGGCCGAGGCTCCCGCCATGATCCGCGCCCTGGTCGAGGCCGGCGCCGAGATCGTCGAGGCCCGCTGGCGCGAGGTCGACCTTGAAGGCGTCTATCTGAAATCGCTGGGCCAGGCTCCCACGGCCGCCACCCCGGAAGGAGCCGCCTGATGCTGGCCGACGCCATCGCCGCCGAACGCTTCCGCCTGCTGCGCGACCGCTCGGCCCTGTTCTGGGGTTTCGGCTTCGCACCGCTGGTTGGCTTCTTCCTGGCCATCGGCGGCGACCTGTTCGTGCGCAACATCATCAAGCGGCCCATGCCGGGCGCGACGATCGATCTGGCCGTCCAGGTCATCAAGGCCCTGGGCAATGGCGCCTCGACCATGGCGGCGCTGTTCCTGATGATTGGCGCGGCCTCGATCCTGGCCGGCGACTATCGCTGGGAAACCTGGCGCCTGCGCACGCCGCGCAACAGCCGCTTCAACCTGCTGGCCGCCAAGCTGGTGGTGATCGGCGAGGCGATCCTGTGGAACCTGGTCCTGACCGTGGCGCTGACCCTGGCGGCCGCCGTGATCGGCGCGGCCCTCAACGGCAAGGCCATCATCGCCTCGACCCTGGGCGTTTCGGAAATCGCCGGCGTCTTCGTGGTCACCTGGCTGGAGGCCATGAGCCTGGCCGCCCTCGCCGCCTGCGTGGCGGTCGTCGCGCGCTCGCCGATGGCGGCGGTCGTGGTCTGCCTGGTGGTCCGCTTCGTCCAGTCGATCCTGGCGGCTGCGCTGGGGGCCATGGCGCCCGAGCCGACCTGGAAGGTGCTGGCCATCCCCGCCTATGACGCCGACCTGCTGCGCGCCTTCGTCACCGCGCCGTCGCATGCGGGGCCGGACGGCGGACCGGCGGGCTGGGCGCTGCTGGTTCTGCTGGGCTGGATCGCGGCGCTGACGGCCGGGGCCATTGTGCTGTTCCAGCGGCAGGATCTGACGCGGGAGTAGCGGCGGCCGGCGGGGTGATCAGCTGGCGCCAGCGCGTTCGGCGGCGTGCAATGCCCGTAAGTCGCGCTTGAGCCGATTCGGGCTTTCGACCCGTTGCGGAACTTGCTCAAGTTCGCTCGGGCAAGGACTGTGCGGCTGGCGCGACCGCTCGCGCAGTGTTATATTGTAACAATGACAACTCCGATCACGCCTGCTACCGCCAGCTTCTTCGACCAAGGCGTCGCCGACGCCTACGATCGTCGAAACAACGCGCTCACGCCGATCTCGAACAATCTCCACTTCCTGCTCCGGCTGATCCTGGCAGAGCTACCAGTCGACGCGCGGGTGCTTTGCGTGGGCGTAGGAACCGGAGCGGAAATCCTCTCCCTGGCCACGGCCTATCCCGGCTGGTTCTTTGTCGGCGTTGACCCGTCTGCAGAAATGCTGGCCGTAGGGCGGCGGCGCCTTGAACAAGCCGGGGTCATGCACCGCTGCGAACTCGTTCAAGGCTATGTCGAGGACGCTCCCCGCGAGGCGTTCGACGCCGTTGTCAGCCTGCTGGTCGCGCACTTCATCAAAAGCGAGCACCGGCCGGCGTTCTACGCCGCCGTCTATGATCGCCTGAAATCGGGTGGTCGCTTCGCGAGCGCCGAGATCAGCGGCGACCTGGACTCACCGGAGTTCCCGGCGATGCTGGAGGATTGGAAAAAAGTCCAGACGCTGATGGGGGCAACGCCGCAGTCGCTGGCAAACCTCGGCGGCATGATGCGCGAAGCGCTGGGCGTCCTGCCACCTGCAGAAACGGAGGCGTTATGGCGCGCCGCTGGCTTCGTGACACCGATCGCGTTCTTCCAGGCCTTCATGATCCGTGGCTGGCATGCGGTGAGATGATCCAGCTTAGAAAAGGCGTCCGCTAGCCACCACTCTCAGCAGAACATCGAAACGTCCGCTCTGGGCGGCACACAACCCCATCGCCGCCAACCAACCCCCAAAACGAAAAAGGCCCCGGATCGCTCCGGGGCCTTTTCCGTTCAGCCTGGGCTGAGAATTAGTCTTCGGCTTGGGCCGAGTAGTCCGGGCCCGAGTCCTTGCCCTTGGCCGAGACGTCGCGGTCGACGAACTCGATCACGGCCAGCGGGGCGTTGTCGCCATAGCGGAAGCCGGCCTTCAGGACGCGGATGTAACCGCCCTGACGCGACTGGTAACGCGGGCCGATGGCGGCGAACAGCTTGCCGACCTGTTCGACGTCGCGAACGATGCTGATGGCCTGGCGACGCGCGTGCAGGTCGCCGCGCTTGGCCAGGGTGACCAGCTTTTCGACGAAGGGACGCAGTTCCTTGGCCTTGGGCAGGGTGGTGACGATCTGCTCGTGCTTGATCAGCGAGGCCGACATGTTGGCGAACATGGCGGTGCGGTGAGCGGACGTGCGGCCGAGTTTACGGTGAGCTTTACCGTGACGCATTGTAGTGTCTCCTGGGCCTTGGCCCGCAGTGGCGCGATCTAGCGCTGATTGTCACCCATCCCAGCCTGTTCCCGGCCGGGTCAGAACGAAGCGCCGGGGCCCTCCACCGCAGTTGCGGCTTCAAAAGGCCCAGGCCGCCCGCCGTCCCCGAAGGGTGGCGAGCGGCCCGGATCGAGCGCGATATAGTCCGTCTTAGATCTGGTCTTCGAACTTCTTGGCCAGGTCTTCGATGTTTTCGGGCGGCCAGTTCGGCACGTCCATACCCAGGTGCAGCGCCATGCCAGCCAGCACTTCCTTGATTTCGTTCAAGGACTTGCGGCCGAAGTTCGGCGTGCGCAGCATCTCGGCTTCGGTCTTCTGGATCAGATCGCCGATGTAGACGATGTTGTCGTTCTTCAGGCAGTTGGCCGAACGAACCGACAGTTCCAGCTCATCGACCTTCTTCAGGAGCGCCGGGTTGAACGGCAGCTCAGGCTTGGCCTCGTCGGCCGACTTGGCCTTGGGCTCCTCGAAGGTGATGAAGATCTGCAGTTGGTCTTGCAGGATCCGGGCGGCGTACGCCACGGCGTCCACCGGAGTGACGGCGCCGTTGGTTTCGACTTCCAGGATCAGCTTGTCATAGTCGAGCGATTGACCCTGACGGGTCGGCTCGACGCGATAGGCGACGCGCTTGACCGGGCTGTAGAGGGCGTCGACGGCGATCAGGCCGATCGGCGCGTCTTCCGGACGGTTCTTGTCGGCCGGCACGTAACCCTTGCCGGTATTGACCGTGAACTCCATGCGCACGGTGGCGCCGTCGTCCAGCGTGCAGAGCACGTGGTCGGGGTTCAGGATCTCGATGTCCGAAGGCGTTTCGATCTGACCCGCGGTCACCGGGCCGGGGCCCGTGGCGCGCAGGGTCATGCGCTTCGGCCCCTCGGCGTGCATGCGCACGGCGAGTTGCTTGATGTTGAGGACGATGTCGACGACGTCTTCGCGGACGCCTTCGAGCGAGGAGAATTCGTGGACAACGCCATCAATCTGGATGGCGGTAACGGCGGCGCCCTGAAGCGAGGAGAGCAGGACGCGGCGCAGAGCGTTGCCGAGCGTCACACCGAAACCACGCTCGAGAGGCTCAGCCACGATCCGCGCCTTGCGGGTCGCGTCGGCGCCAGTCTCGATTTGCGGCTTCTCAGGACGGATCAGCTCGTTCCAGTTTCTTTCGATCACGTGGTCGATCCCTTGAACGCGGCTCGCCGGCCGCGTTTTGCGCAGCCGGCGAAGGAGAATTGTGTCTAAAAAGTACTAGACGCGACGACGCTTGGGCGGACGGCAGCCGTTGTGCGGGATCGGCGTCACGTCGCGGATCGTCGTGATGGTCATGCCCGCGGCCTGAAGGGCGCGCAGGGCCGACTCACGGCCCGAACCCGGACCCGACACGTTGACCTCGAGGGTCTTCACGCCGTGCTCGGCAGCCTTCTTGCCCGCGTCTTCCGCGGCCATCTGAGCGGCGTACGGAGTCGACTTGCGCGAACCCTTGAACCCCATGGCGCCGGCGCTGGACCAGGAAATGGTGTTTCCCTGAGCGTCGGTGATGGTGATCATGGTGTTGTTGAACGAGGCGTTCACGTGCGCCACGCCCGAGGTGATGTTCTTGCGTTCGCGCTTTTTAACGCGACCCGGTTCCTTGGCCATCGTCAGGCTACCTTACTTCTTCTTGCCGGCGATCGGCTTGGCCGGACCCTTGCGGGTGCGAGCGTTCGTGTGCGTGCGCTGACCGCGGACCGGGAGGCCCTTACGGTGACGCAGGCCGCGATAGCAGGCCAGGTCCATCAGGCGCTTGATGTTCATCGAATTTTCGCGGCGCAGGTCGCCTTCGACGGTGAAGTCCTTGTCGATCGTTTCACGGATCTGCAGGACTTCTGCGTCGGTCAGCTGATTGACCCGGCGGGCGTCATCGATGCCCACCTTCGTGACGATGTCACGAGCGGACCTCTGGCCGATGCCATGAATATACTGAAGCGCGATCAAAACGCGCTTGTTCGTCGGGATGTTGACGCCTGCAATACGGGCCACGTCTAATGTTCTCCTAGTCACGCACTAAAGACGCGAACGGCGCGCCCGGCCCGGTCTTACGACCCAGTCCGGCGCGCACAGATCGCGCCCTTTCGCGGAAGCGCCCCGTTATAGGGATCGTTGCGCCGCCGTCAATGGTTGAATCCGCCGAAAATCAACGAATTGAAAATGTCTCACGCCGCGCCCGAGAGCGCCGCGTCGATAGAGGCCGCGACTGTTTCCACAGGCGCCATGCCATCCAGTTCCGTCAGCTTACCCTGCTCTACATAATAGGGCAGCAAAGGCGCCGTCTGGGCGTTGTAGGCGGCCAGACGGGTCACGAAGACTTCCGGGTTGTCGTCAGGCCTGCCCTGCTCGGCGAATCTCTTGGAGATCCGTTCGATCAGGGACGGTTCGTCTACCTTGAGTCGGAGGACGAGGTCGATCTTCTGGCCGCGTGCGGCCAGCATTTTATCCAGCGCCTCGGCCTGGGCCACGGTGCGGGGAAATCCGTCGAAGATGGCCCCGCCAGCGGCCTCAGCCTCGGGCAGGCGGTCCTCGATCAGGGCAATGACGATTTCGTCGGTCACCAGCTCGCCGCGGTCCAGAACGCCCTTCACGCGGGCCCCAAGCTCGGAGCCCGACGCGATGGCCGCCCGGAGCATGTCGCCGGTGGAAAGCTGGACCATGCCGCGCTCGGTGACGAGCCGCTTGGCCTGGGTCCCCTTCCCCGCCGCCGGCGGTCCGAACAGGATCAAGTTCATGAATGCCCCTTCGCGCGTCGCCGAGTCTTCGCCCGGTCATCTTCCCCGCAGACCTAGAGCGCGGGTGAAAAAAACGGAAGCCGGTTTTGTGACAAACCGGCTTCCAGAACGCTTTAATCCTTAGCGGCCCTTGCCGCCGCGGAGTTTCGACTTCTTGATCAGCCCCTCGTACTGGTGCGCCAGCAGCTGGGACTGGATCTGCGCCACGGTGTCCATGGTCACGGTCACGACGATCAGCACCGAGGTGCCGCCCAGGGCGAACTGGGTGGCCCCCAGGCCCGCCATCATGATTTCCGGCATGATACAGACCGCGGTGATATAGGCCGCGCCGATCACCGTCAGACGGGTCAGGACATAGTCGAGATACTCGGCCGTGCGCTTGCCCGGGCGGATCCCTGGCAGGAAGCCGCCATACTTGCGCAGGTTCTCGGCCGTCTCCTCGGGATTGAACACCACCGAGGTGTAGAAGAACGAGAAGAAGACGATCAGAGCCGCGTACAGCAGCATGAAGGCCGGCTGGCCGTGCTGCAGGGCGCCCACAGTGCTGGGCAGCCAGGCGGCCCAGGCCGGCAGGGTCGCCGTCGACAGGAAGCCCATGGCGGTCGTCGGCAGGAGCAACAGGCTCGAGGCGAAGATCGGCGGGATGACGCCGGCGGTGTTGATCTTCAGCGGCATGAACGAGGTGTCGCCGCCAATCATGCGGTTGCCCTGCTGACGCTTGGGATAGTGGACCAGCAGCCGGCGCTGCGAGCGCTCGATGAAGACGATCGCCCAGACGGCCGCGACGGCCAGGAACACAATCACGAACAGCGGCAGGTAGTTGCCCGAGGTCTGCGACTGCACCAGCAGCTGGCCGATGCCGCGCGGCAGGCCCGCCACGATGCCGGCGAAGATGATCAGCGAGACGCCGTTGCCAACGCCCCGGCTGGTGATCTGCTCGCCCAGCCACATCAGGAACAGGGTGCCGCCGGTCAGGGCCACCACGGTGGAGGCGATGAAGAACGGCGCGCTGATGCCTTCGAACACCAGGCCTGGCTGGCTGTGCAGGCCCACGGCGATCGAGAACGACTGCACGATGGCCAGGATCACGGCCAGGTAGCGCGTATACTGGTTGAGGGTTTTGCGGCCGGCTTCGCCGCCTTCCTTCTTCAGCTTTTCCCACGGCGGATACACCGAGCCCATCAGCTGCACGATGATCGAGGCGCTGATGTAGGGCATCACGTTCAGCGAGAAGATCGCCATCCGTTCGACGGCGCCCCCCGAGAACATGTTGAACATGCCCAGGATGCCCTTCGACTGGCCCGCGAAGGCGTTGGCGAAGGCGTCCGGATTGATGCCAGGGATCGGCACATAGGTGCCAAGGCGGAAGACGACCAGGGCGATGATCGTGAACCAGATGCGCTTGTGAAGTTCGGTCGCCTTTTGGAACGACGCGAAATTCATGTTGGCTGCGAGTTGTTCGGCGGCCGAGGCCA
Source organism: uncultured Caulobacter sp. (assembly GCA_964427205.1). Classification (GTDB taxonomy): domain Bacteria; phylum Pseudomonadota; class Alphaproteobacteria; order Caulobacterales; family Caulobacteraceae; genus Caulobacter. The sequence goes on from CAYRTE010000061.1 coordinate 23,036, forward strand.
TTCAATTCCCCACGACTCTAATACTGAGCCACAAATAGGTGAGGCCCGCCGTGATGTCACGGCGAGCCCCCTAATTCTGTCATCCCGGTCGAAACAAAGTCCCGCGGGCGCGGCCAGCGCGCCCTCGGGATGACATATGGACTTAAGCCTTGGCGTCTTCGGCTTGAACCTTGACCTTCTTGGTCACGGTCACCGAACCGCCGGCGGCTTCAACGGCCTTGATGGCCGCTTCGGTCGCCGAATAGACGGTCAGCTTCAGGGCCGACTTGATCTCGCCCTTGCCCAGCAGCTTCACGCCGTCCAGTTCGCGACGGATCACGCCGGCGGCGACCAGGTCGGCCACCGAAACGTCGGCGCCGGCCTTCAGCTTGCCAGCTTCCACGGCCTGTTCCAGGCGCCACAGGTTCACTTCAGCGAAGTCCAGGCGGAAGGGGTTGTTGAAGCCGCGCTTAGGCATACGCATGTGGAGCGGCATCTGGCCGCCCTCGAAGCCGGCGATGGCGACGCCCGAGCGCGCCTTCTGACCCTTGACGCCGCGACCAGCGGTCTTGCCCTTGCCCGAACCGGGACCACGGCCAACGCGCATGCGGTTCTTGGTCGAACCGGGGGTCGGGGCGAGTTCATTAAGCTTGGTCATATGTGCCTCTCCTTGGAGATCTGCGCCTGGCCCGTGGCCAGACTCGGCTTGAAAAGTTGGGATTCGCTCGCCGCCCTGCCCTCTTTTCCCGATGGGATCAGAAGACGGAACTTCAAACGAAAACCACCCCGGTTTTCACCGGGGTGGCGATTTCGGCGTCGTGTAGCAGACCTACTCGACGATTTCCAGCAGATGCTGGACCTTGCGGATCATGCCGCGAACCGAAGGAGTGTCTTCCAGCTCGGACTCGCGTCCCAGCTTGTTGAGACCCAGGCCAGCCAGCGTGGCGCGCTGGACGGCGTTGCGACGGATCGGGCTGCCGGTTTGGCGAACCTTGACGGTTTTAGCTTCAGCCATGTCTTAGCCCTCGATGGCGTCCGGAGCCGAGGCTCCGTCGGCGCGGCGGCCGAGAATGTCACCAACCTTCTTGCCGCGCTTGGCGGCGATCTGGCGGGGCGACGATTGAACCTTCAGGGCCTCGAACGTGGCGCGAACCATGTTGTACGGGTTCGAAGAACCCGTCGACTTGGCCACGACGTCCTGGACGCCCAGGGTTTCGAGAACCGCGCGCATCGGACCACCGGCGATGACGCCCGTGCCGGGAGGGGCAGCGCGCATCATGACCTTGCCAGCGCCCCAACGGCCGTAGCCGTCGTGGTGCAGGGTGCGCGATTCCCGCAGGGGAACGCGAACCATGGTCTTCTTGGCTTCTTCGGTCGCCTTGCGGATGGCTTCCGGCACTTCACGCGCCTTGCCATGACCGAAGCCGACGCGGCCCTTCTGGTCGCCCACAACCATGAGGGCGGCGAAGGAGAACCGGCGGCCGCCCTTCACGGTGGCCGCGACGCGGTTGATGTGCACCAGCTTCTCGACGATTTCG
>CAYRTE010000062.1:0-24235 GCA_964427205.1 uncultured Caulobacter sp.
CACCGATGATCAGCTCGCGCTGGCCGCGGCCGACGGGGATCAGGGTGTCGATCGACTTCAGGCCGGTCTGCACGGGCTCGTGCACCGACTTGCGCGGGATGATGCCCGGCGCCTTGACGTCGACGCGGCGACGCTCGGTCGAAACGATCGGGCCCTTGCCGTCGATCGGCTCGCCCAGCGGGTTGACGACGCGGCCCAGCAGGCCACGGCCGACCGGAACGTCGACGATCTCGCCGAGGCGACGGACTTCGTCGCCTTCCTTGATGGCCTGGTCCTGGCCGAAGATCACGCAACCGACGTTGTCGCGCTCCAGGTTCAGGGCCATGCCCTTCACGCCGGCCTTCGGGAATTCGACCATTTCGCCGGCCTGGACGTTGTCCAGACCGTAGATGCGGGCGATGCCGTCACCGACGGACAACACCTGGCCGACGTCCGAGACGGCGGCTTCTTCGCCGAAATTGGCGATCTGCGACTTGAGGATGGCCGAAATCTCGGCGGCGCGGATGTCCATGGCTGGTACTTGGGCTCTCTGCGATTTTTATCTTTTGACGCGCTTATAGAGGGTTAGGCGCGCTTCAGGGCGAATTTCAGGGAATCGAGCTTGCTGCGGAGCGAAGCATCGAACAGGCGGGAGCCGACGCGCACCTTGACGCCGCCCAGGAGGGAGGCGTCGACGCGGGTCGAAAGTTCGGGGGTCTTTCCCAGCGCCTGGGCCAGGGCGGTTTGAACGCCCTTCAGCTGGGCGGCGGTCAGTTCGGTCGCCGAAGTGACCTCGGCGGAGACAACGCCGCGATGCTTGGCCGACATTTCGGAGAAAGCGGTGATGGCGCCCATCAGATCGCCGGCGCGGCCATTGGAAGCCGCCAGGCCGATGAACTTGCTGGTCAGGGGCTGGAAGCCGGCCTTCTTGGCGATGGCGGCCAGGCCCTTGGCCTTTTCTTCCGACGAGAAGGCGGGCGAGGCGACAAGGCGGCGCAGATCGGCGCTGTCGGCGTACATCGCCTTCAGCGACTTCAGGTCGGCCTCGACCTTGGTCAGTTGATTGCCTTCGATCGTCAATTCGAACAGGGACTGCGCATAGCGCTGACCCGCATCCGTCGCCTTGGTTTCGTCCGCCACTTGGTATCCGCCCGGTGCGTTGCAATGGCCGCGGACAGGAAGATTAATCCCTGCCCCGGCTTAAAGGCTTGAGCGCGCTTGAAAAAAGCACATGGAGGGCCGGTGCTGATGCGCCGCCCCGTCCGAAGCCGCGCGCCTGATAACACGGGCTTTTCGCACTCGCAACCAAACCGGCGCGATCAGGCCCCGACGCGGCGAAACACCGCCGAGGCGGCGGCGGCGAGGGTTCCGTTACGGCGCCGGGCCTCGCCCTGCGCGAACACCAGACTGCGCGTCGAGCGCTCGACCCAGGCGCGCACGGCCAGACCATCGTCTTCACCCTCCGGACCATAGTCGATGGTCAGCGAGGACGGGCGGGTGTCGGCCCCGGCGATATCGCGCAGGGCGGCTTCTATCTGTGCGGCGAGGGTGGTGCTCATGGTCTTCCACTACGCAGGATCAGCAAAAAGAAAAAGGGCGGCGGGACAGGCCCGCCGCCCCATCAGGCGAATGCTCGAGGAAACAGCCAGACAGGACGAAGATCGCCCCAACGCGTCCGGGTACTAGATAGAGGCGGCTCAGGCGGCCTTGGCCGAGGCGTTGCAGCGCGCCAGGTCTTCAGCGTTCAGCGACTTGGTCTCGCCGCCGAAAGCCGAAACGCGGCCGACTTCCTTGGCCAGGGTCTTGCACGAAGCGGCCGTGATGGCGCGCGACGGGGCCGAGGTCGAGATGCATTCAGCGCCATCGCAGACGAAGACGGCGCCGCCGGCGACGATCTTGGTCTTGGCGGCCACGGGGGCTTCCAGAGCCGCGGCGACACGGCCATCAGCCAGGGCGGCGCCAGCAAACATGGAAGCGGACAGAGCGGCGACAGCCGCAAGGGTACGGAGCTTCATAAGAGCCCTCCAACGTTCAGGGGAGTTGTGCAAAGATCGATGATCGGCGAAACGCGTACTGGTCGTTCTGGCTTCGAGGATGCAAGCGTCGGTATCCCCACCGACGCGACAAAGCTGAACTAAGCACTGCTTAGATATCAGTGATCAACGATTGCGCAAGCTGAATTTGTTTCGCATGAGCATTTTTTAATGAAACCCAGCCGTTTTCGGAAATGACCAGCGATCCGGGCGTCGCGGCCAGGGTCCGGGCGCGCGTCAGGTCATGCCGGCGACGGCCCTGGGGCTAGAGCCCGAGGATGGAGTCGATGCGGCTCTCGGCCTTGGCGTGGATCTGCCGCTCCTCGACCATGCCCTCGACCCGCGAATACCGGCCGTTCTTGCCGGCCTTGCGACGCAGCTCGTCGGCGGTCACGAGGACAGGCGAGCCCACAGGATCGGAGAAGCTGCCCATCAGCGCCGACAGCACCGCGCCGATGAAGGCCGCCGCGACCGGGCCAGCCGCGCCGTTCAGCCCTTCGCCGAACACCGCCTCCAGGCGGCCGATCAGCAGTTCGCGGTTGGGTTGATCGTCCAGCATGCCGATCAGCAACAGCACGCCGCCTTCGACGGCGACGGCCAGCAGCACGGCCGCCAGCACGCCCAGCAGTCGGGGTCGGACGAAAAGTCCGAGCGCCGCACCGATGATCGCTGCCGTGGCCAAGGTGAACATGGGTCCAGCCTAGCAGGGGATGGTCAAAAGCCCGTTAAGAGCGCCGCTATTCCCAAGCGGCAGGGTTGGCTGCGACCAGACGCCGCGCATACTCGCCCCAAGACAAAGAAAACACCGCAGGGAGGCTAGGCCATGGATTTCACCTTACCGCCGGAACTGACCGCCTATCTGGCCGTGCTCGACAAGTTCATCGAGGACGAGATCGCGCCCTTGCAGGCCCGCGACGACAATGACCGCTTCTTCGACCACCGCCGCGAATGGGCCCGCACCGACTGGGACGGCGGCGGTCTGCCCCGCCACGACTGGGAAGAGCTGCTGGCCAAGGCCCGCAAGCTGGCCGACGCCGCCGGCCACTACCGCTTCGCCCTGCCCCGCGAATTTGGCGGCCAGGACGGCTCCAACCTGTGGATGGCGGTGATCCGCGAGCATCTGGCCTCCAAGGGCCTGGGCCTGTTCAACGACCTGCAGAACGAGCACTCGATCGTCGGCAACAATCCGTTCGTGCTGATGATCCGCGATTTCGGCCGCCCCGATCAGCAGCACCTGATCACCGACATGCTCGACAAGGGTGCCTTTCGTCCGACCTTTGGCCTGACCGAGCCCGATCACGGCTCGGACGCCACCTTCATGGAGACCCGCGCGGTGCGCGAGACCCACAAGGGCGAGGCCGGCTGGCGGATCAATGGCGAGAAGATGTGGACCACCGGCATGCACGCCGCCACCCACTGCTGCCTGTTCGCCCGCACCGACGGCGAGGATGGTTCGGCCCGGGGGATCACGGCCTTCCTGGTCCCGGCCCATGCGCCGGGCGTGAAGATCGAGGAATATCTCTGGACCTTCAACATGCCCACCGACCACCCGCGGGTCAGCTTCACCAATGTGTGGGTCCCCGACAGCGCCATGTTCGGCCCCGAGGGCGGCGGCCTCTCCCTGGCCCAGCACTTCGTGCACGAGAACCGCATCCGCCAGGCCGCCTCCAGCCTGGGCGCGGCGACCTTCTGCATCGAAGAGAGCGTGAAGTACGCCCGGATCCGCAAACCCTTTGGCAAGCCCCTGGCCGAGAACCAGGCCATCCAGTTCCCGCTGGTGGAACTGGCCAGCACCGCCGAGATGCTGCGCCTGCTGATCCGCAAGACCGCCTGGGAGATGGACCAGATGACCAAACCGGAGGTGGAAAAGCGCCTCTCCGACAAGGTCTCGATGTGTAACTACCAGGCCAACCGCCTGGTCTGCGAGGCGGCTGACCGGGCCATGCAGGTGCATGGCGGCATCGGCTATTCGCGCCACAAGCCGTTCGAGCACATCTATCGCCACCACCGCCGCTACCGGATCACCGAGGGCAGCGAGGAGATCCAGATCCGCAAGGTGGCCGCCTGGCTGTTTGGCTATCTGGGCCCGCGACGCAAAACCTTCGCGGAAATGGAGAAGGTTTAACCTCGCCCGACCTGACGTGGATCAAGAGACGCGCTATCAAACGAGGATATGCGAGCTCGATGTTGCTCGTCTGGAGGCCTGAATGAACCGCTTCGCCAAAACCGCCGCGCGGATCGCGCTGGTCGTCTCGCTCGCCGCCGGCCTCGCCGGCTGCGGGATCAACACCATTCCCACCCAGGACGAGGCGACCAAGACCGCCTGGGCCGAGGTGCAGAACCAGTATCAGCGCCGCGCCGATCTGGTGCCCAACCTGGTCGCCACGGTGAAGGGCTACGCCGCCCAGGAAAAGGACGTGCTGGTCGCCGTCACCCAGGCCCGCGCCAGCGCCACCCAGGTCAAGGTTGACGCCTCGACCATCACCGACCCGGCCGCCTTCGAGAAATACGCCGCCGCCCAGGACCAGCTGTCTGGCGTGCTGGGCCGGTTGATGATGATCCAGGAACAGTATCCCGACCTGAAGTCGAACCAGAACTTCATGGCCTTGCAAAGCCAGCTGGAAGGCACGGAAAACCGCATCGCCATCGCCCGGCGCGACTACAATGAGACGGCCCAGAAATACAACACGACGCTGCGGACCTTCCCCAGCATCATCTGGGCCAAGACGATGTATTCCAGCCAGAAGCCGGCCATGCTGTTCCAGGCCACGGCCGCGGCGCAGTCTGCCCCGACCGTCAGCTTCGACACGGCCCCGCCGGCCTCGGCTCCAGCGCCGGCCCAGTAAGTGAACACCCTCTCTCTCCTCCCCCGCGCGCGGGGGAGGGGTTGGGCGGCGGCCCTGCTGGCCTTGCTCTGCCTCTCCCTGGCCTTGCCCGCCTTCGCCGCGCCGAAGTTTCCGCCGCTGAGCGGCCGGGTGGTCGACGAGGCCAATATCCTCTCGCCCCAGGTCGAGAGCGAGCTGACGGGCAAGCTGAAGGCGCTGGAGGACTCCACCGGCCGCCAGCTGGTGGTGGCCACCGTGCCCAGCCTGCAGGGCTACGAGATCGAGGACTATGGCTACCAGCTGGGCCGCACCTGGGGCCTTGGCGACAAGGACCGGGATGACGGCGTCATCCTGCTGGTCGCCCCCACCGAGAAGAAGGTGCGCATCGAGGTCGGCTATGGCCTGGAGCCGGTGCTGACCGACGCCCTGTCCAGCGTCATCATCCAGAGCGCCATCATTCCGAAATTCAAGGCCGGCGACCTGCCGGGCGGCGTCGTGGCCGGGGCCGACGCCCTGCTCACGCAGCTGTCCCTGCCCGACGACGAGGCCAGGGCCAATGTCGCCAAGGCGGCGCAGCCCGAACGCTCAGGCTCGGCCTCGGGCTTTTCCCCGATCGCGGCGCTGCTGATCGGCCTGTTCGTGTTCTTCCTGATCACCCGCCTGTTGCCGGGACGGCGCGGCCGGCGAAGCGGCCTGGGCTCGGCCCTGCCCTGGATCATCCTCAACGCCCTGACCAGCGGCGGCGGGAATGGTCGCGGCGGTGGCGGCGGCTTTGGCGGCGGCGGTGGCGGAGGCGGGTTCTCCGGCGGCGGCGGCTCGTTCGGCGGCGGCGGAAGTTCAGGGAGCTGGTGATGCGCAAGATGACCCCAGAGGACCAGGCCCGCATCGCCGACGCCGTGGCGGCCGCCGAAAAGACCACCGCCGGCGAGATCTTCTGCGTGCTGGCGCCCGAGGTTTCCGACTATCGCGAGACGCCGCTGGTCTGGGCGGCCGCCGCCGCGCTGATCCTGCCGGCCGGCGGTCTGCTGGCCGGACTGCGGCCGGAGATGCTGACCCGACTGTTCGGCGGCTGGACCGTCGGCCACGCCTCGGCCACGGACGCCGCCATCCTGTCGGCCCTGTCGATCTACATCGGCCTGCAGGCGGCGATCTTCATCGCGGCCGCCCTGCTGGTCTCGATCCCGCCGGTCCGCCGCGCCCTGACGCCCGGCGCGCTGAAGGCGGCGGCGGTCAAGCGCGCGGCCATGGAGCAGTTCATGAGCCACGGCCTGCACCTGACCCGCGACCGGACGGGGGTGCTGATCTTCGCCGCCCTGGCCGAACACCGGGTCGAGGTCATCGCCGACGAGGGCATCTACAAGGCCGCCCCCCATGCGGTCTGGGACGAGGTGGTCGCCGACCTGGTGGCCGGCATGAAGGCTGACCGCATCGCCGACGGTTTCGTCGCCGGCGTCACCCGGGTGGGCGAGATCCTGTCCAGCCATGTGCCAGTGCGCAAGGCCGACACCAACGAACTGCCCGACGGCCTGACCATCCTGCCCAGGGGCTGACGCCGTGATCGGGGAAGCCAGCCGCCGGGAGTTCCGACGCGTCTGGCTCTTTCTCGGCCTCGTCTTCCTGGTCAGCTGGGGTGTCGGCGGACTGTATCTGGCGTTTCCCGCGCCCTTGACCGCCGCCTTCGGTCCCTTCGCCTATGGATCGCCGGCCTATCTTCTGGCCGCCTGCTCGCCGACGCTGGTCGCTCTGGGGCTGACCCTGGCCTTCGATGGACCGGGAGGCGTTGCGCGCCTTGGCCGCCGATTGCTCCAGGCGACGCCGCTCTGGGCCTTGGCCCTGGCGTTCCTGACCCTGCCGGCCATCGCCCTGGGCCTCAGTCTGCTGGCCCCATGGTTCGGCGCCTGGCCGGTGCGTCCCGCCGACGTGCTGGTCGCCACGCCGCTGATCCTGTTCACCACCGCCCAGATCCTCACCAATTCCGGCCCGCTGGGCGAGGAACTGGGCTGGCGGGGTTACGCTCTGCCCCGGCTGCTGGACCGCTGGCCGCCGCTGGTCGCTGGCGGCATGCTGGGCGTCATCTGGACGATCTGGCACATCCCGGCCTTTCTGTTTTCGGGCATCGTCGCCACGCCGCTGTCGGACCTGGGCTGGTACGCGCTGGGCACGGTCGCCCTGTCGCTGCTGATGACCTGGCTGTTCATGCGAGCCCGTGGCAGCGTGCTGATCGGCGGGATCATCCCGCACTTCGTGATCAACGGCCTCGGCGCGGTCGGCGCCTGGCGGACACGGCCCGCCGAAGCCATGGCCCTGGCTCTGCTGGCCATGGCGCTTTTCATCTTTTGGCCGCCAAATGGGCGCAAGCAAAGCTAGGGAGCACCCACCATGTCCAGCATCGATCCGACCCGCGAGCAGTTCGACGCCTTCAAGGACCTGCCGCGCGACATGCCGATCCAGATGCTGAACCTGGTGCGCCTGAAGCCCTTCGCCGACTATCCGGTAGGCCATCCCGAGCACGGCAAGGGTCACTCGGGCCTGGAGGCCTATCGCGCCTATGGCCGCGAAACCGCCGCCCTGTTCGCGAAACTGGGCGGCAAGCAGATCTGGGCGGGCAAGCCGGAACTGGTCCTGACCGGCCCGACCGACGAGCGCTGGGACCTGGCCTTCATCGCGCAATATCCCAACGCCGGGGCCTTCTTCGCCATGGTCACCGACCCGGACTACCGTGAGTTCGTCAAGCACCGGCAGGCGGCGGTCGAGGACTCGCGGCTGATCCGGCTGTCGCCGATGACGCCGGGCGAGGGCTTCGGGGAGTAAGGCTACTCCGCCGCCAGGGCCATCGGCGCGGCCTGGCTTCCGCGCACCAGGCGCCCCGGCAGCGCCCCGGTCGGCTCGCCGTCGCGATAGGTCACGACGCCGCCGACGAGGGTCGCCACATAGCCGTGGGCCTTCTGGGTCAGCCGCCGACCGCCGGCCGGCAGGTCGTAGGCCACGCGGGGCGCCTCCAGGGTCAGGGCCTCATAGTCGATGACATTGAGATCGGCCCGATAACCCGGCGCGATCAGGCCCCGGTCAAACAGGCCCACCGCTTGGGCCGTGTCGCGGGTCTGCATAGCAACCATGGCTTCCAGTGCGATGCGCGGGCCGCGTGCGCGGTCGCGGGTCCAGTGGATCAGGTTGCTGGTCGGGAAGCTGCCGTCGCAGATCATGCCCACATGGGCCCCGCCGTCCGACAGGCCCGGCACGGTGTCCCTGTGGTTCAGCATGGCGAAACTGGGATCCAGCGAGCCGCCGGCATAGTTCAGGAACGGGTGATACAGCATGCCCCGTCCGTCGTTCTCGAGCATGGCGTCCAGGGCGACCTCAGCCGGATCGCGCCCCGAAGCCGCGGCGCGCGCGGCCACCGTCATCTCGGCGGTCGGCTCGTAGTCGGGGACCGCGCCCATCGGAAACAGGTTGTCCCAGGCGCGCAGGGCGCTGCCGGCGAACGGGCCTTCCGGGTCGCCCTCTTCGGCCAGCAGGCGGGCGCGGAAATCGGGATCCCGAAGGGCGGCCACGCGCTCAGCCAGAGGCAGCCTGGCGATCTCGCCATAGACCGCGCTCTGGCTGAACGGATTGAGGGTCAGCTCCAGGCCAAACAGCACGCCCACCGGACGCCCGCAGACCTGAGCCTTCATCGGCAGGCCCGCGTCGGCGGCGTCCTGCAGGCCCGCGAGCATCAGCTTCCAGCCGTCGGGCGACTTGGGGCTCTGCACTAGCGAGAACGACAGCGGCCGTCCCGACTGCTCGACGATCCGGCGCAGCATGGCCAGCTCAGCCAGACCGTCGGGGAAGAAGTCGGAGACCAGCTGCAGCACGCCCTTGCCGGCGGCGGCGAGGCCCATGGCGATGCCGGTCAGCTCATCCTCGCCCGCCGTCAGGGTCGGGGTCGGCTGGCCGTCGCTGGTGCGGTGATTGAGGGTGCGCGAGGTGGAAAAGCCCAGGGCCCCGGCCTCGACCGCCCGTTTGGCGATGGCGGCCATGGCGGCGATGTCGGTGGGTGTCGCCGGCTCGCGATTGGCCCCGCGTTCGCCCATCACATAAACCCGCAGCGCCGCGTGCGGCAGCTGGGCGCCGATATCGACGTCGAAGGCCCGCGCCTCCAGCGCGTCGAGATAGTCGGGAAAGCTCTCCCAGTTCCAGGGCAGGCCCTCGGTCAGGACGGGGAACGGAATGTCCTCCACACCCTCCATCAGGCGGATCAACCGGTCGCGGTCCTCCGGCCGGCAGGGCGCGAACCCGACGCCGCAATTGCCCATCACCACCGTGGTCACGCCGTGGCCCGAGCTGGGTGTCATGCGCGAGTCCCAGGTCGCCTGGCCGTCATAGTGGGTGTGGATGTCGACAAAGCCGGGGGTGACGATCCGGCCGCGCGCGTCGATCTCCTCGGCGCCCGCCGCCAGATCCGGGCCGACCGCCGCGATCAGGCCGTCCTTCACACCCACATCAGCGACACAGCCAGGGCCGCCGGACCCGTCCAGAACGGCGCCGCCGCGCACCACGAGGTCATAAGCGCAATCGGCCATGATCGCCTCCATCCCGTATATTATCGTTGTTCACGAGCGTCCGCCGGCCTGCCCTTAACGTCAAGCCGGTTTACGTTCGCGTGACCTTTCGCTTACGGAATTCAGAGTCTAGGGTGCCTGCCAATTCAAACTAACGTTTAACGGGGAGAAGCGCCCAATGCGCGAAGCGGTCATCGTCTCTTACGCCCGCACCGGTCTGGCCAAGTCAGTCCGCGGTGGTTTCAACAACACCCATGGCGCGGCCATGGCCGGTCACGCCATCCAGCACGCCGTGTCGCGCGCCGGCCTGGACGGCGGCGAAGTGGAAGACGTGGCTCTGGGCTGCGGCGGTCCTGAAGGCGCCACCGGCATGAACGTGGCCCGCAACGCCGCGATGTGGGCCGGTCTGCCGGTCACGGTATCGGGCCAGACCATCAACCGCTTCTGCTCGTCGGGCCTGCAGGCCATCGCCACGGCGGCCAACTATGTGCGCAACGACGGCGCCAATGTCGCCATCGGCGGCGGCGTCGAGTCGATCTCGCTGGTCAATGCGGGCGGTCACATGAACCGCTTCCACATCACCGAAGAAAAGCTGATGAAGACCCATCCGGCCCTCTGGATGGCGATGATCGACACCGCCGACATCGTGGCCAAGCGCTATAATGTCAGCCGCGAATATCAGGACGAATACGCCCTGCGCAGCCAGCAGCGCATCGCCGCCGCCCAGGCCGCCGGCCTGTTCAAGGACGAGATCGTCCCGATGGCCACCAAGATGAAGGTGGTCAACAAGGAAACCAAGGAAGAGAGCCTCGTCGACTACGTGGTCGACAAGGACGAGTGCAACCGTCCCGAAACCACGCTCGAAGGCCTCAACAGCCTCAAGCCGGTGATGGGCGAAGGCAAGTTCGTGACCGCCGGCAACGCCAGCCAGCTGTCGGACGGCGCCGCCGCCGTGGTGGTGATGGAAGCCGCCGAGGCCGCCCGTCGCGGCCTGACCCCGCTGGGCGCTTTCCGCGGCTTCGCCGTCGCCGGCTGCGAGCCCGACGAGATGGGCATCGGCCCGGTCTATGCCGTGCCGCGCCTGCTGGAACGCCACGGCCTGAAGGTCGATGACATCGACCTGTGGGAACTGAACGAAGCCTTCGCGTCGCAGTGCCTCTACAGCCGCGACAAGCTGGGCATCGATCCGGAAAAGTACAACGTCAACGGCGGCTCGATCGCCATCGGCCACCCCTTCGGCATGACCGGCGCCCGCTGCGCCGGCCACCTGCTGATGGAAGGCAAGCGTCGCGGCGCCAAGCTGGGCGTGGTGACCATGTGCATCGGCGGCGGCATGGGGGCGGCGGGCCTGTTCGAGATCTTCTGATTTCGACCTAGGTCGCAGCACTGAGAGCCAAGCGGGGCCGGAAACCTTCGATCAGGTTTCCGGCCCTTTCTGCATCCTGTCGGGACGTTCGGCATTCTTTTCGGACGCCACTTGAACCCCGACCTTTGGCAACCATCTGTGTTGCCGAAGGCGCATCGCGCGATATCCGCGCGACGCCAGACCAGAGACCCGCCATGGCTGCCAAGGCCTTCTTCGCCCTCGCCCTGATCCTCGCCATCACGATCGGCCTGCTACTGCCGACGCCCGGCGCCAACAAGCCCCGCCCCGCCCACTCGTCGATCGAGACGATCGAACTTCGGCGCGGTTAGGGGACGCGGCTTAAGGCTTCGGCTGGGCCGCCAGCACCGCCGTGTGCTCGGCGCAGCCCTTCAGCGTCTCGCCGTCGATCCAGACCTCGGCATAGAACCGGTAGACGCGGTCCGACATGCCGTCGGTGCAGACGCCCGGCGTCAGGCGCACGACCAGCCGGCCCTTGTCTTCGACCACGCCGCTGGAATCCCACACGCCCTGCTGGCCATCGATCCGCACGCCCGGATTGGCATTGCTGACCTCGGGACTGTCGGGCCGGGTCAGGACGACGCTGGCGGCGCGGATCTTCACGGCCCAGAACGGCTCGGTCCCGACGACGTCGAAATCGCCGGCATAGTCGGGCGCCCTGGCCGAAGCCGGCGCGTCGGCCGGCGGGGCGGAGTCTTCCGAAGACCCCATCGGCGCCTCGCCGCAGGCGGCCAGGGCCAGAAGCAGGATCGACAAGGCGGCGGTGCGTGGCATGGCGGCGACTATCCCCTGGAGCCCGTCTGAGGCTAGACTCCCGGAGCATGACTCGAAAAGCCTCTCCCGCCTTCCTTGAATTTTTCGCCGGCGGCGGCATGGCCCGCATCGGCCTGGGAGACGGCTGGACCTGCGCCTTCGCCAACGACTTCGATCCGGTCAAGGCGGCCGCCTACCGCGCCAATTTCGCCGACGCGTCTGAACACTTCCATCAGGGCGACGTCTGGGCCATCGCGCCCGACACCCTGCCGACCGCCGACCTGGCCTGGGCCTCCAGCCCCTGCCAGGACTTCAGCCTGGCCGGGGCCCGCGCGGGCCTCACCGGCGGACGGTCCTCGGCCTTCTTCGGTTTCTGGAAGCTGATGCAGGCCCTGAACGCCCAGGGACGGGGCCCCGACACCATCGTCGTCGAGAACGTCGTCGGCCTACTGACCTCGCACGAGGGCCGCGATTTCACCGCCCTGTGCCAGGCCCTGGCCGATGAAGGCTATCGCTTCGGGGCGCTGGAGATCGACGCGGCGCGGTTCACCCCGCAGTCGCGGCCGCGCGTCTTCGTGATCGCCACCCGCCGACCGGCCGACGCCCTGGCCGGCCCCAGTCCGTTCCACAGCCGCGCGGTCCGGGCCGCTCACGCCCGTCTGCCCGCCGCCCTGCAAGCCGGCTGGATCTGGTGGGGCCTGGACGCGCCGCCAGCCCGCAACACCGACCTGGCCGCCCTGCTCGAACCCGACGACGCCGTCACCTGGAACGCGCCCGAAAGGACCCGCAACCTGCTGGCCCTGATGGCGCCAGCCCATCGCGCCGCCGTCGAGGCCCACGTGAAGAGCGGCCAGCGCGCGGTCGGGGCGGTGTTCAAGCGCATGCGGGGCGGCCAGCAGCGGGCCGAGGCGCGGTTCGACGGTCTGGCCGGGTGCCTGCGCACGCCGCGCGGCGGCTCGTCGCGCCAGACCCTGCTGGTGATCGACGGGGGGCAAGTGCGCTCGCGCCTGATCGGCCCGCGCGAGGGCGCGCGGCTGATGGGCCTGCCCGACAGCTACGTCCTGCCGGGCAGCCAGACGGCCGGCCTGCACGTGATCGGCGACGGTGTGGCCCCGCCGGTGGTCCGCTGGCTGACGGCGCGCCTGCTGGAACCGCTTGTCGATAGCAAATCTGCAAGCCTTGCCGCCGAATGACCCGCTGACAGGCCAAAACCCACGCCGTAAGGTGGCTTTAGACCCGCCAACCTTTCGCGAGAACCCCCATGGCCGATGGCGCCTCCTCCTATGATGCCGCCCGCTACAAGCGTTCCGGGCGCGGCAAGATCTATGACTCGATCCTCGACACCATCGGCGACACCCCGCTGATCCGGCTGCCGCGCCTGTCGGCGCAGATCCAGCCCAAGGGCGAGGTCGTGGCCAAGCTGGAGTTCTTCAATCCGCTGTCCTCGGTGAAAGACCGCATCGGCGTATCGATGATCGAGAGCCTGGAAGCCCAGGGCCTGATCACGCCGGGCGCCACCCTGGTCGAGCCCACCAGCGGCAATACCGGCATCGCGCTCGCCTTCGTGGCCGCCGCCAAGGGCTACAAGCTGATCCTGGTCATGCCCGAAAGCATGTCGATCGAGCGCCGCAAGATGCTGCTGCTGCTGGGCGCCAAGCTGGAGCTGACCCCGGCCGAGAAAGGCATGCGCGGCGCCGTCGCCCGGGCCCAGGAGATCATCGAGGCCACCCCCGGCGCGGTGATGCCCCAGCAGTTCGAGAACGCCGCCAACCCGCTGATCCACCGCGTCTCGACCGCCGAAGAGATCTGGAACGACACCGCCGGCGCGGTGGACGCCGTGGTCTCGGGCGTGGGCACCGGCGGCACGATCTCGGGCGTCGGCCAGGTGCTGAAGGCCCGCAAGCCGGGCCTCAAGATGGTGGCCGTCGAGCCGGAAGCCTCGGCCGTGCTGTCGGGCGGCGCGCCCGGCCCGCACAAGATCCAGGGCATCGGCGCCGGCTTCGTGCCGGGCATCCTGGATCGCGGCGTCATCGACGAGATCGTCCAGGTCAGCAATGACGACGCCTTCGCCATGGCCCGCCGCTCGGCCGCCGTCGAGGGTCTGCCGGTCGGCATCAGCTCGGGCGCGGCCCTGACCGCCGCCTTCGACCTGGCCCTGCGCGACGAGTATGCCGGCAAGCTGATCGTGGCGATCATTCCCAGCTTCGCCGAACGCTACCTGTCCACGGCCCTGTTCGACGGGTTGTAGACCTTGGGCGGCGTTGTCTTGCGCGACAGCGAGGCGACGCCGTGACCACCGATGTCTATGACAAGGCCAAGCGCTCGGCGGTGATGGCCCGGGTCAAGAGCCAGGACACCAAGCCCGAGCTGCTGCTGCGCAAGACCCTGACCAGCCTGGGCGCCCGCTACCGGCTGCAGCGCAAGGACCTGCCGGGCAAGCCCGACCTCGTCATGCCGGGCAGGAAGCTCGCCTTCTTCGTTCACGGCTGTTTCTGGCACGGCCACGACTGCGCCCGGGGCGCGCGGGTGCCCAAGGCCAATCGCGACTACTGGCTGGCCAAGGTGGCCCGCAACAAGGCGCGCGACGCCGCCTCGACCCAGGCGCTGACAGCGGCGGGCTGGCGTGTCGAGACGATCTGGGAATGCGAGATGAAGGACGCCGAGGCGCTGAAGGCCCGGCTGGTCCAGACCCTGGATCAGGCCGCGACGCGGACGCCGCCGACCAGCACCTGAGTCAGCGCCGTATAGAGCTCGACGGGATCGATCGGCTTGGCGACGTGAGCGTTCATGCCCGCCGTCAGGCAGGCCTCCCAGTCCTTGGGCGTGGCCGAGGCGGTGACGGCGACCACCGGCGTATCGCGGTTGGGGCCCGAGCCGGCCCGCAGGAGGCGGGTGGCGTCGCGGCCGTCCATGCCGGGCATGTAGACGTCCATCAGCACCGCGTCGAAGACCTCGGTTCCCAGCAGCTCCAGCGCCTGTTCGGCGGACTCGGCCAGGGTGGCCGCGACGCCGAAGGGCTGCAGCACCAGTTCGATGGCCCGGCGGTTGACCACGTGGTCGTCGACCACCAGCACCCGCGCGCCGGCGATCGAGGGACCGTTCTCGGCGGCTCGCGGCGCCTCGGCGGCCTCGACCAGCAGTGTCAGGGTGAAGGTGGCCCCCTGGCCCTCCGCGCTGCTGACCACCAGATCACCGCCCATCAGCCGGGCCAGTTCACGGCTGATCACCAGCCCCAGGCCCGACCCGCCATGCTGGCGAACCACGCTGGTGCTCAGCTGCTCGAACGGCGTGAACAGCCGCGCCAGGTTGGCCTGGGAAATGCCGGATCCCGTGTCGGCGATCGTGATCGTCAGGCGTCGCTCGACGCCGTCCTCCACACTGTCAAAGCGCACCGCGATGGCGCCCCGGTCGGTGAACTTGATGGCGTTGGAGAGCAGGTTGTTGAGTACCTGACGCAGGCGAAGCGCATCGCCCGCCACCCATCTGGGCAGGGTCGCGGCGCCTTCGACCCGCAGTCGAAGGCCCTTCTTGGCCACTTCAGGCCGCCACAGCCGCAGGGTGTCCGCCAGGGTCTGGCGCAGGTTGAACGGCGCTTTTTCGACCGCCATGCGGCCGGCCTCCAGGCGCGAAAAGTCCAGTAGGTCGTTGAGCAGGGCCCGCATCAGGCCGCCGGCGTCGGTAATCAGCTGGGCGTGGATCTTGGAGCTGGCGTCGGGAACCTCGCTGTGCAGGCGCGCCGCGCCGGCCAGGATGGCGCTGATCGGGGTGCGCAGCTCGTGGCTGATCATGGCCACGAAAGCCGACTTGGCGGCCACCGCCTCCTCGGCCTCATAGCGGCGGCGCTCGGCCTCGTCCTTGGCGTCGGCCTCGGCCTTCAGGGCGCCGCCGAGGGTGCGGCTGGCCACGGTGACCGAGGCGATCAGCAGCAGGGCGCCAAGCCACAGGGCGTTGGCCAGGGGCGCGTCCGGATTGGCCGCCCGGGCCACCAGCGGCACGATCAGCAGGTACAGGACATGCGGCGCGGCGGCCCACAGGGTCGCCGATCTCTGGCCGGCGTTAATGACGATGACATTGAGCAACGAGCCCGCCAGCAGCATGCCGCCCAGGGTGGGGGCGAACCGCTGATCCGAGGCGAACAGCGGCAGGGCCAGGAATCCAAAGATGGCCGCCGTGACGAAAGGCAACACCGTAAGCGCCCTGCGCCGCAAGCGTGAGGGCTGGGCCTCGGGATCGGCCACGACCGGGCGGGTCACCCAGAACTCGATCGCCAGAGCCAGCAGATAGAGCCCGGCCCAGATCCAGGCCCACTTCATGTCGACGAAGACGTACAGGATGACCGAGATGGTCAGCGTCGCGAACAGGCGCAGATAGATGTTGGCGCGTCGCGAGGCCGCGGCGCGGGCCATATCCCTCGGCGTTTCGCTCACCCCCATCGACGCCTCATCCCCCGAGCTTGACGCACGCGTTATGCTGCCTGCCAGTTTCAGCGCCGAAAGCTAAGATGACGTGAAACACCAGTGTTCCGTCAATGCTCCAGTTGCCGACATTTCGGTGGGATGACTGCGATTTTCGTGGCGAACCCGGCCCCGGTCAGATTCTCTTGAGGCAAATTTTGCCCGCGGCGCGTCGATTCCCGCCGCTCAGGGGCGGGGTCCGAAGACGCGCTCCAGATCCGCCTCTTCGACGCCGTCGATCTCGAGCCGCTTCAAGCGCGCGGTTGCGCCCGCCGCCAGTCGGACTGCGGATTTGGGGAGGCGCAGGCTCTTGGCGACAAAGCTGATCAGGGCGGCGTTGGCCTCGCCCTCGACGGGGGGACTGGACACCCGCACCTTCAGATAGGGCCGGCCGTCGGCGTCCACGGCCCAGCCGTCAGCCCCGTCGCGCCCGCCGCGCGGCGTCAGGCGGACGGCCAGCAACATGGATCAGCCCAGCAGGTTCAGCAGCGTGATCTGCAGCGCCGGCAGGATATAGGTCTGAACGCCGGTGATGATCAGCAGGACGATGATCGCGCTGATATCCACCCCGCCCAGCGGCGGAATGATCCGCTGGAACGGCCGCAGCACCGGGCCGGTCACCCGGTCCAGGAAGGTGCTGATCTGATAGACGGCGCGATTGCGCAGATTGATCACGTCGAACGCCACCAACCAGCTCAGAACGGCCGAGATGATGATGGCCCACCACAGCAGGCTGAGCAGCGCCGAAGCGATGAAGAAGACGAAGTTGATAATGGCGGCCATGGGTTTCCCGTCCGAGTCATGCGCTTCTTGCCGCGCCTTGCCGCCGCTGGCAAGCAAAGCCGAATTCCGCCGCTTGACGCGGGCCCCGCCCCGCCTTATTCCCGCGCTTCCTTGGGGCCGTAGCTCAGATGGTAGAGCGCCTCGTTCGCAATGAGGAGGTCAGGGGTTCGATTCCCCTCGGCTCCACCAAGGACCTCTCTTCCAGAACCCGATCGGCGCCTTCCGTAGCGTTATGTCGGCAACCCGGCAGTTCGCGCGTCCGGTAGAGGTTAGGGTCAGGCTCGCCATCACCTCGATCCGGGGGTTGGGCGCCGGGGCCCGCATGATCTACTTTTGCTATATCTATTCGCTTGGCTCGGATGTGCCTCACATGGAAGCCCTGAGCTGCGCCTCGCTGAGCGAGGCCCGGGCGCGGTGCCTGCGAATGCTGAATGACCACGGCGCCGCCACGCGGGCCGAGCTGTTCGACGACGACGAGCGGGTGGCGGTGATCTCGCGCGACGAAGACCAGGAACGCCAGGCGCAAGGCTAGCCCGCTTGCCGCCCTTGCCAGACATGTTCATGCCCTCTCGGCCTGCCGTAGCGTCATACTGACGCAGGCGACGCCCCGCGACGCCCCGCGACAACTCGCCGCGGAGGTCCTGGGCGCGGCTCCGACGCAAAACGGGCTCCCCGCTGCGCGGAGAGCCCGTTTCGTCACATTGTCTGGTGGAAGAGTTGGGTCTGGTGGAAGGGTTCGATCAGAACTCTTCCCAGTCTTCCTTGACCGCGGCGGCGGCCGAGCCGCGGCCCGGGCGGACGGCGGTCTGGGGACGGGCGCGAGGCTGCGGCGCGGCGCGCGACGCCGCCTGAGGCGCGGCGGCGGAGCCGGCCGACACCTTGAACCGGCCAACCAGGCTGGCCAGCTCGCTGGCCTCGCCCTTCAGCGAGTGGGTGGCGGCGGTGGCCTGCTCGACCATGGCGGCGTTCTGCTGAACCACCTGATCCATCTGGTTCACGGCCTGATTGACCTCGTGCAGACCCGTGGACTGCTCGGTGGCCGAGGCGGAGATCTCGTTGACCAGGGTGTCGATCGAGGCCACCTGCTCGACGATGCGCTGCAGGGCCTCGCCGGTCTGACCGACCAGGCTGACGCCCGTGCCGACCTGCTGGGTCGAGGTCGAGATCAGCACCTTGATCTCCTTGGCCGCGTCGGCCGAGCGCTGGGCCAGGGCCCGCACTTCCTGCGCCACGACCGCGAAGCCGCGTCCCGCCTCGCCCGCCCGCGCCGCTTCGACGCCGGCGTTCAGCGCCAGGAGGTTGGTCTGGAAGGCGATCTCGTCGATGACACCGATGATATTGCCGACCTTCTGCGAGGAGCCCTCGATCTCGGTCATGGCCGCGACCGCCTGACTGACGATCTCGCCCGAGCGCTGGGCGTCGGTGCGGGCGTTGGCGACCACGTTCGAGGCTTCCTTGGCGCCCGAGGCGGTCCTGCGGACCGTGGCGGTGATCTCGTCGAGGGCGGCGGCGGTTTCTTCCAGGCTGGCGGCCTGCTGCTCGGTGCGGCGCGACAGGTCGTCGGACGCCCGGGCGATCTCGTCGGCGCCGGAGCTGACGCCGTCGGTGGTGGCCGCGATGCTCTTCATCGCATCCTGCAGGCGAGCCGCGGCGGCGTTGAAGTCGGTCTTCAGCTGCTGGGCCTTGGGGGCGAACTCCACCGAGATGCGATGGGTCAGGTCGCCGTTGGCCAGGCTGTCGAGGGCCTCGCCAAGGGCTCCAAAGGCGACGGAGTCGGCCTCGGCGTCAGCGGCCTTGTCGGCCTCGCGCTCGGCCCGCTCGCGCTCGGTCAGGGAGCGCTGGCTGGCGGAGTCGCTTTCCAGGCGTTCCTTAGCGATGGCGGCTTCCTTGAAGGTGGTGACGGCGGCGGCCATCTGGCCGATCTCGTCCTTGCGGCCCGAGGCCGGCACCTCGATCGTATGATCACCCGAAGCCAGCCGGCGCATGGCGGCGGTCATGGCCGCGACCGGACCGGCGATGCCGCTCGACAGCATCAGCCCGCCCACCACCGCGATCGCCGCGGTGATCAGGATGCCGATGGCCAGGGTCAGGGTCGAGGCGGCGGACGCCTTCTTCTGGGCGGCGGCTTCGGTGGCCAGAACGGCCTCGAAATTCTTGACGATGGCCTCGATGGCGTCCTCGACGGGCCCGACGGCCTTGTCGGCGACGCCGTCATTGCGCACCAGGTCCACGGCCTGCGGACGGGTGAGCGGATCGGCGCCCAGCGCCTCGCCCGGCTCGATGGCCTGCTGGCGGAAGTTGGCGTAGGCTGCCTCGACCGTGGCGATGCGGGCCAGATCGTCCTTGTCGCCCTTGGCCAGGGTCTTCAGCTTTTCCAGAGCGGCCAGGAACTTGGGCTTGTGGGCCTCTTCCAGGCGCTGGATGTAATACTGGTCGCCCGACAGCAGGAAGCCGCGCAGCGAGTTCTCCTGGCGGGTCAGGCGGAAGGCCGCGGTGTCGGCGGCGCGAAGCGACTCGAAGGCCACCTCGGTATGCGCCACCGAGCGCTCGTAGCTCAGCTTGTTGGCATACAACGCCCCGCCCATGAGCATGATCGTGGCCAGCATGACGGCAAAAACGGCCATCAGCTTATGGGGGATTTTGAGGTTGCCGAACGACACAGCCGCTCTCCAGAGTTCAGTGAACGCGCTCTGAAACCTCAACCATCACAAGGTCTGAACCCGTGCTCGGAGGCTTTGCGCCAGCCCTAGCTCTGAGCCTCAACCCGTTTCCACGGCATTAACCGTGACGCGACGTAATGTCGCACAAGCGACAATTCTGCCCATTTCTTGATCAGTGCGCCTCATCCCAGTTGAGCGCGGCGCGGGCCTCCACCGTCAGCGGCACCGAAATCGCCACGGCCGGTTCGGCGGCGCCCTCCATCACCCGGCGCGCCACGGCGCAGGTGGCCTCGGCCTCGGCTTCGGGGGCTTCGAAGACCAGTTCATCGTGCACCTGCAGCAGCACCTTGGCCGACAGGCCGGCCTCGACCAGCGCGCCCGGCATGCGGATCATCGCCCGGCGCATGACATCGGCCGCCGCCCCCTGGATCGGCGCGTTGATCGCCGCCCGTTCGGAAAACTGCCGCTGGGCCGCCGACTTGGCGTGGATGTCGGGAATGTTGATCTTGCGGCCGAAGATCGTCGTCACATAGCCATGCTCGCGCACGAAGGCCTTGGTGGCGTCCATATAGGCCTGGATGCCGGGGAAGCGCTCGAAATAGGTCTTGATATAGGCCCCCGCCTCGCCCTGGCCGATGCCCAGCTGGTTGGCCAGGCCAAAGGCGGAAATGCCATAGACGATGCCGAAATTGATCGCCTTGGCCCGGCGGCGCACCTCGCTGGGCATGCCCTCGATCGGCACGCCGAACATTTCCGAGGCGGTCATGGCGTGAATGTCCAAACCCTCCTGGAAGGCCTTCTTCAGCTGGGGAATGTCGCCGATATGGGCCAGCAGGCGCAGCTCGATCTGGCTGTAGTCGGCGCTGATCAGCAGCTTGCCCGGCGCGGCCACGAAGGCCTTGCGGATCTTGCGGCCTTCCTCGGTGCGGATCGGGATGTTCTGCAGGTTCGGATCCGACGACGACAGTCGCCCCGTCGTCGTCGCGGCCAGGGCGTAGGAGGTGTGGATGCGGTTCTCGCTGCCCGGCGCGATGGCCGCGATCAGGTTGTCGGTATAGGTGCCCTTCAGCTTGGACAACTGGCGCCAGTCCAGCAGCACGCGCGGCAGCTCGTGCTCCAGGGCCAGGCTCTCCAGCACATCGCTGTCGGTCGACCACTGGCCGGTGGCGGTCTTCTTGCCGCCCTTCAGGGCCATCTCGCCAAACAGCACGTCGCCGATCTGCTTGGGACTGCCAAGGTTGAATGGCCGCCCGACCAGAGCCTGGGCCTTGGCCTCGAACTCGGCCATCCGCATCGAGAACTCATTGGACAGCCGGCGCAGGGTGTCGGGATCGACCCGGATGCCCTCGTTCTCCATCGCCGCCAGCACGGGCGGTAGGGGGCGCTCAAGCGTCTCATAAACCGTCAGCAGCCCCTCGCGGGCCAGGCGCGGCTTGAGCACATTGTAGAGCCGCAGGGTGACGTCGGCGTCCTCGGCGGCATAGGCCGTGGCCTCGGTCAGGCCCACATGCTTGAAGCTGATCTGGGCCTTGCCCGTCCCGGCCACCTGCTTGAACGGGATCGGCTTGTGGCCCAGCCACAGCTCCGACAGCTCATCCATGCCGTGACCGTGCAGACCGGCCTCCAGCACATAGCTGATCAGCATGGTGTCTTCGATCGGCGCGACGTCGATGCCGTGACGGGCCAGCACGGCGATGTCGTACTTGGCGTTCTGGGCGATCTTCAGCACCGCCGGGTCTTCCAGCAGCGGCTTGAGCGCGGCCATCGCCTCGTCCAGCGGGATCTGCACCAGGTCGGCGGCGGCTTCCAGCGCCAGGCCGTCCTTCTCGCAGTGGCCCACCGGGATGTAGCAGGCCTCGCCCGGATTGATCGCCAGCGACACCCCGCACAGGCCGGCCGTAGCCGAGGACAGGGCGTCGGTCTCGGTGTCGAAGGCCACGACACCCTTGGCCGTCGCCTTGGCGATCCAGGCGTTCAGGGTCTCGATATCCTGGATGCGCACGTAGGCGGCGTGATCGATGGTCGCCGGCTCGGCGACCGGGGCGGCTGCAGCGCGAGCGGCGGCCCCCGCATAGGACACCGTCGTCACCGGGGCGCTGGGCGCCGCG
This sequence comes from uncultured Caulobacter sp., assembly GCA_964427205.1. Classification (GTDB taxonomy): domain Bacteria; phylum Pseudomonadota; class Alphaproteobacteria; order Caulobacterales; family Caulobacteraceae; genus Caulobacter. The sequence goes on from CAYRTE010000062.1 coordinate 21,518, forward strand.
CCAGGGGGACGGTCCAGGCTGCGCGGCGCGGCCGAGGCGTTGCCGTCACCCACCCGGCGGGCCAGGGAGCGGAACTCCATCAGCTCCAGGAAGTCGGCCAGCACGGTCTTGTCGGGCTCGCGCACGGTCAGGTCGTCGATCGGCTCGGGCAGCGGCGTATCGCAGTCCAGCTGCACCAGGGCCCGCGACAGGCGGATCTGGTCGGCATATTCTATCAGCGTCTCGCGGCGCTTGGGCTGCTTGATCTCGCCGGCCCGCGCCAGCAGCGTGTCTAGGTCGCCATATTCGTTGATCAGCTGGGCGGCGGTCTTGATGCCGATGCCGGGGGCGCCGGGCACATTGTCGACGCTGTCGCCGCACAGGGCCTGAACGTCGACCACCTTTTCCGGATAGACGCCGAACTTCTCGAACACCTGCTCGCGGTCGATGCGCAGGCCCTTCATCGGGTCGAACATCGACACGCCGTCTCCGACCAGCTGCATCAGGTCCTTGTCGGACGACACGATCACGGTCTCGCCGCCCAGCTCGCGCACCCGGCAGGCATAGGCGGCGATCAGGTCATCGGCTTCGTAGCCGGGCAGCTCGATGGCCGGCACGCCAAACGCCAGGGTCGCCTCACGCACCAGCGGAAACTGCGGGATCAGGTCCTCGGGCGGCGGCGGGCGATGAGCCTTGTATTTATCGTAGAGTTTGTTGCGGAACGTCTTTTCCGAGTGGTCCCAGATCACCGCCAGGTGGGTGGGCGTATCGCCCTGCATGTCGCGCAGCAGCTTCCACAGCATGTTGCAGAAGCCCTGCACCGCGCCCACCGGCAGGCCGTCGCTCTTGCGGGTCAGGGGCGGCAGGGCGTGATAGGCGCGGAACAGATAGGCCGAGCCGTCGACCAGGAACAGGCGGATCGCCGGACCATCCTGGGTGAGGGTCGAGACGGGGGCGGAATCGGCGGGCGCGGCGGTGTCGGTCATGGCCGGAACATAGGCTGGCGACCGGGCGGCGGGAAGGCTTGGCGCCATCTCCATCGACACCCATTGGCAAGCCGCTCGACCCCAGGTTAGCTTCTACCCAGGGCTGTGGGCCACCATCGTCGGCGTTGGGGGGGGCGATGGTCGCGGGGAGTTTTCCGATGAAGCATTCATGGGCCTTGGCGATCCTGGTCGCCGCGATCGCGGGACCCGTCCTGGCCCAGGACGATGAGGACGCCGCCGGCTGGCGGCCCCAGTTCATCGCCGGCGCCAAACCCGCCGACGTCAAGGCCGCCTATCCCAAGGCCGCCTTCGATCAGAAGATCTCGGGCGACGTCACCCTGGCCTGTGTGGCCGACACCGGGGGCAAGCTCAACGACTGCACGATCTTCAAGGAAGAGCCGGCCGGACTGGGCTTCGGCGCGGCGGCCCTGCAACTGGTCGGCAAGGAGCGGATCAAGACCCGGGACATGTCCGGCGCCTCGGTCGCGGGTCGACCTCTCAAGACCGATTTCGCCTTCCTGGCTCCCGGCGACTCCAATCCCGACTGGGTCAGAAAGCCCAGCCCCCAGGACATGGCCGGCGTCTTCCCCAAAGAGGCGGTCAAGCGCAGCCGCGACGGGCGGGCGGCCATCAAGTGCGATGTCACCGTCGAGGGCTTTCTACAGAACTGCAAGGTGGTGTCCGAGGACCCACCGGGCCTGGGCTTTGGGGTGGCCGGCCTGCAGCTGGCCCCGCAGTTTCGGATGAGTCCGAAGATCCGCGGCGGCAAGGCCATGAGCAGCGATGTCACCGTGCCGATCATCTGGTCGGGTCTGGCCAACGGCAACCTGAGTCCCACTGGCCAGAGTCTGGTCTTGGACCCGCCCTGGACCCAGGCCCCGACCGTCACCGAGGTCGCCGCCGCCTGGCCCGCCGAGGCCGGCGACCTGCCCTCCGGCCAGGCAGCCCTGCGTTGCGACCTCAACAAGGCCGGTCGCCTGGCCGGGTGCGAGGTGATTTCCGAAGTCCCCAAGGGCAAGGGCTTTGGCAAGGCCGCCAGAGCGCTATCGAAGCCCTTTCAGGTCGCCTTCACGGCCGACAAGGCCAAGGATCTCGACGACTACAAGATCGATATCCCCTTCCGCTTTCGCAATCCGGCCACGCCGGACACGCGCAAACTGACCAAGCCGCGCTGGATCCGCACACTGAACCCACAGGGCGTGGCGGACATCTATCCCGCTACGGCGATCAAGGCCGGCGTAGAGGTCGGACTGGGGGTGGTGTCGTGCCGGGTCTCGGCGACCGGCGAACTGACCGATTGCCAGGCCGCGCGCGAGGAACCCGCCAACCTGGAGTTCGCCGCCGCCGCCTTGAAGGCCGCGAGCCTCATGCGCATGAACCCCTGGACCGCGGAGGGCGACCCTGTCGACGGTCTGCGCATCACCCTGCCGATCAAGTTCGAATGGCAGGGTCTGCCCCAGGCAACCGCGGAGGCTGGAAAGCCCTGATCGACGATGCGGCGAGAGGGCGAGAACGGGGATTGTCGGCGCCGTGTCCTCGTTCTTTTCAGAACAAACTCCAACCAAATCAATGCCTTGTAAAACAGTTGATCGCGCCAATCAGACGCGCTGAAACCTCCCGTATTCTGTATCCACCTCGTCGCGAGGAAAGGGCGCAAGGCCAGCGACCATTGCGGCGGCGGGGGGTGATCGAGCGGGGCTGGGCTTCAGGGGGATACTGAAGCGCGTCCGGGGATCCCGGCGTTGCGGGACCC